>CALRVH010000020.1:0-45966 GCA_943371565.1 Chitinophaga pinensis | reverse complement strand
ATCGGCAACTTCCGTGTTTATACATTGCTTGGTATAAAGGCGGATATTGATATGGCGAGTAATGCCCGTGCAAAAAAGGCGGAGGAATTAGTGAAGATCGAAAAATATGATTTCGGTCCTGAGTTCGGTCTTGGATTTAATTTTTACTTTCCCAGTTTTATATTTTCTCCTGAAATAAAAATCAGTAATGGCCTGCGCAATATCCATGCAAGAGATGCCAATCTTAGATTCTCGAATGTATTTGACAAAATACAATCCAGGATGATTGTGTTTACGATTCACCTGGAAGGATAACCGGGTAGTGTATCATTTTCAATTTTGCTTCCTGCAAACTTGCCTCCCGGTTGTTTTAGTTAAGATCTACGACTGAAGCAAGTAGTGATTTTCATTTCCCTAATTGCAATACAAATTGCGAACGGCAATAGGTTGAAAATCAGTGTTTAGGTTTTCAAACATATTGTTTTAGTGTCGTATATTTAAGTGTTGTGCGTCGTGCTTGGACAACACACTTAAAGAAATAATGACACTTAAGTTATAACCATTTCCAATGAAACAGTTCATTATATTTCTATTCATTCTTTTCTATTCATGCGCACACCATGAAAACTCAACATATAACAAACCTGACCAGCTGGTTGATGGGATTCAAACTTCAACATTAACAGATGTTGGAATGGATGAAAAGCTGATCAAATCCATGCAGGACTCAATCACAGCCGGCAACTACTCAAATATTCACAGTGTATTAATCCTTCGCCATAACAAACTGGTATATGAAAAATACTGGCCCGGGCACGATGAGAACCGGGCAACAGATTTTGTCGGTCTGACAAACCATCATCGTGATAGTCTTCATGACATCAGGAGTATTTCAAAGAGCATTACAAGTGCGGCAGTAATGATTGCACTTGACCAGGGAATCATCAAAAACCTGGAGCAACGACTTTTTGATTTTTTTCCTGAGTTCTCTAAATATGCAGAAGGTAGAAAGAAGGAAATAACGATCAGGCATTTATTAACGATGACCTCTGGTTTAAATTGGCAGGAAGAACAATCCTATAATGATTCATTAAAAAAGTATGATGTATCCTTTGCCCTCGATTTTATCTTGCGTCAACCGATAGTTAATGAACCAGGAGCAAAGTTTAATTATAACAGTGGGAGCACACAATTGTTGGCACAGATCGTGGAAAAGGCTACCGGCATGGACATTGAAAAGTTTACTGTAAAACATTTATTTGAACCGCTGGGAATAAAACATTTTGAATGGACCAAAGAAAAAAATGGACTATTCAGCGCCTGGGCAGGTTTACGTATGCGATCGAGGGACATAGCGAAGTTTGGAATGCTTTACCTTAACGGTGGAAAATGGAATGACAAACAGATCATATCAAACAGTTTAGTCGTTGAGTCAATGCGTACGCATATTTATTCAGAAGAACCTTATGGCTATGGTTATCAGTTTTGGACCCTGGTTGATAGCGTTCAGGATCAACCGGTAAAAACAATTGAAGCTTCGGGCAACGGGGGACAAAAAATCGAAATGAACAGATCCAAAAATTTAGTTCTTGTCATCACTGCGGGCAACTATGACTTACATAATATGAGGAAGACTCCCTATGATCTGTACCTTGATTTTGTTTACCCGGCTGTTATTAAATAACCTTCAATTGAAATTGCACGAACGCACAACAAAAGTATTTGCAAAAGCAGGGCTGGACAATGCAACATCAGCTATGTGCAAGCATCAGCAGTGGTTCGGGCTCGACGTTTAATATTCAGCTTTAGTTCTTAACTTCAACAACATATTTTCAAATAGGCACTTGTGCCAGGCCGGACAATCAATGAATTCCCTGCCTTCGCAAATACTCGAACGTTAGCGTTCATCCGATAGCTATTGGATGTAAAACACAGCACCAAACCATAGACAACAATACAAAATGGGACTATATGAGAAAAATAATTTCATTTATGCACATATCGCTTGACGGTTTTGTAGCAGGACCAAACGGTGAAATGGATTGGATTAAATTTGATGAAGAAATGTTCGATTACATCGGTAAGCGGATAAGCGAAGGCGACACTGCATTATATGGTCGGGTAACTTATGAGATGATGGAAAATTACTGGCCTACCGCAGCTGATAAGCCGACAGCGACCAGGCACGACATTGAACATTCAGTGTGGTATAAAAAAAGTCACAAAGTTGTTTTATCAAAAACAATTAATCCCGATAGCTATCGGGATGCTGGATTGACTAATACAACAATTATTAGCGACAACCTTTCGGACAGCCTAAATGAAATAAAACAACAGTCCGGTGAAGACATATTGCTTTTTGGCAGCCCGACAGCAACACATTCACTTATTCAACAGAACTTAATTGACGGCTACTGGCTATTTGTTAATCCAATTATTCTTGGACGAGGCATTCCATTGTTTGCAGACATCAATCCCGATAGCAATCGGGACAAAATAAAACTAAAACTATTGACTACCCGGCAATTTACTTGCGGAGTAACTGAACTGAGTTATATAGTAGACAAACAATAACAATGAGCCTTCCTGCCCGGCAGGAAGGCCGCTAACATGGTTTGGCGTTATCAGAAATTCTATAGCTCATCACCCAATAATTTTCAGGAGTATTATGCGGACAATTATCTTGACAATGACATTCATGTTTTCGCTGACCAATATTTTCGGACAAGCAGAAAATACGAAACTGAAGATCTCACATCTAACAGGAGATTTTTATATTTATACCACTTACAATACTTACCAAGACAGTCAAGTGCCAGCCAATGGGATGTATCTTGTAACAAACAATGGCGTTGTTATGTTTGACACACCCTGGGACACAACACAATTTCAACCATTGCTTGACAGCATAAAAATAAAGCATAACAAAAGTGTGGTAATGTGTTTTGCAACCCATTGGCACAGCGACAGAACAGAGGGTCTTGCCTATTACAAGCAACAGGGAATTAAAACCTATACTACTCTCCTTACAGATGAATTAAGCAAAAGGAATAATAAGAAAAGGGCCGAAATTTTAATGGCAAAAGATACAGTCTTCAACGTCGGACAATATTCTTTTGAAACTTATTACCCGGGACAAGGGCATACCACAGACAATATTGTAATATGGTTTAAGAAAGAAAAAATTCTCTACGGTGGATGCTTAATAAAAGGTGTTGATAACGACGATTTGGGTTATTTAGGAGATGCTAATGTAACAGCATATGCATCTACCTTAAAAAAAATTCAGAAAAAATGCAGCAATCCAAAGTTTATTATCATATCACATAGCGATTGGAATAATATAAATTCATTGAAGCATTCTTTAAAGATGGCAAAAGAACTTAAAAAGAAAAAACAATCCTAACATTTGCTATGCTGGCTGGCAGGTTCACCATAAGCAGCGGTTCGGGCAGACCGAATTTTATTGAGCTTTTGTGCCGATCTTCATCATAAGTAATGTGCCGGACAGACAGTTTTAAAACAATATTTACTACATTTTCATTTTGTCCATGATAAATTTTATTGAGCCATACGATCCGGGATGGAAAGCTGAATTTAACAGACTAAAAAACGTACTGGAATCCGAACTCAAAAGCTTTGACATAGACATACAACATATTGGAAGCACTTCCATACCCGGACTTTCTGCAAAACCCATTTTAGACATAGATATTATTCTTTACAACAAATCACTACTATTTGATATTTCATCAAGACTGGAAAAAATTGGATATGTCGACAAAGGTGAACAAGGTATTGCAGGACGCTTTGCATTCAGACAGATAAACGACTTTAGCCCGACAACCCTGCATAAACAAAAATGGCAGTCACACCACCTGTATGTTTGTTATTCCGACAGTTTAGCGTTGAAAAATCATTTACTATTCCGGGACGCTTTATTGCAAGACAAAAAACTGGCAGATAAATATGCTGAGCTAAAATTATCTTTAATCAAAGAAAAAGGCATGACCAGGGAAGAATATACAAAACAGAAAACTGAATTTATCATCAAGGTTTTGAAAGATTCAGGTGTTCATTTAAACGAACTTAATGAAATCACCCATTCAAACGAATAAAATACTATTCCAACATTGGGGACGCAGCCGGGTTTAATAATCAAACTCTCTCCGGTGCATGTTCCATCTTAACCCAAAAGAAATAACCGATGTATTTGCAGAAGTGATCGGTGGTGTTTTTGTATCCTGTTTGCGATAGACCGCATTTAATTCCAAAAATAAATTCTCCCGCCACTCATACGATAACAGGAAAGATGCGTACAACACATTGGTCTTCCAGCCGCTGCCGATGCTGTATCCAAAATCACCATTTCTGAATGGCGGCACATTGGGCAAAATAATATTGCTGCCAAAGCTCTGGCTGCTGCTATCCCTTCCCTGCTGATAATAAATAAGTTTGGCAACGGCCAGCCATTTGGGTGCAGGCTGGTAACGGGCTATACCAATAAACTCACTGAAGTTGGCCCCCAGCGGATGTGCCAACGGTTGATTATAATGGGAGTAGTTGGCCACCGAGTCACGATGGGAATATGCAAAAGGGCGGACCCTGTTATGCTCCAGCTGCAGATCAAGATTGCTGATACCGAATGCATCAATGTATTTGGCGCCGAGTTGTATGCCCCATTTGTTTGCCCACCAACCCCGGTTCTTTTTTATTTCTGATAATAAAAATTCGTCGAGTGATAACTGTCCGTACAACTGGATCTTTTTATCGATGTTGGCCTTTGCATCAATACCAAGAACGGAGTTGTCAAAACTTCCGTTTTGCTGTTCGACAGAACGATAAAAGATAATGGGATTCAGGTAGCCAAAATCAAATCGGTCCTTACGGCCAAAGATGACACCTTCAAACAAACCAATATTCAGCCATTTATTAACTGATACATCAAGGTGGTGCATGGCTGCGTATTTTTTCCCTATCAGCCTGTCTCCTGATCTGTTGTCTGCATTATGCAGCTCCATAAAAAGATTCTGGTAATTGATCTTCCAGATACGGGTATTCAGTTTGAAGAAGAGGTTGCCGCTACCGGCATCTCCCAAAAACATACTGCGGTAACCGTTGCCGATAAAATTTTTATCATAACCAAAAGTAGCATCAATGTATTTGGTGATATTGAATGTAAAATATCCTCTTGCATCAAAGTAATCGTAGCCGGTTCCTTTAAAGTCTTTATAAAAACCTTGCCCGGGCACCGCTTTGCGCCTGCTTACCCAATCCCGCACATACATAGGATCTTTTTCCTGGTTATCGGTGATATAGGCATAGAAACCGATCTTGTTGGCAATCTTTCCCCGCAGGTTCAGTCCTCTTGTATTCAGGTACAGCGTTTCGTCATTATCCTTTTCTTTTGAAATGGTAACCTGTATTACAGGGTTTATCACGAGGTCAAAATCTTTTATATGAACCTCATAAAGATTAGCAGGGGTTTGGTAAAAACGTTTGGCGATAGGTTTCTTGCTTTTAAACCTGCTCCAGTCGCCACCGGCAAATTCAATATTATTCATCATCAGGCTGTTCAGGTTGTATTGGTCAACCTTTGACAGCTTCATCTTGTCAGTGCCTGATTTTTCCCACCGGTTAATATTAGTGATAATACTCTGGCGGCTAAAAGGCCGGGTTTTTGAAAAATTAAGCGCAGAGTCGGTCTTCCTTTTTATTTCCAGCCTTTCGATCAGGATATTAGCTTTATCCCCCTGGGGAAAATAAGTAGTTTGAGAAAAAGCAGAAAACGGAAGAAGGATAAATACAAGTCTTACAAGGGTTTGTTTAAATTGCATAGGTATTGACTTTTGTCTGAATTTTCATCGAACAAGATATGCAAAAATACCTGATTAAGAATATACATGTTGTCAACGAAGGGCACATTATAACGGCGGATGTGTTGATAACGAATGGACGTATTGAAAAGATACAGCCACAGATTAATACAGACCGGCCTGCCAGCGGGCGGGTTAACACAGATTATGTTGAAATTAATGGTGAGGGCAAATATTTATTTCCCGGATGCATTGACGACCAGGTACATTTCCGGGAGCCGGGGCTTACACATAAGGCCACTATTTATACCGAAGCAAAAGCGGCCGTAGCCGGCGGCGTTACCAGTTTTATGGAAATGCCGAATACAATTCCCAATGCACTCACACAGGAATTGCTGGAAGATAAATACAACAACGCTTCACGGCACTCGTTAGCGAATTACTCATTCTTTATGGGAACCGGCAATGACAATGCAGACGAAGTGCTGAAAACAAATGACAGAAAAAAAGATATTTGCGGTATAAAAATATTCATGGGCAGCAGTACCGGTAATATGCTGGTGGATAATCCCAATACATTAGATAAAATATTCCGGGAAAGCGAAGTACTGATCGCTACCCATTGTGAAGATGAAAAAATAATCCGGCAGAACCTGGAAAAAATAAAAGCCACCGGTAAAGTATTGACGGCTGCTGACCATCCCATCATCAGGGATGAAGAAGCTTGTTATGAATCATCGCTGTATGCCATCCAGATCGCCAAAAAATATTATACAAGGCTTCACATCCTGCACATCAGCACAGCAAAAGAATTACAGCTGTTTACAAACATGTTTCCGCTGAAAGAAAAACGTATTACCGCTGAAGTGTGTGTACATCATTTGCATTTCACCAGTGATGACTATGCCCTCCTGGGTAACCAGATAAAATGCAATCCTGCTATCAAAGCACCACAGAATAAAGAGGCATTATGGAAAGCTCTATTAGATGACAGGCTCGATGTAATTGCAACTGACCATGCACCACACACATGGGCCGAAAAGTACATCGCCCCTGACTCCTCTACACCAGTGGAGAAGGGGAATTATGAAAAGGCACATGCCGGTTTGCCATTGGTGCAGCATTCTTTATCATTGATGCTATATTATTATAAACAGGGCAAAATTTCATTAGAAAAAATAGCAGAGAAAATGAGCCATGCAGTGGCTGATTGTTTCCAAATAAAAGAACGGGGCTATATCCGGGAAGGCTATCATGCGGACCTGGTAATTGTTGACCTGAACAAATCAACAAAAGTTACAAAAGAGAATATTTTATATAAATGCGGGTGGAGTCCTTTAGAGAATTTTGAATTTCCTGCATCTATTACTCATACGTTTGTGAACGGTCATCTCGTTTACAATAACGGAACATGGGATGAATCTCAAAAAGGGCAACGGCTTAAATTTGACAGGTAAAAGTGAAAGGTGAATAGTCAATTGTGAATTGAAGCCGCTTAAAATTGACTATTCACTGTTCACCATTCACTAGTATGCAAATAGACAAAATATCATTCAGCGACATTTCTATCTTCCATCCCGAAGAAGAGTTTTCTATTTTTCATAAGCTCAATTTTACCCGGACCACGGGCGGCAAGGAATGGCTGAAAAAATTTTTCAATGAGCCGCATAATGATGTGAAGAAAATTATCGGCACCCAGAAGATCATCCGCACTTTCATGGAGCATGTTAAGGACTGGCCTACCGGCATTACCAATGGCACGGTGCTGATGATGGATAAGTTTATGGACTATGCGCTGGACCCGGTAAGTGAAAATGCCGGCTCGTTAAATAACATCTTCTACAAATGGCTGCACAGCGAAGACTACTCCATGATAAAATATTCGTTGGTTCATTTCGCTGACTTTTACCGGGGCATCAAACAAATTGCTGAATTGCTGGAAGGGCTTGAACTTCCTCCCAGCATTCAATTTTATACGAACCGCATCGACAAGCTGTTGAAAGAAACACCACTTCAAAAACTTTCGGAGACTACACCCGGACAAAAATTTTCTTCCCGCCAGCTCTTGTATTTCGCTTACCATCTATGTGGCCGTTACAAAACAGACACCCTTGAACTGATTGACATTTTCAGCCGGTTGGATGCCTGGTATTCGATGGCGGTTGCCGTAAAAACATATAATCTCAGTTTCCCGGAGTTTGTAGAACAGGACACACCACTGGTAGATGCAAAGGGCTTGTACCATGTTTTGCTTCCTAAGCCGGTGGCATACGATCTGCAGATGAACCCTGATAATAATTTTCTTTTCTTGACGGGTGCTAACATGGCGGGCAAAAGCACTTTGATAAAGGCGGTTGGCTCAGCCGTTTTCCTGGCACATATCGGGATGGGAGTACCGGCCGCAAAAATGAAACTCACCCTGTTTGACGGGTTGCTGAGTAATATTAATGTGGTGGATAATATCGCCAAAGGGGAAAGCTTTTTCTTTAATGAAGTGCAGCGGATAAAAAATACGATTGAAAAAATAAACAATGGCAAAAAATGGCTGGTGTTGATCGATGAACTTTTTAAAGGAACGAATGTGCAGGATGCTATGAAATGTTCGCTGACTGTTATAAAAGGACTTATCAAGATCAAAAACTCCCTTTTTATTCTTTCTACCCACCTGTATGAAATAGGCGAAGAGCTGAAAGACTATCCTAATATTTCCTTCCGCTATTTTGAAACCAATGTTAGAGATGAGCAATTGGAATTCAGCTACCAGCTAAAGGAAGGCATCAGCAATGACCGTATTGGGTATGTGATACTTAAACGGGAGAAGGTGGTGGACATGCTGGATAAATTGTAACTTACTGTTTCATCAGCTAAGCATGAAACGTTTCGCTTTACCTGCCGGTTTACTTATATTATTTACTGCAGAAATTCTGCGGGTATATTTTATTATGCCCTTCCCGGGCAGCCAGCGGAGTAATACGATCTCAATCGCTTACTTTCTGAATAAATACATCTTCTTTATCCGCATCATTGCCCTTTTGTTGATTGCTGTTGGTGTTTATCAATCATTCCGTAATTGGAAAAAATGGAAGAAAGGTTTTTTCATTTTCGGTATGCTGCTTTATGCTGCAATTTTTTACCTGGTCAATTTCAAATTCCTGGCTGACAAAATGTTTTACCAGCCTAAAAATAAAATACTGGTCACAACAGCTGCTAACCGGGTCGGCACCGATAAACTTGTTCTGGGCGTTACGATTAACAACGAATCCAAAGCCTACCCCATTGAAATCATCGGTTATCATCACCAGGTACAGGATACAATTGGCGGCACTCCTGTTATCGTTACCTATTGCACCGTATGCCGTACAGGTCGGGTGTTTAGTCCTGTAGTAAAGGGCAAAAAAGAAAATTTCCGGCTGGTAGGTATGGATCATTTCAATGCCATGTTTGAAGACAACACTACCAAAAGCTGGTGGCAGCAGGCTACCGGCAAGGCAATAGCCGGGCCATTGAAAGGATACCAGCTGGATGAAATCCCTTCCCAACAGTTACAATTAGCTGCATGGCTTCGTTTACATCCAACTTCATTAATACTGCAGCCCGATCCTGTCTTTGCTAAAAAATATGAAGACCTGGTTGGTTTTGATATCGGTACTATTAACAGCGGACTTGAAAAAAGAGACAGAGGTTCCTGGCAATTCAAATCCTGGATAGTAGGCATTCTGTATAGCGGCCAATCAAAAGCATATGACTGGAATGAATTGTTATCAAAAAAAATCATCAACGATTCACTCGGTCAGTTAAAACTGGTTATTACAATAGAAAAAGATAATGCCTCCTTTCATGCATGGAACCGGGTGGTAAAAAATCAGTCTCTTCAATTTGTAACTGATACAACAGGTGGTCTTCGGGATATTAAGACAAATTCTGCCTGGAATGCTGATGGCCTTTGTATTGACGGCCCTTTAAAAGGGGAGCAACTTGCTATGATACAAGCCTACCAGGAATTCTGGCATTCATGGCAAACATTTCATCCCGGCACTATTCAATATAAACAATGATTGTCTTAAACTTACAATCATTCATGCTGCCATAGCAAGGCAGCAGATTTTCGATTCAGGCAAAATGGTTACATTTAAAGAGTCTTTTACCAATAACTGATTTATGAGTAGCTTAATTAGATTAAGGTTCATCCATGCTTTATTTTTTGGCTCTGCTATTTTATTTGCACAGTTACTAAGTGCCCAATGCAGTACCGGTAATCCGGCAGGATGTTCTTGTCCCGGCGGTGGCACTACCTGCTTATTGCTACCGGATATTACAGCCGGGAAAAAATCATTAAACGGTACTACAGGGTGGACAGAATATACCCAGGCAGCCAGTTCTCCCAACAAAGGTTTACTCCGGCTCGATGTCTCTACTCCTAACGTGGGTTGGGGACCGGTAGAAACAGTATCTACGAACAATTATTTATGTGGCTCCGATACGCTGTTTGATTTTGTTCCTCCGTCAGGTTTTCTTTGCCCGGATGGCTCTTTTCCAAAAAGACTGATCAAGCAACGGCTCTATCAAAAAAATGGAAATAGTTTTCAGTTTATTGACAGGGATGCCGGCTGGATGGTATATCACCCTTCGCATGGACATATTCATATAGAAGGATGGGGATTATATACAATACGTTTAAGAGATGTAACCATAACTGATACACTCCAATGGCCTGTTGTAAACAGTGGCGTAAAAGTTAGTTTCTGCCTGATCGATCTCACCACCTGCAGCGGCAGCCCTGGCGATTGCCAGGATGCAAATGGCAATACGCTGCTGAATAATAATTTCCCTAATTACGGATTAGGTGGCGGATACAGTTGTAATAATATCAAACAGGGAATCAGTGTAGGCAAAGTGGACATCTATCATCAATACCTTGATGAGAGTTTTGTGAAAATTCCTTACGAAGCCTGTAACGGTTCTTATCATGTCGTAGTACAAGTAGATCCGGATAATCATTTCTTAGAAATGAATGAAAACAATAACTGGCTTGCTGCTCCTACTGTACTTACCAAACAGCGGACGAGCAACACCAACCCCTATGCCTACATTTTTAGTAAAAAAGGTAATACTGTTTGCCAGGGAAGTACGCTGCAATTAGAAGCAAGTGGTGCCAGTAATTATGTTTGGAGTACAGGAGCCACAACACAAAAAGTTACGATCAGTCAACCAGGACGTTATTGGGTAAGGGCTACCACTCCCTGTGGCACCACTACCAGCGATACCTTAGACATTGCCCAATCGGGTACCAGTGCATTTCCTGCCATCACAACAAATGACACTATTTGCGCCGGCGAAAGAGCCAACCTGTATGCAAGCGGCAATGCGCATTGGTATGATGCACCGGTAGGTGGCAATCTTATTTTCATTGGTAATAATTATCAAACAGGTAGCTTATTTAATAATACTACTTTCTATGTAGCTGACCAGCCTTCTGTTCTAAGTGGAAAGCTGGGGCCAGCTGCCACCACCTTTAGTGGCACCGGAAACTATACTGCTGCAAAAACTGAATACCTCATCTTTAATGCATTCCTTCCTTTCAAGTTAAAGAAGCTGAGAGTTGATGCGTCGGCAGCCGGTGTAAGAACTATTCAACTGAGAGACCAGTATGGTCATGTACTCCAGCAAAAGAATGTAACGCTGGCCGCAGGTTCACAAGAAATCACTCTTGATTTTTTTGTTCCTTCCGGATTAAACCATCAACTGGGGCTTTCATCAGCAAGCCCGGTTGCGGGTTTATATACAAGCACTACCGCCAATCCGAATATTGGTTTTCCATTTAAATTAAATAGTGTTGCCAATATTGTTGGCTCTTCCTTTGCTGCTTCCGGAGATCAATCATACCCTTTCTTTTATGACTGGCAGGTGGAAGTAACATCAGAAGCCTGTAATAGCGGGCAAAGAAAACCTGTCATCGCTTATACTGTTCCGGCACCGACAGTGGCAATGTCTGGTTTACAACCTGTATACAATCATGCTGCGTTTGGTGTGCAACTTACAGGCTCACCTGCAGGTGGTACCTTTAGTGGTAATGGAGTTGTTAACGGATATTTTTATCCAAGGGTAGCAGGGTTAGGCTCACATATTATCACTTATACTTACAATAATGGTTTCTGCACTGGGCAAACTGCGAAACAAACAGAAGTTGTACTGGATCAAACTTTACTTGACAATGGCTTCTCGGTTCAATTGTTAGATCATCCCGGCAGCCATCCCGTATTATGGGTTGTAAGTAATGATAATTCTGTTGTTGAAATAGTTTTGCTTACCAACACCGGCCAAACACTGATGACGATGGAAAAAGCTGTTTATCCGGGAGGCAACTTCATTAATATTGATGTAGAAAAATATCCCAAGGCAGTTTACCTGCTGAAGGTCCGGCACGCAGCCAGCGGCAAAACCAAAACGCTGAAACTGCTGAACTAATATTGCCAATAAAACACTAAACAAAACCTGTAATTACCCCTTACAGGTTTTTTAGTTTTTTGTTTTGAAACAAACTGGTAACTTTTGCAAAATTTGTCTCTGTGAGGATATTGTTTTCCCTTATTTGCTCGGCTTTTTTGCTGGCCGGTAATGCCCAACGAAATATTGATGTGTTGCATTATCGTTTTGAAATTAACTTAAATGATACTACAGATACTATTTCCGGGAGAGCTACAATCCTTGTAAAATTTCTGGAAGAAACCGATCGCCTGGCATTTGACCTTACTTCTGTATCGAATGGAAAAGGGATGGTTGTTTTTTCTGTTATGGCAAAATCTGATGATAATAAAATGTTTCCGAATTCGCATGCAAAGAATAAACTAACTATCAATTTGCCACAAAGGAAAAAAAGTGGAGATACCAGTACTTTTTTTATACGATATAAAGGCATCCCCGCCGATGGACTTATCATTTCCAAAAACCAATATGGCAACCGTACTTTTTTTGGCGACAACTGGCCCAACAGGGCACATAACTGGCTGCCTTGTGTAGACGATATCGCTGATAAGGCAACCGTTGAGTTTATCGTTACGGCTCCTTCACATTACCAGGTCATATCAAATGGAATTCAAATAGAAGAAACCAATTTACCCGGAAATAAAAAACTTACACATTATAAGGAAGATGTGCCGCTGCCTACCAAAGTAATGGTAATTGGCGCTGCTGATTTCGCCGTAAATAATGCTGGCGACATCAACTGTGTTCCGGTAAGCAGCTGGGTATTTCCGGAAAATAAGAAAGATGGTTTTTATGATTATGCAATCGCAAAAGATATCCTTGCTTTTTATATAGATTATATCGGGCCCTATGCCTATAAAAAATTAGCCAATGTGCAATCCAAGACCAGGTTTGGAGGCATGGAAAATGCAGGAGCTATTTTTTATTCTGAATATTCCGTGAACGGTTTCCGCGGCGAAGAAAGATTGATTGCCCATGAAATTGTTCACCAGTGGTTTGGCAATATGGCAACCGAAAAAAGCTTTGCACATTTCTGGTTAAGTGAAGGTTTTGCCACCTACCTCACCCATATCTATCTTGAATCAAAATATGGGGTCGACAGTTTAAATAAAAGGATGCAGGAAGACAGGGATGAAATAATAGCTTTCGTAAAATCAAGCAAAAGACCGGTGGTTGATTCGACAGCAAACTACATGAGCCTGCTGAATGCCAACAGCTATCAGAAAGGAGGCTGGGTGTTGCACATGCTGCGCCGGCAATTAGGTGATTCTGTTTTTCATAAAGCCATCAGGCAATACTATTCAACGTATGCAGGTAAAAATGCTGATACAAAAGACCTGCAGTTTATTTTTGAATCCGTTTCCGGAAAAAAATTAAATAAATTTTTTCAGCAGTGGCTCTATACCCCTGAAAACCCCCGACTCGACGTAACCTGGAAATACAATAAAACAGCAAACAATATAGCCGTAACGGTAAAGCAAACGCAGCAATCCGGCGATTTTGAATTCCCTTTCGAACTATTGATACAGGAGTCACCCGTAACAATGCCCAAACGAATGATCAAAACCGTTAGTAAAAGGTCAGAAACATTTGTCTTTCCTGTCAAATCGAAGCCAGTAAGAGTTGAGACAGACCCAATGGTATCCCTTCTTTTTGAAGGAACAGTGAATGAAATTAAATAATTTGTCAGTGTACCTTTTTAATATAATCCTCCTCCGGATACTGGATAACTAATACCACTTTCAGGTAGTATCCCTTCCCGTTATTTTATCTACCTTCAAACTATGCTTGTAAAAACTTTTGGCAGTGCTGTATATGGCGTAGAAGCGATCACCATTACGATTGAAGTCAACTGGCTCAGCACTTCGGGAAAAGATATGATGATTGTTGGTCTGCCCGATAATGCCGTGAAAGAAAGCCTGCAGCGGATAGAAAGTACTTTTAAAACAAATGGCTTTAACGTACCCCGTACCAAAGTGGTAGTTAACCTGGCACCGGCGGATATAAAAAAGAGCGGTACTCCTTTTGATCTTCCCATTGCGCTTGGAATTTTAGGTGCATCAGAACAACTTAAAAACAAAGAGGCCTTAAGCAATTATGTTATTATGGGTGAGCTATCCCTCGACGGTGAGATCCGTTCCATAAAGGGAGCTTTACCAATCGCCATCCAGGCAAGGAAGGAAGGGTTTAAAGGATTGATTGTACCTGTAATGAATGCCAAAGAAGCCGGCATGGTCAACACCCTGAATGTATATGGTGTCAGCCATATCAAAGAAGTAATTGATTTTTTTGAAAATGAAGAAAAAGGGCTAGAACCGGTGGTTGTCAATACCAGAGAAGAATTTTTTACTGCTCAATATGATTTTGAAATAGACTTTGCCGATGTAAAGGGTCAGGAAAATATTAAAAGGGCATTGGAAATAGCAGCAGCCGGCGGGCACAACGCCATTTTGATCGGCCCTCCCGGCGCTGGCAAAACGATGTTGGCAAAACGATTGCCTACTATACTTCCTCCACTTTCGTTACAAGAGGCATTGGAGACAACAAAGATCCATTCAGTAGCGGGTAAGCTTCCAGAAAACTCTACACTAGTTTCTAAAAGACCGTTTCGTTCACCACATCATACTATCAGCGATGTTGCTTTAGTAGGTGGTGGCGGCAACCCACAACCGGGAGAAATATCATTAGCCCATAATGGCGTTTTGTTTTTGGATGAATTACCTGAATTTAAAAGAACAGTACTGGAAGTAATGCGTCAGCCAATGGAAGAGCGAAAGGTTACCATTTCAAGAGCAAAAGTAGCAGTTGACTTTCCCGCATCTTTTATGCTGATGGCATCTATGAATCCCTGCCCCTGCGGCTATTATAATCATCCGGAAAGAGATTGTACCTGCCCGCCCGGAACGGTACAGAAATATTTAAATAAAATTTCTGGCCCATTGCTCGACAGGATTGATTTGCATGTAGAAGTGACCCCGGTGGCATTCAGTGAATTATCAGCTACTAAACAACAGGAAAATTCCGCCAGTATCCGTGACCGGGTGATTAATGCAAGGGAAATACAAGCAACCCGTTATAAAGACAATCCGGGTATTTATTGCAATGCGCAGATAAGCAGCAAAATGCTGAAAGAGATTTGCATCATTAACCAGGCAGGTTCTAATCTGCTGAAAGTAGCGATGGAAAAATTAAATCTTTCGGCCCGGGCTTATGACAGAATATTAAAAGTATCCAGAACAATTGCCGACCTTTCAGAAAGCATTGACATCAAACCGGAGCACCTGGCCGAAGCAATTCAATACAGGAGCCTTGACCGGGAAGGATGGGCAGGATGATATTAAATAAATATGCCGCCTTGGCAAGCAGACTATGACGAGAACTCTTTTTTTATCTGTAATGAATGGCTCTGCCTGGGGCGGCAGTGAGGAACTTTGGTACCAGGCAGCCTTATGGATGGCCCGTCATCAGTACGATGTCGGTGTTTGCTGTTTTGACAGCGTAGAAAAAAGTGGAAAGATGAAAGAATTGGAAAAGGCCGGTTGCAAATTATTTCTCCTGCCGGGAAAAGAGGAAACCAAAAAACAATTGCTGTTAGGAAAAATAAAATTAAGTAAAGCTGTTGCAGAGGTTCCCTTTGAGCAATATGATAAAGTGATCGTAAGCCAGGGCGGGTGGAAAGATGTAACCCATGGACCCTTCAAAAAGCTTTTCCAGAGAATGAAGGAATATGTACTTATCTATCACAATTATAATATCAATGAAAAATTTTCTCTGCGAAAATTCTCCCTCTTACAAAAGTGGGCTGATAAAGCAGTAAAGAATTTAGGTGATACACCAAAAATCTTTAAGGCACTGGAAGCAGCCTATTCATTAAGCATACCGAACCAGGAAAAACTTTTCAATCCTCTTACATTTGAAGTTCCGCAAAGCCCCGCTCCTTACCCGGGTGTAGTGGATGGAAAGTATATTTTTTCCGTATTCGCAGCATTAGACATCGAACGAAAAGCACAAGACATATTAATAAAGGCATTAGCAAGCCCTGGCTGGAAAGACAGGAACTGGGAGCTTCATCTTTACGGATCGGGAAAAGACAAAGAGTTACTTCAAAAAATTATACAGGACAGCCAACTGCAATCAAAAATAATTTTGCAAGGCAATGCTGCTGACTATGAAAATGCAATTCGGCAGTCACACCTTGTCTTGCAAATAACACATATTGATGCAATGCCAATTACGGTCATGGATTCATTGGCAATGGCAAGACCAGTAATAGTAAGTAATGTTGGCGATATGCCATCCTGGGTTCATACTAATATTAATGGTTGGGTTATTACCCAGGTAACTCCAGAAGCTATCAATCAATCATTAGAACTGGCATGGGAGCAACGCCATAACTGGCCGGCAATGGGAAAACAATCATTTACCATTTTTCACCGCGACTTCCCTCCTAACCCGATCGGGTATTTTTTGAAACAAACAGGTATTATTGCATAATCCCACTCCCCTGTAAGTACATTATTCCTATCTTTCTGCCGTTAAAACTGCATCATTCATTTTTGAGTAACTGATCTATGGTTATCGGAAGCGGATTACTGGCCCATCGTTTTGAATCGTACCACAAAGACGACAGGTTCCTCATTTTTGCATCCGGCGTATCTAACTCAAAAACAAAAAATCCAGAAGCTTACACAAGGGAAATCGATTTACTCAGAGAATGCATACAACAGTACCCGGACAAAATAATCGTTTACTTCAGCACTTGCAGCATTTACGATCCCGATGAAGTTAAATCTGCATATGTGCAGCACAAATTAAAAATCGAAACGATTATTCAAACAACTGTGCCGCAATACTACATTTTCCGGGTGTCTAATGTGGCGGGAAGATCTTCAAACCCCAATACCTTATTAAACTATTTTTTCTACCACATAAAAAACGGGATCAATTTTGACCTGTGGACAAATGCCTGCCGCAATATTATTGATATAGATGATGTATTCCAGATAGCCGACCAAATACTAAAAAACGGCCTGCCATCAGTGGAACCAATAAATGTCGGAAGCCCTATCAACTACCCGGTAAAAGAAATTGTAACCGCAATAGAATTTTTTCTTACTACAAAATCAAATTATGTTGAAGTAAATAAGGGAAGTTGTTTTGAAACCGATTTATCGGTTATTCAACCCATCCTTCAACAGTCCGGTCTGCAATTCAATAGTGAATACCTGGCCGGTTTGCTTGCTAAATATTATTAGCTAACCGGCGAAAGTGTCAAAGGCCTTATGCGTTGTTTTTAACTTTTCTCGCCATTTTCCTGAACTCATTCAATTTACTGATATAATTCCTTCGCCAAATGGGAAACAAGGTTTTTTGATGCCGGGTGAGTAACCAGAAAAGCTCCCAGGAAAACCCGTTTTGAATACTGCTATACGCTGAATAAAGTTTTTCCATAAATGCTTTGTTAGAACACCTCTCATTATCTTTCAATAATCTTATCCGCTCTAATTTTTCAAGATACTCATCATATTTCCTGTTCTTGTTCTCTCTTTTCTGCCTGTTCTTTTCCATCATTACTGCTGTAAACGAATCCTGATGCTGGCGCCAACAAGTTAACGGTTCATCAACATACTTTATATGGGAGATGGAGGCAGCCGTATAAGCCAGCCAGGTATCGTAAGGCATTTTGCCGGGGATCGGCAATGCATACTCAAGGAGTTCCTTTTTCAATAATACACTGTGACCCCAGATAAAATCATAAAAAATAAATGCATTAGGATGCGGATGATCATGTAAACGAAATGTATCACTGATTTTTTTTCCTAACTCGTTATTGTTATCATCGATATGAATTGAATCAGAATAAACCATCATACCATCACCAATGGAATTTACCAATGTCTCAATTTTATGAGATTTCCAGATGTCATCATGATCAGCAATAGCAATAAACTCACTCGTACAAAGAGAGAGGCATTTTTCAAAATTTTTAATGTGTCCAAGGTTTTCTTCGTTCCTGTAAATTTTGAATTTACCCGGATTTTGCTCCCGGAACCGTTCTAATGTATTCACTGTATCATCAGCACTCTTATCATCACAGCATATGATCTCGATGTTCGTATAGCTTTGTTGCAAAAGGCTTTTCAGCAAAGGCGAAAGAAACCTTCCTGAATTGTACGTACAAAGTGCAATAGAAACTAAAGATGACATATTTATTTCAAAATGATAATACCAAAGATATGGCCTGATATTATTAATTTTCCATAAACAATCTGCTAATGAAAGACGAGGCCTTTATCGGGGATATGCTGCAACGGGGCCACCAGGCCAGGGAAAAAGTAAAAGCAGCTTTCAACGATCTGTCGTTAACGCAACTGGGCTGGAAACCAGCTGAAGAAAAATGGAGTATTGGTCAATGCCTGGATCATCTTATTGTTTCTGATTGTTTATACTTCCCTTCATTAAAAAAAATATCAGAAAGCAAATTTGACATGAGCTTTTGGGAAAATCGGAACCCTTTCAGTGGTTTTTTTGGCAAGATGCTGATCAACCAGGTACAGGAAATTCCGGGAAAAAAGCTAAATGCCCCGAAAATATTTTCGCCGTATCAAACCAAGATTGATGCAGTGATCCTGGAACGATTTCACAAACATCTCGACAGTTTACTTAGCTATATAGCGGCTTGCAGCAGGGTTGATATAGATAAGATG
The DNA here is from genome assembly GCA_943371565.1 of Chitinophaga pinensis. Lineage (GTDB taxonomy): Bacteria > Bacteroidota > Bacteroidia > Chitinophagales > Chitinophagaceae > JJ008. Next base: position 26,981 of record CALRVH010000020.1, on the reverse strand, counting down.
CATATCACTTCTCCTGTATCAAAACTGGTTACTTTTAGTTTGCGCAATTTGATAACTATTCTTATAGAACATGAACACCGTCATATCAACCAGGCCATCAGGGTAATGCAGGCAAAAGATTTCCCGGAGCAGTAACGGGTCAAAAAGTCTGCGGTTCTTTATCTTTACCGTAATTCTCACTTCATGCAGGAATATTTTCAATTTCTCAACCAGTATTACGACAAAATATATGTACTCAGCGTGGAATCTGCTGTTGCAAGAAGAGAACTATTTGCCAAACGTTTCAACGGATTAGAGTATACTTTCTTTTTCGGGGCCGATAAAAATAAATTTACGGTTGAAGAAGTGGAAGCAAAAGGTATTTTTAATGAAACACTTACCCGCCGGCATCATCGTTTCAGTAAAACTATGAAGCCCGGAGAAATTGCCTGTTCCTGGAGCCACCGGATGATGTATGAAGAAATGCTGGCTCATAATTATAACCGGGTATTGATCTTTGAAGATGATGCAGTTCCCGATGGGAACATATTGAAGCAGGTTCCTGAAATATTAAAAGAAATTCCTGACAACTGTGAATTGTTGATGTGGGGCTGGGACAAAAATGGAGTCAGTAATATTGGTACAGGCCTCAAGAAGATCATTTATCATTTACAATATACCCTTGGAAGATTAAAATGGAATCACCAGGTTATCCGCAATCTTTATGCAGTCAATCATTCACAGCATTTAAAAAAAGCAGGCTTCCATGACTATACCTATGCGTATGCAATAAATAAGTCAGGCGCCGAAAAATTAATAAAAATGCAAACCCCAATTCAATATATTGCCGACAACCTGCTGGCCCATGCTTCAACAAATGAAATACTGCACAGTTATATTGTGTGGCCGCAGTGTTTCCTGCATGACAGTTTGCCTGACGGAACAGCAAGAGATTCGTATATTCGGTAGGCTGCTGACAAAAAAGGGATGTCATAGTTACCGGATTTACAATTCCTATGATTTTTGCAGAGCCATTATCTTTACTCCTTAATTTTTTACATGAAGATCCTCTTAAAATACCTGAAACCTTATAAATGGCTGGTAGGACTTGTTTTACTCCTGGCTGCCATCAATATTGGGTTCTCATTAATTGACCCCATCATATTTGGAAAATTAGTGAACCTGGGTAGCTATCACCAAAAAGTGGAGCCCTTAACCTGGAATGATTTTCTTTTTACTCAAAAGGAATATATAGATAGCGGTGTGCAGATGGATGCAGCAGGAGTGGTGCAAAAAACTGCACAGACAAAAAAAATTTACGGGGTGGTCTGGCTTTTGGTTGCTTCTATTTCAGTAGCCATGGTAAGCCGCATAGCTAAGGCATTCCAGGATTATTTCCTTAGCCTTATTACACAAAGATTTGGCGCCACCATTTTTACCGAAGGGCTGCAACATGCCATGAAACTACCCTACCAGGACTTTGAAGATGCAAGAAGTGGTGAAACACTCAGTGTACTGCAAAAAGTAAGAATAGACACAGAGAAATTTGTCGCCTCATTCATCAATATTCTTTTCCCGGTCATCGTAGGTATCGCTTTCGTGGCCGTTTATGCTACGACTATACACTGGAGCCTTCCACTGGTTTATTTTGGAGGCATCTTTCTGTTGACAATTATTTCCAACCTGTTAAGTAAAAAAGTAAAAACGATACAGAAAAAGATTGTGGGGCAAACAACTGCACTGGCCGGTGCAACAACTGAATCACTCCGGAATATTGAACTGGTAAAAAGCCTAGGGCTTACCAAACAGGAAGTGAGCCGGCTTAATAAAAACACATTTAAAATTCTTGGTCTTGAACTGACCAAAGTAAAACGAATCCGCAGTATCAGTTTTGTACAAGGAACTTTTGTTAATACACTCCGGCAGATCATCCTCTTTCTCTTAATGCTATTCATTTACCAGGGAAAAATGGATGCCGGGCAGATTGTAACCATGCAAATTTTCTCCTTCTTTGTATTTGGCCCACTGCAGGAGATCGGTAATATTATTCTTACATATCGGGAAGCACAGGCCTCATTGGAGAATTTTGACAACCTGATGAAAAAGCCCCCTGAACCACAAGCGGCCAATCCAAAACATCTCGGCCAGATACAAACCTTGGAATTTGATCATGTGGCTTTTAAACACCAGACCGCAGCACATAAAGCCATTAATGATATTAGTTTTAAAGTGAGAACTGGTGAGACGATCGCATTCGTCGGCCCTTCGGGTTCGGGTAAAACCACTTTGATGAAATTACTGGTAGGTCTTTACCGGCCGCAGGAAGGAACTATTTTGTACAATGGTATTGATGAGAATAGCATTGACTTCGAAGATTTGCGAAACCAAATCGGGTTTGTAACTCAGGACACCCAACTTTTCTCCGGAACAATTAAAGAGAACCTGACATTCGTAAATCCGACAGCCAGTGAAGAGGATATTCTGGATGCATTAAACAAGGCTTCTTGCCAGAATATGCTGGCAAGAGCTGAAAAAGGGCTTGAGACAATGATCGGGGAAGGTGGATTAAAATTAAGCGGTGGAGAAAAACAACGTTTATCCATTGCAAGAGCATTGTTACGCAAACCAAAACTCTTGTTATTTGATGAAGCCACTTCAGCTCTCGATTCTTTAACCGAAGAAGAAATCACCGATACAATAAGAGAGATTTCACTGCAGGGAGAACAAATAAGTATCCTGATTGCACACCGGCTTTCTACGATCATGCATGCCGACAGGATCTATGTATTGGAAAAAGGCGATGTGGTGGAAACCGGAAATCATGAAATACTGCTGGCAGAAAAGGGATTGTACTATGCAATGTGGCGTCAGCAGATTGGTGAAAGAAAAAATAAAATCAGTGTCAGTTAGTATATGGGATTACTATCATTTTTTGGATTTGGCGCCGGTAAAATTAAAAATGCGTTACGAAAAGGAGCCATTATCATTGATGTAAGAACCGGTATAGAATATGACCGGGGCCATGTACCAGATGCATTCAACATACCTGTTGACAGGATTAATACCAGTGCACAAAGGTTGAAAGAAACAAATCTCCCCATTGTTCTTTGTTGTAATTCTGGCTCCAGGAGCAGTACAGCTGTTCAACAGCTCAAAGCAAAAGGGTTAAAAGAAGTGTATAATGGCGGAAGCTGGGAGAATGTACTGAAGTTGATGCAAAGTCTTTAGTGGATCAGGGGTTCACTTTTACTGAAACAGATTTAGAGGTTGTATTCGCTCCATGATCTTCAAAGGAAACGGTTACTGTATAGTCGGAGGCTGCGGTAACAGCAGTAGTATAATTAAGATTGAAATTATATAGTTTTTGTCCGTGTATCTCATACGCCTGGCTCATTAACACAGCTCCTGTTCCATCATTAATTACTTTTATTGTACCCCGGAACAAACCAAGATCATCCGTTATTCTCCCGGTCATACTGATCACATTACCACTGGTAAAGACCTGGCTGGTTGTGGGTGTGAAAATGAAAATTTCCGGAGGTGTATTATCCTCGGGAGTTACTACATGCGGAGTATCATCTGTAGTGGCCCCACCTTTTGAACAGGATTCAATAGTCAGCACAGTAACTAAGCTAAGTAATATAAAAAAAGAGTGCCTTTTCATTCTGGTAAATCTACAAATCTTTTTTTTCATTGGTGCCAGAGATAAAGTTGGAAAAGAAATTTGACTTTTCCAACTCCTCCATATCGCTAAGCTCAAGTTCTAGCGCCTTGGTGCTTAGAAAAATCTCTACCAGCGAAATGATCAATGAGGCCAGCAAGCTAAGCAGACTCGCAGCAAATATGTATTCAGCCGCTTTCATCCACCCTTTATAAATACTGAACATACAAACAACACAGCATAAAAAACTGAGTACTCCCATTGCCTGCATACTTCTGACATAATTGATCCGTCTTTTAAGGTTCCTTATCTGCTGAAATAATACATTATTCTTCTTTCCACTGATATACTCATCGTGTAATTTCCTTATCAGGCTGGCTAATGCCAGGAAACGATTAGTATAAGCCAGCAATAACAACGTAATAGCGGGAAATAATAAGGCCGGGGTATTAAAAGTAATTTCCATTGCACAATTTACCTATAAAAAAGAAACCTGCCTTTTTTACCACCGGCAGTCATTTTTATACCTTACCCGACCATTTATCTTTTCGAAAAATTCAAGGGGACATTCAATTTGACCGAAAAATTTCTTCCGGTACTAAAAACTCCTGTTCTGCCTGTTACCCTATTTTCAGCAGTATACTTTAACCGGCTAAGATGATTTTGATACGCTGTGTTTCCAATATTATTCAAAGCAAAATAAATATTGAATATAGATTTCTTATTGCTACCTATGATCTCGGATCCAAAACCAGCATTCAGCAACGTATACCCGGAGGTGGCTGTTTCAGTATCATAACCGCTGAAAGGATTATTCTGCGAAAAGGTTTTATCAGCTTCCAGTTTTACATAAAGATTGCTGAATACTTTACCGGCTTTCTTAAAATCTGCTCTTAATTCACTGACTAATCTGGCCGCAGGAATTAGTGGCAAGTTGTTGCTTCCATCAATCGAATTATCAAACTTTCCACGAACAAATGAAACTGTATTTTCAAAATGCAGCCAGTGTATGGGATGCGGGTGAATATCTACAGAAGCTTCAATGCCGGCTAGTTTTGCAGGCTGCTGGTCAAACTGAAAAGCCCGGATATCATCTCCGTTCACATTTACCAGCGAATCACCGCCAAAAACTGATTCCAGTTTCCGGTAAAAAATAAAATCATTCATCCGGTTGTAAAAAGTGCTAAGCTCTATTCCGAAGTGTTCATTGCTAATATCAATTCCTCCATCCACTTGCAGGCTGGTTTCTGATCGCAGGGTTTGATCGCCATATTCATAGCGATTGGTTCCTTCATGCGCCCCGTTACTTGCCAACTCTGCCAGAGAAGGTGCCCGAAAGCCACGGGCAATATTTGCCTTAAGTGTTACAGCATCAGAAGGTTCAAAACTGATACCAGCACTTCCGGAAAAATTAGCAAAGGAACGGGTAAAGGCAATAAACTTTAGATCAGTGCCTTCAAAAAGTTCTTTGGAATCAACAGAACGATTATCAAACCGGAAACCACCGCTCAGCGTTGCTTTCTTAAATATGCGCTGTGCATATACAAAACCGCCGATATCAAAAAGATTGTATTCAGGTATCAATGCTTCTGCACCTTTATTCACATTACGTTGCCCCATTCCGTTTACACCAATAGTAGTATGCCATTCTTTTAACTCGGGTAACTGCCATTGCACACTGTAGTTGATAGTTTTTAAGTCAAAGAACAATTCCTTTTCGACGGGGTCCTCCGGGTTTCCAAATTCCTGGCGTTGATTATTCTGATAGCCGAGATTGATCTTTAACCTGCTTTTTTTAATAGCAAAATTATTATCGAGTATTAACTTATTATGCTGCACTCTTTGCGATGGAACAAATAAACTCCTTGAATCTAAATCAGCATCAGTGGCAATTCTTTCCAACGGAGAGCCTGCAAACAAAATAAATTTTCCGGTAGCATCATCTCTCTCCCCCTCCAATAAGCCAAGACGCTGATCAAAACGACTGAAGATAAGATGGCTATATCCCCAACTCTTGTTGATACCAATATAACCACCAAAATTCTTCTCATTAAACCTGGAGTTCAACACTTTGCCATCAAACTTGTTTTTATAATCACCGGCTGATTTATAGGTGCCGTACAAATTCCAGTTAAACCCATTTTTATTGGCTGCGAGACTTCCGTTCAATGCAAATAGTCCATTGTTACTTTGGTAGTTGGACAAAATATTTCCTTTCATTACTCCCTCACTAACGGGTGTATTAGTAATAAAGTTGATCACACCGGCCAGCGCATCGCTTCCATACATTAATGAAGCCGGGCCTTTGAGCACCTCTACCCTGCCTACACTTAGTTCATCTATTTCCACTCCATGTTCATCGCCCCATTGCTGTCCTTCTTGTCGTACACCTTCATTCACCACTACTACCCTGTTATACCCCAACCCACGGATAAATGGTTTTGAAATAGCCGGCCCGGTTGAAAGTTGTGATACACCCGGAACATGCGTTAATGCATCGATTATATTGGTGGAAGAAGATTGCAGTAGTGCCGCTTTGCGGATAGAAGAAACTGGCACTGGTGCTTTACGGATACTGGTAGCTCCCGAAACACCTGTTACTATCACTCCCTGGTTTTCTACTACAATGGATGAAAGTTTAAAATCTTTTTCCATATCACTGTTCAGCTCAAGATGCTCAACCAAAGTGGCATAACCGGCATGAGAAATTTCAACTACATGATGGCCGGAAGGGATATTGGTAAGAATATACTTTCCGTTTGCATCTGCTGATGTTCCAATCTTGTCATCAGCAAAATAAACGGAGGCTCCGGGCAAAATTTCACCCGTCTTAGCATCCATTATTTTTCCTGTAAGACTGACTTTAATTGGATCAACCGGCGAGAATTCTTTTGCAAGGATATTACTGTTAAGATTAGTTTGAGCAACTAACAATCCGGCATGCAATATTCCCAAAATGGAGAGCAGGACTAATTTCCTCATATTCTAATTTTGATACGACGTTGCAAATATATTTGAAATGTATCGTTGTTGCAAAAAATTTTATGCCCGGTAAAGAATATTTAATGCAGGCTCCAATTTAATTCATCGTAAAAAGCCCTATTGACTATCGTCACTATTTTCTATCTTGTTCAAACAAACTGGTATTTAGTTTAAACCAGGAGAACCTTAATTATTCAAAAGGGACTATGACACTAAAACTGATTCTTTCCTGCTTATTAGGTAGTGCTGTAATTTTCATTGCCGCTTGTAATAAAACCGATACCCCTGCTCCTCCAGATCCTTGTACCGGCGTTAATTATACCATTACTTCTACAAAAACAGAAGCGATTGGCACATCCAATAATGGAACTATCACTGTTCTGGAACCGAGAGGTGACACCATGTCGTATAAACTGAATAACGGGACCTATCAATCATCCTGGTACTTTACAAATCTTCCTGCGGGTAACTATGTGGTAACAATCAAAAATCAGCATGGCTGTACAGATACAGCACAGATTGCGATCTTAAATTACGGACCAAAATATGCTGCCGTAAAACAAATTATAATCGGTTACTGCGGCCCTTGCCATCTTAATGGTGCGGTGAATGGCGGAAAGAATTTTGATACCGATGCCAGCATCATCAGTAACTGGGATAGAATTAAAGCCCGGGCGGTAGATAACCTGCCATCAGCAATGCCAGAATTACCCAATGCACCACTTACTTTGGTGGATAAACAAAAAATTACTGATTGGGTGAACGCAGGTCACAGGCAGTCTGATTAATGATAAAATAACCTGATCAATTAAAAGGCCACTTCAAAACGAAGTGGCCTTTTAATATTTTATATAAAGCTTCAAACTATCTTACTTTCAGCATCGGTCTGACTTTCTGTATCACTCCATTTTGCAAACGGGCATAATAGATTCCGGTTGGTAATCCTTCAGCATCAAATGACACGGTGTTTGTACCAGCTGTTGTATAATCCCTTTCCAGTAAGGTCTTGATAACTCTTCCGAGTGTATCAATGATCTGTATCAATGTATGTCCTCCTTCGGTATAAAATTTTATCGTTGTGCTGGTAGTGAATGGGTTTGGATAGTTAGTGATTATTGCATCAAAAGCCGGGTCGGGTGGCGGTGTAACCCCGGTACAGGTAAGGCTACTCTTAAACAATGGCAACGACTGGAGTTGTGTATTAATACCTGGCGGATATAATCCATCTACCACTGTTTTATCAATACAGAACCATTTTTCCAAGATGGTAGAATAAATACTTCTGAAGTCATATTGCATCGGGATATTATCATTCACTGATGCGTTAGTGGGTATAGTTGGGTTGTTACCGAGCACACCTGCTTCTATTTTGCTTCCAAAAAGAAACATCGGTGCTGCAGCTCCGTGATCTGTGCCCACACTGGAGTTGGATTTGATACGCCGTCCAAATTCACTGTATGTCATTCCTATTACCCTATCCTGCACCCCAAGGAATATTAAATCATCCTGGAAAGCTTTAGTAGCATCAGAGAGTCTTTGTAACAAAGTGGCATGAGCACCGGTTGTTGTATCAGCAGCATTTACCTGTACTGAGTGGGTATCATAACCACCTGTACTTACCATATAAACCCTTGTTTTCAATCCTCCTTTAATTAACCTGGCTACTATTTTTAATTGATCAGCCAGGCTGTTACCAGTTGGGTAGGTAGCTTGTTGCGTTACAGCAGCCGCTGCATTACGTATAACACTTGAATACTTTTGTGTTTGCTGCGAAACCAACCGTATATATTTCAGTTCTTTTCCAGCCGGTGTATCAGGTACTGGATCTGTAGTACCATTTAAAAGATTATAAAAAGAACTGGGGTTTGTAATACTCATGGCCATATTTACAGCAGGGCCCTGGGTGGTCAGTGTAGTAGTGGAACCAATCTGTATAGCTAATGGATCTGGTGTATTTACATTCGGATAACCGGTTGGAAAATTTGGATATTCATAATTCAGGTAACGGCCGGCCCAGCCGCTAAATACTTCCTGGTTACTGTTTGAAGCAGTCATCCAGATATCCGTGGCACGGAAGTGAGAAAAATTTGGCTGCGGATAACCTACTGCCTGTATCACTTTCATCATTCCATTGTTGTGCAGTGTGTGTAAACCAGTCATTGAAGGATGTATACCTGCACCGCTGCTGCCAAGAGGTAAAATCCTGTTTTGCGGAATAGCCACATTTGATCTTGCATTGAAATAATTGGAATAGGTAGAAATCGGAATAACAGTATTCAAACCATCATTACCACCTGAAAGCTGAATAATAACCAACACATGATCTGTATCGGTAGTGCTTTGCATCAGGGCTTGCACCAATGGTGAGTCGGCTGCAAAAGCTTTGACAGAATATCCATTTATCAATGCTGGCAACAAGGTGGCTGCCGGTAAAGTTTTTTGTAAAAAATCTCTTCTTTTCATTTTTGCTTTATTAAGATGAAAAAGATTTATGATAATTGATATTCTGCCAGGTTAAAGAAATACTGGAACAACGATTTCAGCCTGTTATTGACAATATTGAAATTAGCTGTTGTTGGATTAGAGATATAAGCCGTCCATGCATTGGTCCAGTAATAATCCCACTGCTGGTTACTCAATAATATTTGCGTCTTGATCGTCTTTTTAGATTCATACGATAATTGATTGCGGAATATAAATTTGAGTGCATCGTCGATCAGGTCGTTTGGATTACCGGGGTTAGCGAATTGCTGCACATAGGCAACAAAATTAAAATTAACCCGTATACCATTCCTGGTGAATCCGTTATTGGCCATCGCATCGGTGAACTGGTTTCTCTTTGGCAAAGAGTCCGAGTTGATCCAAATTTCATGAAAAAGTGGTTCCTGGTAATAAGCCGGCATACCTGCAACATTGGGCGGGTCGTGCAAGTTTAACCCGGTATTTACCATCGTCGAATAAAAGAAATTCCACATGCCGTAGTTAGTATCCCAGTCCGTCAATACTGGGAATACAGTATTCATTTCTCTTATTGAGCCAATTACATGATCAGCCGGATTCTTGATATAACAATTCTGATTTAATACATCAAAGAAGTGTTCGCTTTTTAATAAAGCAGAAAGGACTGGCTTGATATCATAATTATTAGAACGGAAAATATCGGCCAGCGGTGTAATTACATTATTTTCTGTAGCTGAATCAATTGTATAATAAACAAAGAAACGGTAGAACTTCCGGACGATGAACTTTGCTACTTCTTGTGTAGCAAAAATCATGTTAAGCAGATCTGTTAGCTCCAGCTGTCCGGCAGTTGCCCCGGTTCTTCCGGTAACAACAGTGTTGTTAAAAAAAGAGGAAAACGTTTTATTAACAGTTGAATGCCGGGCTGCATTAAATACCGCAGTATAAGTAGTGCCGTTGATCTGCCACCCGGTTAATACTTTGGCGGCTTCTTTTACGTCATTCTCTGTGTACTGTGAACCGGGGCCTTTACCTAATGTAAATAACTCCAGTAACTCCCTTGCATAGTTCTCATCAGGTGCCGATGCTACATTAAGATAACCGTTAAGGTAACGAAGCATCATGATGTCTTTCGTAATAGCGTCAATCAACTGCTTAAAATTCCCCAACGCATTTTGGCGTATTAGATTTTGCTGCATATATGCCCAGTTGCCATAACCAACATCGCTTGTTTCATTTCCAAAATGGTCAATCCAGAACATCACTATCTTTTCACGGATGCTCCTGTCCTGGTTTATCATATTCCCTGTCAGCCATTTCTTATAAGAAGCTCTTCTTTGTGACTGAACGGTTCCGTCATTATTAATATCATTCACCCAGGTTGTTCCCTGTGCAATATTGGCATCGGGTGTACCTGGTTGGGTAGAAGTGGCATATTCTTTAATCGGAGGAGAAGGTTGTGGAGCGGTTGGGTTCAATAACTCATCCACAGACTGGCTCATTGTACGTGTCCTGAAATAATCAACATCGGCTTTTTTAGCACCGAACATGGTTCGCTTTAACAGGTGAACAATCTCATTCTCAGTCCATGGGCCGGAGTAGGGATTGATACCTGCAGTAATGTTACGGGATGCCTGTTGAGATGCGGCAGGCTTTTTTCTGCGTTTAGCAGTCAGGAAGTCTCTTCTGTCCATAGCAATGTTTTTGGTTCAGCGATGAGTACTGACTTTAAAGATACTCAAAGGTTTACTCAAATTTTAACAAATAGGGGGCAATTATTCACCGTGAAGCCTCGTAAAAATACCATTCAGATGAGTGTATAAAAAAGAGCCGGCTATTACAGCCGGCTCTCTCAACAAATTTCTCATTACTCTTATTTATAAATTCTCGATGATTCCCGCTATTCCCTGGCCACCACCCACACAAGCAGTCACCATACCATACTTCTTATTGAGTCGTTTCATATCGTTGAGATTCTGGATAGTAAGCTTACATCCAGTACATCCCAACGGATGGCCAAGTGCAATAGCGCCACCGTTTATATTTACTTTGGCAGGGTCGAGACCGGCTTCACGGATCACAGCTAATGCCTGTGAAGCAAATGCTTCATTCAATTCTATTAAATCAATTTGAGAAAGATTCATTCCTGCCTGCTTCAGCACTTTTGGTATAGCTGCTACCGGGCCAATTCCCATAATGCGGGGATGAACACCAGCCACAGCACTGTTTACTAATCTGCCGATAGGTTTCAGACCTAGTTCGTTCATCATCCTCTCTCCCATCACTATTACAAAAGCTGCACCATCAGAAGTTTGCGAGGAATTACCGGCAGTAACTACACCACCTGCTGCAAAGGCCGGCTTCAATTTTGCCAACGCTTCTATTGAAGTATCAGCCCTTGGCCCTTCATCAGTATCCATTATATAATTCCGCTTTTGCTTTTTGCCTTTTGCATCAAGATATATTTCTTCTACATTAATAGGAAGTATACCCGGTTTGAAATTTCCATTCTGAATAGCAGCGATTGCTTTCTGGTGAGAGTTATAAGAGAATTCATCCTGCGCCTCACGGCTGATATTGTAATCCTTTGCCACTGCTTCGGCAGTAAGGCCCATGCTTAAATAATAATCTGGTTCGTCTTTGGCAATGGCATAGGAAGGAACTGTTTTCCATCCGGCAGTTGGCACCAGGCTCATACTTTCTGTACCGCCAGCCACAATACAATCAGCCATGCCCATCCTGATCTTTGCGGTTGCTATTGCAATTGTTTCTAAGCCGGAGGCGCAATAACGGTTTACGGTAGCACCCGGTACATCAAAACCCAAAGCCCTGGCGGATATGATGCGGCCAAACTGAAGTCCCTGTTCAGCTTCAGGAACTGCATTTCCTACTATCACATCATCTACCATTTTGGCCTCTAATTGAGGAACAGTTGCCATCAATCCTTTAATGACTTCCACGGCCAGGTCATCCGGGCGGTAAAACCGGAATCCACCTCTTTTAGCTTTACCTACTGCTGTTCTGTAACCGGCGATGATGTATGCTTCCTGCATGATTATTAATGAAAAGTTGTTTATGCAACTTTCTACATCAAAATTAATGGTTATGCAGAAGTTGAAAAAAAGTTTTTGCTTTCAGGCCAGATAGGGTTTCTTTGAAAAAAATTAAACATGAAAAACCTGTTTTTTGCATTTATTGTATTGATTTTCTGCGCCTGCGGTTCTTCTAAGAAGAAAGTGGCCGACACAGGCAATGGTAAAGAGACGTCGCTGGAACAAAGGCTGGCAGATTTCATGAAAGTGAATGATGAAATGGATTTTGAAAAAGTGATGGATTACACCTACCCCAAACTGTTCACATTAGCTCCCCGGGAACAACTTGTAAAGGTCATGAAAGATGCTTTTAGCAGTGAAGAAGTGAAGGTTGAACTTGATTCGCTGAGGATTGATACCGTTTTTGCTGTTTTTAAAATTGGCGATGGCAGCTATGCAAAAGTGAAATACTCGATGAATATGCTGATGACTTTTAATAACGATAAAGACAGTGCAGCAACAGAGGATGGGGGTGTTGATTATGTTCTCATGAGTATTGCAGAAAAGTATGGTTCAGAAAATGTAAGCAAGGATCTAAAAACGGGTGTCATTACAATCCGGCATACCAGCGATATGGTGGCCGTAAAAGATGAGTATGCAATAGAATGGTGTTTTGTCAACTTAAATAAAGAAGACCCTATGATCAATAAATTGTTTTCTAAAGAAGTGCTGGATAAGCTGGATACTTATAATTAATCACATTAAAGGGCATGTATAGCATTCTCCGCAATATTCTTTTTCTGTTTCCTCCTGAGTGGGTACATTATTTTTCGATGAACTGCCTGAAACTATTGTGCAATATTGGTTTTAAAAAATTCATCCGGTCTTCTTTTTCACCTGAGGCAATGGTTGTCGGTGAATGGTCAATTGGAGCATTACGATTCAAAAACCCTGTAGGCCTCGGGGCAGGATTTGACAAGAATGCAAAATACCTGCGGGAACTGGGATGCCTGGGTTTTGGTTTTGTAGAGATAGGTACCGTGACTCCGCTACCGCAAGCCGGTAATGATAAACCAAGATTATTTCGTTTGCCGGCAGACAAAGCCCTTATTAACCGGATGGGATTTAATAATGATGGAGTGAAGGTAGTTGCGGAGAGACTACGTCAATGGTCAATGCTGAATAGTTCATCTAAAGAATACCATTCACGGCTTTTGATTGGTGGCAACATTGGTAAAAACAAAGTGACTGCTAACGAAGATGCATGGAAAGATTATGAAATTTGTTTTAAAGAACTTCATTCCTTTGTTGACTACTTTGTTGTAAATGTCAGTTCCCCCAATACACCCGGGTTGAGAGAATTGCAGGAAAAAGAATCCCTGAGAAAAATTTTAACGCACCTGCAGACGATCAATGCCGCACAACAAAATCCCAAACCATTATTATTGAAAATCGCACCAGATCTTACCCTGGAACAAATAAATGATGTAATAGACCTTGCAGTGGAAATAAAACTAGACGGATTAGTAGCCACCAACACCACTATCAGCCGTTCCGGACTCCACACTCCAGAGTCCCGGGTTACTTCTATCGGTGCCGGCGGACTAAGCGGTTTGCCATTAAAAGAAAGAAGCACAGAGATCGTAAAATATATTTGTGATAAAACACAGGGAAAGCTTCCTGTTATTGCCTCAGGTGGTATTTTTACAGGGCAAGATGCTCAAGAAAAAATCAACGCCGGAGCATCGTTAGTGCAGGTGTGGACCGGGTTTATATATATAGGCCCGAAAATTGTAAAACGAATCTGTAAATACTTATAATCAGCAATGGAACATCTTTTCACCTCCGAAAGCATTATCAGTTTCTTCATACTTGTTGTATTGGAAGTGGTGCTGGGTATCGATAATGTAATTTTTGTCAGCATTATTTTAAACAGGCTGAAAGGAGATAAAGCACAGAAAAAGGCCCGTCGTTTCTGGATGATAACGGGCATCCTTTCCAGGAGTATACTACTGATGGGGCTGGGTTGGTTGCTGTCACAAAAAGGAAAAGCAGTCTTTAGTATTGCCGGTAAAGGTTTTGACCTCGCAAGTATAGTGATGCTGGCAGGGGGATTGTTCCTGATTTATAAATCAGTGATGGAAATACATCACAAATTAGAAGGTGAAGATCCGAATGAAACCTTAAAAAGTAAACCACTACTTTCGTTTGGCCAGGCCATAGGTCAGATAATGCTCATTGATGCTGTATTTTCTTTTGATAGTATCATAACTGCTGGCGGTACCGCCAAGCATGTAGAAATTATGATAGCGGCTGTAGTTTTTGCCATGACTGTAATGTTTTTATTCAGTCCCAAAATATCAAGCTTTATTCATAAACATCCTACATTAAAAATGCTGGCCCTCTCCTTCCTCGTAATGATCGGACTTAGTTTGGTTATCGAAGGATGGGATCCTTCTGCTGCTCATGATCTAAGCCTGAAGAATTATATCTATTTCGGTATGGCTTTCTCCTTCATCGTGGAAATGTTGAACATGACCATGATGAGCAGGGCAGCTAAGAAAAGAGCTCATGTGGTGAAACTGAATGAGCCAATACTGGAAGAAGAAACAACGAACGAATCAGATTCGGCAAAATAAAAACCGGGTGCTTACCTTGTAAGACACCCGGCTGATTTGGGCATGAAAAAATTTTCAATCCTTTCAACTATTGTTTGAATACTTTAATATTTTTCGTCCCCTTTTGCAAATACTTTGTTAGTGTTTCGTTGTTTAGTTTCAATACAAATTTTGTGAAGCCATCGCTCTGGCAAACATAAGTTCAAACTTAAAAATTAACCGCTTTATTGTAATGAAGCAGGATTAAAAGGCTCGGATTGCACGGACAGCGGCACTGGAGTTACCCTTGAAGGCATTACCCTGACCAAAGGCAATGCTTTGTTGCCAGGCGTTGCTGCTGCTGAACTCTGTGGAACTCCAATATACACCGTTGATAAAACCGCCAACAATCGTACGTTGAAGGAGCAATAAATTTAACTCGTATTTTGACGGCAAATACCAGTCGCCATAGGCAATACCGTCAACTGTAACTGAATAATCGGCACATAGTTTTGCTGCAGGATTTGCTATTTGTGATTCATCCATCTGTGCGGCAACTATCATTGCGGTATTCATGGTTCCGGCATTTAATCCATCGCCGGTGCTGCCTGTAAGCGGATGAAAACCGTTTGGCATAAAATACCAATTTATCAACGGGCTTTGGTCAGCCGTTGATGCTATCAACCCATGCTGCCCGTTATCATACACATAAAATACAATACCGCCTCCATAGCTTTCCCCAATGTAATGCACGGTTGAAAACCAGGCAGTACCATTATAAACCTGGAAAGCCTTGATGGTGGTATTATAAATGGTTAGCCCTTCAACCGGGGAAACAATTGCATTACGTTCCGTAGAATCCATCCTCGGAGGTAAAAATCCTTTAGTCGTGCTATTCACATCCAATTGTGCCGATGCCTCCGGGGATGCGGTGCCAATACCAACCTGTGCCTGTATGCTAACTGTTGATATAAGCAAGAAAATAAATAATAAGTGTTTAGCTTGTTTCATTGTATAAAAGTTGTAGGTGTATGTTTCCTGATTGTAATAAAATATTTTCTATTGTATCACTATTTTTTGTACAGTGCTGTTTGCTTTTAATAAATAAGTTCCTTTTGCATACCGGCTTACATCAATATTCTTTGTGCCTGCATTTACCTGCTCCTGCCAGAGCAATTTGCCATCCGCTGTGTATAAAGCAAGACGAATGGAAGTATTAACCTGCACAATAAGCAAACCATTTATTACCGGGTTGCCGATGATGATAAAAGGTTCATCTGACTTTGTAAACGTCAACGTCCTGATAACGCTGTAACTGCTGCGGTCATCCAAATCCACTTGTAAAATGCGGTAGTAGTTGACACCGATTATAGGATTAGTATGTATATGATTATAATTTTTGATTATACTACTGTTGCCAGCAGCGGGCACCACACCAATACCTGACCAATCAATACTATTTATGCTGTGCTGCACAACAAAGTTCCGGGTGTTTTGCTCCTGTATGGTGGTCCATTTGAGTAATGCCGTTTGATTTTGTTTGGTAGCCGTAAACGACAACCAGGTCACCGGCAGCGGATTTAATGAATTGGCAAGCGTCAGTTCGCTGATTCCCGTGGCGCCTGCAACGTTAGTCCGTACAAAATTAATAGTTGCGTTACGGGTAGTTGCCGGATGGGCATTCCATGCTGTTCCGTTGTGTATATTGAGGGTAAGCTGATCTTCAGGAATTCCATTTAATTCTGCTCCGTCTGTATAATTAATCTGTATAGAACCACTAAAAGCATTGGTAGTGTTGGTAAACCGGTAAACCCTTGAAATATATGGATTGGAAGTGGTGTGAGTAACGGTTGTGAACTTACCCAGGGTAGTGTTGCTGAGGGTAAAATCAGCTGTGGGGACAAGTGTAAGGTCTTCGACTTTAAACACTGTGCCGCTTAGGATGGTCATGTTACTGCCATCCGATACTTTTAAAAGCTGGGCCTGTGTTATACCGGCAAATAACAGAACCACAAAAAAGAATAAAGTTCTCATGCTAATATTTTTTTTATAATGGTCTATCCGATAAATACTTTTTTTCATAAATGGGTTTTTAATTTTTCTTTAGCCTGCATACTGTTACCTCTTCCTTAAAATTTATCAGCAGCCACCACTTTATCTACCGGCCCGGTAATATTTATGGATGTCCATTCGCTGCCGCCGAAAATTGGGTCATACTGTAACACCCGTAATTTGTCTGCCGACTGAACAACAATCCGGTTCTTAAGTCCATTATCATACACATTGGTAACAGCAGTTGCCAATGTGTTTGTAAGTACTTGCACAAACCCATTATTATCCTTTGCAAATGAATACAGATTAGTGGTTGTATGTATGATCGCCGCATCTGCATTTGCATAAATGGTGGCTTTGCTACCCGAAATTGGCTCCGATTGCAAATTGTTTCCTTCCGTAAAAAATGCAGATGTACCCGCAGTAAAAATTATATAATCTTTTAACACCCTCAGGTTGGCAGGTGCTGATGGTAAAGTATGGGTAGACCAGGTGGCTCCCGACAGCCTGAACCTGTAAGCGGTATTCCCTTTTAGAAGGACAGCTGTACTCTTAGTATTAAGAATTTCAGTTACTCCCATATCCACTATTGTACCGCTTGAAAGTGCCTGGGAGCTGATTTGAATAAACCCACCGCTGCCTTCATAGATAGCATGTACATGTGTTTGTGTAACAAAAACAATCATATAATCAGAACTACAGAAACCCTGCAATGGACCGGTGATAGGAAAAGTACTCCATTGGTGAACTGATCCATTATAATTAAGAACATGCACTGCCGTGGCTGTAAAAAAGGCAGTGAAGTTTACATTTGGATTAATAACCGGATCACTAACACCCCACTGGCCGTAATTATTCCTATTGGTTCCGGTTTTACCGGTATGCAAGTCCTGCACCAACAGTCCATCAGCAGTCTCCGGTATTTTACTTCGTTGAAATTCTGTCATTCGGGGTATCAACACTCCTTTTGTGGAAGATCGTATATCCAGCATACTAGATGTATCCGGGGTGGCTGTTCCTATACCTACCTGGGCATGCAGATAAAGTGTAAATAAAGAAAGATGAAAGAGAATAACTGCAGTGATAATATTTTTTTTCATACCTGTAGTTTTATTTTTCAATCAAGCATCAAAATTAAAAAGCAGTAAGGCGAAAAAACATACCTGAAAGAAGGGAATCTGACGGATAAAAAATACCTGAATGGAGGTAGAAGATTTTGCTCTTTAGTTTTTATCTTACCAAAATAATAATGCATAAAACAATCATTAACCAACTGCTCATGACCTTTTATCCTCAAAAACTTAGAGAGTGTATATTTATTTTTTCCCTTCTGTTTCTTATACTTAACTCCGGACAATCACAACCGCCAAAAGTGAATGAGGTTGATAGTATTTTCAATATTATTAAGTCAGGAAATGATACAGCTGTTATATCAGCCTATGCCGGGCTCAGCAATCTGTACTATTTTAAAGGCCAGCAAGATTCTGCCATTTATTACAGTGGCCTGGGAATTAAGTTATCCAAAGCAAACAAAAACTATAAGTTAACCCGTCTTTTACTTGCTGTAGCAAGATGCTATTACATGAAAAGCATCAATGATTCTGCGCAGTTGTATTTAAATGAAGTAAAACCATTTTTTGAAAAAGAAAACACGGACAATAAGTTGATGTATAATACCATACTTGCTTCGCTTTATCTCGATGAGTCACGAACGGATGAAGCTCTGCAGTTATTTATACAGAACGCAAACATTCTGGAACAACCCGAAAATAAACATCTGAAACATAAACTATTTGCTGCATATGGAAACATCGGTCAAACATTTCTGCGGGAAAAAGAATACATCAAAGCAGAAGAATACCTTAACAAAGCGATGAAGATGCAGGAATATGCTGAAAACAAATCTCAACTTATCCAGATTTATAATAAATATTTTATTATCTACAGTAGCACAAACCAGTTAGATAAAGCAAAAGTTGTAATGGATAGTGCCCTGGCAATAAGCAACGTAATAAATAATCTTGAACTGAAGCAGGCTGTTTATGTAAACTTTGGACGGCTATACGAACTACGTTCTGAATATCAAAAAGCAAAAGATTATTATCTTATTGGTTTAAAAATTACTGATACTATTAACAATAACAGTTATCGCTCCCGCATTCTAAACAATTTAAGCAGTGTAAGCATTTCATTAAACCAAATGGCAGATGCCGAAAAATTTGCTATAGATGCCTTATATTATGCAAAGGAAATTAACAGCTTTGAAGATCTGAATTATGCTTACGGCAATCTGAGACGGGCTGAAATACATAAAGGGAATTATAAACAGGCTCTTGCATTTGCCGAATTGGAGTTTGCCTATGCTGATAGCCTGAGTAATTCAAACAGTAAAGAAAATGTTCGCCAGTTGGAAGCAAAATATCAAACGGAAAAAAAGGAAAAAGAAATTGCCGACCTTACGCTTACAAAAACAGCCAATGAATTGGCATTGGTAAAGCGAAACAGGCTAATGCTGATAGGCGGACTGGCAGCTGTTTCCTTATTACTGGTGCTGGGATTGTTTTATAGAAACAGTAAACAAAAAAATCTGATTGCTCAAAAGGAAAACAGCTTCCAACAAGAACAAATTAAATTTCTTGAAAAACAACAACAGGTAGTTTCCTTACAATCCATGGTGAACGGACAAGAAACAGAACGTACAAGGATAGCCAAAGACCTGCATGATGGACTGGGTGGTTTATTCTCCACCATCAAAATGCACTTTAGCACCTTGCAGCATGAGCAAAAAGAGTTAAAAGCTGATCCTCTTTTTACTAAAAGTTATGACATGCTCAATACAGCTTCAGAAGAAGTACGGCGCATTGCCCATAACATGATGCCGGAAGTACTTATAAAAATCGGGTTGGTGCAGGCCACTCAAGAACTCTGCAACAGCACCAGCGCCGGAAAGTTGCTCAACGTATCCATGCAGGCGTACGGCATGGATAAACGACTGAACGGATCTACCGAAGTAATGTTATTCAGAATTTTGCAAGAGTTGATCAATAATATCATCAAACACTCACAAGCAACAGAAGCTATCATTCAATTTAACCGGGAAGGCAACCGCCTGAGTGTAACGGTAGAGGATAATGGCCGTGGCTTTAACCTGGCAGAAACAGATGGAAAAACACATATCGGGCTTAGCTCTGTTGAAAGCAGGGTTAGCTACTTAAATGGTAAACTATCCATTGAATCACAAAAAGAAGTTGGGACTACCGTACTGATGGATTTTTTAATTAATGAATAAAATGATGCTATCCTTTGGCTTTTGTATTTTCGTTAATAATACATTTTACTGCGTATGATATCCATCCTCGTTATTGATGACCATCCTTTGGTGGGTGATGGTATAACATTAATGGTAAAAGATATAGAATACCTTCAGATCATTTCCATTTGTAAAACCGGTAAGGATGCTTTATCCTTCCTGGAACATAACAATCCGGATATTATTTTGCTGGATATTAGCCTTCCAGATATTGACGGACTTGAATTATGTTCCCTCATTCGAAAGAGTAATAAAAAAACAAAGATTATCGGGCTTACCTCAACTAATGAAGCCGGCATCATTACCCAGTTGTTGGCCAATGGCGGCAATGGCTATCTTTTGAAAAATATGGAACGGGAAGAGCTGATCACTGCCATTGACGAAGTGATGAACGGAAAAATCTTCCTGAGCAAAGCGGCCAACCAAAAAATACTAGAGCAGTTCCATTCTTTGAAAGATGCAATGAAAAATATACCCGTACTAACACGACGGGAAAAAGAAATACTGAAACTCATTTATGAAGGACTGACCGGACCACAAATAGCAGAGAAATTATTTCTCAGCCCATTAACGGTAGAAACGCACCGTAAGAATCTGATGCAAAAATTAAATGTAAATTCTGTTCAGCAATTGCTGAAAGTGGCAGGTGAGAATAAGCTTGTATAATCTCGCTTACAAAAAAGTTCTGCCGGAATACTGATTGCTTCACACTTTACAGGAAAGCAATTGACAAAATCCCTTTTTGTGCCACAGCAGCTACTACTTTATTGACAGGCAAGAAAGGGCAAAATAAAAACCGGTTTTCACAAACCGGCTTTTATTATCCAGTTCATTATTAATAAGAGACTTTATATTTTCCAGTCATAAACTGTGAGGACATATTTGCATTGCTCACCGCTTCGACCTTCAGAAAAGTAAGACCCCGGACAGAAGGAATAGTAACATGTGTGTCATCTGGGTTATTATGTTCAGAAATTAGTTGTCCGCCTGGATTAAACAAAGAAACCTTAAGATCAATATTCTCACTGGTTATAGTAACCGGACCCGGTGATCTAAAATTAACCAGGATATAATCTGCATCACCTGCCTCCTCAAGTATTCCTTCAACAAGACCGCCAACTACCATCTGATGGCTGTCCGGATTGCCGGCTGCATTGGGAAAATCATCTTCTTTTACACTTACCTGGCTATTCAATAAAGCAAAGTCGTTTTGAGGCCCACCACCTGAATTAGGATTAATGCACGGCTGATCAAACCAATTACTAATTCTTTTGCCACCATTTCCCATAATCGGGCCAAAGCCTAGTGTACCATTACCAAAACCCGGGTGATACTCATTGATCAAGCCACAGTTACTGTTATACAGACTCTGGTGGCCTAATCCCATAGTATGAGCAGCTTCATGTGAAATAGTAAATGCTATTTCTGCCAGATCACCACCAAAGATGTTTGCAAAAACAAAACTTGGATTAAATGGAAGACGGTAGCCTAATCCAGCCCAGTATGCCACACCGCTTATACCATTAGCCATTCCTATTACAGTCGGGAAGGTTGTGATAATGCATATTTGTTTATTAGCAGCAGGGTATGTATTAAAAACAGATTGGTCGGTAGTAACTACAATTTTGAAGGGAGAAAAATCATCCTTGACCAATTCTATCACTTCCTCGATTTGCGCTGCCGAAAGTGAAGGTGCAGGGCAATTTCTGGTTCCACTTAATAACGGGCTTCTGTTACCTGCTGGTGAAGGAAATCCAGGAAAGACAACAGCTCCGTCAAAATCCAAAAACAGTAAAAGTTCAGCTGCTTGTGATTCTGCTTTTACAGATTCATTTATCATAGCTTGCCGCATTTCAGCAGATATACCAGCCATGGCTTCTTCCATTCCACAGACAGGTCGTTGCTGCTCAACTTTAGTCAAATTATTCACTTCTTCTGTTTGTTTTTTGCAGGCAGTTGTTAATAGCACTACCAGCCCGATCAGTAAGAGTAATTTTTTCATATTCTTCATTTTGTGGTTAAAAAAATTCAGTAGTAGTTCTATAATCCGTACTGGTTTATACCGGCAATACAACAGCGTCAATTCTTTCAGGATATTTTTTAAGCTCGTTTTGAACCTGATTATTCTCCGGGGAAGCACTTCCCCGCAGCACTTTTATGCCCGTATAAAAACTGCTGTACTTCATTGCCAGGCTTATAAAAAACAAAAGCATCGCTTCTGTGCTTCTTGCATGAACGATACCACCCAGGTCTATAACACATTCCCTTCTCCAGTCAAATTCTTTTACCAGTAATTCGGTGACGGTTGCTTTAGCCTCTTCATCATTACCACAAATAAATAATTCAGCGCCACCCCCGTTTATTTTTCCGGGATTCACCATCACTTCATTGTTTACCGTATTCAATGCCTTTACTATTTTAGTGCCTGGCAGCAGTCGTTGAATTTCCTCTCCCAGGGAATTATCATTGCAAATAGTAAGACGTGGCGGCATACCGGAAGAAAAATCAAGCGGGTTGGCTACATCAATTAAAATTTTATTCTGGAGATTAACGGCACCTGCCATTTTTAGGGCATCAAGGGAATAAATACCCTTGGTACAATTGAAGACCACATCACCAAATGCAGCCGCAGTTGAGAAAGCCCCATACTGCGACTCGTAGGTTTCGGCCCAACGTTTAGCATTACTATTTGCTGCAACCCGGGAACCTAGCACAACTTTATGACCATTCTTTACAAGATGACTGCCAATTGTCTGGCCCACAATACCTGTTCCTAAAATACCAATGTTCATATAGACTGGTTTATATCAAATGTAGGGTGCAGGGATACTGCCATCCTATACCACAATTGAGGTAGAACCGGGATTCTTGAAAAAAAAGATAAATTTGATGGTGGCAAAACCCAGCACCATTAATCTGCAAACTGATTTCCGGGAACTATTACGTATAGCTGAAAAGAAGCTTTCCGGTGCAAAAACGCTGGCGCAAAAAATAAAGCAAAAAGAAATTCTTGCGGACCTGTCCGAACAATATGGCCTGCATGAAGACAGTCGAAAATTATGGCTGGAATTGGCAGACACCCATCAGCATAAACTTAACCAGGCCAGTTATTTCAGAAAAATTACACAGTCTTTTATCAACCAACGGGATCATGACAGTGCAGCTTTAACAGCTGAAAAAGCCTTGAAAATTATACGGCAGACTACCCTTCATTCACAGGAGGAAAAGACAGAATACTTTCAAATCCTTATCCAAAGCTGTTCTGCGTTTTATTTTGCCCTGCAATCTGAAAAAGTTGAAGAATGTGTAAAAGAATTAAGAAAACAATTTTCATCGGTCAATGACCTTCGGCAGCAAATTGATTTTTATTATTCCGTTTCGCTTGATTTTTTATTAAAGTACCGCTGGTTCCAGTTGCCGGAAGAAGCTGTTTCTCATTGCCAGCTTTATATGCACCTGGCAAAGCAAACGGAAGAACCGGTTACTATCGCCATGGCAAAAACCGTTAGCGGCTTTGTTTATTTATGGCGGGAAGAAATAACTGAATCCAGGAAACTCTTCAACGAAGCGATAGAGATACTCGGAGAAAAGAATTATGGGTTCCTGATGATCTGCTATACCTATATGAGTATTGGTTACCGGATGCAGAACAATTTATCTATGACTGAACTCTGGTCAGGAATGACCAATGAAAAAGCTGAAAAAACAGGCAATAAACTATACCTCGCCGTTTCCATGGCTAATATGGCCTGGATATATGCTTCCAGGAAAAACTGGCTATATGCTGAGGACTATGCCAGGAGATCATTGGAGTTGCTGATTAAAAAAAGTCCTTTGTGCTACCTGTCAATATTCCCTTTACTGGAAGCCCTGCTGCTAAAGAATAATACGAATGAGGCCGGGAAATACATCTTCTTTTTGCTGCACCCTAAAGCAAAAAAACTACCTCTTGTGCTAACGAATAAAATGAAAAGCTTTACAACAGCATGGACAAGCAGAAATACGGGCAATTTAAATACATTACTCAGCGACATAATAACTGAAGCAAAAACAAGTGGATATTATTGAACATGACTGTATTAATCACCATATCGCATGAAAATATATCACTGGCAGAAACGCTTAAATGGAGTATTGAATTCGCCGCTGAAAAATTTTTTCATTGTAAAATTACCACAAAAGAAAATGCGATAGATGGTGCAACCGGGCTTCTACTGGCGGATCCCACCAGTTTCAACAAGTTGTGTGAACAGGATAAACAACCAGGATGCCCCGTATTGCTTCTAACAGATGTTATTGATGAATTTCAATTTACCGAAGCGTTGTATACCGGTGTCGACGCTATTGCAGATGTGAGCCAGGGGCCTTCTGCAGTATTGGAAAAAATTAATAACCTCCGGAATAATAAACCCGATGAAACGCAAGTACTGCTTCAAAAAATAATACAAAGCAGCCGGACGAAAAATAACCTGCTCAAACAAGAGTCTGGCTACGGGCTTACCCGTAAAGAAAAAAATATTTTAAAATTGATGAGAGAGGCGAACCACCTTAAACTGATAGCGGATCTCACTAACACCAGTTATGAAACAGTACGAACACATGTAAAAAATATTTATAAAAAAATAGGAGTTGCGTCTGCCTCCGAAGCTGTTATCAAAGCCATGAAGATAGATTTGACATAGTTAAATATTTTTTGATTGTGTCAATAACACCGCTGCCACTACACCTGCCGTTTCCGTCCGAAGCCTGGTTTCACCAAGTGCAACAGGTATAAAATTATTTTGCAACGCAATCGCTATTTCCTCTTTGGTAAAATCCCCTTCAGGCCCAATATAAATTAACTGATGAGATGATTGGTTCAACTCCTGATGAGCCAGCTCCTGTTTTTTTCCTTCCTCACAATGAGCAATAAATTTTTGAGTTGCCGTTGATTGTAAAACGGCTTTGCTGAATTCAACCGGACCCTGCAATACCGGCAACCAAACCTGCTGACTTTGCAACATGGCACTGATCACAATTCCCTTCAACCTGTCGTACCGGAATTTTTCTTTTTCAGTTCTTTCACAAATAAGCGGAATAATTTCGGTGACACCTATCTCCGTTACCTTTTCCAAAAACCATTCAAACCGGTTAGTATTTTTAAGCAATGATATCGCTACCGTAACTTTTCGTAAACGCTGTTCCTGGTGCATTTTATTATTAACCACCACCGTACAATGCTTCTTATTATCAGCGGTGATTTCGCAAGTCAACAGATTACCTTTACCATCAGTCAGGTTCAGCTCCTCACCTATTTTCATTCTTAATACCTGTATCACATGTTTGGAAGTATCTTCATCCAATACAATTTCTTTTTGTAAGCCATCATATTGACTGATATAGAAAAAAGGCAGTTTCATTTTGTTAATTGAATACAGCTAATAAGATTCTTTCTTTAGACGGAGCAGCAGGCAATACTAATTTCCTCCCGTTATAGTAAATTCTAATGCCCTTTTTATTATTCACCGGCAGGCTGATATCTACACCACCGATAAAAGGTGCAACGCTAAACTGCTTCAATCCTTTACCACTGGTTTTTCCATCCCCATCATCAAAGATAAAACTGGAGATGATAGTTTTACTGGCCGGTGTTAATGCTGAAGAAGAAATAGGAATTCCATCGACCGTCACACTATCTCGTCCTGCTATCATGGCCTTGTTCGCAGAATATACAACAATAGCAGACTGATCTTCTTTTGCTGGCATACTACCCAGCATCATACCAATCATATTGCCCTGCGGAAAACCTCGAAGATATACATACCTGTTTGATTGTGTAAACGGTTCAAAAAAATAAGAGATGGTTCGTTGCGATTTTTCATCCGTCCTCAATTCAAACTCATAATAAGTTTTTTTAATTGCTGTGAATGCTCCCCAATAGCCTTTTTCATTTACTGTAAAAATTGCATCCGGTTTGAGTGAAAGCCTTGTACCCGTTTTGGCATTCAGGCGGTATACATTTATCAATCCATTAAGGAGTGGTTCATTATCTCCTAACAATACTGCCTTACCACTTATTTGAACACTTTTAATATTTTCTGATTTTCCTTTGAACGGCAAATTACCATCATTCATAAATTTATACATTGCCTCAAATGTTTCTTCACTGGTCGCCACTTCGTAATGGTCTTTATCTTTTAAATCCAGGTTGGCTGCTCCATTCACATCACCAGCACCAGTTCCAATCACTTTATCACCGGCTGAATAAATATTCAGGCAATGATTATTTTTAAACCAGTTGAATTCATAAAACCATTTGCGGCTCCCCAAATGAATATAATGTGCTACTTTATTTGCACTAACTGAATCAATCAAATAACCTCTTCCCAGTCCGCCCCCGGCCGAATGTCCGATGAGGTCGATTTGTGTTGTCCCGCTATGACTCAATACATTGTCGATAAAATCACTAAGCAGACTATCGGTTTTCTTACCGATTCCACTAACGGAGTTCCAATCAAACACAAATAACCTGTCCGCACAATAACCTGCTTTAATAAGCCTTTGTATTTGCCCTGCATAGGTATCGCCACTTGCAAGAAAGCCGTGAATGAAAACAACAGGTCGTTTGGCTATATCGCATTGACTATTGGCCATTCCAGCAATGAAACAAGAAAATATCAAGAAACAAAACTTTCGCATAATACAGTTTGTAAAATAAAAAAGTCCAACGAAAATTGGACTTGTTTGTATCAGTTATTATTATTTAAAACGGCGTCTCTTCATCATCTTGGGGCAAATCATTCATCTTGCTACCCGTTTGTATAAATACTTTAGGGCCGCCATCGCCATCCACATCACTTACCGGTTTCCAGTTGCCGGGCAAGCCTGTACCGCCTACACCGCTTCCGTCATCTTCAATAAATTTCTGA
>CALRVH010000019.1:0-48313 GCA_943371565.1 Chitinophaga pinensis | reverse complement strand
GATTTATTTGTATCAGGTGATTGTTTATAGTAATCCGGCGGAAAGCCATTGATATTCCGCCATAGCTCATACCACACCGGCACATCTTTTAATAAAGCAATACCCTGTGCCCCGGCACCTATCTTTAATTGCTTCGGCCAGGGTTTATCAGTTGGGTCTTCTTTTACCAGCACCCGAAATTTTCCATTTATACTTACATTGCTTTCCACAGCTACTATCACCCCGCCAAATGTGCCGGATGATACCTTTGGCCAGCCACTGAATACGATGGCAGGAAATCCGTCAAAAAGAAACCGTACTTTTTGCCCCGAAGCTAATAGCGGCAAATCCAACGGACGAACAAATAGTTCTACTGCATACTGAATTTTGTCAGGTACTATTTCCGCAATCATATCACCCTCTTTTACATATTCACCAATACCTGCTTTTTGTGCCTTTACTATTTGTCCGCTTTGCGAAGCCACTACATAATACATCCCGTTGCGGATAGTATAGCTGGCATATTGGTTTTCCAACTTGGCAATATCTGCCTGTCCGCTGGCAATTTGTGTTAGCGATTGAAACTGTTCTCCCTGCGCCTTGGTTACTTTTTCAATGTTTTCTTGTTGCAGTGCATTCATTTCTATTCGGGTGATCGTTAAGTCCTGCTTGCTGTTGGCCAGTTTGTTTTCTGCACTTATTTTTTTCGCTAATGCATTTTGGTATTGCTGGTTCCTTATTTCTAATTGCGTTAAAGAAACAAGTCCACTGTCATACATGACTTTTTGACGGTTATATTGTTTGGTACCAATACTAAAATCATTATTTGCAGCAATAGCTTCTGCACTATCGGCCTGTACTTTCAGGTTTAATTGGTTCAGCTTATTCAACATTTGATTTAATTTTAGTTGTAAACCCGAATTAATAGCTCCAATCTGCTGATCAGCCACACCTACTTTGCTTTTATAATACTCCACTGATAATTGTTTGCCTGCTAATTGTTCCTGTGTACGTTCTAAAAGGTTTGGGTCAAGGTAATCCACCTTCACCTCCGTTAATTGTACCAATGTATCACCGGCCTTTACATAGTCTCCTTCTTTAATGTGCCATTTCATTACCCGGCCACCGATGATGGTGTTGACTTGTTGCGGCCGCTGATCCTGGTACAAGGTGGTAACTGAACCTTTAGCCCTTACGTTTTGTGTCCAGGGTAAAAAAAGAAAAATGATAAATATAACGGCACAGACAAAAAACCAAAGCCTCACCTTACTTTTTTTATTGTAATGATAAATGAGTGAATATGATTTCAGGTTGTTCATGTTGATGTGTTTAATTGTTAATACTTCCGTTTTCATTTATCACAATTACCTTATCACACAGTTGTATATATTCTTCGTCATTTGTTACTACTACAAGGGTTGTATTTTTTACTTCTTTTAAGAGTTGCATTATTTGCCTGCGGTGTTCATTGCTGAAGTTCATCCATGGTTCTTCAAGCAGCAATAGCCTTGGTTTGTGCACTAGTGCCCTTACCAGCAGGATACGATGCACTACATTCCTGGCCAACCGTTTGCCGGTTGGATCCAGCATTGTGTCATACCCATCTTTAAGTGTGGCGATAAAATCATTAAGCCCCGTTTTAGCAGCATATTCTTTTACAGCATCCATGGTAATAGAAGGATTGCCCAAAGCAATATTTTCCAACAATGTTCCTTGAAAAATATCCTGTTGGCTCATGAGTACACCTGTTTGTGCTCTTAACGAGTCAAGGTTATAATTTCCCAGTGGCACATCATCTATGAGAATAGAGCCGTTGAAATCTGCGTAGGAGCCGGTCATTAGTTTCAGCAAAGTGGATTTGCCCGAACTGTCTTTGCCGCTGATGCATACTTTCTCGTTGGGTTGAATTGTCAATGATATGTTTTGCAAAATATCCGATTCACCGGTATAGCTGAAACTAACGTCTTTCATTTCCAGCTTAGCACCGCTGTTGGCTTCTGCCAAATTCAATGTTCCGTTTTTTTCTACCGGTTTATCTGTTATCTCTGATGCTTTTTCTACAGCGGTCAGCGTATCATACACACTACCGAGGTTGATGATTAGTTTTTCTACGGAATTTAATATCAGGAGAATAACAATCTCTGCAGCGATAAACTGGCCTACGGTTAATTGCTGGTTTACCATCAGCATAGTACCCACAATCAGCATAGCGGCTGTGATAACTGTTTTAAAAATTACCAGCACATTGAACTGGAAGAGCAAAACCTTAAAATGATTGTTGCGGGCAATAAGGTAATTGCTTACCTGTTTATCTGTTTTTTGCAGGTGCAGGTCATTTTGCTTGGCGAGTTTGGTTGATTTTATCACTCTTGCCATCTCTTCCAGCCAGGCAGCTACTTTGTATTTGAATTTGCTTTTTTGCAGGCTGGTTTCAAGTCCCTTGCCTCCGGTATATTTCAGAATGAGAATAAGAATAGCAACCAGTAGTACGCCGAACAAAATAAATGCCGGGTGATAAAATGAAAGCAGAAGCAGGCCAAATAAAATTTGTATGACTGCTGTAGGGATGTCAAGCAATATCTTGGATAAACTTTTTTGCAGCAAAGGCACATCAAAAAAACGATTTATCAATTCCGGCAGGTAAACTGCATCATTCTTTTTTAGGTCCAGGTTTGGAATATGCTGCGCAAAAGCAAATGAATAGCGTACAAAAAGCTTTTGCTGAATCTTCTCAATGATTTTCATCTGGTTTATCTGCATGATGCCCGCAATCAGCACACCCAGTACTACGAGTGCAATGAGTACTACCAGCGATGCCCGCATGGAGGCACCCAATACATAACCAATAATAGCCTGCACACCCACTGGCAGGGAAAGCTGTATCAATCCGTTCAGAATGGCATAGAAGTATACAGCAGTAATTTCTTTTCGCTCCAGTCGCAGCAGGTTTAGTATCCTGGCAACCGGGCTTTTGGTTGTTGGCATAAAGTTGACTTTGTTAATCAGTTACAGAAAGAAGCCAATAAGCAAATGCTTACCGGTCCAAGAACAACAGGGAATAACGATTAACAAAAATTGGGGGGCGGTGTGAGCTTTTCAAGGCAGGGGAAAGCCTGAATTTTTTCAGCCACATGCAGGGCAGTGCTTATTTGATGGGTGAGTTCCAGGGACTGCTTCGAAACAAAAGGAACTTCTTTTTTATCTTTTTTGATTTCTTCAATCTTTTCCTCACTTTTTTCCTCATCCACCATAAAAACTATAGTAGAATTGGAAAATAGGGCAGAAACAGCCGGGCCAGCCTGAACCAGAGCAAACAGGAAAAGCAGTATAGCGGCTATTTTTTTCATTGAGATGCAAAGTTATTCAAAGGATATAACATCGCTATAAAACAATTGTTTGAAGATTGTAAAATTTTTACTCCGCTTTATAATTCTTTCGATTTTGTGGGCAGGTGATCGTACTCTCCCCGGTAAGCATACCAGCCAAAAATCACCAATCCGATCGCAATTGGAGTGAAAATGGCGATGATAATTATCCAGATGATAGGATTATTGATATCTTTTTTACCAGCCGTATCAATATTGGCGATGGCACCAACAATCAATTCATAAATTAGCAGCGGGCCTATTAGCAAGAGCAGCAAACCGAAATATCTTTTAAAAGCATTCATAGTTTAATCTTTTATATTTCTATCAATTTTATTTGTGAGGTACAATACGCCAATTATCAGACACAAGGCAGCTACACCTATCGGGTACCAAAGCCCAACCAACGGGTCAGCAGGATATGTAGTGGTTAATAATAAACCAATAAAAGGAACCAGGCCTCCAAAAATACCATTGCCGATATGATAAGGAAGGCTCATAGAAGTGTACCGGATCCTGGTCGGGAACATTTCTACCAGGAATGCAGCAATTGGTCCGTACACCATTGTTACATATAATATCAGTAAGAATACAAGACCGATGAATTTCCAGTAGGTTGATGTGGAAACATATTTGTTTACAATCTTAAAGCTTGGCTGATATACTTTAGCTGTTTGTACAGTGTCTGTTTTTATTATAGTATACATTGCGCCGTTTGGTAAAGCGTAAGTGATAGATGTGTCCACAATCATCGCAGTTTTCATGGCTGTTTGATAAACTTTAGTTTCACCTTTTTGAACAGGGTTTTGTTTTACCCATTCCATAATATCCGTATCCTTCAAAAAAGTACTAAAAATCGGCCGGTACGTAAATATAGCCAGAGCCATCCCCGCCATCATGATCCATTTTCTGCCGATCTTATCACTCAGCCATCCCCATAGAATAAAGAATGGTGTGGCCAATGCAATAGCCCACAACATAATTGTACGGCTTTGCTCAAACTCAATATTGCATTTTGTTTCTAAGAAATTCTGTGCATAAAACTGGCCGGTGTACCATATTACACCTTGCCCCATTACTGCACCAAACAAAGCCAGCAGCACCATTTTGAAATTAGCTTTACGGCGGAAACTTTCTTTCAACGGATTCACAGATGTTTTCCCTTCTGATTTCAATTTGGAGAACATCGGCGATTCAGACATCTTCATTCGTATATAAATTGAAACACCGACTAATAAAACTGAGGACCAGAAAGGATATCGCCAGCCACCCCATTCCGCAGTGAAGGCAGCATCTGACATATTTGATTTTACCAGCAGAATAACACCCAATGCCAGGAATAACCCGAGAGTAGCTGTTGTTTGTATCCAGCTGGTATAGAAACCTCTTTTGTTAACCGGTGAATGTTCCGCAACATACGTAGCAGCACCGCCGTATTCTCCACCGAGAGCAAGTCCCTGCATCAATCTTAATAATAAGACCAATATGGGTGCGGCAATGCCAATACTATCATAGCTGGGTACACAGCCGATAAGAAAAGTGGAGCCACCCATTAGTATCAGTGTAAGCAGAAATGTATATTTTCTGCCGATCAAATCTCCCAACCGGCCAAAAAATAATGCACCAAACGGACGAACGATGAATCCTGCCGCAAATATGGCCAGGGTACTCAACAGGGCAGCTGTAGGGTTATCTTTTGGGAAAAACTGGGTGGAGATAGTGGTCGAAAGCATTCCGAAGATGTAGAAATCGTACCATTCTATCATGGTACCCACAGAGGATGCTGCAATAACTTTAGTGATACTGCTGGTTTTGTTCATGCGATTAAAATACGAATTGATTTTCGTCCGGGATAATTTTTTTCTATTCGTACATTTAAGGCACAAAAGAATCTCTATGTCATATCCCTTTCAGATAAAATCGTTGGAGCAATACCATACTGATTATAAAAAAAGTGTAGAAGACCCGGAAGCGTTTTGGTCAGCCGTGGCTGAAAATTTTCAGTGGAAAAAGAAATGGGATAAAGTGCTGGAGTGGAATTTCAAAGAGCCCAAAATAGAATGGTTCAAAGGGGCGAAACTAAATATCACCGAGAACTGTATTGATCGTCACCTGGCAACAATGGGTGATAAACCTGCTATTATCTGGGAACCGAATAACCCGGAAGAGAGAACAAGGATTGTTACGTACAACCGTTTGCACAAAAGAGTTTGTCAGTTTGCCCAGGTATTAAAAAACAATGGAGTAAAAAAGGGCGACAGGGTTTGTATCTATATGGGGATGGTTCCGGAACTGGCTTATGCGGTGCTGGGTTGTGCAAGAATTGGCGCCATACACAGTGTTATTTTCGGCGGCTTCTCGGCGCAGAGTATTGCCGACAGGCTCGATGATGCAAAAGCGGAATACATCGTTACCTGTGATGGAGCTTACCGTGGTGCAAAAGACATTCCGTTGAAGAGTGTAATTGATGATGCATTGATAGGAAATAAAACGGTGAAAAGAGTGATTGTGTATACCCGTACCAGAACACCTGTATCTATGATAAAAGGAAGAGATGTTTGGTGGGAAGATGAGATGGAATATGCCGAAGCACAGGTAGAAAAGAACGGGGTAGTTTCATTTCCGGCAGAAGAAATGGATGCAGAAGACCCCTTATTCATATTATATACTTCTGGCAGTACCGGCAAACCGAAGGGAGTAGTGCATAGTGGTGCCGGATATATGGTATGGACGACATACACTTTTGTGAATGTGTTTCAATACAATCCCGGCGATATACATTTCTGTACAGCAGACATTGGCTGGATAACTGGTCATAGCTATATCGTTTATGGCCCATTAAGTGCCGGGGGAACCTCATTAATGTTTGAAGGTATTCCCACCTGGCCGGATGCCGGACGTTTTTGGGATATAGTTGATAAGCACAAAGTAAATATCATTTATACTGCTCCAACTGCTATCCGTAGTTTGATAGGATTTGGATTAGAACCACTGGCGGGAAAAAGCCTCTCATCTTTAAAAGTACTCGGCACCGTTGGAGAGCCCATCAATGAAGAAGCATGGCATTGGTATGATGAGCATATCGGAAAAAAACATTGCCCGGTGGTAGATACCTGGTGGCAAACAGAAACCGGTGGTACACTTATTTCAAACCTGGCAGGAGTAACTCCCGCAAAACCAAGCTGGGCCACTTTGCCAATGCCGGGAGTGCAGCCATTACTGGTAGATGAAAATGGTAAGGAAGTAACAGAGAAAGACGAGCATGGATTGATGAAAGGAAATCTCTGCATTAAAGCACCATGGCCGGGAATATTAAGAACCACCTACGGTGATCATGAACGATGCCGCACCAATTATTTTGCTACGTATGAAAATTTATATTTTACCGGTGATGGTGCCTTGAAGGATGAAGCCGGCAACTATAGAATAACCGGAAGGGTAGATGATGTATTAAATGTAAGCGGCCATAGAATAGGCACTGCTGAAGTAGAGAATGCCATCAATATGCATGCAGGAGTTGTGGAGAGTGCCGTAGTCGGTTACCCGCATGATATAAAAGGTCAGGGCATCTATGCTTACGTAATATATAATGGTCACCATGGTGATGATGATTTAAGGCGACAGGATATTCTGCAAACAGTAACAAGAATTATCGGGGCTATCGCCAAGCCGGATAAAATTCAATTTGTTGCGGGCCTGCCGAAAACAAGAAGCGGCAAGATCATGAGAAGAATATTGCGGAAGATAGCAGAAGGTGAAACGGAAAATCTTGGAGATATTACCACCTTGCTCGATCCGGGGGTAGTAGAAGATATAAAGAATGGGAAATTGTAAAGAAGCGGCCAGCACTATGTAATATACCTTCTCTAGGGTAGTTTAACTTTCTGCATTACCAGTACTTTGTATAAATTTATCTCATGCATCGTCTCTTTTTTCTTCCTATAGTATTCGTAGTTAGTTTTTGCGAAGCCCAAAAGCTAAAAAGAAATGATTTGGGGCTCACTCCTCCCAAAACAACGTATTGCACTTCTGTTAAAGACCAGTACATGTCTTCTACTTGCTGGAGTTTTTCCAGCACCTCTTTATTGGAAAGTGAATTGCTGAAAATGGGTAAAGGCGAAGTGGATCTGAGTGAGATGTTTATTGCCCGTTATTCTATGAAGAGAAAAATATACCGGCATCTTAAACTGAAAGGCGATAATTTCTTTACTCCCGGCGGTCAATTTCACGATGCGGTATGGGTAGCTAAAAACTTTGGGTTGATGCCGGAAGAAGCTTACCCGGGAAAACCGGGCGGCGCAACCAATCACAACCATGCTGATTTGGATACTGTTCTCCACTGGTTTGTAAAAGACTGCATACGTATGGGTATTACCGAATTGGATGATAGACAAAATGCAGTAGTGGATAGTGTGCTTGATCATTATCTCGGCCCGGTTCCTTCTACTTTTATATACCAGCAAAGAACCTATACAGCCTTTTCCTTTTTAGAACAGTTTCTTGGTTTCAACCCGGATGATTATGTGGAGATCACCTCTTACACCCATCACCCCTTTTACACCAGCTTTGTACTGGAAGATAAATACAACTGGACAGCGGATAAATATTATAATGTATCCATGGCAGATTTTTCCCGCATTACTGATATAGCACTCGATAATGGTTATACAGTTGGCTGGGATGGCGATGCACAAGATGACAACTTTGACTTTGAGGAAGGCCTGGCTTATTTGCCCGGAAGTATCAGCAATTTTCAAACGGAGCGACAAATGGCTTTTGAAACCCAGGCTACATTACTTGACCATATGATGCATATAGTGGGACGAACTACAGATAAAAATGGGGGAAAATGGTATTACGTTAAAAACTCCTGGGGTGATTATACTAATTCACTGAAAGGGTTCCTTTTTATGCGGGAAGATTATTTCAAAATAAGGACGGTGGCAATTATCGTAAACAAGAATGCTATTCCTACCGAAATCCGCACCAAGCTGGGTATATAAAAGAATAAAGCAGACGGATACGCTGCTTTAAGAGGTTTTTCTAATCAGGTCAGGGTAAATAATAAACGTAAATTTCATAGGAAAAATTATGTTCACACAGGTTTGATGAAGAAAACGACCTTTTTTTCGTTAAAAAATTCTACATATTTCGTAGTTGTTATGCCTTGTAAAAATTACTTTTGGCCGCTAACCTCTCTAAAAGAACGGTTACTTATGCATGGAAAAAGGCAAACTCAGGCTTAAATTACCCTCTTACGTTCGCTGGATTTTGTGGGTGCTGCTGGTACAGTTTGTACTGATCAATATAAGTGCCGCCTTTTATGCCTACAAATTGACCCATGTATATACTGACCCGGCACTTCGGAATGCCCCGTCTTCTAAAAATATATTTGTAAAAACATGGAGGCTGTTCACCGGCCCCCGGCAGATAAAATCAGTTATTACAGAAGTACCCGCATTTACTTTTGATTCTGTACGGCTGAAAACAGAAAAGGGAATTGTTATTGATTGCTGGCTTGGCCAAGCTGATTCTGCATCAAAAGGCACCGTGATTCTTTTTCATGGCATTACGGCTAACAAGGGAATGCTGTTACACGAAGCGGATGAATTTCGCTACTTCGGTTATAATGTAATGCTTGTTGACTATCGGGCACACGGCAACAGTGGCGGGCAAACAACTACAATCGGCATAAGGGAATCAGAAGAAGTAAAACTGGCGTATGATTATGTGGCAGGTAAAGGAGAAAAAAATATTTTTCTCTGGGGTAGTTCGATGGGGGCAGTAGTAGTAGCCAAAGCCATTGCTGAGTATAAGTTGAATCCGGCCGGCGCAATATTAGAAATGCCTTTCGCCTCTTTGCAAACCCATCTGCAGGCAAGGGCCCGGGGATTAGGCTTCCATGGAATTCCTGAAAAACCTTTCGGTTTTTTTGTTACCTGGTGGATGGGAATAGAAAGAGGCTTTAATGGATTCAAGCATACAACCTCTTCTTACGTAAAAAAAGTGAACAGCCCGGTGCTGATGCAATGGGGGGCAATGGATAGTTACGTTAGAAAATATGAAACGGAAAAAGTATACGGGGCTATCGCCGCTGCCAATAAAAAATTAGTAGTGTATGATCGGGCCGGTCATGAGTCATTAGCTCAAAATGATCCGGTAAAGTGGAGAATTGAAACCGGCAGATTTTTAATGGCTAATACAAGATAGAAAGAAGCCACCGATTTTTATTACAAGTGCGCCGACTTAATTATTGTTAAAGGCTGTATTCCTGTTTTTTTTGAAAAAAATAGGTAGCTAAAAAATTTACTTCTTAATAGTCACTTTTGTTCCTGCCGTAGTGAATCCGTACAACTCCTTTACATCTTCGTTTTTCATAGAGATACAACCCAGCGTCCAGTTATTATATCGGTCAATTACAAAATCTTCATGCGGCCAAACTCCGTGGATGCCGATGCCCCCGCCAATACTGGCATTCGCCGGTATCTCACCTTTTTCTTTTCGTTTGTTAAATTTTTCCCGGTCGTCGGCAGTAGGATAGTCGATAGAAAGAAAGCGGCACCATTTATCATGCACCCTTTTTGCGATGATGCGGAAAGTTCCTTCCGGGGTGTTTTTATCGCCTTCCATTTTTTTATCACTTAACGTGTTATTGCCAAATACTACAGGGTAAGTAGCATACCAGCCTTTATCATCATATACACTCAGTTCATAATCTGATTTATCAATAGTGATTGAGATGGTGCCTACAGGGCCGCTGGCATTCCAGCTAAACCGTTTACTGGCTTTTGCTCTTTCATGAGTAGTAACTGTAGAAGCCAGCAAGCTGCTTCCTAATAACACGGAGGTGAGAACAACTAAGTTTTTCATCAGGCATTTGTGTTTTCAAAACCGCCAGGTGTAACCTTCCTGCACAAAAATCTTTCTCAGGGTAGTTTCATGGCTAAAAAAAGTAACCGTACATCTGTGCAAACGGAATGCCACAATTATTTATTTTACAATGTGGATATGTATAATAGCCAACGGGCTCGTTTTAACGTGACGTTTAGAAAAGATACTTTGTAGTAATACAGGTTGGAGCCGGAGTATGCGGAGTATTTTTGCTGTGGGTAAATAAAAAAGCCGGCATCATGTTAAATGATACCGGCTTTTTAATAAGGTTAGTTATCTTACCAGTTACTAAACCGCAAACCAAAATTATACGGAGTCATATCAAGTCCCTTCTCCCACATATTCTTCATCGCATAGCTTCCGTAAAGCCGTACCGGGCCCAGTGCTATTTCGCCTATATAGGATAATTTGAAACGTTCCAGGTCGAAGTCGCTTTTTATTTTAGTTACATCATCATTCATCTTTGTTTTAAACCGGGCTGAATATAAGTATCCGGCACTGATACCACCGCTGATCCCAAATCCCTTGCTACGGTTCGGAGTGAAATTGATATTTAGCATGATGGGAACAGTAACGTAATCAGCCGCTAATTTTACTTTTTTGAAATCATCGGCACCTTCTGAAATAAATGTTGGGTTTTTAGCAAATGCCAGGTTTGTATTTTCAAAACTGTAATTGTTTAACTCCAGCCCCATACCATACTTCAGGTTCAGGACATGCTTTGCAATATTTAGTTTTTGCATAAAGAACCAGACATTGACATTCTTTGATTTGCCGGTCCTTAATTTAAAATCGTCTTTATTGATACCTGGTGCAACAAATCCGTTCAAGGCAGCACTTGTATAATTAGATTCATCATTGAAGCTGGAAAATCCTAAATCAAAGATCCACCAGTTAGTAGTAAGGTTGGAGGGCTTGTTGCCACGACGATTCTTCATTTTATACTCTCCGTCTTTTGTTACTTCTTTGTCCTTACTGCCGGCTTTGCGAACGATGATCATACCGCCGATGCGGATCGTATCGTATGCAGGCGGCTCATTTTTTGTGCGGGTGGAATCTGTTTGGGCAGATACAGCCATCATCATGCATAAAGCTGCGCATAGGGTAAAAATCCTTTTCATGTTCTTTTCTTTTTAATTAATTAATGTTTTTGTCAATCAGGTCTGCCTCTGGTGAGGGGTTATTTAAGTTTAATGGCCAGCCCGGCTACCAACAACCTGTTATCATCGGTAGGATCAATGTTTGTTCTTTTTTCAAAAGTCCGTGCCACCTTCCGGAAGAAGCCACGGCTTTTGTTTTTCTTATCACTAGGCTGGTCAAGTACTGCATCATCCGTATTCGTAAATGATGCATTCACTATATCTGACGATTGAGGGTTTTGAGTTGTTACAACAGAATTTGTTAATGGTGCCTGTTGTTTGATTATTTCTTTAGGTGCACTATTATTAGCAATGGCATTATTAACCGCATCATTCTTATTGATGTTAGGATTGTTGAGAGGTTGCGGAAGATTGTTGGTTGGTTGGTTATTATTTGCGATCACAGCGGATTCTTCTTTTATTATCGGTGGTGTAATACTTACAGGCGACTGATTCTTCATCACATTATTTTTTTCTTTGGCTACAGCCCTGCTGTCATTCCTTTCTGTTACAACCGGAATTGTAACATCCGTGTTATTATCGGCGACTATATTTTCGTTCACCGTGTTGTTGGATTCTTTTGGCCTAATAACAGGATTATCTGTATCAACTTTTTTCTCAGTAGAAGTTCCTTTCACAATTTCGTCGCCGCCATCAGATTTTTTATTGACAAACAGAGCAACAGTAATGCCCACTCCCAGCAATAGTACAGCGGCAGCGGCTAATCTCCACCAGCGAACTGCCATTGGTTTTACTTTTTCTTCTTTCCTGTATAAAGATGCTTTGTCGGCAAAAATTATTGTTTCCGGTTGCAGTTGTGTACGCCGCAGTAAAATAAATTCTTGCTGAATAGCAGGATTCGCAGCCAGGAATTTATCAACGATTGCTTTTTGGCCGGAGGTTAATTCATTATCCAGGTAAAGTACCAGCCATTCCTCGTAGTTGGAAAGGGTGATATTAACATCACCACCTGCCTGTCCTGCAGTCTGTGTTTCCTTCATCAGATCTTCTTTACCACTATAGATAACAGAAGTGTCAGGCATTAATTTATAGTGAAGTAACAGATCCAGTTCTTCCTTTAGTTCGGGATGTTGCTGAACGAATGCCTCCACCATGCGACGTTCATCGCCGGAGAGCTCATTATCCATGTAAAGGATAAAATACTCTTCGTAATTATGGTAGTTGATATTCATTTTATATTACGTTTTCCATTTTCACAAGATATTCTTTCAACTGTACCCTTGCCCGATGAAGATAAACCTTCACCTGGCTGGGATTCAGGTTCATTATCTGTCCTATTTCTTCATAACTGTATCCTTCATAATCTTTCAGCAATACTAAAGAACGCTGTGTTTCACCCAACCGGCCCAGTGCTTCTTCCAGTACTTTCTTTAAATTATTGATGGGCTGGTTTTGCACTTGTACTTCTTCACTGAATTCTTCCCGGAGCTGAATCCTTTTCACTTTCCGGATATGGTCAATCATCTGGTGATAGGCGACTGTAAAAAGGTATGATTTGCTTTTTTGTGCATCCACATCTTCCCGGTTACGCCACATCTTTTCAAATGCTGTCTGCACTACATCCCGGGCATCTTCTTCATGGCGAAGATTTTTCAGGATGAAGCGGTACACATTATCTGCGTACGTAGTCACACATTCGTTGTATTCTCTCTCAGTCATAAACAGTCTCGCCTCAGGCGAGATAAAGATAAATTAAGGGGCCTGCTTTGGAAAGTAAAACGGATAAGGGGAGGGAAAAGTTACAAGCCGGAAAATATTTTTGTCTCAGGCTATTGCCTGGTAATCAATTAAAAAGAAATTGGAAGCGAAATAAATTGATGCGAAAAGGGCTCCAGGGTGGTTTCTGCAGGAGTTTCAGTTTTGTTGCCGGAACATTCTTTTGCCGCCTTTTGGCAGCAGGTCGCTTTTTCCTTTTGCGGAGCAGGGGTATTTGACAGTAAAAGGCTGGCAATCAATGCAACAGCGATTATGCCAAGGCTGATCCAATATTTTCTTTGCATGGTTGTGGTTTTGGGATTTGACGAAAGTACTTTCCAAAATGTTACAGCAAACTTAAAATAGCAAGTCATTTTCTTAAACAAATTTAGGTATGAACTGTGTAAATAGCCAGATGAACAGCCCAAAGGAATGATAGAAAGAGGAACCCCGGCTTTGCATTTCCCTCCGGCCCCCTTGCTATATTTGCTGCAAAGATTGCTTTATGAATGAAAAACTCGTACAACGCATTGCAAAAGAAGTAGAAGAGATAAAAACGGCCGGCCTTTATAAAACTGAACGGATCATTGAAAGTCCCCAGGGTGCCGAAATAACGGTTGGCGGGAAAAAAGTACTGAATTTTTGTGCCAATAACTACCTCGGATTATCGAGTCATCCCAAAGTGATTGAAGCGGCACATAAAGCCATTGACCATCGTGGTTTTGGTATGAGCAGTGTCCGATTCATCTGCGGTACGCAGGATATCCATAAAGAACTGGAAGAAAAAGTATCCACCTTCCTGGGTACAGAGGACACTATTTTATATGCAGCCGCTTTTGATGCCAACGGCGGAATTTTTGAACCGTTATTCAACGAGCAGGATGCCATCATCTCCGATGCATTGAATCATGCAAGTATTATAGATGGTGTTCGTTTATGCAAGGCACAGCGTTTCCGCTACGAGCATAATAATATGGAAGACCTGGAAGCAAAACTGAAAGAGTCTGCCGGCTTACGTAGCCGCATTATTGTTACGGATGGTTCTTTTAGTATGGATGGAACCATTGCCCGGTTAGATAAAATATGTGACCTCGCTGACCAGTATGATGCGATCGTAATGATTGATGAATGTCATTCCTCCGGCTTTTTGGGAAAAACAGGAAGAGGTACCCATGAATACCGTGGTGTGATGGGAAGAATTGATATCATCACCGGTACCTTAGGAAAAGCATTAGGCGGCGCATCCGGCGGTTTCACTTCTGGCAGAAAGGAAATAATAGAAATGCTGCGTCAGAAATCAAGACCTTATTTATTCAGTAATACATTAGCTCCCTCCATTGTAGGTGCTTCGATAGCGGTGCTTGACATGCTGACCGAAACAACAGAGTTAAGAGATAAGTTAGAATACAACACCACCTACTTCCGCACCAAAATGACAGAAGCCGGTTTCGACATCAAACCCGGTGACCATCCTATCGTTCCCATCATGTTATATGATGCGGTGCTGGCACAAACCATGGCGGCTAAATTATTAGCAGAAGGTATTTATGTGATCGGTTTCTTCTTTCCGGTGGTAGCGAAGGGCCAGGCCCGTATCCGTGTACAATTAAGTGCGGCACATGAGCAGGCACATCTGGACAAAGCGATTGCTGCGTTTACAAAAGTGGGCAGGGAATTAGGGGTGTTGAAGTGATGCTCCTGTAAATACTTGTTACAGGGTATTGGGCAGCTCGAATTTTAGGTTTATTTTTTTCGAAAGATTATACATGACCTTTTCTAAAATAGTTCGATTTTTATTATTGATTGTGTCAATGAGGCTTGAGGCACAGCAGCCGAAGCTAATGTTGCCGATTGGGCATACAGCATCCGTGCAAACGGCTTATTTCAGCGCCGACGGCAGGTTGATACTTTCGGCATCCTCGGATGCGACCGCCAAAATATGGGATGCAGGGACGGGTAAGTTACTGGCGGATTTAAAAGAACATAAGGCTTCTGTTAACAAGGCGGTTTTTAGTCCTGATGGTA
Source organism: Chitinophaga pinensis (assembly GCA_943371565.1). Classification (GTDB taxonomy): domain Bacteria; phylum Bacteroidota; class Bacteroidia; order Chitinophagales; family Chitinophagaceae; genus JJ008. The sequence goes on along the minus strand of CALRVH010000019.1, from coordinate 33,198 downwards.
AGCAAATAGTTACTGCTTCTGACGATAGTACTGCTAAGGTTTGGGATGCTCAAACCGGGGAATTAAAAATGACATTGATAGGGCATACCAATGTAGTGGAGGTGGCAGTTTTTAGTCCCGATAGTAAAAAAATAGTAACCGCTTCGGAAGATTATACCGCAAAGATCTGGGATGCCCAAACCGGAAAACTTCTTTTTGATTTAACAGGACATGATTCCCGGCTGAATGATGTGATTTTTAGTCCCGACGGAAAAAAAGTGATTACTGCTTCAGAAGATGATACGGCAAGGGTATGGGATGTTTCAACGGGAGTTAAATTAGTGGATCTGGCAGGACATGACTTCGGCATTGTTTCCGTTGCTTGCAGCCCGGACGGATCTAAAATAATTACTGCTTCAAAAGACAGGGCAGCTAAAATATGGGATATACAAACAGGAAAGATGCTGCATAATCTATGGGCAAATTCAATGGAAATTAACTCAGCAGAGTTTAGCCCTGATGGTAAAATAGTAGTGACTACATCCATGGATAATACGGCAAGGTTATGGGATGTGCAAACCGGAAAACCCCTGTTTATCCTGCAAGGACATGAGATGCCTGTTAGTTCGGCTAAGTTCAGTCCTGATGGCAGGAAACTACTGACAGCATCAAGAGATGAAAATGCGATGGTGTGGGATGTTGAAACAGGGTTACTGATGTTAACACTTACAGGGCATAGCTTATATGTCAATTCAGCGGAATTTAGTTCGGACGGGAAAAAAATAGTAACTGCCTCTATGGACAAAACAGTGAAGATTTGGAATGCAGAAACAGGAAAGAAGGTTATTGATCTGAAAGGGGATACGTACAGTTTTGTAGAAGCAAGGTTCAGTCCTGATGGAAATAAGATAGCAACTGCTTCTGGGGAATTTGCCCGCATCTGGAATGCGCAAAACGGACAATTACTTTATGATCTAAGAGGGCATGTATCAATTGTAGGATGCCTGGACTTCAGCCCGGATAGTAAAATGCTGGTGACTGGTTCTAGTTTAGGAGACAATAGCGCTAAAATTTGGGATGTGCTGAAAGGAAATTTAATTGGTGATCTGATAGGTCACAACCACCTTATTGAATCAGCTAAATTCAGCCCGGATGGGAAAAAAATAGTAACGGCCTCATGGGACGACAGGGCAATAATTTGGGATGTCAAAACAAAAAAAACCGTAATAATATTTGACGGGCATAATAAATGGGTCTCTACTGCCCAGTTCACAACGGATAATAAAAAAGTTATCTCTGCTTCAACAGATAATACGGTAAAAGTTTGGGATGCCTTCACAGGAAAGGAACTTTATACCCTGGTGAATGAGGAATATAACAGTTTCTCCTCAGCCAATTTAAGCCCTGACGGAAAGCAAGTTGTAATTGTTGGTGGCAACTATTTTACAAAGGTTGAGGTTTTTGATATGACGACCCGTAAATCCCTCTTGACATTAAGCGAGGACACTTATGATGTGAACTCGGCAAGTTTCAGTCCGGATGGGAAAAAAATAATTGCTGCTTCGGCTGATATGACGGCAAAGCTTTGGGATGCGAAAACCGGGCAATTATTACATCAATTCATAGGTCATAGTTTACCGGTAAATTCAGCAAGTTTCAGCCCTGATGGGAAAAAAATAATCACTTCATCAGATGATAATACGGTGAAAGTATGGGATGCAGAATCTGGCGAATTAAAATATACTTTTTTGGTGTTAAAAGATTCATTGTACATTAATCAGGCTTATAACCAGTATTACCAATGTCCTGCTGACGCAAGCAAATTACTTTACTACGTCACCAAAAATTTAAAAGTAATCACCTTCGAACAACTCGATGTCAAATACAACCGCCCCGACAAAGTACTGGAAGCTATCGGCAACACCGACACAGCTTTAATAAAAAGCTATCGCAAGGCATGGGAAAAACGAATAAAAAAATTAGGTATTGACACAACTGCTTTCAGGGACGGTTACAGTGTGCCCGAAGCAGACTTTGCCAACAGAGATGCTATTGAATTTGAACAAAAGAACGGAACGCTGAAACTTCATATAAAAGGAATCGACAGTACATACAAGCTCGATCGCTTTAATATCTGGGTAAATGAAGCTCCGCTCTTTGGGCAAAGAGGCGTCAATATTAAAAGAAAAAACTCCAACAACCTTGACACAACGATCACCATACAATTATCACAAGGAGAGAACAGGATTGAAACCAGCATCACTAATGTGAACGGTACCGAAAGCTATCGCATGCCTTTGTATGTAAACTATACCCCGGCAATAAAGCAAAAAGAGATGATAAGGTTTATTGGTATCGGCATTGATAAGTTCAGCGAAAGCCAGTACAACCTGCAGTACAGTACCAAAGATATCCGTGACCTGGCCCATAAACTCAAAGAGAGGTATAAGGATAGCATTATCATTGATACACTCTTCAATGAAGATGTAACAACACAAAATGTAAAGACACTAAAACAAAAATTATTGCAGACTACAGAGAACGATAAAGTAATAGTCTCTTACTCCGGACATGGAATGCTGAGCAAAGAGTATGATTATTATTTGTCGACCTATTCGGTCAACTTCAACAAACCGGAAGAAAACGGCTTGCCGTATGATGAACTGGAAAGTCTGCTTGATAGTATTCCTGCAAGAAAGAAACTGATGCTGATAGATGCCTGCCATAGCGGCGAAGTGGATAAAGAAGACCTTGTTACCCTCAATGCCAGTTCTGATTCATTGATAAAAGGATTGAAGCCCGTAGCGTATAAGAAAGAAGGCCATCTTGGTTTAAAGAATAGTTTTGAATTAATGCAAAGCTTATTTGTAAATGTAGGCAAGAGCACCGGCGCCACAATTATCTCTGCTGCTGCTGGAACACAGTTCGCATTGGAAAGAAACGATCTGAAGAATGGAGTGTTCACTTATTCTATTTTGGAAGCGATGCAAAACAACCCTGCCATGAAAATAAGTGAGTTGAAAAGTATTGTCGGCAAAAGAGTGGAAGAGCTGACGAAGGGATTACAGAAACCAACATCGAGGAATGAAACAATTGCAGTGGACTGGAGGGTATGGTAGCTACCCATTAAACGGTATTCTTTAGCCCGGAATATTGTATTATTTTTCATAAAAGAATCGGCATGAAAATAACAGTGTTGTTAATAGGACTATTGTTCTGTAAGACAATCGCCTGTCCTGCACAGGATCCAAAGCTCATGCTGCCGGTGGGTCATAATGAAATTGTGTATGGTAGTGTAACTAGTCCCGACGGAAAATACCTGCTCAGTTTTGGCATGAGTCCTGAACTTTTTTTATGGGAAACAACTACCGGAAAACTTCTTAAATCATTTAAACTTCCCCAAGCAGGGGCCAGGTGGTACAATGCATATTTTAGTTCTAATGGCGAATACATTTTTGCCCAATCGGTAGATCTGACGGTTGGTGCTTGCGTTTGGAATGTAAAAACGGGAGTCCTTGTTTATAGTGCAAAAAATTTTTTCCATTCAATGCAAACGGAAATTTTCACTTACAACCCTGACAGGATAGTATTGCTCCGCAGTGGGAAGTCCGGGCGGCTGGAAGTAGGAGATCTTCATACCGGTAGTACTATATTTCAAAAAGAGGCTGACTCAATAGAGATATTCAAATATGTCAATAAGCAATTATGGATCGTAAAAGGAGATAAAATATCGGTGTGGGATATTCTTGCCAATAAAGAGGTCAGGCGTTTTAACTTAAAGACAGTTATTCCGTGTGGCAACGACCCATATAATTGCCCTTTCTATTTTAGCCAAACCGGAAAGTATATTTTTCTTGAAAAGCAGGACTCGTTAAATGTGGTGGAAACGCTTACCGGCAAAATTATTCTACAGGCCAATATTAAATCATTTAGCAATGATTTTTATGCCGACCGTTCACAGCTGGCATATATAATAAATGACAATGAATCTATTTTGTTATGGTATGAAAAAAAACCGGTTGAAAGTAATCTGCGACAGCAACTGAATGGCTACGACCTGTTGAATAAAAGTAAGTTTTCCCTCCAGGTCAGTTCGCCATATGATGATGTAATGAATTCAAATGAGGCGATTCAAATAAGAGACAGTTCCTTTTTCATTTCCACTTTTGAATTTGCCCCGGGGAATGCTATTCAGCTAAAAGGGCAGACTATCGAAAAAAGAAATTTGTATACGGGGAAGCTGGAGCAGTGCTGGCCATTCAAAGAAAATATACTTAATTATATTATCGGGCACCGGTATATCATAGCAGCTACCAGCCCATTCCTGGAAAAAGGGATGCCAGTTAATTCGGAAAAAGATAGTCTCAGAATGATTAGCCTGGAAACAGGCAATTTATTTACCATGAATACAAACCCCGCCTATTTAGATAATCGGGGGTTAAATGAGAGTAAAGAACTGTTGGCAGTAGTAAATAAATCAGCCAATAAAAATAGTTATGAGATCAATTGCTGGAATTTAAAAAGCCGGAAAAAAATGTCTGCCATGAAAGGGACAGACAGCAAAATAAAAAGCATACGGTTCTTTGATGATACAACGCTACTGGCGGGAAACAGGGTATTTGATATAAGTAAAGGTGCAGTAAAGTTTCATTTGCCGGGCACTTTCCATACGCTTAATAATAAAGGTACAGCAGTGCTGTTCCGGCAGGATAGTGCACTGGCGCAATCGTTTAGTACAGTAAATGGCTCCTTAATTGGGTCATACAACGGACTAATAAAAGAAACAGCAGATAATTTCCTGATCACAACCATTGATACAGGAAACAATATCCAAACCGCTATTTGGAATTATCTGACTGGTGAAAAAATAGCCGTACTGAATGGCAAGTATGAAGAATGTTTTTACAAGGATGATAAAAAGGGCCTGTTGGAATACATTCTTGCTTTGCAAAAGGATAAAAGCCCTGTCATCTATAATATTGAAAAGAAAAAATCCTTTTCTTTCAACGGGAAGTATTATGAAATGGCAGATAATCAAAAATTCTTACTCACTGCTGATGAGGACTGGTTTTATGTATATGATCTGGCTACAGGTAAGATGGTGGAGCGATCAGATGGAGATACGTATAAAACCCAACTGGAGGAATTGCCAGGAGAAACCATAACTCATCTTTTCCCTAATAATAACCGGATTAAAAAAATCCTTGGTGTTGCAGGCGATGATTACGTAGTGGCGATTTATCCGGGAGATTCAGTAATGATTAGTTCTGTCAACGGGAATTTTCGTTCTCCCTTATTGAAGCTACAATACCTGGCTGAAGATTGGGAAGAAAACAACATACGGCAGTCACATTTAAAATTTAGCCGGTTTACACTTTCTGCTGATAAGAAATTTCTCTTTTACTCCGTTGGTCAATCAGCCTGTATCACTGATATTACCAATGGCGACTATTATCGAATTCCCAAAGAGTATTATGAAGGACTCTGGAGGATGGAATTTCTTCCAAAGGATAGCTTACTTTGCCTGTTTACAAAAGCAGCATCTTATGAAGATCCGGTCATTAATCTTTCGGTCTGGAATTTTATTACCGGTAAGAAAATATATTTTACTTCTGCTTCCAGTTTAGAATTTTCTGACCTTTTTGATACAAGTCCCAATAATCGTTGGATGGCAACCTGGTACAATAATCTCGTCCAGATATTTGATCGCCAACAAGGTATTCCGTCACTGAATTATTTCCTGTTTGACAGCACTGCTTATCTTCTTACCGATTCAAAAGGTCATTATGATGGTACGGAAGCTGCCCGTAAATTGCTTTATCTCACCTGTGGCAATGAAATCATTGAACTTGACCAGGTAAAAGATCAGCTATGGGTGCCCAATCTCGCCGAACGAATTATAAAGGGTGATAACATCAATGCAAAATCTATCAGCGATCTTAATCTTTGCGGACTTACTCCGGAAGTGGAAGATGCGAGCAATTCCAATCAGTATTATTTCAAGATCAGGCCACGCCATGGGGGTCTTGGAAACACCATTTTGTTTGTAAATGGTATAGAAGTCAAAAGGTTTACATCGGCACAGCTGGCAAAGACAGCCGATGGCTATGAGTTAGTTATTCAAAAACAAGAGTTGGATAAATATTTTATTACAGGAAGAGAGAATCCTGTGACAGTGAAAGCCTATACTTCTGATAACAATATCTCATCCCGTGGCCTGATCATTATTGAAGATAAAACAGCAGTAGCCAGTAAAACTCCTCCCAACCTCTTTGCTGTAATGGTGGGAGTGAGCGACTATAAAGGGGATGATGAATTTGACTTAACCTATGCTGCTAAAGATGCGGTATCCCTTTCAGCCACTCTATCCATTTCAGCCCGCAAACTTTTAAATACCGATGGCAAGGAACATGTATTTTTATATGAACTAACTACCGCACCAAACAGGTATATGCTTCCCGAAAAGAATGCCATTAAAAAAGTGCTGGCAGAAATTGGGACTAAGGCTACGGCAAACGATATACTTGTCATCTTTTTTGCAGGACATGGAGTGATGAAGGCCTTGCCAGGCGAAAAAGCCCAGTTTTATTTCATGACTTCCGATGCTTCTTCTGCCTCATCGGTAACAGATTATAAAGAAGTAGGTATCAGTACTGCCGAACTGGCCGAATGGATGAAACCGGAATTGATCACTGCTCAAAAAAGGGTCCTCATTTTTGATGCCTGTAACAGCGGTCAGGCGATCAATGATTTTGTGAAACTGGGTGATGCGGGTCAGGGTTATTTAGCAGCGAGGGGTGATGAAAGCGGCCAACAGGTAAAAGCAATTGAAAAGCTCAACGAACAGGCCGGCTTCTTTATTCTCTCAGCTTCTGCCAGCAACCAGGATGCTTATGAAGTAGATCGTTATTCCCAGGGGCTTCTCACTTATGCATTGTTAAAAGCGGTAAAAGAGCAGCCCGATATTTTACAAAAGGGTAAGTACCTCGACCTCAGCCGTTGGTTTAATGCAGCAGAAATAATAGTGAGTGACCTGGTCAAGGAATTTAATGCAAGACAACAACCGCAGATAGTCAGTAATACCAATTTTAATATTGGCGTCGTGGATGATGAAGTACTTACAAAGATTGTATTGCCGGTTGAAAAACCTGTATTTACTGCCAGTGTGTTCATCAACAGTGATGAGAATGCCGATGGCGATAACCTGGAATTAAGTAAGTTGATCAATGTGGAGTTAAATGCAATGTCAGCACGGGGAGCAGAAAGCCGTCTTGTTTATATTATGGGTTCTAATTCTCCGGAAGCCTATTCATTAAGCGGCCGTTATGATGTAAAAGGTAGTGCAATTACAGTTCGGGTAAGTATCCGGCAGAATAAAATAGTGAAGCATCGGTTTGAACTGACGGGATCAAAGGATAAGCTCAGTGAGCTGGCTACGGCCATATCGGATAAGGCAGCGGGGTTGGTGAAATAAGAATCAACATCAATTTTACTATTCACTGTCACATGCTAAATTTAATATTGCTCCAAAGGCTACAGTATATGAGATGACAGAAAGGGGAAGCCGGAAGCATTCATCATCTATTCCCGTTTTCAATAAAAAATAAACTCTAATTTCAGATGGCCTGCTTTTATAGGAGCTTACATATCTATAAATAGTGGCCGTTGAGCAAGCCTGCTAAATAAACGACTAATTTCAGTCATGTTAAGCCCTGGATTAAATTTTAATAATCGGGCAAACAAAGTTTCTGCTTCAACTATTATGTTAGACATAATCCTTAAAACCCTGTAAGTTCCAACCGGGGCATGCCACCATGAATACTTATCATAATCACCCCGATTTAATATTTTTCCGGATGAATCGTATAATTTATTCACGTAGTCCCTGTTTCCTAATGAAATCTTTTGTGGTAATCCGGAATCATTGTATGTAATATTGATCTTCCTTGAAGATTGTATAATAGTGATAAGCCGTTGTTGGGAGTCAAATTTAAACCCGAGCTTTATTCCATTTGATGATTCTCCTGTTGCAAGTTGGCAGGAGGGATCATAGGTAAAAGTGTACACTATGGAATCTCCTTTTTTCTTATTTATTTCTGTTGACTGGATCTGTTTATTACACCGGGTGTCGTATCCTGGTTTAATGTAATGGAATTCTGTTTCAATATGAGTGATCTTTCCGTCCTTATCGTACTGAAATTTATTCTTGAAAGTTTTTTCCTTGTTCGAATCATCAACAGGAGGGACGGTGTCAGATAATATTATATTAGCATCGCCTGATTTGTGAACATCAGTTGACCACAGATTGTTAACGCCTGCTATAAGCAGACAGGTGATAAAGATTGAAAATACTTGCAGTTGTTTTTTCATGTTCGTTTATTTATTAAAAAGAAAAGGTGGAGTTGCTGTGTCAGAGGGTAAGCATGGATCAATATTTTCATTGGTGCCGTACAATGAAAAACAAGTCCCATGTCATAACAGGATTAAGGTGTTGAAAACCTTCATTAAATATAAGAATTCCCCGGTGGCGCAACAATAATTTTTACTGCAGCGGGAACACTGTTTGCTTTCGGGAAAACAGGTGTTAGTGAGTTGAAAAGTATCGTTTTTGATAAGCAAATACCATATTGACGGTAGTAAACATCTGGATTTATAGTGATACCTTTCAGAAGCATAACCAATGGCCCGGGAAAAATCATATCGTCTTTCCCTTATTGTCTGCCTGCTGATCATCAACAGTGTTGTTGCTCAACAACCCCGGCTGGTGGTGCCGGTAGGACATACTGATGACGTTCTGGAAGCGAAATTCAGCCCGGACGGAAAGAGTATTGCTACTGCTTCATACGATCAGACAATAAAAATCTGGGATGCCGGCACAGGCAGATTATTACAAACCTTATACGGTCATAAAGCAAGTATAACTACAATTGATTTTAGTAGCCAGGGAAATTATTTGCTTAGCAGCGCTATAGATGATAGCAGTACCCGGCTATGGAATTTACATTCAGGTAAAGAAATGCTGAGCCTGAAAAGAGTGGGCTTTCAATTAGAACAGGCATGGCTTAGTAAAGATGAAAAAAACCTTTTTGTGCTTGAGGAAAAAGGAGTGGCTATGTGGGATGTTTTAACAGGTAAACAAATCGGTAGTTTTTCGACTATGCTTGCAAATGGTAATTACAAATCGGTCACTGCAGCCTCGGTAAGTAATGATGGCAGGCAATTGGCTGTAATGATGGGGTATTATGACAGTATCCTCGTCTTTAATATACCGACAAAGCAATTAAACAAAAAGCTTCGTTTTGACAAAGAATTATATGGGCTAAAGAAGATTGCATTTTCTGTGAACGATAAATTGATTTATGTATTCTCAACCAGCAATTTCAGAGGTATAGAAATTGCAACAGGAAAAATAAAATTCAAGATTGGCTATAACAACGAATTGATGGCTCCCGCATTAAGCAGTGATGGCCGGTATTTTTTTATTGCCGGGCAATACCAGCCTTATTCCGTTATAAATAATGACACGGTTGAAAATACTGCGAGAGAAGTTAATATTTATCAGCCTGCCATTTTTGATCTGCAAACATTGACCACAAAACTGCTAAAAGGGGATGCTCCAACACAAGGAAGGGTTAGAAGTGTTTGTTTTGACAAAACGGGCAGCTTGCTGGCAGTTACAAAGTCGGATGGAGTTTTTGTTTTCAAGATGGTGTCCGGTAAACTGGTAAAGCAACTTGTTATTGATTCTAAAATTGATGAGGATAATTATTATGCTGATATCAGCATCAGCCCGGATGGCAAAAATATCCTTTTGAGCAACCGGTATCTTGTTTCTATGTTTTCCCAGCAAGGGAAATTTATGTATTCATTAAATGGAAGTATTGCGTATGATGACAAACAATACTTCAGTAGCAAAGAAGAAGTCATTTTCACTTCTACTGGTAACAAAAAAGGGTTTTCATGGGATATTTTAAACGGAAAGATCATTTCCCTGTTTGATACAACGACCAGAGATGACAACAAAGTAATAGAACGGAAAAAGAAGGAACAAAAGATAGCGGATAGTATTAATCGCAGCAACAAAAAAATTGTTGGGGGTGATACGCTGGAATCTATAATGGATATGAAGAACTATATTTTTTCTGAGCTATCGCCTTCAGGCAAATATGTAGTTACATGGTCGGGGCATGATAGCCTTGGGAAAGTATGGAGTGCTGACAGTGGTAAACTTTTGTACCAGGTTCGTAGTCACTACGGGGATTTTACATCTGTGATAATGAGTGGCGACGAGCAGCATGTTGTATTCATGAACAATAACGAATTGAACGCAATCAACAGGATGTGGGATAACCTGGAGAGAGAAATTAATGGGGATACAACTACTAAGGCTATAAGTGAAAATTACCCTGCCGAAATGAAAGTGCTCAATTTGTCTTCCGGTAAATTACTATTAACTATTGAGGACACATCAAACCATATGTATTTCAGGGGTCCTTCTTTTTCTACCGACTCCAGGTATTTTTCTTTTCCGGGTGGTGAGGAATTCAAAGTGTGGGATGCCGCAACATGGAAAGTAATTTTATCAGTGGCTAATCCCTGCAGGTATGATCAGCCCTATGAAATAGCGGCCAGCCCTGATGGAAAAAAAATAATTCTCACTTGTGCAAGCACTGCTTACCTGTATGAAACTATTTCTCACCAACTGTTGTTTACACTTCCCGGTTCTGTAAAGTCAGCAAAATTTAGCAATGATGGAAAATATATCCTGACCCAATCTGATGATAAACAAATGAGGGTTTATACGGCCAGCAATGCACAATTGATGTATACCTTTTATGCGTTTGAAAATGGAAACTTTATCGTTACGGATAAATTTGATCGCTATGATGGCACTGAAGAAGCAAGAAAAAATTTATACTATGTATGCGGTAATGAATTTATTGACCTTAACCAGTTTAAAGACCAGCTATGGGTGCCCAACCTCGCCGAAAGAATCATGAGCGGAGATAGTATTAATGCACCTCATCTGTCAGATTTAAATATTTGCGGCCTTACCCCGGAGACGGAAGAAAAAAACAGGGTCCCCGGAATTTATCATTTTATAATACGACCCCGGCGGGGTGGTTTGGGAGAAACAGTATTGTATGTAAACGGGATCGAAGTACGTCGTTTCAAACCTGCCAGCTTAAAACAAACTGGTAATACGTATGAGTTGGTTGTTAAAAAAGAAGAGTTACAAACTCTCTTTACAGCAGGAAAAGAAAACCAGGTAACTATTAAAGCTTACACAGCTGATAATATAATTTCTTCCCGCGGCTTAATTATTAAGGATACTGTACAGACCAGGATAACTGTTAGTCCTAATCTTTATGCAGTCATGATCGGCGTCAGCGATTATAAAGGAGACGAATTGGATTTGAAGTATGCAGCCAAAGATGCCACTGACATTTCGAGTGCTGTTTCAACGGCAGCAAGAAAATTATTGAATAAGGACGAGAAAGAACATGTCTTTACGTATAACCTGACGACTGCAACAAACAGGTATCAACTACCAGAAAAAAATAGCATTAAAAGAACCCTGGAGGAGATAGGCCGAAAAGCAACAGCGAATGATATTTTACTGATCTTTTTTGCCGGTCATGGTGTGATGGCGGGGGAGAAAAAGCAATTCTATTTTTTGACAGCCGATGCTTCGGGGGCTTCCGCTACAGATGCTATTGCCGATGTGGGCATCAGTACCGCAGAATTAACTGAATGGATGAAACCCCAACATATTAAAGCTCAAAAACGCATTTTAATTGTGGATGGTTGCAACAGCGGGCAAGCTATTAAAGACTTTGTAAAGCTGGGAAAGGAAGAACAGGAATATACCGCTGCAAGAAATGATGAAAAGGGGCAGCAGATAAAGGCAATTGAAAAACTTAATGAGCAGTCCGGATTGTTCATTCTCTCCGCTTCAGCCAGTAACCAGAATGCGTATGAGATGGGCCGCTATTCTCAGGGCTTGCTGACTTATTCTTTGTTAAAGGCGATTAAAATGCAACCGGATATTTTACAGGATGGAAAATATCTTGATGTGAGCCGCTGGTTTAATGCCGCAGAAAAAACGGTAAGTGAGTTGACAAAAGATAATGGTGCAAGACAACAGCCACAGATTTTCAGCAATACGAATTTTAATATAGGAATCGTAGATGAGGAAGTGATGGCGAAGATTGTGTTGCCGCAGGAGAAACCGCTATTCACGAACAGCAACCTGCAAAATACGGATGAGAATATTGCGATGGATGATCTAGGTTTAAATAAGATCCTCGATGAAAAGCTGTCAGATATTTCTTCCCGTGGAAATGAGGGGGTAATTGCCTTTTCTGCAAACATTAAATCTGCAGACGCTTACGCATTAGGCGGTCGCTACGAAATAAAAGGATCTGCTATTACTGCCCGTATCAATATCCGGCAGGGTAAAGAAATTAAATTTCGCTTTGAGGTGGCAGGAACAACAGATAAACTGAATGAACTGATTGCGGCTATTGCTGAAAAGGCTACCCTGCTGACTAAGTAATTATTTAATCTTCAATCCCTTTGCCACATCCTTTAGCGCCTCAATTCCCATATTATCGCCTTCCAGCGAAATAAGAAAACGATTGCTGGTAAAATAAACAAGGGAACATTTATTCCGATTTTTCTTACAGTTTTCCATTGCCTTGCCGCCGTTGAAATCAATTGTCTTCACATATTCATCCTCATCATCAGAGTTGACGTTTATCATATTGAGATATTGCATACCAAACAAACCGGCGCCACCGGGTCCTGCACAATCAACAATTTCCAATTTCAGGTCTGTACTGTCATTTATTTTATAATCGGCGCTGGCTACAGAAGTTCCCATTGCGCTATTTACATCTATATCTGAAGCGGTAGCACCCATCAATTCTTGTGGTACTAATTTCTTTAATTCATCAGCACTTAACGGCGTTAGTTTAGCCAATTCTTCTTTTTGTTTCAGCAGATCCTGTGCGGCATCCTGCACTTTTTCAGGGTCTATTGTTACCTGTCCTTTACCTTCTTCATCGGTGATAGTGATAGTATCGTTTTTGGGTTTATTGTCACAGGCAATAAAAAATAATGAGAAGACAAGCAGTGGAATTATAATTTTTTTCATTTTCTGGTCTGTTTTATATCGTAAAATTACTTTAATTAGTGTTTTTACGATAAAAGATTATTGCGTGAGAGCAATTTCTTAATTAAAAATTAAAAATAAGCGGCCAGAAGTTATGAGAAATAATATCCCGGCATTATTTTCGTTGTCTACTACGATGATATAAAACTCTACCCACCAATTCCTCTGATTTTCCTTAACTAATTTGTTGACCCAACTTTTTAAAAAAGAGTATGAAAAAATTATTGTTTTCGTTAGCTGCTATTGCTATGGTAACACTTGTATTAAGTTCTTGTGCTGCCACTAAGAGGGATTGCCGGGGGAATAAACATGTTCGCCTGAGTAATGGTATTTATCTGTAATTTCTTGAGCATGTAAACTATTGGGTCCCGGTTAATAGCCGGGACTTTTTTATTTTTATCCAAATAGTTTTTTATGAAGCTTATCGTAATAATGGTACTTGCGGGGTTTATTTCTTTTTCTGCAACTGCTCAATCAACCTCTTTTCCTGGCAACTGGGTTGGTAACTGGAAGGGAGAGTTGAAGTGGTTTAGAACCGGAAAAATAGAGCCTCAAAAAGTGACTATGGAGCTGCGGATACAGCCGGGCGATAGCACCGGCAACTACACCTGGCAAATAATTTATGGTTCAGCAGCAGAAGACAACCGTCCTTACCTGTTAAAGGCAAAGGATATCGCCAGTGGTCACTGGGTCATTGATGAGTTGAATGGCATTATACTCGATCAGTTTTGGGTTGGTAATAAATTCTGTGGAGCTTTTACTGTATCGGGCAATACCATTGTCAATAACTATTGGATGGAGAACGATAAACTGATGATTGAGTTTTATAGCATACAAGACAAACCTATCAATACGACTGGAAATGATACAGAAGACAGCCCCAAAGTGGATAGTTATCGGATAAGAAGCTATCAAAAAGCTGTTTTACAGCGAACAAAATGAGGCTACCTTTGCTCAAATTTTTGAATAAAGATGAAATTTGTTGTTTATAGCCTGGTGTTACTTACACTCCTTCAGTCCTGCGCCCAAAACAATGTTAAGCAGGATAAGAATCTTAAAAAATATTTTGATGAGAATAAAGTGGAAGGCTGTTTTGCCTTGATGGATAACGGCACGGGTAAATTTACCGTGCATAATCTTGGACGCTACCGTGACAGTGTTTATACCCCTGCTTCCACTTTTAAAATTGTGAATTCACTGATTGGTTTACAGACCGGTAAGATCAGCAACGACAGCATGGTAATAAAATGGGATGGGGTGAAACGTCGGGTGGAAGACTGGAATAAGGATCTGAATATGTATGATGCATTCAGAGTCTCTGCTGTCAATTATTACCAGGAAGTAGCCAGGCGTATTGGGAAAGATACCATGCAGTTGTGGCTTGACAGTTTGCGATATGGCACCAAAAAAATTACCAGTGCCATTGATTCTTTTTGGCTGGATAATTCCCTTAAAATATCACCGGATGAAGAACTTGGATTGGTAAAACGTTTATACTTTGACCAGTTACCTTTTTTCAAAAGCTACCAGGAAACAGTAAAAAGGGCTATGCTTTTTGAAAACAATGCCAATTACCGCCTTGCTTATAAAACCGGCTGGGGCTTTACGGAAAAGGGCCATGCACTTGGCTGGATCGTAGGCTGGATCGAAGAAAATGGACACCCCTACTTTTTTGTATTGAATATCGAGTCGCCGGATAAAGATTTTGATATGTGGACAGTGCGAACGAAAATGCTGAAGGATATGCTGAAGTATTTGGGCTTTTTTGACGGAAAGATGTAAGGTAATTTAGCCAATAAGCCGGTTAATGAATGAAAGAAAACATAATTGGTTCAAAAATTGCAATCTGCATTCCTGGTATTTTTATTGAACACATTATCTAATCAGCACAGTGGCATTTCAATTTCAACATAACGAGTTTATTTGGCTTTTTGCCGGTCTTGCAGCACTGGCAGGACTTTTTCTTTTACACTTGCAGTGGAAGAAAATAACAGCGAAAAGGATTGGAGATGAAAACCTGGTAAAAGCATTGATCAGTAATTATTCTCCCAAACTGTTTACATTAAAGTTTCTATTACTTTTCTGTGCATTTGTGGTAGGCGTTATTGCAGTTATGAACCCCCGTAAGCCCGGGGAATCAGGAGCTGTTAACAGGAAAGGTATTGATATCGCTATAGCATTAGATGTAAGTAAAAGTATGCTGGCCGCAGATCTGGCTCCCAATCGGCTCGAAAGAGCAAAACAGTTCATCACCAAACTGATGAATGAGATGCCCAATGACAGGATTGCGTTGATATTATTTGCCGGGAAAGCATATTTACAAATGCCGCTAACAACAGATCATGGTGCTGCGCAGCTCTACGTATCCTCTGCGAGTCCCGATGTTGTGCCTCAGCAGGGTACGGTTATCAGCGATGCGCTGAACATGAGTGCCAATGCATTTAATACCGCAGATAAGAAATTTAAAACGGTAATTCTGATATCGGATGGAGAAGATCATGATGAAGACGCTATAAATACGGCAAAAAAACTTTCTGAGCAGGGTGTTATGATAAATACAATAGGAATTGGTTCGCCGGAAGGGGCAACTATAATAGATCCGGCAACAGGCGATCTGAAAAAAGACGAAGCTGGCAACACGGTTATTTCGAAATTGAATGAAGATATATTGAAAGAAATCGCAACAGCAACAAATGGAGAATACTTGCGGTTGCAGGGCAGCGATGAGGCAGTATCAGTATTGACAAAACAATTATCACAGATAGACAAGAAGGTTTTTGCAGATGTTTCGCAAATGAATTTCAAGACTTACTTTCTATGGTTTACCGCAATCATGTTTATTCTGTTGTTAGTTGAAAATTTTATACCGGAAAGAAAAAGAATGCTGGCATGAGAAAATACCTGACGATATTATTCCTTCTTACTTCCTTGTATTCATTTTCCCAGTCCACAACAGTGGAGAAAATAATACAGGCCGGAAATGAATATTACAGGCAACAACAGTTTGCAAAAGCAACAGAGCAATATAATAAAGCAGTGGAGACTGAACCCACTAATAAGACGGCTAAGTTTAACCAGGCCAATGCCCTTTATAAACAGGATAAAAAAGTGCAGGCAGCTGAAATATTTGCCCAAGTAGCTAAGGATGCCACAGATAAAGAGGTTCGTTCAAAAGCATACTATAATAAAGGGGTGATACTGAGTCAGCAAAAAAATCTCGAAGAAAGTATTGAAGCATATAAAGATGCCCTTCGGAATAATCCCGAAGACAAAGAGGCAAGGGAGAACCTGCAAAAAGCCCTGCTGGAGTTAAAAAAGAAAAATGCTCAAAAGAAAAAAGAGGATCAGCCAAAGAAAAAGAATAAAGAACAAAAGAAACAACCCCAATCAAAAATGAGCCCCAAAGAAGCTGATCAGCGGCTCAAATTATTGCAGCAAAAAGAGAAGGAAGTGCAGCAACGGGTACAGAAGGAAAAGACAAAAACCGGTGGCTCGCAGGCCAAAGACTGGTAGTAAATCTGAAACTTAGTAAATAGTGAAACTGTGAAAATGAAGCTATCTCAAGTGGCGAAATGCTGCGTTTAGTTAGCTAAATTTGCACATTACCTAATTTTCATATTTCCACATTTGTACCAATGCAATTATACTGCGAATCACTCATAGCATATAAACGTCTTAAAACAAGAGAGGTCAGTGTTGGCGATCTGCAGCTCGGCAATTTTCATCCCATCAGGGTGCAGACGATGACGACTACGGACACAATGGATACGATTGCTACCGTAGAGCAAAGTATCCGGTGTATAGAAGCCGGTTCGGAATTGATCCGCATTACAGCGCCTTCAAAAACGGAAGCAGAAAATCTATTGAATATTAAGAATGAACTTCGTAAAAGGGGCTACAATACTCCCATTGTTGCGGATATTCATTTTACGCCTAATGCTGCGGAAATAGCAGCAAGGATCATTGAGAAAGTAAGAGTGAACCCGGGTAATTATGTCGACAAGAAAAAATTTGAACAGATTGAATATACCAATGCAGAATATGCGGAAGAAATTGACCGTATCCGGGAGCGGTTTACTCCACTGGTAAAAATCTGTAAAGAATACGGTACGGCTATGCGTATCGGCACCAATCATGGTTCATTAAGTGACAGGATCATGAGCCGTTATGGAGATACACCAAACGGAATGGTAGAAAGTGCGATGGAGTTTTTGCGTATAGCAAGAGGCGAAGCCTATCACAATATTGTGCTGAGCATGAAAAGCAGTAATCCGCAGGTAATGGTGCAGGCATACCGGTTACTGATTAAGACCATGTTTGATGAGTTTGGAGAAATTTATCCCTTACATCTTGGTGTAACAGAAGCAGGCGATGGCGAAGACGGAAGAATTAAATCTGCTGTTGGAATCGGAACATTATTAGAAGATGGTATTGGGGATACGATCCGTGTATCATTAACGGAAGACCCGGAGTTTGAAATACCTGTGTGTAAGGATTTAGTGAAAAGATATACGAGTCAGAAGTCGGGAGTCTTAAGTCAGGAGAAAGTCCCTGTAATTCAAAAATCTCCTTATTCTCCTTTTGAATATCAACGAAGAGAAACGTTTGCGATTGATAATATAGGTGGCAAACAAGTACCGGTTGTTATTGCTGATTTAAGTAAGATTGAAAAGATAACGCCATCTCATTTGGAAAGTATTGGTTACTCCTATGATATAACAACAGATAAATGGAACATTGGTGATGCGGCAGCTGATTATATATTTACCGGGCATCAATTGCTTGATTTTGAATTGCCTGGCACATTAAAAGTAATTGTATATCCTGCTACATGGCTACTGGCGGATAATAAATCCAACTATTTCCCGATTTATAGCAATAGTGGATTTGCCGAAACTGAAACCCGGAGCGATAAACTGAATTTTGTAATGATCGATTGCTTTAGTGATGCCACACCGGTAAATGATTTTACTTATTTAGATGAGCTGTCAAATGATGATTCTGTAGTTATTTGTCTTAGTTCGACGAATACCAATGCGATGCAATCCGTTCGCCGGATGTTTGCAGCGTTGATAAGCAGAGAAATTAAAAATCCTGTAGTTCTGATGACAGACAGCAGCTGGCAAACACCGGACGAGCACCTGATTCATTTTGCCACAGAGGCCGGAGCTTTGTTTTTAGAAGGCATGGGTGATGGAATTTGCCTCGGCTATAGCAGTAAGGCGCAAATGGATACACTAAAGGCCACTGGCAGAACTTATTTAGAAGTAAAAGACAGTTACCAGTTTACCAATAATACAGCGTTCAGCATTTTGCAGGCGACAAGAACAAGGATTTCCAAAACAGAATATATCAGCTGCCCAAGTTGTGGTCGTACCTTATTTGATTTACAGGAAACAACCGCAAAGATCCGGGCCGTTACCAATCATCTGAAAGGGGTCAAGATTGCTATCATGGGATGCATAGTCAATGGCCCCGGAGAGATGGCAGATGCGGATTTTGGTTATGTTGGCAGTGGCCCCGGCAAGATCACTTTATACAAAGGAAAAGAAGTAATGAAAAGAAATGTGAACAGTGAAGTGGCGGTGGAAGAACTGATCAACCTGATAAAAGAGAACGAGGCCTGGGTAGAAGCATAAATCCATACGATGAAAAAAAATTATTGGATACTGTTGTTTACGGTCGTACTTATTGGAGACCTGGTTGGTATTCAATTGCAGAATGGAATGCTCCAGATGATATTCAAGCCACTTATTATTCCTGTTGTCATTGGGTATTTTGACTCATCGGTAAAGGAAATTACAAAAGGGTTGGCGAAATGGGTATTGTTCGCTTTGTTATTTTCTTTATTGGGGGATGTGCTGTTGATGTTCCAGGAAAAAAAATCTATTTTCTTTTTATTGGGTTTATCAGCTTTCCTGGTAGCGCATATTTTTTATATCATCTTCTTTCGTCATGTCCGGACAATAGAGAAGGTAAAAGGAAATCCGTGGTTATTAGTAGTGGTAATGATTTATTATGCAGCACTGATCAGTCTGCTTTATTCTACACTGGCAGATATGAAGGTGCCGGTGTTGGTATATGGCGTTATTATCAGCTTTATGTTTATGCTGGCGATGCATATGCTGTTTATTAAAAATAAATCGGCCGGTAAGTGGATGATGTCCGGTGCTTTACTTTTTGTTATCTCCGATTCTGTACTTGCTATTGATAAATTTTATCAACCTTTTGAGGCTGCCGGGGTTTTAATTATGCTGACCTATGGATTAGCCCAGCTTTTTATTGTAATGGGGGCGATACAATATCTTCGGCCGGCAAATTCCAATTAAATTTGATTCATGCGACAAACAGATTTTTTAGTGATAGGTTCGGGTATTGCAGGATTAACCTATGCCCTGAAAGTAGCTAACCAGTTTCCCGAACAAAAGGTATTGGTAATGACCAAAGCTGCGGCTGATGAAACCAATACAAAATATGCACAGGGCGGTATTGCAGTGGTAAACGATTTGGAGAATGACAGTTTTGCAAAACATATTGAAGACACCTTGATTGCAGGTGACGGCCTCTGTAATGAAAAAGTAGTAGAAATTGTAGTGAAAGAAGGACCGGAAAGGGTACAGGAACTAATAGATTTGGGTGCTAAGTTTGATAAAGAAGAAGATGGGGGTTATAAAAGAGGTAAAGAGGGTGGTCATTCAGAGTTCCGCATTTTGCACCATAAAGATGTGACCGGGAAGGAAATGGAACGGGCATTGATTGACGCTGTTGCCAGGCAAAAGAATATTGAATTCATCAAACATTGTTTTGTTGTTGATATCATTACCCAGCACCATTTGGGCTACCTGGTTAATAAAGCCACACCAGACGTGGAGTGTTATGGAGTATATGTATTGAATCTTGAAACGAATAAAATTGAAAAGATTCTGTCAAAGATCACATTGCTGGCAACCGGCGGTAATGGCCAGGTGTATCGCACTACTACTAATCCTTCTATTGCTACCGGTGATGGCGTTGCAATGGTGTACCGTGCCAAAGGAAGGGTAGAGAATATGGAGTTCATCCAGTTTCATCCAACCGCATTGTATGAACCTTCTGTGAGAGGCCATGCTTTTTTAATTACAGAAGCGGTTCGTGGCGATGGTGGTATCCTCAGAAACCTGAACGGAGAAGCCTTCATGGAAAAGTATGACGAAAGAAAAGATCTGGCACCCAGAGATATTGTGGCAAGAGCTATCGACAGTGAAATGAAGCGAACAGGTACTGAACATGTCTGGTTAGATTGCCGCCATTTCACCAAAGAAAAATTTACCGAACATTTTCCGAACATTTATGAAAAATGTTTATCCATCGGGATAGATATTACAAAGAATATGATACCGGTTGCACCTGCCGCTCATTACAGTTGCGGAGGAATTAAAACGGATGAGTGGGGAAGAAGTTCTATTCGTAATCTCTATGCCTGCGGCGAATGTGCCTCTACCGGGTTACATGGGGCCAACCGGCTAGCCAGTAATTCTTTGCTGGAAGCAATGGTATTTGCCCATCGGTGCTTTGTAGATGTGACGGAGAAAATAGCGCTGACTTCTTTTAATGAAAATATCCCTGATTGGAATGCCAAAGGAACTTCAGAGCCCCGGGAAATGATCTTAATTACTCAAAGCCTGAAAGAACTGCAGTTGGTGATGAGTGATTATGTTGGTATTGTCCGCAATGACGTCCGTTTGCAAAGGGCTATGCGCCGCCTTGACCTGTTATGGGAAGAAACCGAACAGTTGTATGAAAGTAGTTCCGTGTCACCACAGCTGCTGGAGTTAAGGAATATGATAACCGTCGGTTATTTGATTGTAAAAGGCGCCAGTTTCCGTAAAGAAAGCCGCGGCCTGCATTATAATACCGATTATCCGGGTAAGAGTAACCTTATTCAGAACATTGTGCTGTAGTTTTTAACTTTGCTCACCATGTACTATGTTGTTTACGGTTTTTTGTGGCTGGTTTCTTTGTTGCCTTTCCGTGTATTATATTTTTTGTCCGATTGTATGTACGGACTGGTATTTTATATATTTAAATACAGGAAAGAGGTGGTGGCGAGCAATCTTGCTATTGCTTTTCCGGAAAAGAGTGAACAGGAAAGAAAAGATATCGCTAAAAAATTCTACCACAATTTTATTGATGCTTTTGTTGAGTCAATCAAATTCATTACCATCTCTAAGAAGCAAATTCAGAAAAGAAGCACCTGTGATTTTGATTTGATCAATCAACTTTCGGCAAATGGGTATGATGTTCATATTATGGCCGGCCACCAGTTTAACTGGGAGTTTGGCAATGCATTGGCGGCCATTAATCTTACCGCTCCTTTTATTGGTATCTACATGCCGATCAGTAATAAGTCTATGGATCGGATTTTTTATAATTTCAGAAAGCGTTATGGAACCATATTAATTTCTGCCACTGAGTTTAAAAAAAATGCCAATCATCCTGCCTTTTCCAGCCAATACACATTTGGTTTGGCAGCAGATCAAAATCCCGGGCATCCCTCCAATGCATACTGGATGAAGTTTTTTGGAAAGCCTGTTCCTTTCGTGACGGGCCCTGCTAAAGGAGCTGTAAGAAATAATACAGCCGTTGTCATAGTTGGATTTAAAAAAATAAAAAGGGGCTATTATCATTTTTCCACCAAACTACTTACAGAAAGTGGCTCCTCTTTTTTGCCGGAAACACTGACAGTCATGTATAAAAATGCACTGGAAGAAATTATCAGGGCAGACCCTTCTAATTATTTATGGAGCCACCGCCGCTGGAAATACGAATGGAAATCTGAGTATGGTCCAATAATAATCTAAACAAAAGCCTCCGGAAAATCTGGAGGCTTTTGTTTAGACGAAATAATCAGGAATTTTTATTTTTCTTTTTTAGCCCTTTTATCTGGAGGTAATCAAGGAAGTAGATCACTTTCAGCGAGATGTTATTATTATTATCAGTGTTCATGGTGTTATTGAAATTCTTGAAATAGCCATGGTCTATGATCCTGTTAAAATCATAAGCAGCGTTTTTCCAAACAAGGTTGATAAAACTTCCCGGGGCATACTGCCAGGTAAATACGGCATCGATATTAAAGGCGTTATAATTCTGATTTACATTTTGGTTAAAGCTGTTGTTTTTTTGGAGGCTACCATCCTGTTGTAGTGTAAAAAATTCTTTATAATCAACTTTGCTCCAGTAGTGACGAATACGGGTATTGATATTCATCCTGGCATTAAAGCTGTATTTAAAGTTCAGGGTGTTTTCTACACTTTTAATATCTCTTTTACCAAAGATCACTTCGCTTCCATTCGTGGAGGCAAACCCTGTATTGTTATTTTGCGGTGCAATATTTACCCGGTGACTGATCGTAAGTTTATTACTAAAGCGATACCGGTTGCTCAGGTTGAAATTATACCTTTCACTGTTGAAAAGACTTCTTTTTACATACATCAACTCACTGTATGCACTGTATTTTTTAGAACTATTTGACTCAAACCAAACACTGGTAAAATAATTCGACCAGCCCCGGAACATACGGCCAGCCACCCTTGGTTCATAAAAATCGTTGTACTTTGGTTCATATCCTATCATAGCACCTACATACCACAGATTTTTTAATTGCCCGTTTACATTCGCATTAAAATTTGCATTCTGGAAAGTGCCGGGTGACAGACGCCTAGAATAATACGCATTGAAGTTCAGGTAAATGCTATTATACCAGGTGGTGGGTTTTATCCAGCGATAGCCAACCCAGGCATAGTGGTCAACAAAATTTGTAAAAGTGAAATAGCCAAGATCATTGCTGTTAAATTTACTGTTAGTAAGATCTTGCCCTACATTAAAATTAAAACGGCCACTTGTTTTTGAGAACGAAAGACTATGGTTGTAGCCGCTTTGTGTTTTCCCGTCTGACAGGTAGCCAATCAGGCGGCTATTGGCCACTTTACCACTTACATTCCACATATTCTTTTTATCATTCAGGCTAAATAGCGCTGCGGTAACATTGGCGTCATAATCTTTCCCGCTTCTCCATACATTGGTATTTACTAAAGAAACACTGGAGTTGTTTTTCAATGTCTGATCAAAAACAATAACACTATAGTTGGTTAAAGGGTCTATTATAACTTTGCGTTGGCCTTTTGTTGTAGAATCTTCTAATGTTGCATACCTCGTATTGGTCACGGCGTTCAAAACACCAATTCCCAATCCTTTTGCAGTGCGTCCGGAAATTTTTGTTGCGTTGATGAGTTTAGATTCTGAAGGTGCCTTTACTACAAATTCATCGTCGCCGGTATATTCACCAGTAGAATGTAGTAACACAGGATCAATTCCTATTCTTCTTGCATAAAATAAATTCCCTTTACTGAACAGTTCAGTTCCCTCATTAAAGAAAGGCCTGTTCTCAGTATATTTAATTTCAAAAGGGGTAAGGTTCAATACCCGGTTATCACTGACTACTTGCCCAAAGTCGGGTATCAGTGTTGCATCTAGCGTAAAGGCCTGGTTGATGCCGTATTTAACATCCATACCTCCGTTTACTGATGATGTCCAATTCTTTTCACCAGCTTTATTGGCCGGAAAATGATTTACATACGTAGAGAAGTAAGGAGAGAATTGCAGACGCAAGGGTGGTTTAATATTGGAAATACCGGTCCATGTACCTTCCTGTGTAAGGAAACCGTTTACATTCGGGTCAATTGGGTTCCAGGTATATTGCTGTTCAGTTTTTCTTCTGCGCCTTGTTATGTTTAGTCCCCAGTTTTGTATATCGTTTTTGCCAAATCGTATGGCCGAATAAGGAATGAACATTTCAAAACTCCATCCGTCATTATGAATCACCGCTTCACTTTTCCAGACAGCATTCCAGGAAAAATCTTCTCCGTTGCTAGTCATTTTGGCATCCCATTGCTCACCAAGCGGAGTAATAAAATACTCAAAGCCATTTTGTTTATCATAATAGGTATCGAATATTAAACCCACATAATCGTTGGTTCCAAAACCATCACGACCAGACAGCTCAGTAGCAATGCTATCTTTTGTTCGTTCATAACAATATCCACCGAAGTAAATACCCTGGTCATCATATAAAAGATAGGCGATGGTTTTTGTTTCGGGTTTTTCTACTGCGCCAACCGTAGGTCTGAATTCGATCAGATCAGTCATTACGGCTGCATCTTTCCAAGCTTCATCTGTAACAAGCCCGTCAATTTTTATTGGTTGGCTGGTGCGGATGGCAGCTAACTGTTTGGCAGATTTAGCAGGAGTCTGCTTCGGAGAAGGATTTTGGGCATTACTGCCCAGGCAAAGCAATAGCATTGCCCAGAGGGTTACATTGGTTTTGAGTTTCATGGCTATACTTTTAACAATGGTTATGACGCTGTAAATAAAAAACAGTTACACTGGTGTGCGGCACAACTACTAATAAATTCGTAGTTCAAAAGTAATAGTCAGGAGAAGCGAAATTTTCTTATTTATCTGAGAGGTGACTATTACCTGACGAATGGTGAAAAAAAGGGGTCGTTAACTTTTTGTTGGGAAAATAATACTGGCATTTGTAAAGTGGCGGTCCTTTTTACTGTATTTTATATTTCTTACTTTAGCACATTAATAAAACTAATTCAATTTTTATGTCAACAGCTCCTGCCATATTCTGGCCGCACAGTGAACACTGGTCAGTGAAAATTCCATTGAGAACTCCGCATTACCGAATGCCGGTCATGGAAGACAAGGGTTATGTTATTATGAAGACACTCGACATTTCTCATATTCCAACTGCCGAATGGGAGAATCTTGTCTATATGGATTGGAAAAGTGGCGGCGACACCAACTTTGCTCCCCTTGCTTCTTGTGATGGCACTAATGAGTGTAAGGGCTTTTGGGAAAATGGCAAAACGGATAAAGACGCCATCTTTACGCCGAATGCGGAACTCTGCCCAACGCTGATGGCATATATTAAATCCATACCGGCCAATTTTGGAAGAGTTAGAGTTATTAAGTTGGAGCCACAAACCCATGACCAGGCCATTCGTTCTGTTCACCGGGATGATAATAACCGCCTGAATCCTGAGGATGAAGGTTGGGTAGTAAGAATGTGGATTGAACTTACTGATAATCCTGATAGTTATATGCTGTTATATGATAGTGATGAAAATAATCTTCCTATCAAAGAATCAGAAGCAAGAGTGCCCATGCCGAAAGGAGCTCACTTTGTGGTGGATTCACAACGACTATGGCATGTGGGTGTACATAATGGAAACAAACCAAGATATGCCGTGATCATCAGTGGTGAAAGCTCTCCCGAACTGGATGCATGGATTAAATCGAAGATATAATGTTGAAGAAATAAAAAAAGCCCTGTCATATTATATGACAGGGCTTTTTTATTATTTAAAGACTTAGTTCAAGACACTTGTTTCTTTTACGATCACTGCTCTTTCCTGTTCTTTAATTTTTCCCCAGCCGCCAACAATATTTCTGAGATTATGAATGCCTTGTCTTTTCAATAAAGAAGAAGCAATTACACTACGGTAACCACCGGCACAATGCACATAAAGGTTTTGCGTCTCTTCCAGGTTGGCCATAGTGGCTGGGTCGATCAAATCGTTCAGCGAAAGATTTAGTGCATCTTTCAGGTGGCCATCAGCAAATTCTGTTGGCCTGCGAACATCTATCACTACTAAATTTTTATCGTGTGGAATATCCATCATCAGTTCGTCTGCTTCCACATCTATGATCATATCTGTTTGTTCTCCGGCAGCTACCCAGGCATTGTAACCGCCATCGAGATAGCCAATTACTTTATCAAATCCAACTCTTGCCATGCGAACAATAGTTTCTTTTTCTTGTCCCGGTTCTGTTACCAGTACTATAGCCGCATCAAAAGGTAAAAGGCTGCCGGCCCATTCTGCAAACCGGCCTTCTAATCCAATGCTGATTGCGCCGGGTATGAATCCCATTGTAAATACATCAGCACGGCGGGTATCAAGAATGATAGTATCATCTTTTATCAATTGTTTAAACTCATCAATTGATAATGCTTTTAATCCCTGCACCAGTACATCGTCAAGACTATCGTATCCTTCTTTATTTATTTTAGCGTTGATGGGGAAATAAGATGGCGGTGCGGAAATACCGTCGGTAACTGCTTTTATAAACTCTTCTTTGTTAGCGGCTTTCAACGCATAGTTAGATTGTTTCTCTTCGCCAATCGTACTGTGTGTGTGCGGGCCAAGATTTTTTCCGCAGGAACTGCCCGGACCATGTGCAGGATAAACAATTACATCATCAGCAAGCGGAAATAGTTTTGCATGAATACTATCATACATCATTCCAGCTAAATCGTTCATGGTAATCTCTGCACCTTTTTGTGCCAAGTCGGGACGGCCAACATCGCCAACAAACAACGTATCACCGGTAAATACACAATGATTTTTTCCTTCCGCATCTTTTAAAAGATAACAGGTTGATTCCAGCGTATGCCCGGGTGTATGTAACACTTCGATTGTTACATCACCCACTTTGAATATTTCACCGTCTTTTGCTACATGCACCGGGAATTTTGTACTGGTATTTGGTCCGTAAACTATCGGGGCCCCGGTTGCTTTCCCCAGGTCCAGGTGACCACTTACAAAATCAGCATGAAAATGTGTTTCAAAAATGTATTTGATGCGGGATTTTCTTTCGTTGGCTAATTCAAGATAAGCATCAATATCCCTGAGGGGGTCTATTACGGCGGCTTCACCATTACTTTCTATATAATATGCGGCTTCGCTGAGGCAGCCTGTATATAATTGCTTAATGAACATATTCGATTAGGTTTAAGTTTCAAAAATACCTGATTCAAACAAAAATGTCCCGCTTTAGGCAGGACGTTTTATCAGAAAAATCAGGTTGATCAATTCAACAGGTCATCTACAAACTTGTTCAATTCCTGTATACGGTTGGTATTCACTGAATAATAAATGAATTTCCCATCCCGTGTGGTTTTTACAAAACCGGCTTTACGAAGAATCGCAAGGTGTTGTGAAGCAACAGATTGTTCCAGTCTCAGTTTTACATAAAGATCTGTTACAGTCATTTTACCGTGTTCATCTATAAGTTTAAGGATCTGCTGGCGCAGCTTATGATTTACAGCTCTTAGAGTCAATGCTGCTTTTTTTATGTTCAGCAGATCAACTTTAAGAGTAGTGCCATTATCTGATAAATTGTTCAGTGTTAACGAGTAGTTATTCATAGTTAAATCGATTGAATTAAGGGTAAAACTATATCTGGCCGTATTTTTTACAGTAATAGTTGCTAATAAGACGAATTTATCATTCAACTCTTGCGGTCAGGGGTATAAAATTCTTTAATATATAACGGCTCAGTATAAGCAAGGTTCACAAATTCCTTATTGCGAAACCGGGTAACGGATAGTGCCGAAAGGTGTGAGGCATTGTGAGGGGTGTCACAAAAGCCTGCATTTGAAGTTTTAATCAGTTGTTGTAGTTTTTTACTACCGTTTCCGCAAAAAAGAACTTCATTTGAAGATAACAGCGAAGCGAAACTGGTTTCGTCAATAATTAATGCATGAGCAGGAATTATTTCCTGCATGTATCTGTCATAAACAGCTGTAAATACTTCCATCCGCCTGGCATCGATCATAGGGCAAATGAGATCGGTGGCTTCTTGTTTTACGGCGTATGCGACTATTTTTAATGTACTGACAGCAATTAATGGAATATGCAATGCAAAACATAAACCTTTTGCAGCGGCCAGGCCAACCCGCAGACCCGTGTAAGAGCCGGGGCCAATACTAACCGCAACAGCTTCCAGTTGAGTAATAGCAGCATTATTATTTCTTAGCATTTCAGCTATCGCATTGTGGATCCATGCAGCATGATCCTTTTGATTCTCGTTAAAGGCCAATTGTATTATCTCTTCATCTTTTGCAAGGCAAACAGAAGCTGCATCAAGAGCGGTGTCAATATTTAAGATCAAACTCATTGAGCAAGTGCCTCCTTTTGTAATAATGCAGATGGGGTATAACGGGAATTTGTGTCTGCCAGTTTTATCAGTAATGCATACACATTTTTCAAACCAATTAATTTGCACCAATCAAATGGTCCGTAAGGATAATTAGTGCCAAGTTTCATCGCCGTATCAATTTCTTCTTTGGAACTAACCTTTTCATCCAGCGTAAAATAAGCTTCATTTATAATTGAACTGATCACTCTTGCAGTAATAAACCCGGGTACATCAGCTACCCACTCCGTTGTTTTATTAAAGCAGGAAAAAATTTTTTCAGCGATTACTTTGCTCTCACCGGTTCCGGCCATTTCTGCCAGAGGCCGTTTCAAAAAACTATTCCAGCCATTAAGTCTTATAAAACCTGCCGGCAACTCAGTTAAAGTTGTAGTCACACTATTTACAATTACCAATCCTGGTTGTAAAGTTTTTAATTTGTTTATTCTTTCCTCTGTATGGCTGAACAAAAGATCTATATAAGCGTCAGTGCCAGCGACAGGAAATATTTCATGTTGCCATTCCACCTGCACATCATCCTGCATTCCCTGCTCCAGTAGTTCAGCCTTTAACTCCTCATTGGTTATCACCACAATCTTCATAATCCTTTTTTGCAAAGAAAACGTATAAAGCTAAATTCGCTTCACTGAATTTTTAAAAACTACTTATGAGCAAAACCGTCATCACTACCGCTAATGCGCCAGCACCTATCGGTCCTTATAACCAGGCTATATTAAGCGGTAACATGCTTTTTATTTCCGGGCAGATTTGTATTGACCCTTCTACCGGAACGCTGAAAAACAAGGATATACAAGAGGAAACTCACCAGGTAATGCATAACCTGAAAGCCATTTTACAGGAAGCCGGGATGGATTTTAGTCATGTAGTAAAAACAACCATTTTTATTACTGATATGAACCAGTTTGGAGAGATCAATACCGTGTATGGCAAGTACTTCGAAAGCGACCTGCCTGCCGGCAAAGCTGGATTTCCGGCCAGGGAAACAGTGCAGGTATCAGCCCTTCCCAAGTTTGTGAATGTAGAGATCAGTATGATAGCGGTAAAATAGTATTTACCGTTAAACAAAACTCTCTTATACCCACTTAGCAGTATCAGGAAAATCTTTGAAAGGATTTCCATAATTTCATGTGCTCTAAAACCAGTGGATACAATTTTTAATAAACCTCGAACTATGAGAAAAATTTTTACGATTAAACTTGCCGGTCTTTTTTTACTTTTTACTGCAACCTTGTTAATTACAAGATGTAGCCAAAAAAAGGAATCCACTACAAAAAAGGAAAGAAAAAAAGGTGACAACCATTATGATGGAATTGATTTTGCAATAGAGCAGGAAATATTACAAACAAAAGATCCGGCTACAGGTAAAGTGCCCTGGGATAGATTAAGAATTGCAATAGAGCAAACAGAAGTAGCCAAAGCTCAGTCAAGAACGGAAGCTGTTCAGACATTATCATGGATTGAAAGAGGGCCTAATGGTGATTTCTCAAGAATAAATGGGAACAGCCGACCTAATGATGACCAGACCTCAGGAAGAATCAGGGCTATAATGGTGGATTCACTCGACCCTACACATAAAACAGTTTTTGCAGGTAGCGTTGCTGGTGGATTATGGAAAACAACAGATATTACTGTAGCACCATCAAACTGGACACTGGTAAATGACTTTTTATCCAACCTCGCTATTGCTGCTATATGCCAGGACCCACGTCCCGGCTTTCAGAATAATATGTATATGGCTACCGGCGAATCTTACTTTAATGCTGATGCAGTAAGAGGGGTGGGTGTTTTTAAAAGTACGGATGGTGGTGCTAACTGGAGTTTCCTTCCAAGCACCAGCAGTTATGTGAATGGTACCCGGATTCTGTGTGACCATTTGGGAAATGTTTATCTCGGCACCCGTGGCAGTGGATTATTGCGTTCCATTGACGGCGGTACCTCCTGGACAAATATCACTCCCACAGGAATTGGTAATGATATATGCGACCTTGAAATAAGTTCGACAGCGGTAGCTGCAAGATTGCATGTAACAACAGGTATTTTTAGTACTTCAGGATATCGTTATACAGACATACCCGTTACTGCCAGTTCTGGTGCAGGATGGGTGGCTGCAACAACTCCCTTTACGACCTTTAATCAAAGAACAGAGTTTGCTGTCAGCGGTAATGTATTGTATGCATGTCCGGATAATGCAAGCCACCATGTTCCTACTATCTGGAAATCTATAGATGGTGGTGACAACTGGTCTGCGATTCCGGTGCAGCCGGGTGGTGGCACATGGGCGAATGGCCAGGGCTGGTATGATTTATCATGCAGAATAAATCCTGTTAATAGTGATGAGTGTATTGTTGGTGGCCTGGAATGTTACAAAACAACAACGGGTGGAAGTACACCCTGGACAAAAATAGCTGTATGGGTTGGTGGCTCCGGCCAGTATATACATGCCGATCAGCACGACATACAATGGTGGGATGGCGGAACCAAACTTATGTTTGCCTGTGATGGAGGTATCCATTACTCAGCTGATGGTGGTGCAACTACAAGGGATAGAAACAAAGGGTTAAGAATAAAACAGTTTTATTCTGTTGCTATTCACCCGACTGATGTAAATAATTTTATTGCCGGTGCCCAGGATAATGGTATGCATCGCCTGAACCACCCCGGCTTAGATAGTTCGATAGAATTTTATGGCGGTGATGGAATGTTTTGCGCCATCGACCAGAATGAACCACAGTTTCAATTCGGATCCGCATTTAATAATAATATCAGAAGAAGTGTTAATGGTGGTGTCAGTTGGGGCAACGTTTCTTTTAGTGGCGGCCGTTTTGTTAGCCCCTGGGATTATGACAATGTCGGCAATATGATCTACCTGTGTTCAGGAAATGGTAACTATATAAGATGGAATAATCCGCAAGGCGGAGCTACTTCTTCAAATACTATTACCATAACGGACTTTGGTGGATTACAAGTGTCAGCTGTTCATGTTTCGCCGTATACTGCCAACAGGGTCTTTTTTGGAACCAACAGTGGTAGTACCAGCCGGTTGGTACGGGTAGATGATGCCCATACAGCAGCTCCTACCAGTGTTATTCTTACTCCCCCTGGTGCATCAGGCTTTTTAAACTGTATCGTTACAGGCTCTTCTGACCAAAATCTTATTGCCTGCTATTCAAACTTTGGCGTAAATAATGTTTGGGTAACTGCAGATGGTGGAACAACCTGGGCAGCTTCTGACGGTAACTTACCTGATATGCCCGTACGTTGGGCTCTTTTCCATCCTGATACAGATACCAAAGCATACATCGCTACAGCAACCGGTGTTTGGGAAACTGATCTGCTCAGTGGAGCATCTACCGTATGGAATGCAAATCCTTCTTTCCCTAATGTAAGTACTGATATGATTAAATACCGGGCAATGGATCGCACTATTGCTGCCGGTACTCACGGTCGTGGCGTATGGACAACCACCGTTCCTGCTGCGGGAGGATTCTCTTTCAACAGCCCGGCAGCAACAGTTGCAACCTGTCCTGCACCTACAACAATGGATATTGTTTTAGGAACAATTGCCGCCGGCGGATTCTCTAATCCTATTACTGTTTCATCAAGTGCACCTCCCGCCGGAACTACGGTTAGCTTTATACCAGGTACTACAGTAACACCGGGCAATAGTGTAATTGTAAGACTTACCGGTACTAACACATTGGCCGCTGGTTCTTATGTATTAACCATAACCGGAACAGCAGCATCAGCCGCTACACAAACAAGAGATATAACGTATACTATTAACCCGGGTAGCGGTCCTGCAATAACAGCCCAGCCTTCTAACCAGACAATTTGTGCAGGAAGCAATACTTCATTCAGTATCACTTCTGCTGCTGCTACTGCATTTCAATGGCAGGTAAGTACAGATGGTGGCGCTACTTATAATAATGTACCAGCCGCTGCACCGTATTCAGGCGTTACATCTGCTACATTGAATATTACAGGAGCAACAGGAGCTTTAAATGGCAATCGTTATCGTTGTAATGCTTCTACACAATGCGGAACAACTACTTCTGGTGCAGGAATTCTGACCGTGAATACTGCGCCTGTAATTACCAGCCAGCCAACAAGTGCTTCTGTTTGTACCGGAGCTACTCAAATCTTTACGGTTGGAACAACAGGAACTTCGCTTACTCATCAATGGTATATTAGTACTGATGGTGGTGGTACGTTTAACCTGTTGCCTAACGGCGGTGTTTATTCCGGTGCAACAACTGCCAGTTTAACCATTACCGGTGTTACCGCAGGATTAAATAACAATCAATATCGTTGTGTGGTTACGGGTATTTGTCCTGTCTCGCCACTTACGTCTGCTGCAGCAACACTTACTGTTGCTACTTCTTTAAGTATTACCGGGCAACCAGTTGATGCAACAATCTGCGCCGGAAATAATACCAGCTTTGCTGTAACAGCAGTAGGCGCCAGCACTTTTCAATGGCAGTTGAGTACTGACGGCGGTGCTACTTATAATAACGTAACAAATGGCGGTGTTTATTCAGGCGCCACTTCAGCTACCTTGAACATAACTGGTGCAACGGCAGTATTAAACGGCAATCGTTATCGTTGTAATCTTTCCAGTACTTGTGGTAGTGCCACTTCCAATTCGGCACTGCTTACCGTTAATTTGTTAACAGCTATTACATCACAACCAACCGATAATACACTTTGTGCAGGATCAAGCAATACATTTAGTGTAACAGCTACCGGTACCAACCTTACTTACCAGTGGCAATTGAGTACGAATGGATGTGCAGGGCCATGGAATAATATAGGAGGTGCTACCAGTTCTTCTTATACGCTTACAGGTATTACAGCAGGTCAGAATAATACAGGATATCGTTGTGTGGTTACAGGTGCTTGTGCACCAGCCGCTACATCAAATTGCGCCTTACTTACAGTTGTTACTTCAGTAGCAGTTACTACACAACCAATCAGCCAGACTGTGTGTGAGGGCAGCG
>CALRVH010000018.1:0-50681 GCA_943371565.1 Chitinophaga pinensis | reverse complement strand
CGAAACAATACAGGACAGTTATTAAACTCACACACTTGTAAAAAAAATCAATCGCATTAAAAAAGGGTTCTGTTTTAAACAGAACCCTTTTTGTTATTAATGCTCTTCGGTTTATTGCACCAGTATTGTTCTTGTACCGATAGTTGTAAGGAAGTCAACCAGGTATGCCCTGTAAATACCTCTTGCAAGTGAAGCAGGGATGGTGAAAGTCTGATTGATAAATCCTGCCTGGATATTCATATCTTTTTGATACACCAATCTGCCAGCAGCATCAAAAAGTAAGAGTCCATAATAGCCAGGCTTCAGGTTGCCCATTGTTATCCTGATATCAGCACCTCTGTCAACCGGAGTTGGATACAATTCAAATCCATTAGGAATAGCCGTCACAGTAAAGGTTTGCTGCAATCCATAAGAAATACCACCGCTGTTTACAGCATACGCTTTGTAATAATATGTAGCCCCCTGTACCAGTCCTGATAATGTAACAGAGAAGTTGCCTCCTGAAAGATTGGTTGATACAACTTGTGTACCGGTACCATTAGCAAATCCATTAATGCCACTGTACTCAATACCATAAACCGTTACATTTGAACAGCCATTAGCTGCAATTGAACCGGCAAGTGTTGCGGAATGATTGTTTACATTACTTGCAGCTCCTGTTGTAACAGTTGCCAGCGTATTGACACCACTACCCACCACAGCGACATTAAGTGTACCGATCGTTCCGCCGCCTGTCACCGGAATATTTCCATTATATGATTGAACTAGTGTTGGATTAAACTTCACAAAAATAGCCTGGTTGTAAGCGCCGCCGCCTTGTGTAAGATTTAATGACGCCGTATAAGTTCCACCAGAGGTGGTGGAAAAAGTATAGCCTGTTAACGGACCTACTACAACATTAGCTGTTGTAAGCCCAACACTACTAAGTGTAAATGAATTGGGACCTGCTGTAGTATTAATACAAACTGTGCCAAATGGTGTAAGTGCCGTTGCAGTTAATACCGGGGAAGCTGTATTAAATGATTGTTGTGTACCCCAGGTTGTTCCACCGCCATTGGTAGCATATGCTTTATAATAATAGGTTGTGTTAGGTATTAAACCGCTTAATGCAGAAGTAAAATTTCCGGCGGCCAGATTAGTAGATGCAATTTGTGTACCTGACCCATTCGGAAATCCATTCGTTAAGCTAAACTCGATGCCATAAACTGTAATGGCCGTACAACCTGTAGCAGTAATTGTACCCGCACAAGTTGCCGTAGTTTGTGTAATAGCACTGGCCGCACCTGTTGTAACTGAAGGTGCAGAATTAATTCCTGCTCCGGAAGCTGCTACATTTACTGAAGCTGCTACACCACCACCTCCAACTACTATATTTCCATTATATGATTGAACTAATGTTGGTGTAAACCTTACAAATATTTGTTGAGAATAAGTACCACCGGACTGTACAAGGCTCAAAGTAGTAGTATAAGTACCGCCTGCTGTGGTAGAATAAGTATAACCGGCTAATGCAGCAACTGTGACATTCGCTGCTGTAAGATTTGCACCAGAAATAGTAAATGAATTAGGGCCCGCCGTTGTATTGGTACATACGTTGCCAAAAGCAGCAAGGGCAGTTGTATTAATAGTTGGATTAAGACTTGCCGTTGTGAATGACATCTCTGCACCGTAACCTGTACCTGCTGCATTCGAAGCATAGGCATGATAATAATATGTTGTGCTGGGTGCTAATCCTGTTAAGTTAGATGAGAAAGCACCAGCACTGATATTCGTAGATAATACGGGTGTTCCTGTACCATTTACAAATCCACTGATTGTGCTAAATTCAATACCATAATTGGCATTTAATGCAGAACAGCCTCCTGAAGATGCGAGTCCATTGACAGTTGCCGAGTTTTGAGTAATGCCGACTGCACTTCCTGAGGTTACTGTGGGTATTGGATTGATACCGGCACCTGTCGCTGCAGCATTAACAGCTGTGCTGGCACCACCACCTGCAACAGCAATATTTCCATTATATGATTGTACTAAAGTTGGTGTAAACCTTACAAATATCTGCTGGGAAAATGTTCCTCCGGATTGTCCAATACTTAAAGATGTTGTATAAGTACCGCCTGCCGTAGTTGAATAAGTATAACCAGTTAAAGCAGCAACAGTAACATCAGCTGTCGTGAGATTGGAGCCAGATATTGTAAATGAATTAGGGCCGGCAGTTGTATTGATACATACATTTCCAAATGCTGTTAAAGGTGTAGCAATGCTTAGTGTTGGAACGGCCGCAGAAGGAGTTACCTCCGCCCAGGTAGTGCCTGTCCTGATTTCGTCTATTTCAACAAATGGGGTATTGGTTGCATTGTCTTGTCTTAAAAGTATTCTTTGAATACCTGTGGCAGTGAAATCAGTACCCGGTGCGGCTGTTGCTCCTGCGGCTGGTTCAGTGCCTCCCAAAGTTGGATTTAACCAGATTTTGGAAACATCGTTTGTCGTCCCAGCTACAATATCATAGTTTGCTACAACAAAATTAGATGTCCCGGGATCAAGATCGGCAGCCAACCAACTAACTACAGAGTTACTTCTTGTAGAAACACCAATATTATATTTTCCCGCTGTTGTACTTAATCTTGTCCATACAGTGCCCCCAAACGCTGAAGTGGAAGCCGCTTGCAAAAGCCCGATGAAATATCCCCCAGTTGTAGTTAAACCGCCAAGTGAAGAAACATTTACGATAAAAGAATAGTAAGCTGTTCCCGAAGTAATTGCTGTGCTGGTAAAAGGACGGTAATTATCACTCCCTGTCCCATCAAAAGAAATTTTATTTCCTGTAGAAGCGGGGAGACCAGAATATGAAAGACTTCCTGCTGTGACAAGCATTGAGTCACCCGTATTAAGTCTTACCCAAAGACCACCGCTTTGCAGTGCTATACCATCCGTTGGATGTGGAGTATAATTAAATGGCTCAAGTGTAAACTGTGCCCAGGTAGTTGTCATCATAAAACTCAGGCAAACTAAAAAGCAAAACTTTTTCATACTAAATCTATTTGTAAAATTATCTACTAAAGCAGCGTTACTTGATTAACACTGCTACAATTTTAATTCCATGAAAACTTAACATCATCAATTCCTGTTGATGGCCTGTTACCACCACCAGAGGTACTGGTTAATGTTACAATACGTATCCAGACAGGCTGGCTAATATTATTTAATGCACTGCCAAAGTTTACCGTCACTGTTGTATTGGCAAATGTGCCAAATGCTGTTGTTAAACTGGATGGGCTGGTGGTAACAGTTGAAAATCCAGAAGGGCTTTGGCCAATTCCGTAATCAACTCTCCATGTCGTAGTTCTTGCTAAAGCAGCACTGGCATCCAATGATTGTAATTTGAATTCTAACTGCAGATTTGATTTTCCGGTAGTATTCGCTAACTGAAAAGCAAAAGCTGCACCGGGGTCACCACCTGAACCAGCAGTACCCGTTTGTCTGAAACCTAATGCCCTGTTAGTAGAAGCATTCTGTGCTGTAGAAGTCGAGTTAAATGTTAATCCTGTAGCAGATGCAAAATTTTTATAACCAAGGCTCGTCTGGTTCCAGGCAGTTGGCGTAAGAAAGTTTCCATTATATACAGTACCCTCATTACCGAGGTCAAGACTTGTTGCATCTTGCTTTACATAAACACCTGCAGGAAGACTGCTGGTTCCGATATTATCAAAATTGATAGTAACAGGGGAAGCCGTTAAATTAATACTGCCATTACCGGCAGCAGTCGGGCAACGGGGGCCATAAAATCTTACATCCGTTGTATCACGGATGGTAAATTGTTTTGTTGAGCCAAAGAACGAATAAACACCAATGATATCTCCATTACCCTGTGCCACACGAACTGTTGCAAAGTTGGAATAGTTACTGGTTCGCAATGTAATTCTATTGGTAGTGGGTGTTGTGCATCCCTGGATAATCCTGTTACCGGACTGATTATCGTCAGCATAATTTTTTCCCAATTCACCAGAAGCAAATTCAAAACCTTCCAGTTTGATAACAGTGCTAACATATTTGTCCTGTATGTTAGTAGTCAGTTGCGAAATATTTACCACTTGTGGAATGATGGGTTGATTCAACGCCCCTTTTACCAGGTGTTGATCTTGTAAGTTTACCGCCAGTAATGTTACACCACCCTGGTTCATGTAGGGTGTATCTACTCCACCGCCAAATTGCAAGGTGCCGCTATATTGTCCGAGGTAAAGACCTTTTAATTTTACGAATACTTTACGACCCACAGGATAGTTGTTGTAATGGTTACTACCAGCCAGGCGTAGTAACACACCGCCCGTTGCATCCTGTATAGCTATTTGCTGGTAATAGTTTCCGCTTTTATCATCACATGAAACCACTCCTTCAATAACCGCATCGTCAGTTATAGCAACCGGAACGCCGGACGTATACCTTGCTTTAACATCTTTTATCGTGATATTAGCTACAATATCTGGCTCGCCAAGAATTGGCGGCTCTGTAAATTTTTTCTCACAAGAGGTAGTAAACAGGCAAGTTGCAAAAACAACCACTGCCATATTTATCCAATTATTTTTCGGGTTCATTTTCATAATATAAATTTTATCAGCGACCTGAAAATTTCTTTTTAATTATTGAATGTCGGCAGCAGTACGAATCTGTACCTGTGTTGTTGTATTAAAAATGGACACATACCCTGTCAGGGAAGTACCACTCAAATTCACTGTAATACCGGAAGCCACCCTTACAAAGGTTGACAATGTACCTGTAGCATCTGTAATGTTGTAAGTAACACCGGTAGCATTGGATGATGCCTGAGTAATAGATGTAATGTTATTGATCTTTACCAACGAAGAAGCCCATATGTTTTTGTTGGTAATGATCTGCGCCACGGTTGCAACACGGGGTGTAGCTGTAATGGTACCGCCTACTGGTACCACATTTGCCTGGGGTACACTTTTCAATTCAAGGTCGCCATTGTATAATGTTAAGATACCGCCGCCTGTAGGATTAATTTCCAATACACTACCCATTGTATAAATAGGAGAACCAACTACAGAGTAAAAATAAACGCCTGAGCCACTTTCATCCTGCAGTCTGTAATTTCCAGCTGCTTCATTTGAACTGTTCGAAATAACTACTCCACGGATCTTTTTAGTTCCTGCCGGAATTGTTACGTCGCCGCCGCCGGTATGCAAAGCCCTGAAATCTGTAAAGCTCATATAGGTACCGGGAGCGGCCGGACCAACCGGATCAGGACCTGTAGGGCCAATCGGTTGCTTATCGCAGGACAATGATGACATAGTTACTGCCATAATAACTATTGCAGTAAGCGGTCTGAATGTTGTTTTTTTGAAACGCATAAATTATTTTTTATCTGTTCAATTATTTTAGAATCGAAGTGTCATACTCGCAAAAAAGTTAAGCCCATAAGCATAATACAATTTTGCAGGAAACTTACCTGTAAGTACAGGGTCGCTTGCACTTGTTTGGGCATCATAACGTAATTGCTCAAATCCACCTGTAACGATGTCTTTATTATTCAGAATATTATTTACACCCAGGTTAAATACAAGGAAAGTGGATTTTTTATTCACTTCGAAATCTTTTGGCAACTTCCAGGAATATCCGCCAAAGAAATCCACGGTGAACTGTGCGTCAAACTTTGTTTGGTTAAAAATTTCATTATAGACTGCGCTACCGGGAGCAGCAAATTTCAATGCATCCCAGGTACGGCGTAATGGGTTAAAGCTTAAATAAGACTGGTCGAAATAATTTCCGGTAAGGCTGATAAACCAAAACTTAGGTGAACGGTATGTAGCACCAAAACTATAGGCCTCCATTGGTGTAGAAGGCAACCTGAAATTTTCAGCATAAATAATTTGCTGACCCAATACAGAGGCGTTATTGTCAACAGTTATAACAGCATTCTGCTTGCTATCATAATAATAACGGCCAACAGCTGCGGCAGCATTTACTGTGATAGTAGAAGTGACCTTTACTTCGATACCGAACTCACCGCCAAAATGTAACTTATCAATACCATTGATGGCATAGTTTACAAAATTCTGATAGCTATCATGGTAGAATGACATCACATCCATTCCATCCTGGAAACGGGTGTAATAACCTCCTAAACGAATTTTGAATTTGGGTGCATTCATGATGTAAGCAGCTTCTCCGGTCTGAATGGTTTCGCTGGTAACTTTATCCTGCTGCGCATTGCGGGTACGTGGCGATACATATACATTTTCGAAATATGGTGCCCTTGTCTGGTAAGATGCGTTGGCATAAACATAATTTCGGCCATTTATTTTGTACGTAACACCGCCCTTGGCTCCATAATTAAAAAATTCATTCTTAGTGCCTTTGCCATATGAATCAGTCGGGAATAATCCGTTTCTTGCATTTCCTTCCCTGTAGAAATTAGTTTGAGAAACTGTACCTGCAAGGAAAAAATCAACTTTGCTGAATTTGAAAACTCCTTGTGCCCATGCAGCTGCTTTATTAATGTTGATATTATAATCATACCCAAACTTGTCTCCCACCTTCAGAATACGGTTAGGGTTGTCAAGATCAAACTGGTTAGCAACATTATCAACTGGAAAATCTCTTTCAGCAAACTGGTTCACATTCACATAAAAATCGCCGCCAAGCAGATCGTCTACTTTTTTATAGTAGTGATTATTTTGAAACT
This sequence comes from Chitinophaga pinensis, assembly GCA_943371565.1. Lineage (GTDB taxonomy): Bacteria > Bacteroidota > Bacteroidia > Chitinophagales > Chitinophagaceae > JJ008. The sequence continues at coordinate 43,981 of CALRVH010000018.1, read as the reverse complement.
GGTAAGAAGCACCGGCTGTAAAATCAATATTATCACCAAACTTGGTATTGATCACTGAATTGGCATTGAAGCGTTTTGTATTGATCACCCTTTCCTCAATAATGTACCGGGAGCGGCGGCCGCTTACCGTATTACCGATTATTCCGTTCGCATCATTAATAGTGGCAAAACTTGCCCTGTTTACATTATAGAGATTCTGCCAGTTTATCTGGCGATAGTTGATATCATTCTTCATTAAATTATACAGCAGTTGACCTTGTGCAGGATCGGTTGTGCTTGCCCAGGTAGATGTGTAGCTGGGTAAATAACGATAATAGTCTGGTCTTGGATCCGCAGCATTGTACCAATCAAGTGCAGTAATACTCCTGTTGCCAAAAGAATAACCGGCAGCGGTGGTGATGGTCGTATTATTATTCAGGCGAAAATCGTGGGTAAGAATAATTACCGGCTGGTGACTTCTGGCGATACTTGCATTTCTTTTCTTACCATTCTGGTATCCCCAGTTCGGGTTGTAATAATTATCTCCGGCCAATTCAATCATTTCGGTAACGGAAGCACCCTGTCTTCCATTCTCCGTTGGTGCTCCAAATGCAGTTAAAGAAAGCAAATGGTTTTGACCAATACGTTTATCAACGGCAGCAAAATAACCCCAACCGTCATAATAAGTTCCTGGCACATACCCCTCGCCAGCCCAGCGGCGGCTACCACTAACCGTGAAAGCCCATCCTTTTTTGCTAAGGCCGGTAGAGTGAGTAACCATGGCCCGGTTACTATAATTCCGGTTGGAAGAAGCGTAGCTGAAACTTGTTTGTGCCCGTTGCCTGCTGGCACGGGAATCGATGTTTGTATTACTTCCGATATCTCCAAAAGTAAAAGTGTTGTAACGTAAGCCCCAGGAAACATCCCTGTTACGCATTACATCGTTCAGTCCGCCCCAAAGTCCAAATGGAGTAAACCCATTATCGAGGTTATCCATTGGAATTCCGTTCATAAAAGTGCTGAACAGATCATTATCATAGCCCCTTATACGGAAACGTACAGCACTAAAATTGAAGGATGCAGCTGAATAAAAGGGATCTCTTCCGGCTGTTAGCAGTGAAGAGACATTTTGGTTGCCCCCGTCACCAAGATCGTTTTCATCCAATGAAACGGTAGGGATGTTATCCAACACCCCGTCTTTAGCATCGTCATGGATAATAGTGTCTTTTTTGGCGGTTGAGTCAACCTGCGCCAGGGCTGCTGTTCCGGCGCACAATAACAACAGTAGCAGCAATCTCGTTTTAAGCATGTTAATTTTTTTTGACAAAGGGGCAAAAGTAATATTGTTATTCATAACCTACTAAAAAAGATAGACACATAATATTTTATTAATGCTGCAATCTTTTTCAATGTTGCCAGCGTCTTTTGTTTCTGTATGTTTGCCCCCTATTTATTTTTTGCAATATGAAAAAAATATTTGTTGTCAGCTTTCTCCTTGTTTGCTCATTTTCTTTATTTGCCCAGAAAAAAGAGTACAAACCCGTGGTTATCAGTTTTTATAATCTTGAAAACCTTTTTGATACGCTTGATAACACAATGATTAATGATGAAGAGTTTTTACCAAATGGCCCCAGGAATTATAATGGGAAAATATATTCCGACAAATTAAATAAGCTGGCCACTGTTATTTCACAAATTGGTATAGAATCAAATCCGGATGGTCCTGCAATTTTAGGTGTTGCTGAGGTGGAAAATGATACAGTATTGCATGACCTGATACATCAGCCTCTTATTGAAAAAAGAAACTATAAGATAGTTCATTACGATTCTAAAGATGCCCGTGGTATTGATGTTGGTCTTTTATATAATCCCAAATATTTTACGGTAGAAGCCAGTGATAAATTATATGTACAGCTACCCGGTGGCTCGAAAGATGCTTACTATACCCGTGATATTTTATGGGTGAAAGGAAAACTTGACGGAGAAACGATTCATGTATATGTTAATCACTGGCCCAGCCGGAGTGGAGGTGAAAAAAGAAGTGCCCCGGGAAGAAATGCAGCTGCGCAAGTTTGCAAAAATCATATTGATTCAATTGCGAAAATTGAGCCCAATGCCAAAGTGGTAATTATGGGCGACCTGAACGACGATCCCATTAATGAAAGTATAGCTCAAATATTGGGTGCTAAACCAAAACAAGCCGATGTAAACAAAGGCGGTTTATACAATCCCTGGACAGAACTTTATAAAAGAGGCACCGGAACATTAGCTTACCAGGATGCTTGGGGACTGTTTGACCAGATCATCATTTCTTATCCCTGGTTAAACAAAAATCAAAATGGTTTATTCTTTTACCAGCAACATATTTTCTTTAAAGAATACCTGGTAGAAAACCAGGGCCGCTATAAAGGGTACCCGATGAGAACCTGGGATGGCAACACGTATAGGGGTGGTTATAGCGACCACTTCCCTACATACCTGGTATTTCTAAAAGAAATAAAACCGGCAAAGAAAGGTTTTTAAGATTTTCCCCTCAAAATCAATGACTTGCTTCTTTACTAAAGATTAATTGGCCGGCTATAAATTCTTCCAAAACAGCCTTCCGCTTCTGGCTGCTTTCCCCTATCTTTGCCGCCCCAAATCTGTGTTCGCAGATTCTTTCCGCACAATGCGGGATGTCCAATGGGATAAATCGAATTTTAAAACTTTAAAAAGGTAAAATGAACAATTACGAATTGATGGTGATTTTTACCCCGGTTTTAAGTGACGATGAGTTCAAAGCTGAGCAAAAGAAGTATACCAAAATGGTAACTGATGCAAGCGGCTCAATCGTTTCTGAAAATCCATGGGGACTGAAATCATTAGCTTACCCCGTCCAGAAAAAAACAACTGGATTGTACTGGGTGCTGGAGTACACTGCAGCATCTGATTTTAATGAGAAGTTGAAAATTCAACTTCTGCGTGACGAAACAGTGCTTCGTCACCTTTGCACTAAACTCGATAAATACGCCGTCGAGTATAATGCTAAAAAGAAAAGTGGTGTTAAAACAGGAACTGAAAAATTAGCGGAGGTTTAAATTATGGCAAAGAGTGATATCAAATACCTGACCGCCATTAAAAGCGAAAAAAGAGCAAAGAAATTTTGTCGCTTTAAGAAGTATGGCATGCGATACATCGATTATAAAGATGTAGAGTTCCTGAAAAAATTTCTGAATGAGCAAGGCAAGTTATTGCCACGCCGTCTTTCCGGAAACAGCCTGAAGTATCAGCGCAAAGTTTCTGATGCGGTGAAGAAAGCCCGTCAGATGGCATTATTGCCTTATGTAACAGATCTTTTAAAATAAACCTCACCCTAACTCCTGCCAAATGCGGGAAGACAGTGTAGCAAATGCGAAACTGGGTTGGTGAACAAAAAGAGAACAATGGAAATCATTTTAATTCAAGACGTAGATAATTTAGGTGCCAAGAACGAAGTGGTAAAAGTAAAGAACGGTTATGCCCGTAACTACTTATTCCCCCGTCAACTGGCCGTAGAGAGCAGCTCCAGCAATAAGAAGCAACTGGAAGAGAGAATGAAACAAGTGAAAAAGAAAGAGGATAAAATGCTTGCTGAGATCAATAGTGTAATTGCTAAGTTGAAAGAAGCTCCGTTGAAACTGGGTGCTAAAACAGGAACCAGTGGAAAGATCTTCGGTAGCGTTACCTCATTACAACTTAGCCGTGCTATCCGTGAGCAAAGAGGATATGATATCGATCGCAGAAAAATCAGCATTGTTGATGAAGTAAAAGAACTCGGTACTTACAAAGCCAATATCGAATTTGGTAATGGCCAGAGCACTGAAGTGGAATTTGAAGTTGTAGCTGAGTAATAAGTTTAAGATTTTACCGAAAGCCCCTCAAAAGAGGGGCTTTTTTATTAGCGACACTCCTGGGTTTTTACTCATAATCTCCTGATTATCTTTGATTAGCGGCTTCCAAAAGAGCTATTTGGAGGCAGAAAAATCATTATTAAATTGTCGATTTAGACTGACTCACTAATAATTTGGCAATATCTACAAAAAAAATACGTTATTTTGTCTTGCATTTGGTGCTCTTTCAGTTTCACAAGTCCTGAACGTTTCGAAATAACGTAGAATGTTCATTGGTTACTGTTTACTGTTGACACTTTTATTTTTTTTAAAACCTCTCAAAATGAACATTTACGTAGGAAATCTCAGTTGGAACCTGAAAGACCAGGATCTGTCCAACCTTTTTGCTTCACATGGTGAAGTAGTTTCAGCCAAAATTGTTACCGACAAATTCACTAACCGTAGTAAAGGCTTTGGTTTTGTGGAAATGGCCAACGACGAACAGGCACAAGCGGCAATTGCTGCTTTGAATGGTACCGAAGTTGACGGTCGTGGCATCGTAGTTAACGAAAGTCGTCCAAAACCAGAAGGTGGCGGCGGCGGTGGCTTCAAGAAAAGAAGCTTCGGTAACGGCGGCGGTGGCGGCGGTTACAAAGGTGGCGGCGGTGGCGGCGGCTACAAAGGTGGCGGCGGCGGCGGTTACAACCGTGACCGTGGCGGCAGTGGTGGATTCAATAACGATTATTAATCAATAACGATATTCACGAAGCTTTAATAAGTTCGGTTCGAAAGAGCCGGACTTTTTTTTGCTAATACCTGAACAAAAGTCTTCCCGGCAAAATTTCTATTTCAAGTTTACTACCTGAATAATATTCACCATCAAGATGTGATTGGATGAGTTGATTACTTTCAATGATGATCTTTTCTGTTCTTGAGTAATGAGTAAATGATAGTCCAAGATGCTTCCCTTTTTCAATAACAGGCAACCATCGAAGCCGCTTCAATGGATGAAGGGCGTCGATCAAAATAACATCAAAAAGACCATCATCAGCCCTGGCCTCCGGGGCTATATGAAATCCGCCCCCTGCCCTGCTGCCATTGCTGACATCAATAATCAAATATTTCTTTGATACAACTGTTTCATTATTTACAGTAATGTGGTAATACTTTGAACGATATGAAAATATCTTCTTAAGTACCACAGCCATAAATGAAGCCTTACCGGCTTTTTTCTTCTTGCCTGTAAGACTTCTGACTACTTCTCCCTCGAAACCAATCCCTACTCCATTGATAAAGAATTTTTCATTGCAACGGCCAAGATCAATTGGTTTGGGTTCAGCTTTTAAAACAAGTTGCAATTGTTCTTCAAATGTATTTTTCCCATAAAGCAGCCAATGAAAATCATTGCCTGTGCCTCCGTTGAAAATAACCAGCGGCAATAATATTTCAGGATAGCGATTGATAAAATAATTTACTGTACCATCACCTCCTACAATCCATATATCAGAAAAATTAACGAAGACTTCAGGCCACGTTTGTATGAAAACACTATACTGAATTTTCCTTGTTGTTAATTCAGCAATAATCCTTTCTGCTAGTACAACTGCCCTGCCGTTACCGGCAAGAGAATTGCAAACAATAGCAATATTCTTTTCGTCAGTATTGTGCATAAAAAAGCCTCCCGGGAAAGGAAGGCTTTAAAACTACTGTTTTATTTTTTTATTGCACCACTCTTACCACACCAGCTCCATTATAAGAATGGTATTCCCCATTGTACATCGCATCTGCACTTACCGGGCCCATTTTATAATTACCGGGTGATACGGCACGGACAGCATAATAATAAGTTTGCTTATTGCTGTTCGCATCCACAAAGAAATGGATACGATCATCCCGTACATCCAATGCTGTTGGTGTAGATGCATCTTTGATCCAGTCCATACCGGGTATTTCCTTTGTTCTTGGGTTCTCTATTTCAAAACCTGCAGGCAACAGATCGGTAATCACTACATTCTCAATTGGTGTATTGAAAGAACGTTCCAGTGTAATGCCTATAATGATCAGGTCATTTTGCTTAAAGGTATTGGCAGTAATAAGCTTACCGGTTCTGTCAAAGAAACGTCTCCTTACTTTCAGGTAACTGTCTTCTTCTTTGTAGGCTCCGCTTGCACTGATCCCTTCGGCCTGCCAGAAATAAAATAAACGACCATTCCCTTTCGTTGTTATTTCTACATTGTTATTACCCAATGCTTTCATATCACCCGTCCATTGGCCGCCATCCACTTTGGCAATAACCTTACCATTCACTTTTATTTCAGCAGTAGCAGTAGAATTATTGGCAGCTTTTGCATGTTTACCCAATGCAAGAAAAGAAAATGCTCTTTCCTGTGTACTCAGGTATTTTCTTGTTTTTAATTTATCAGCCACATGTTTCACCATTGTACCGATCTGAGTATTGCCGGGGTCGACATCAATTAAAGCATTTAAGGCGATTGCTTCATCCCGCACATCAGAATAATAACTGCCTCCTGTTTGTGCCACTGATTCCTCACCACTGAATGATGCAGGCAACATAGAGGTGAAAGCTTTTCTATCTCCCGCTGTTGCATACGCAGCCGCCAGTAAATAACGGCTGTCCAATGCAAGCATAGCAGTGTTGGCCTTGTAATAATTCATGGCCGGTACATTTGTTCTTCCTGCAATAGCAAGAACATACAAACCATAAGCCACCTCTTTGGGAGCAATCTTCTTATTCTGATCCCGGTTGTAGTAATAAGTGATTGTTTCCTTGTTCTTCAACCGGTTGTTGATATAGTTTAACATAGTTTCCAGTAAACTATTATCTACATCAAATCCAGCTTTCTTTGCCTCCAGTAAAAAGTGTGCAGCATAAATTGTAGCCCACCAGTCTTCTTTCCCTTCACCATCCCACAGCGTAACAGCACCATTATATAACTGCCGCATTTTAATTTTCCGGATAGCTTCCATGATATTGGTATTTGCATTTGCTTTGTTTTGTTGCTTATTCAGTTGCATCAGGTCAGACAAATCGCTATAATAAATTTGTGGAAATGCAGCTGATACTGTTTGCTCCGTACAACCGTAAGGATATTGCACCAGGTATTTTAATTGTTCGCCCAACTCCAATGCGGGGGAACGGCTTACCACTAAACTGTAATTGGTGCTACCCGGAATAAAATCACTCAAACCAATATTCACCTTCTGTGTGCTGCCACCGGCTATTGAACCACTACCAGTTGATTTCTGTAATGTAGATGGCGGACGAACAGCAATTTCTGTTGCATCAGTAAATTTCTCTCCGATCCCATTTACGGTTACCGTGACTTTACCAACATTAATAGTCGGGTCAGCTACAACTCTGAATGTTGCACGACCTTCACTTTTTGCAGCAAGGCTGATCGATTGATTATTACCCCCTATCACTTTCATCGGACCTTCTACCCCAATTGTTGCTGTTACATTCGCAGCTTTATCAGTTGTGTTTGTTAGCGTCACCGGCACATTTACTGTATCACCCGGGCTTAAAAATCTTGGCAAAGCGGTACTCACAACAATAGGGTCAGCAACGGTCATTGTATTATCGGCTGCGCCAAAACTCTGCCCTTTATAAGAAACAGCCATCAATCTTAATTCACCACTGAACTGGGGAATGTCAAATTCAAATTCAGCCACACCACTTCCATTCGCTTTTTTAATGCCACCCCAATAACTAACCACTTTAATTCTTTTGGCAGGAATCGGGTTTGTTCTTTTGTTAGTACTAAATTCAAAGGCACCATCACCACCCGTACTGCTCAACTTAGCCCTTACTTCGGCAAATAATAAAGGATACAAGTCAAATGCAGAAACCTGCAATGCCTTTTTTTGATAGAAATAATCGTAAGGGTCTGGTGTCTTAAAATCACTCACCTGCAACACGCCATTATCAACTGCGGATAATGTTACAAAACTTCCTGGAGCAGCTTTTACTGTTACCTTCTGGTGAGTTTTTGACCGAACTGTTTTCTGTGCCTCAACTTTTACATCGATCTTTCTGCTTTTATCTTCTACTATTATATTTTTAAATCCATGAGCAACAGTTAAAGGAATGTCTGACACTTCATGTGGTTTAATTAAGGTTGCGGTGATATAGGCGTTTGGCACATGATCAGCACTCAATTTTAAATCAACACTGGCTGTTCTGTTGCTCACATCCACATACTGGTGCGAAACCACATGATCTGTTTCTACAGTCACCAGCATCTTTCCGCTGAAAGGTGTTTTAAATAATGCTTTCACAGTTTCACCGGTCAGATAGGATTTCTTATCCATTTCAATCTCAATGTTTCCTTCATTGTTTACTTCAAAAGAATTGTTGTTCCCGCCATAACTTCCGTAACTATAAAAACTACGGCTTACATAATTATTAGCACCGGGCACATAGACTTTAACTTCATAATCGCCGGGGCTTCTCGGCACATATGTATAAACCGTATTATTGCCAACAGAAATTTGTTGCTCAATCATCAGCTTGTCTTCCTTTTGTGATTCGTACCGGAAATAGCTACCACTTTTGGTCAATACAGTTCTATACTCATGTTTAATCACTTCAACCCTGGCAGTTGCATTGAACGTATTCCCATCTTTATTCACAGCAGCGAGATTAAATTTCACCGGCTGATTTAGCGGATAGTAATAAAACCAGTCCTGTTTGATACCAAAGAATACATCCTGTGTAAACACATCCACATTTGCAGCACGGCTAACTGGTCTTCCTGTTTCATCAAACACCGTTGTATAGAAACTGGTTTGCAGAACACCCATATTCGCATACGTGGCAGGTACAGTATAATCAATACTTGCATTACCAGCATCATCCGTTATTCCTTCTTTTACTTCTTTATCAAAAAAAGTATTCTGATTGGCCAGGCTAAAATCAAAACCATCAAATTTTACAGGTGAAAATGATTTTTGTTTTACCTGGATCTCTGTTTCGTATTTACGATTTGCTGCAGGAGGACCAAAAAAGTTCATCGCATTAACTGCCAGGGATGACGTTTCACCTGGTCGCAAAAAAGTCTTGCTCAGCTTTGTATTTACCCTGATGCGGTCAGGCACAAATTCTTCAACAGAAAAACTCTTTGACGCCAGCAATATATCCGTTGTTGTATACACTTCCAATGTATAACTACCAGTGATAGCTTCAGTCGCAATACCAATGCTGCCCTCCATGGAGCCTTCCTCGTTGAGGCCTTTGCGGAAAGATTTTAATTCTTTACCATTAGGCATCAGGAATTTCATTTTCAGCGGCACATCACCCGGATTTTTCCATTGGGCATTCCGAAGAATGACAGAGAAATTAATTTTCTCTCCGGGACGATAAACATCTCTTTCTGCATACACAAAAGCATCAAAACCGGAAGGATTGTTTCTTTTACCAGCGACATCAAATCTTGAAGTATTGACTCTTGTGTTATTAAAGGGAAGATAATTGAAATCGTCGGCCGTCTTTGCAATGACCATAGCAGGTTTAAATCCGCTAAAGTCTTTTTTGCTGTAAGCAATAGTAGCCACCCCATCTTTATCAGTAGAACCTGTACCAATTAATTGATTATTGGTTGAATAGACAGAAACATTCACTCCGTTTACCGGTTCTGCTGATTTAATTGAATTGGTGAACACATATATTTTGTCCTGACCTTCTTTGGCAATCAATCCAAGGTCAGACAAGGAAATATAACGGCTATCCTTCACCCAATAGTCTTCCGCAGAGCGGATGACAATATGATAAACTCCTTTGAAATCAGGTAACCTGTCCTCAAATTGAGAGAAATTCAATATACGGCCAGCACCACTTTTTGGTAATGAACGGGTATCAATTTCTTTTTCGTAGATAACATCTCCGAGCATAGCATCACCGCCGCCATACTCATCCGAATAATCACCTTCATATTCACCGTCATAACTGGCATAATCAGGCCCGCTGCTTTTTTCCTTTGGAGAATATCCATATCGTTGTGCCAGCAATAAGTTATTCTCATAAATTTTTGAAATAATGAGTTTCACTTTCGGCACATTCGTAATCTGTACTTCTATGTTCTTACCGCCCTTCTTTGAAAGATAAACGGCTTTAGAATTAGTAAAGCTGATACCAGACTCCAGCTCTCCAAATGCCACACTACCATTGTAATCTTCTTTCATGACACCACCTATCTTTCCTCTAAGACCTTTTGTAATCATCAACGCATAACTCTTCTCGGTATCAAACTTATCACTACGGAGTGTGAAGCCATAATCGTTTGCTTCAACGGTATAAGCAAGATCGGGATCAAATCTCAAGAACGACTTCAGGCTTTCACCTGTCAGTTGCTGACTGGTGGTAACCCTAACCACCCCTTCCATACCATCATGCTCTGATTCCAGGTTCTGAACAGTCAGTACATAGGGCGAAGGAATAGTTAATGAACTGGCAATCGCATCAGCTGTCGATGTATTTCCTTTCTCAGGTTTTAAGCCTTTTTCAATTGTCACTTTTGCATCAATGTCTTTATCTTCTGCTTTTAACCCGTTTATACGAATAGATATTTTATTATCAGGTGAAATAGTAACCAGGTTGAAATCCGCCTTCTTTCCTTCTATTTCAACTTTCAATTTTCCTTTCAAATCTTCCGGGTTCACCCGGTAGTTGAAAAACAAATCCACCTGTGGAACAGCTGAAGTACTGCTTTCACCAATCCAGATAACTTGTGAGTTATCTAAAGTAAGGTCCGGTGTATGAAAAGAGATTTTATCCCCGTTCTTCACGGAATTGTATTTACTGAACTTCAACACAGCATTCTTGATCTTTGCTTTGTAAGTTGTAGCGGGGTTTAATGGCTGTGAAGGGGAAAAAATCAATTCGTCAGGGCTTTCCCAACGAAATTTTCCTCTAATGGCGGGATCAAAGGAAATATACTCCGTCGAATCCCAGGCATTGAGCATGGAATCTTTGGCCAGCGAACTGCTGAATCGAAAAACCAGGTTGCCAAGCTGCGGCACTTCGCCTTTAGCATTGGTGAAGGAAAGGGTGATGGCATTCTTTTTACATGAAGACAAAAAAATAGCCCCGGCTGCTATCAGCGGAACTAAATAGAATTTGATACGCATAGATGTGTAGGTTAAGTGGTCGGTTACGAACGAGAAGTTAAAGAAGTTTGATTGAGTAAAAAATTTAGCTGTACATTTCTTTTGCACCTGCAGCTGGCAGGTTCATAAAGGCTTTTTTACCTGTGGTAGAAATTACAGAATTTAGCAGATGAAACGGCTAAGGGGGAATATCCCGGGTGGGGCGGGACAAGTCAGACGAGTCCATACAAGAAGAAAAGAATTTGACAGGAAAGATACAGTGCATAGAACAGTAGTTACAAATTTCAGAAGATAAATATTTGTTAAGTGGACAAAGGGTTTGAATCAACAGGTGTTTTTTTGCATCAGTACAGATGCCCGCCACTATCTTTTTACACGTATGAAAAAAATTAAATTCAGGATAACCAAAAAGGGGGTTCTACGTTTTTTAACCCGCCTTGGTATCAGTTTCCTTGGGTTGATTGTTCTGTTCTTTCTCCTGAACTGGATCTTTCCTTTACGGGACAAGATTGAATACTCCACCATTATTACTGATAACAAAGGAGTGGTGATTAACGCTTACCTCACCAACGATCAGAAATGGCGGATGAAAACGGAGCTGGATGAAATCTCACCATTGCTTCAAAAAACCATTATAGCTAAAGAAGACAAACATTTTTACTCCCACCCGGGAGTTAACCCGTTTGCCGTAGTAAGAGCTTTCTTTAATAACCTGTTTAAAATGCGGCGTACCTCCGGTGCCAGTACGATTACCATGCAAGTGGCAAAAGCCCTGGAGCCCGGAAAAAGAAACATTTTCAGCAAGATCCGAGAAATGTTCCGGGCCTTTCAGCTGGAACTGAAATATAGCAAGAAGGAGATCCTGCAGCTTTACCTAAACATAGTTCCGTATGGGGGGAATATTGAAGGAGTAAAGGCCGCTTCGTTACTATATTTCAAAAAGAATCCAGACCATCTTTCGCTGGCAGAGATAACAGCATTAAGTATCATTCCTAATAATCCCGGCTCATTAGTAGTAGGCAAAAACAATGATCTCATTACAAAAGAAAGAAACCGGTGGCTGAAAAAATTTGCCGATGATGAAGTCTTTACACAAAAAGAAATTGAGGATGCCCTCGCCGAGCCGATGCATGCGACCAGGGGAACTGTACCGCATTATATCCCCCACCTTTCTTACAAATTAAAAAAACAGGATGGCGATATAATTAAGACCAACATCGACTTAAACACCCAATTAAAAACAGAAAAATTAGTTGAGGATTATATAAGAACACAGCGGCTCAGAAATATTAAAAATGCTGCCGTTGTGATTATCGACAATAAAACCCATAAAATCATTACTTATGTAGGCTCATCTAATTTCTATGACACTACTGATGGCGGACAAGTGAATGGCGCCAATGCTGTACGTCAACCGGGCAGTACGTTAAAGCCGTTACTTTATGCTATGTGCTTTGATGAAGGCTTGTTAACACCCAAAACAGTAATGACCGATGTAGCAGTAAATTATGATGGCTATGCTCCTGAAAACTATGATGAAAAATTCAATGGATATGTAACCGTAGAAACTGCACTGGAACATTCATTAAATATTCCTGCCGTAAAAGGGCTGAAAATGCTGGGTTATGAAAAAATGATTCAAAAATTATCTAATTGCAATTTTAAACAAATACAAAAAGACAGGAGAAAATTAGGTTTGTCATTGATACTTGGAGGATGCGGAACCACATTAGAAGAACTTACCGGTCTGTTTTCTTCATTTGCCAATAATGGAATATTGATTACTCCTTCTTATACGCAGAATGATACAGCCTATAATAAAACAACTGTTATCAGTCCAGCAGCCAATTATATGATAAATGAAATTTTATCAAAAGTGAACAGACCGGATTTCCCCCTGAACTGGGCGGCTACGGAGAAGATGCCAAAGATCGCCTGGAAAACAGGTACCAGTTATGGAAAGAAAGATGCCTGGAGTATTGGTTACAATAAAAACTTTACAATTGGAATCTGGACAGGTAATTTCTCCGGTGTGGGTGCGGCTGATTTAAGCGGCGCCAATATTGCTACCCCATTATTGTTCAAAATTTTCAACACAATTGATTATGACAGTGATGAAGAATGGTTTACCCAACCCAAGGATTGCGATATACGTCAGGTATGCAGCGAAACCGGCCTGGCCCCTTCTGAGCATTGTACCAGCGTAGTGACAGATTATTTTATTCCGTTGATATCTTCCACAAAAATTTGCAGCAACTGGCAAGAAATAATGATTAATGCCAGTGAAAAAACTTCTTACTGTAAAAGCTGTGCCCCAGAAACTGGTTATAAAAAGAAATGGTACAAAATTGTAGAACCTGATATGCAGGCATGGTTTGAAGAAAACAGGATTACGTATCAAAAAATACCGCCGCACAATCCTGAATGTGAATTAATTTTTAAAGGTTCGGCTCCTGCTATTACTTCGCCGGTTAACGGAACAGAATATTTAATTAATAAGAAAGACCCCGAACCCTTGCAATTGATTTGCAAAACTGCCAATGATGTAAGTAAAGTCTATTGGTATATTAACAACAAATTTTACAAAAGCAGTAATGCCGGGGAGAAACAGTTCTTTGTTCCGGAAGAAGGGCCGGTAAAAATTTCCTGTACGGATGATAAAGGGAGAAACAGGGATATTAAGATAACAGTGAAATATGTTTCACTTTAGATCTTTGCTGCCGCTTCTTCTCCCGTATTAATCGCCCCTTCCATAAAGCCCTGCCAATCCGCTAAATGCTCTCCGGCAAAATGTGTGTGGATATGTGATCGTTTTAATATTGGCATTACTCTAAACCATTGCCCTTTTCCGTATAATGCGTATGCACCATGCGAAAACTCATCATTACCCCAGTAATAATTCGTTTGCTTTTCTAAACTGTCTTTTACATCATTAAAATGCGGACGAAGCGTTTGCAAAATCATATCTTTTCTCCATTCTTCAGTTTGATTGGCCACCACGGCTGCTTTTTCACCAATGGTATATGAGATCAACACACCTTTTTTAGAATCCTGATTTTTAGTAGCATGATAAAAATAATGGGGAGACTGGTCAGTTATCATATCAAAACTCTCATCTTTCCAGAAACGTTTGCTGAATAATAACGGGTTCTTGTTGATACGGGCATATTGCAATTCGTTTATTGCATTTACCTGGTCGGCAGGCAAACCTGGTTCCCATTTTATATTTTTTACTGCATATGTAGGCGCAGTGCAAATAATTTTATTGGCAGTAAACTGTTGTCCGTTCTTACAATACACGGTAACGCCACCTTTTACATTTTGCACTACTCGTTGTACAGCATGTTCCAGTTTTATTTTATCCATGCCTATCTTTTCAGCAATTTTTTTAGCCAGCATACTATTGCCTCCTTTTATTTTCAGATCCATTTCATTTTTCTCACTGCTTTCTGCATATTCTGCCAAAGCTGCAAAAGCAGAAACACTTCTGATAGTTTCGCCAAAGTCAGTGCTATCCAATAATTCCCGCAGGTTCAAATCTCTTCCCTGGCAGCCATTGTTTACCAAAAACCGCCACCAATCCATTTTATCGATCTTTAATTTATCGGCTTGTGTTAGTTTGGGGTAATTATCTATAATAGATTGAAATTTCTTTTTCCATTCAGGGCTGTAATCCCAATCACCATTTTTGTAATACTTGCCCTCGTAAATCAGATGGGAGTCGAACTGATTATTCTGCAACTCCAAACCGAATTCATTACAAAGATTTTGCAACCGCTCATGTGAATTACCTACCCACTCTGCTCCTAATTCAATAATCAAATTCTCTTTTTCATCGATGGTATGAGAAAATACCCGGCCACTAATTCTATTGCGGGCTTCCAGGATCACAAAATCAATTTTCTTTTTGTGTAAATAATAAGCGGCAGATAAACCAGCAAAGCCGGCACCAATGATGATCACTTTAGGTTTGGCACCAATAAAAAAATTGCTGAATGAAGAAGAGGCTAATAACAAACCGCCGGAAGCAAAGCTGGCTTCCTTGATGAATTGTCTGCGGGAACTCATAAGTAAGGTTTTGATTTACTCGTAAGTTCTGCATTTTTGAGAAATTGAGCAAGTGGAATTCATACAATTTATGCAGCCAGTTGTATTGCTACTATTATCGTCTGTTACTAATTCCTTTATTAATTGCTTATTCCACTTTCTTGACACTACCTGCACCACTTGTATTTTGAGTTACTGCTGCATTACCCTTGTACCGTACATCGCTGGCACCGCTGGCATCCACTTTCAATTTCACACTGGCGAACACATCTGCAATGCTGGCACCTGCCACATCCACTTCAGCATTTTCAGACAACAGTTCAAAACATTTGGCATTGGAAGCACCGCTGCCCCTGATACGAAGGTCTTTGGTTTGACCTTTTAATTTAAGGTCACTGGCACCGGTCATTTCACCAGATACTTTAGGTGCTCTCAATTCCAGTTCTGCATTACTGGCACCGCTAACATCTACAGTAATCTCCTCCGTTGACGTCAACACATTTTCACTAATAATTTTGCAGGCTCCGGATGCATCTAATGCATTAAAAACCGGTGCCGAAACATAAACCTTTATTCTGCCGGTAGCATCAAGATTAGTATTGTGCTCCTCCATTATCCGGAGTGTATTTCCATCTTGCTTTATTAAAATGTAGGACTGCAAATTATCATCTGCTTCCACTTTTACAGAAAAAACAGAATCCTGCTTTACATAAAGCTGAAAAGCACTGCTTACATCTACACCTGTAAAACCGGAAAAACTCCGGGCTTGCGTAACAACATTTCCATTCCCTTTAATTCTTTTACCAGTTGCATAGCGGCAGGAGGTAAATAAAACAGCAGAAAGTAAAGTGACGGCCAAAAAACGATTCATATTGGTTGTTTTTATGATGGTAAAATTAGGTTCAAATAGTAACCTTTCAAGCACTTTGACGCATGGGGTTTTTAAAGGTTACAGTTCGGATGCATTCGGATATTGTAGCAAAATCCACTACTGGCATGGCCTACAAACTACAAACCAGAAACTACAAACCTTTTTTTACCTTCGCAGCCATGACCGAAAAAATCCTGATTCTCGATTTTGGCTCCCAATATACCCAGTTAATTGCCCGTGCCGTAAGGGAAGCCAATGTGTATTGCGAAATTATCCCTTATCATAAGCCATTTGAGTTTGAACCCGGGCTAAAAGGTATCATCCTTTCAGGGTCTCCTTTCTCTGTAAATGAAGAAAAAGCCCCCGATGTCGATGTGCAGAGCTTTATTACCAAAGTCCCCGTACTTGGTGTTTGCTATGGCGCACAGTTAACAGCCAAGCGGTTTGGAGGCATCGTTGCAAAAAGTAACAAAAGAGAATACGGCCGTGCCATTCTGCAAAAGCAAAAAGAAGATGTGCTGCTGAAAGATGTTTCAGACAACAGCCAGGTGTGGATGAGCCATAGCGATACCATAAAAGAATTGCCGAAAGGATTTGAGTTGCTGGCAACCACGGATAGCATACCCGTCGCCGCCTTTAAAAAATCAGCGAATTCAGCTACCGACAAGCCTCTCTACGGGGTTCAATTTCATCCGGAAGTCTATCATTCTAAAGAAGGCAAGAAAATACTCAATAATTTTTTAGTCAATATATGCGGCTGTTCGCAGGACTGGACACCAGCTCATTTTATTACCGATACTATTACCTCACTAAAAAAACAAATTGGTGATAGAAAAGTCATTATGGCATTAAGCGGTGGTGTTGATTCTACAGTTGCTGCAACATTGATCCACCGGGCCATTGGAAAAAATCTCTACGGCATTTTTGTTGATAATGGTGTACTGCGGAAAAATGAATTTGAATCAGTCATTAAAACATATAATGAACTGGGATTAAATGTAAAAGGTATAGACGCTAAAAAACGGTTTTATGATGGCCTTGCGGGCAAAACCGAACCTGAAGAAAAAAGAAAAGTGATCGGGAGTTTGTTTATTGACATTTTCCAGGAAGAATCAAAAAAGATTGAAGGTGTGGAACTGCTTGGGCAGGGAACAATTTACCCCGACGTTATCGAAAGCGTTTCCGTACATGGCCCTTCGGTAACCATAAAATCACACCATAATGTTGGTGGTTTGCCCGACCATTTGCATCTTGAACTGGTAGAACCCTTACGTTCTTTGTTCAAGGATGAAGTAAGAAAAGTAGGCCGGGAGCTTGGCATTCCCGCAGAAATGATTGACCGCCACCCTTTCCCCGGCCCGGGCCTTGCCATCCGGATTTTAGGAGAAATTACAGAAGATAGGGTACGGTTGTTGCAGGAAGCTGACCACCTGTATACCAAGTGCTTGAAGGATGCCGATTTATATGCAACGGTTTGGCAGGCCGGCGCTATCTTACTCCCGGTAAAAAGTGTAGGAGTAATGGGTGATGAAAGAACGTATGAATTTACAGTGGCATT
This sequence comes from Chitinophaga pinensis, assembly GCA_943371565.1. Taxonomy (GTDB): domain Bacteria; phylum Bacteroidota; class Bacteroidia; order Chitinophagales; family Chitinophagaceae; genus JJ008. The sequence continues at coordinate 26,553 of CALRVH010000018.1, read as the reverse complement.
AAGGGCTGTGACAAGTGTAGATGGGATGACGGCAGACTGGGCACATTTGCCCTATGAATTTTTAGCCAATATCTCCAACGAGATAATTAATAATGTAAGAGGAATAAACCGGGTGGTGTACGACATAAGCAGTAAACCTCCGGCAACGATTGAGTGGGAATAATAGTTTGTAGTTAAACAAAAAAATGATGAAGCAATTTTTTTTATCGGCCCTTTCATTTATGCTGTTATTTTTTGGTGCCGTAGCACAAGAACCTGTACCCAAACATAAGATTGCCATTTTTGCACCCTTGTATCTTGATTCTGCATTTGATTATAATGACGAATACCGATATGCAAAAAATGTGTTCCCAAAATTTATCAACCCGGGATTAGAATTTTATGAAGGTGCCCAACTGGCATTGGATTCCCTCAATAAAGAAAAAGCGCCGCTGGAAGTTTTTATTTATGATACAAAATCTTCGAAAGAAACGCTGGCACAGCAACTCAACAACACAGAGCTAAACGATGTGGAACTGATTATTGCTCATTGCAGCAGTTCCGAAATAAAAATTTTTGCTGATGCAGGCCTGAAAAAAAATATTCCTGTTATCAATGTAAACCTCCCCAACGATGGAGGAGTTACGGGTAACCCCTTTTTTGTGGTAATGAACCCCACTCTCAAAACGCAATGTGAAGGAATTTACAGGCATATCCAGAAATATTATTCGCTAAATCCGATTGTTATTTTCAGGAGAAAAGGTCAATTAGAGGATCGTATCAAAGGCTATTTCGATGATTTTGGAAAAAATACTCTTGCCATTCCATTACAACTGAAATATGTTGAGCTAACAGATAGCTTTACGATGAACCAGCTTAAACCATATCTTGATACTACCAACCAAACACTATGTATTGCTGGCAGCCTCGATGAGAATTTTGGGAAAAGGCTTACACAGCAACTGGCCGCCTTAAACAAACAAAAATACCAGGCAACTGTAATGGGTATGCCAACCTGGGATGGAATCGGGTTTAATAAACCAGAATACAAAGGCATAGACATCGTTTACAGCACCCCGTTTTATAATTCAAAAATCGATAAGGTTAGTGTGAGCATCACCAATAAGTTTAATAAATTAATGTTTGCCCGCCCCAGCGATATGGTTTTCCGTGGCTACGAAGTGACATGGAAATATGCAAAACTTCTGATGCTGTATAATGATGAAATAACTTCTAATCTTGCCAATAAACAGGTAAAAGTGTTTACCGACTTCGATATTCAGCCTGTAATCAGCAAACAAAGCATGACGCTGGATTACTTTGAAAATAAGAAGCTCTACTTTTTGAAATGGCAAGATGGAGTGCTAAAGGGGATTTATTAAGTCCCATCAGTTTTCAATAATACTTATCGTATAACATCGCTTCTTCTTCTTCGGAAAGGATGACCGGCATGCGGTTATTAAAACCTGTTTCTCTATATTGACTATTACATTCTATATCAGAAAATTCATTGTATTGCTCACCAGACTCAACCAACGCCGTATTAATATACGCAACATAAAGTTTGCCGTATCTAAGATTCTTTAACCGGAGTTGCTTGTTTGAATCAATTGAAGTTCCTTGCTGCTCTAAAAAATTACTCATATATCCTTCGTCTATAGAAAATGATTGCATTAATGCTGGTTTCCGGAATAATGGATAAAGTCGAGGAATTTCTGGGGATAATGGATTACTGAAAACAGCTGGCTGTCTTACTTATTGTTTTTCGAAGGAGGTTGGATTAGTCAGGAAGAGGCTGAAATGAATACCTGCTGACCGCTAAAGTAATACTGTTTTCCGGGAACTGCAAGCAAGTAGTAGTTTTACGAGTCCGCAGCTAAGTTTGAATGATGAATAACGAATTAAAAACAACAAAAGGGTATAAAATAATTACTGACTGGCTCTCCGCAGGAAACAAAAAACCATTTCTGTTCCAGGAGCAGGCCTGGCAGTATATCATTAATGGTGAAAGTGGGCTGGTAAATGCCCCAACGGGTTGTGGTAAAACATTCTCCGTTTTTCTCGGTGCTCTCATTGATTTCATCAATCATCATCCTGATGAGTATGAAACAAAAAAGAAATGCGGCCTTCAGATATTATGGATCACTCCTCTGCGGGCATTAGCTAAAGACATTGGCAGGGCCATGGAAGCGGTAATTGAAGAATTGGGTATGAGCTGGAAAGTAGGTATCCGCAATGGCGATACAGATACCACAGAAAGGGCCAAACAGAAAAAACAGATGCCCGAAGTATTATTGATTACTCCAGAAAGCCTGCATTTACTACTGGCACAAAAAGATTATCCGGAATTATTCAACTCACTAAAAATAATTGCCGTTGATGAATGGCATGAACTTTTGGGCAGTAAAAGAGGAGTACAGGTAGAATTGGCTGTTTCGAGAATAGTGAATTGTCAATGGTCAATGGTGAATAGAAAACCTTCTGTTTGGGGAATCTCCGCTACCATCGGCAATCTTGAAGAAGCAAAAGAAGTCTTATTATCTCCATTAAAAAAGCACGGTATTATCATAAAGGCCAATCTTCAAAAGAAGATAGAAGTGGAATCTATCATCCCCGATGAAATAGAAAAATATCCCTGGGCGGGGCATTTAGGGATTAAGCTGGCGCATAAAATTATTCCCATTATTCAGCAAAGTACAACCACCCTCATTTTTATCAATACAAGAGGAATGAGTGAAACGTGGTACCAGACGCTGTTGAATGTTTGTCCGGAACTTGCAGGTTCTATTGCATTACATCATAGTTCAATTGACAGGGAGCTCCGGACCTGGATTGAAGATAATCTTCACACTGGCAACTTAAAAGCCGTTGTTTGTACGGCGAGTCTTGATTTAGGTGTTGATTTTCGTCCGGTTGAAACTGTTATACAGGTTGGCTCGCCTAAAGGAGTAGCAAGATTTTTGCAGAGAGCCGGCAGAAGCGGACATAGTCCTGATGCAGTAAGCAAAATTTATTTCTTACCCACCCATTCATTAGAACTGTTGGAAGCTGCGGCTTTAAAAGCGGCTATGAGAGAAAATCTTATCGAGAGTCGTCCCCCGATGCTACTTTGCTATGACGTACTGCTGCAATATCTGAATACCATCGCAATTTCCGACGGATTCTTACCGGACAAAATCTATGCAGAACTTATTTCCACTTATTGCTATAAAGAACTAACCAAAGATGAATGGCAAAGAATACTGCATTTTATCACCGAAGGTGGTAATGCACTTCAGCAGTACGATGATTTCAGAAAAGTAGAAATTGAAGAGGGCATTTATAAAATAAAAAGTCGTAAAGTAGCCATGCGGCACCGCATGCATATCGGCACTATTGTTAGCGATTCGATGATGAAAGTAAAATTTATGTCGGGTGGATATATCGGAGTCATTGAGGAATATTTTATTTCAAGACTTGACCCCGGAGATGTATTTACACTGGCCGGCAGAAATCTCGAATTTGTACTGATAAAAGACATGACCGCTTTTGTCAGAGCATCAAAATCTAAAAAATCGATTGTACCAAGCTGGGCGGGCGGCAGAATGCCATTGAGTGCCAACCTGGGGAAAAAGTTGCGGGCAACATTGAACTCAGTATCATTGAGTATTAATGTAGACCAAGGAACAAAGAACATTGAAAATAGAAGTGAACCAGAACTTGACGTTTTAAAACCTCTTTTTGAATTACAGGAAGAACTTTCGCATGTACCGAAAGAAAATGAATTGCTGGTTGAACAAATTGAAACCAAAGACGGTTTTCATCTCTTTGTATATCCTTTCGAAGGAAGATTAGTGCATGAGGCAATGGCAGCAATCCTCGCTTATCGGATCAGCCGCTTTCACCCTATTACATTTTCCTTTGCCATGAATGATTATGGTTTTGAACTGCTCAGTGATCAGCCCATTCCAGTAGACGACAGTAATATATATGAATTATTTTCCCCCGATGATCTATTGAATGATATCCAGCGCAGTGTTAATAGCACAGAAATGACCAAAAGAAAATTCCGGGATGTGGCAGTTATTGGTGGTCTTATTTTCCAGGGAATGCCGGGAGAAAAAAAGAAGGCACGACACCTTCAATCATCCGCTTCGCTCCTCTTCAAAGTTTTCAGCGAATATGACCCGGATAATCTTTTGCTCCGCCAATCGTACCAGGAAGTTCTTGACCAGCAAATGGAAGAAGTACGACTGCGGGATATGCTGCAGCGAATTCAGCAGTCAAAAATCATAATCACATCTCCCCAACAACTTACTCCATTCTGCTTCCCAATAAAAGTGGACAGCATGCGGGAAGACCTCTCATCAGAAAAATTGGAAGACCGGGTAAAAAAGATGCAACAACAACTGGAAGCTGGCAAATAATTTTTACATTAGATTTGTCAACTTTCATGCAAAATCCAGTCCCACATATTATCCAAAACAATACCTTTTGGATTTCTCCGGAACGTTGCCTTTTCTGGGAAGAAAAAAACACTTTGATCATTGCTGATATGCATCTCGGCAAAACGGGTCATTTTCGAAAATCAGGAATAGCTATTCCGCAAAGTATTTATAAAGCAGACCTGCAGCGGCTTATTGCACAACTTTATCTTTTTAAAGTTGATCGCCTGATTATAGCCGGGGATCTTACACACAGCACCGCCAATAAAGAACTCGATTTATTTACTAAATGGAGAAAAGACTTTTCATCGCTCCATATTGACCTGGTAAAAGGCAATCATGATATACTGGAAGATGGTTGGTATAGGGAAGCTGCGATTACTGTAAGCAGCTGGAAGTTATTGGAGCCGCCATTTATTTTTCTCCACGATTTAAAAGCGGAGAAGCAACTAACAAAAGAAGAAAAGAAATTATACCGCTTTACCGGTCATGTTCATCCTGGAATTACACTAAAAGGACATGGAAGGCAAACATTGAAATTCCCTTGTTTTTATTTTGCCAAAGAATATTGTGTGCTGCCTGCATTCAGCCGTTTTACCGGAACATTTAAAGTACAACCCGCTAAGGGAGAAATTGTCTTTGCAGTAGTCGACAATTCAATTATTAAGTTGCCTTAATGTTTTTTACGAAACTGGTTGTAATCCAGGAAGTAAACGAATCGTACAGTTAATTCATTGCCATGACGCAGGTCGAAAGTTTGCCCCAGATTATGGAGGTAACTATTTTTATTAACAATAGGGACATACTCGTCATCGCCCAGCCAGTTCTTGTAACCGACAATTAAACGACTACCTAACCGGAAGTCCCAGGTAAGAAAGGCGTCCAAGTTAAAAATATTCACGTTATCATCCCAGTTGCTGATGAAGGACCGGTTGATAAGATCTCCTTTGCTATCAACATTATGAAAGCTGATGTACTTTACCTCGTTCCAATAATGACGGGCCCGGAGAGTAAGGTTAAGGCGGGGAGTAAAATTATAAATACCCGATAAGACATTAATATGTTCCTTAACATCCCTGAACCCGACAATTGGTTCACCATTTATCTCCCTCATAAATGCATAGCCAAGATTATTGGTCTCTTTATGCCCGTCCATTTGCAGGTCTACAGTAAAATTATTACTGAATCTAAAACGCAATCCAAGACCGCCACCATAATAGGTATTATCAAATTTGGGTGCCCTTGCAAATACGCCGCTAAATCGCACATACAATTTTTTCCTGCTGTCCGTACTTCCACTGACATCAAAAAACATATTCAATGGCAGATTAAGATAACGGCCGTCGGTACGTAATTCAAAAAAATCCTGCACCGTAAAAGGAGTCAACTGAGCATGTGAAGTGACGTCCCAGAAATTTTTAAATATCCAGAAAGCGGTGGCCGTGATATCATAGCGGTTAAAAGCATTGGGTTTATACATCCGCTGGTAACGCTGGTCCAATGTATACCTGTATTGTATCAGGTTTTTTGTAGGCTTGAAGTGATTGTAACTTACATTGGCCCGGTACGTAATTTCATTGGCAGCCACGAGAAGGCCCAGGTCATTGGGGTCGTAGTTTTTGGATTCAATATTATTGAGAAGATAGAACTGCCAGTTACCACTAACCTTGCCATATTTAATAGTTGTATTAAACCCATCATAGGGAGAAGTGCTCCAGATTTTACTGTAACGGGCTGTTCCATTAAATGCATAAGTGTTCTTCTTGTTATACAAGGCGAGGTCTAATGCAGTCACATTCGCATCACGGCCCTGGGCATTGCGCATCACATTAGTGTTGGTGAATGTTATGAAAGACCTGCCCTTAAAAGCCTGGTCAAAAACAACGATGTTATAATTTGCCAACTGTGATGTTCTGATGGTAGAATCTTTTCCGGATATCCTGTTATGAATCCTTGCATCCATTGGAGCAGCAATGGCATTAAAAATGCCTATCCCTAATTTTTTATTATTACGTCCGGAAAATTTTGTGGCATTATATAATTGTGTGGTAGAAGGATTCTTTACAATTTCCCAATCAGGGTTGTCATCAACGAAATCCCGTACACCAAAGAATCCACCGGGCATACTTCCTACCCTCCTTGAATAAAACAAACCAGCTTTATTAAATAGCTCTGTTCCTTCTGTAAAAAATTGACGGTTTTCCTGGAACCTAACTTCGTAGGGAGAAAGATTATTAATAACATTATCAGAAACAACCTGGCCAAAATCAGGGATCAATGTGGCATCCAACGTAAAACTTTCATTCACTCCGTATTTTACATCCATCCCGCCGCTACCCAGCCAGGAATTAGTAAACCCGGTGCTGTTACGTTTTGGAATACTTCTGAGGCCGGTAGAAACATAAGGTGAAAAGCTAAGTCGAAGTGGCGGCTGCAGATCTTTCAACCCGGCATAATTGCCAAACTGGTTTACAAACCCATTTACCTCTGGTTTTACCTGGTTCCAGAAACAGGATTCGTTTGTCCTTCTGATTAGACGGAGAAATTGAATACCCCAATCTTGCAAGTCTTTTTTGGCAAAGCGCAGTGAGATGTATGGAATCTTCATCTCAACCGTCCAGCCATCCTTTTGCATCTGCACTTTACTTTCCCAAACCGCATCCCAGGTTTTATCGCCGTATTCACCAAAACCTCCTCCAAGGTTAGGTCCAAGTCTTGCGTCGGACTGCACATTGGCCGAGGTTACTACAAACTGAAAACCATTTTGATTATCGTTGTAAGTATCAAAAAAAATCGAGAAATAATCACAGTCTTTTTGCTGTTCTGCATCCCTGGCCGTAATCTGCTTTCTAACCAAAGAAGGATCATCATATAAATAGGCCCCCACGTAAATGGCAGCATTGTCATAAATAATTTTAATTGATGTTTGTTTGGAGGCGGGCTGCCCCACGGAAGGATAACTCTGAACAAAATCTGTAGCTTCAGGAACATCTGCCCATACAGCATCATTCAGACTGCCATCAATTTTTGGTGCCTGGGCAATCTTAAGTGCCTGTATTGATTTTTCTTGTGAAAAAAGAGCAGTACAAACGAGCAATAAGGGTAAACAGATAATTTTTTTCAGCGCCATGTCCTGACTTTAGGAGTCTGCAAATATAATAGACAAACCCGAGGCAAAGAAAGATGCCGCACAAAAACGCAGAAACTCGTAATCCCTATGAAATCAATTAGTTCATTCGCTTTTTTAGTGTAATAACCTGTTCCTGAAGGTCAGAAACAATATTGGTCAGCTGATTCATATCCCAACGCTGCTGGGTATTAGCCCTGGAAATAACCATCTGCGCCTGCCACATTTCTAATATTTCCTCAGCATTTACTGTATATGGATGAAAGGAAGGATTATCACTCACCAGTGTCAGTTTATTTTTTTGCCGTCCGTTTTTCTGTACCCTTTTATAAACAACTCCTTCATTGCGGGAGACAACGATACAGGCCACATTATTCTTTACATCATCCAGATTTTCTACTTTCTCACCTACTATCACGGAACCGCTTGGTGTTGGCAACATAGAATCGCCAATAATTTCAAAAGCCCTGTAATTACCCCCGGCCAGCATAGGAAGTGTAAAAGTATTCAACTCGTCGACAAATTCCGGGTCTGCATATCCGGCAAGATAACCGGCAGCTGCTTTTACCGGCACAAAAGGAATGTCCGGTCGTCCGGCGGCCAGTTTCATAGCACGGCGCTTGGCGAGGTAATTACTTTTATTATCGCTTAGATCTTTTCGGAGAATGTCATCTAAAGTCAGCTTGAAAATATCACATACGACTTCCAGCACATCTATCCTTGGTTCTGCTCTTTCTTCTTCATAAGCCCCGAGGAGAGAACGTTTGATACGAAGTTTATTTGCAAATTCTTCCTGTGTCCATCCACGGAGTTTACGGAGATATTTCAGGTTTTGATTGGAAATTGCCATAATAACTAATTTAGTTAGCTGCAAAATACTAATTATTTTAGATTTTTAAAACGTTTTCTTTTTGCCTTTTGGTTAAGCCGGAAAAAACAGGGATTTTTGTCTGCGTATGGCAAAAAAAATAAACCCCATCCCTAAGAAAAGCTCAGCAGCTAAGAAGTCTCCGAAAGTATCGGCAAAAGACAGACCCGTTATTCTTATCACCAATGATGATGGTGTAACCGCTCCAGGCATCATGAACCTTGTTGAAGCGGTAAAAGACCTGGGCAAGATAGTAGTGGTAGCTCCGGACAAACCACAGTCAGGCATGGGTCATGCCATTACAATCGGGCAACCATTGAGATTACATAAAATCCATTCTATAGATAATGTAGAAACATGGTCATGCACTGGCACCCCGGTGGATTGCGTAAAACTGGCGGTTGATAAAGTGCTTCATCGCAAACCGGACCTTTGTCTCAGTGGTATTAATCATGGTGCCAATCACAGTATTAATGTTATTTACTCGGGTACCATGTCTGCTGCCGTAGAAGCCGCTATTGAAAGTATTCCTTCTGCAGGCTTTTCCTTACTCGATTATAGAATTGATGCTGATTTTACCGGAGCCCGTAAATATGTACGCCTCATAGTGGAGAAAATGCTTTCTACTAAATTGGATAAGCATACTGTACTTAATGTAAACATTCCGGCTGTTGCTCCAGAATTATTGAAGGGATTTAAGATCTGCAAACAGGCTTATGCAAAATACGAGGAAGATTTTATTGAACGTAACGATCCTCATGGCCGTCACTATTACTGGCTCACCGGTGAGTTTGTAAATTTTGATAAGGCAAAAGACACTGACGTATGGGCATTGGCCAATAATTATGTAAGTGTAGTACCTGTACAATTTGATTTGACGAATTACGTTTTAAAAGCCAAGCTCGAAAAGATCTGGAAATAAATCACCAACAATACTCAACCAAATACCCCCTAAATGTTCTTAGCTAAAGACAACCTGCGACTTGGATTGGCTCTCGGTCTCATCGGACCGTTAATCGGACTTGTCATTGTTTATTTAATAAAATTCCCGGCACTTAGCTTTAAAGATTTCCTGGATTACTTTATGCATGATAATAAAGTGATAACCAATGTCGGCACTTTTTCCTTGCTCGCCAATGCATTGCTCTTTGCTATATATGTCCACTTTGATAAGGCCCAGACCTTTAAGGGAATTTTCATCGTTACTCTTTTTTATGGTATTGGAATTTTAGTGCTAAAACTTTTTAATTAATCCTCTACCGGTATGAAATATTATATCATAGCCGGTGAAGCATCAGGAGACCTGCACGGTTCCAATCTTATTACAGCAATAAAAAAACTGGATCACTCATCAGCTTTTCGTTGCTGGGGAGGGGATAAAATGCAGGAGGCCGGCGGCGAACTTGTAAAACACTACCGTGAGCTTGCCTTTATGGGCTTTGCAGAAGTGCTGATGAACCTGCGAACCATTTTCCGTAACCTCCGTTTTTGTAAAGAAGATATTCTTGCCAGCAAACCCGATACACTTATTCTTATTGATTATCCCGGCTTCAATCTCCGTATTGCAAAATGGGCTAAGCAACACAACATCAAAGTCATCTATTACATTTCTCCGCAAGTATGGGCATGGAAAGAAGGCCGGGTAAAAATGATGAAGCAGTGTATTGATAAAATGCTGGTCATTCTTCCATTTGAAAAAGATTATTTCAAAAATAAATGGGACTGGGAAGTTGAATATGTCGGGCATCCGCTGGTGGGAGTAGTCGAGAGTCATAAGTCAGGAGTTATGAGTCAGGAACTGTCCGAAAAACCGATTGTTGCATTACTTCCCGGTAGTCGAAAACAAGAAATTTTAAAGAAACTTCCTATCATGCTTGAAGTAAGTAAAGCATATCCTTCCTATCAGTTCATCGTTGCCAAAGCACCGGGGCTGGATGAGCAATTTTATGATGGCCTTTTAAGAAATTATTCGAATGTTTCGTATGTGCAAAACAAAACCTATGATTTGTTGATGCAGTCGAAAGCAGCGTTGGTTACATCAGGCACTGCTACATTGGAAACAGCTTTGTTTGCAGTGCCGGAAGTGGTTTGCTATAAAGGTTCCTGGCTAAGCTACCAGATCGGAAAACGGCTGGTGAAAGTAAAGTATATCGCACTTGTCAATATTATCATGGATAAATTAGTGGTGAAGGAATTAATACAGGACAACCTTACTGTTGAAAATTTGAAAACTGAATTGGAAGAATTGTTAAACAGTGATAGTCGTAGAAAGCAGTTACAAAACGATTATGCAATGCTGAAGAAAATACTAAGTGAAGGAGGCAATGCATCAAAAAAAGCAGCCATCTCCATTACCAATTTCCTCAGGAAAGCAACTTGATAGCCAAAATTATAAGGCAAAGAATAAAGACGAAGATGCTGATACGGTTAATACCATGCATATAACCGATCCATTTGTCTTTTGGCCGGTTTGGGTCTTTTTTCCGCAAGTAGAGGTATTCAGATATTTGTTTCCAGACTCCCATAAAAGAAGTAACAAATTTTGTTTTTGTTAGTTCAAAATAAAAAGCCCCATTTCGGGGCTTTTTTGTGGAGGTTAACGGAGTCGAACCGATGACCTTTTGCATGCCATGCAAACGCTCTAGCCAGCTGAGCTAAACCCCCCTTTGTTTGGGATTGCAAATATAGCCGCTGCAGCCTACTACTCAAAATAAAAACAGTTTCTCGCAGAGGCGCAAAAAACATCCTTGCTTCGTAAGCTTTGCAACTTGGTGTGAGATAATTTTTGGGCTGCCGAGTTTTACTACTTCAGCAAGGAAGGAACTGGCTTGGCTTTCGCTTCTTTTTTTCGGGTAGATTCCCTGATAAGCAATTCAGTAGTCAGCACTTTTGTCTCGAAATCTGTAACCGGTCTTTTACTTTCTATTAGTTGTAATAAAAGATTGGTTGCAACTTCTCCCATTTCAAATGCAGGTTGCTTTATGATGGAGAGAGGCGGATCGAGTAGTTCTGTAAGGTCTGTATTTGAAAATCCAAGGAGGCCAATATCTCCCGGCACTGCAAAACCTTTTATTTTCAATAAACGCAAACAATTAGTGGTTAATTTATCTGCGGTTGCAAATATCGCATCCGGCCTTTGATTTAAATCGAATAACTCGTTTACAACATCTTCTACTTCTGATAAAATCATACCGCCATGCTGGCAATACTTTATTAGTGATTCATCCACTTCAATACCATTATCTGCAAGCGCCGCTTTATAACCGGCCATTCTTTCAACTGTAATAGACAATAAAGCCGGATTAGAAACCGCCGCTATACGCCGATAGCCACAGTTGATGAGATGAGTCGTAGCCTCATAGGCCCCCTTGTAATTATCGGCTATCACTTTATGCGTGTCAATTTCATTCACGATACGATCGAAAAAAACGATGGGCATCCCTTTACTATGCAATTCTTTCAGGTAACTGAAATCTTTTGTCTCTGTAGAAACAGAGATAATCAACCCATCAATGGAACGGGAAGTTAGGTATTGAAGGTTTAATACTTCACGGTCAAACGACTCACGGCTTTGGGCAATGATCACATTATAACCGTTGTTATAGGCAATAGATTCAATTCCATTGATGACCTGGGAAAAATAGCTGTTGGCAATTTCACAAACTATCACTCCAATAGAGCGGCTCCTCCTCTCTTTCAGACTCAGGGCTATGGGATTAGGATGATAATTGTTCTTTTCAGCATACTCTAACACCAGTTTTTTGGTTTCGGGGCTAATCTCATAGCTGTCCCGCAAAGCCCTGGATACAGTAGAAGTAGAAAGTCCAAGTGCTTTGGCTATATCTTTTATGGTCAGGGCTTCAAACTTCATAATACTATCTCTTCAAAAGCGTCTAATTCCATTTAGCATGTGAGTTTTAAAGTTACCCTTTTTTGCCCGGTTTTCCAGTTGGTATTTCAGCATGTAAACCAATAGATACGAAGACCTGAAATTCGCTTTTGATGCTGCTTATCCTGCTATTTTACCTGCACAAAAAAAAATCACCAAAAACATATTTTATCCAAATGCAATTAATCGTCGCTTCCGTTCCTTAAAAGACATCGTTACCGGGAACGATTGCGTAAAAAAATAGTTGTAAATCGTTCAAACACAATGAAGTTCTGTGTAGAATTGTTATTGTTATCAGTTGCATAGTACTCTTTTCCTGATCGTTGTTACTACGCCTTGATAACACAAAGAGAATTGCTTGCCAAATGAAAAGATTGCTAAACCAGAATGTCCTTTCTTTCAGACCCGATAGCTATCGGGATGTACCTATTGCCAAAAGTTCTGTCTGCTTCTTTTCTCCCCTGGCCATCGGGCTTTTCTCTTACTCGTTTTTTTACTTTATTTTTTTTGACCAACGAAAACTGTTTTTTACACGATTTAATAGAACAGCGGCTATTAGTTAATAATAGCTAACCCCTTTTGAAAACAGGCTGGTAGCATCTGTAGCCAAGTGCTGCAGGATTTATAAATAAAATTTCTTCAGGTTATTATCAAAAACTGCACTATGATTAGAATTTCTAAAACACTGGGACTGTTTATGCTGTTGCTGGCATGTTGTTCCCACAATCAACTTTTTGCCCAGGGAAGACTTATTACAGGTACTGTTACTTCCTCCGAAAACAAACAACCGCTTGCCGGGGTTACCGTTTCCATAAAAGGAAGCAGAGCAGCCACGACAACTGATGTTGAAGGGAAATTTAAGATCACAGTTGATGCCGCAGCCACCACCCTGGTATTTTCCAACGTCTCCTTTGTGAGTTTTGAAGCAGCCATTGGAAGCGGCGCCACAATTGATGTGGTTTTACAGCCCGACCCAAAAGCATTGGCTGATGTAGTAGTCATAGGCTACCAGACTGTAAGAAGAAAAGACCTGCTTGCTTCTGTGTCATCAGTCGGTGCAAAAGATTTGAAAGATATTCCCATTAACTCAGCTGCTGAAGCACTAAACGGAAGACTCGCTGGTGTTACAGCCACTACTGCTGAAGGTTCTCCGGATGCTGAAATTCGGATAAGGGTTCGTGGGGGAATGTCTATTACTGGTGATAACTCACCTTTATACATCGTGGATGGAGTGCAGGTGGAAAATGGCCTTTCTACCATTTCGCCTCAGGATATACAATCAATTGACGTTTTGAAAGATGCCGCCGCTACAGCTATTTATGGAGCAAGGGGTGCCAATGGTGTTATTGTAATTACAACAAAAAGTGGAAAGCCCGGCAAACTCGTTCTTAACTATAATGGTTTTGTTGGTGTAAAAGTGCTTGCTAAAAGCCTGTCAGTTTTAAGCCCATATGATTATGTTATTTATCAATCTGAAAGGTCAAGAGGCAGCAGCACCGACAGTACCAACTTTACAAGAAATTTCGGTACTACCTGGGATACATTAGCCAATTACAAAAATGTACCGGCGGTTGACTGGCAGGAAGAAACATTCGGCAGAACCGGCATTTCTACTACACATAATATTTCTGCTTCAGGCGGTAACAGCAAAGCCACCTATAGTTTTGGCTATACCTATAATAACGATAAAGCAATTGTCCTTAATTCAAATTATAAAAGACACCTGTTTAATCTCAAAGCGGATTATAAAATAACCAAGAACCTGAAAGTAGGTATTAGTGGCAGGTACACTTACCAGGATGTACTGGGAGCTGGTGTGTCTGATATAAAAGGCTCTTCATTTAACAGGCTCCGCAATGCCGTTAAATACAGACCCTATCTTTCCAACAACCAGGACATAGATGATTCTGATCCCCTGGCTGATCCAAATGTGGGTAATGGCTTAAATCTCTACAATCCTATAGCACTGGCCAACTCTGAGTACAGGAGAAAAACAACGAATGCGTATAACGTAACCGCTTTTGTCTCTTATAATATTACCAAGAACCTCAGTTTTAGATCAACAGTTGGATATGATTATAATAAGTTCACTGATTTACAGTTCTTCGACTCGTTAACACCTTATTCGATAATACAAGGTGCAAGAAAGCCAATTGCAGGTCTTGATACAACGGCGAGGACAATTTTGACCAATTCTAATGTATTGACTTATTCAGTTAAAGGCTTTAAGAAAATTCATGACTTTGACTTCCTGGTTGGCGAAGAAACATACGATTTGAAATCAACAATCCAATCCAGTCTTTACCGTGATTACCCGCTTTTAACTTCGCCACAAACTGCCTTCAAGCAAACTAACCTTGGAGTTCTTTTTACGGGGTATCCAAAGCTTACCAAAACAAGATATACCAATGTCTCTTTTTTCAGCCGCATAAACTATACCTTATTGAGCCGTTACCTGTTCTCCTTTAATGTAAGGGCGGATGGTGCGTCAAAATTTGCTCCCGGCAAACAATGGGGTTATTTCCCGGCTGGTTCATTTGCATGGCGGGTTAAAAATGAAAAATTCCTGAAAAATGTAAGTGCTATCAGTGATCTTAAATTAAGATTTGGGTATGGAACAGTAGGTAATAACCGTATTGCAGATTATCTTTTCCTTACCAATTTTTCCAATGACGGCCGTTATTTTTATGGTTTGAATAACCAGGCAATCCTTGCTTATTATTCTTCAGCGTTGGTAAATCCTGAATTGCAGTGGGAATCAACAGTCAACAGAAACTACGGTCTTGATATCAGTTTACTGAATGGCCGGGTTGATCTGAGTCTTGATATTTATAGAAATACTTCTAAAGACTTATTGCTCAATGTACCGATTCCTTCAACTTATGGTTATTCATCACAGCTGCAGAATATTGGAAAAACAGAAAATAAAGGTGTAGAGATACAATTGAATACTGTCTTACTAAGAAAGCCTAATAATATTAACTGGACAGCTAATTTCAACATCTCCTTTAACAAAAACAAAATTGTTGCTCTTGGTATAAACCAGAATTCATTCTTCCCTGCAGCCAGCTGGGGTGTTTCTGGTCAGCCTACCGACTATATTCAGCGGGTTGGCGATCCTGTAGGTTCAATCTGGGGATTGGTTACAGCAGGTTTTTATAAAACAGATGATTTTAACTGGAACACTACCACAGGTGTTTATACGCTGAAACCTGGTGTACCATCTAATGCTTCTATTATTGGTACCGTAATGCCGGGCTCTTTAAAATTTGTTGACCTGAACGGTGATGGCGTAGTTGATATCAATAACGACAGAAAAATCATCGGTAATCCAAATCCAAAATTCACGGGTGGTTTAAACCAGCAGTTTACCTGGAAGCAATGGGACTTGAGCCTGTTTATGAATTTCTCAGTTGGTGGCGATGTTTATAATGCTAATAAAATTGAATTTACTAATGGCTACACTGCCAATTCTAACCTCCTTTCCATTATGGAAAACAGGTGGAGAGTGGTAAACCCTGCCGGGCAAACTGTGCTGTGGGTAAACGGTTCCAGCCAGGCAGTTGGTATTGCACCCGACCTTCTTAATGAGTTGAATAAAAATGCTACTATCTGGCAGCCATTGAAAAGTGCCGGGGCATTCTATCCGCATTCCTGGGCTATTGAAGATGGTTCATTCTTACGGATCAACAACTTATCAATCGGCTATAGCCTGCCAGTTAAAAAATTGGCCGGAATGAAAATGAACAAACTGCGTTTTTATTTTACGGGTAATAATCTTGCCATCTTTACAAAATACACCGGTTACGATCCGGAAGTAAGTGTAAGGAGCAATCCATTAACACCGGGGCTTGATTATTCAGCATATCCCAAAAGCCGCAGTTTCATTTTTGGAGTAAACGCATCATTCTGATAAATACAATTAAAAACTTGCAATATGACTAGTAAATATTTCAATAAGCTTACAACTATAACTGCCGCCTGCGCTTTATTAACAACAGGTAGCTGTAAAAAATATCTGGATCAACAACCCATTACCGATGTAAGTGCCGCGGTTGTTTTCAAAGATGTATCCAGCACTTATAAAGCGATAGCAGGTGCCTATAGCCGCCTGGTCGGTGATGCTGGTTATGGCATTCGCCTGAGTTTATACTACCCGGTTGACAATGACGAGATGCAGGGACCTACTGGATCTGCTGATAATGACAGAAGGGATATTGCCCGATATTCTGCCACACCGGGAAATGCACAAATAACAAATCCTTTCAACCAGCTATTCCAGGGAATTGAATTTGCCAATATTTGTATCGACAATATTCCTAAAATGGACATGTACACCAATGGTTCAGAACAGGAAAAGAAACAATTACAAAGAATGTATGGTGAAGCCTTAACATTAAGGACACAGTATTATTTGGAAGCTATCAAAAACTGGGGAGATCTTCCCGCACATTTTAAACCAGCCGCTGACCAGGTGGGTGGTGATAAATTTCCGGCTAGAACAAATACCGACACTTTATATAACCGCCTGTTGAATGATCTACAACTTGCGTCTACACTGGTGCCCTGGAAAAATGAAGTAACATCAATAGGCGATGTACTGGATGAGAGAATTACAAAAGGCGCTGTAAAAGCGTTGAGAGCCAGAATCGCTTTATTCAGGGGCGGATATAAGTTGTATAGTACTGGCGGTGGTATGCAAAGACCTGCCGACTATCTTACTTTTTATCAGATAGCAAGAACTGAGTGTAGTGAGATCATGAGTTCAGGTCAGCATTCATTAAATCCAAGTTTCAAGTCATTATGGAAAGATCAGGTAAATGCCCGTGCCAGCAATGACCCTAATGGCGAATTGATGTTCCAGGCAAGTGCTATAGGTCTGAATTCCGCTGAAGACACAAAACTTGCCTACTATAACGGCCCCACTGTAAACAATCGTGGCAACAAGAGTATTAATGTATTACCCTCTTACTTCTATTTATTCGATTCTACTGATACAAGAAGAGATGTGACTTGTGCTGCTTATAACGTAGCTGCAAATGGTTCAACTAAAATCGGCCAGGCTATTACTGCCATCTGTGATGGCAAATACCGGAGAGATTGGATTAGTAATCCAGTCGTTTCGCCTACCGATGCCGTACAATACTTTAGTTTGAAATGGCAGATCATCCGTTATTCCGATGTGTTGCTGATGTTCGCAGAAACAGACAATGAACTGAATGGAGCTACCGGTGAAGCTTACAATGCCATCAACCAGGTAAGAAGAAGAGGCTTTGGCAAACCGATCAATACGGTTGATGCAACAGTTGATATTCCTGCCGGCTTATCAAAACCTGATTTTTTCAAAGCGATAGTCAGAGAAAGAGCTTTAGAGTTAGGTGGTGAAGGCATCAGAAAATATGATCTGATCCGGTGGAATTTACTTGCTACAGCCATTACTGAGACAAAAGCAAATATGGTAAGGATGTCTACATCAACATCTATGGTAAACCCATCTTACATGTCCGCATATCCGTCTTATTGTCTGTCGACTGCATTACCTGTTAGAATGTTTTACTATACAGCTACTGCATCAGACAATAATAATATTGGCGGGTTGTTTTTTAACTCACTTTATAAAACAGCTCCGGCCGCAACACCCGTACCTGCAGGTACTGCCAGTTTGGTTTGGTTAAGTGCTGCTATCAATACAACAGCAAACGCCAGATTTGCAACTGGTTTTGTAACCGGTAAAGGGGAGCTTTTACCAATACCTCAACCAGCAAGAGATGCAAACTTTAATTTGACGCAGAACCCGAATTATTAATTTTTCTCATAGTTAGTTTTTAAAGTAAGGCTGCTTAAATGCAGCCTTATTTTCTTCCAATCGTCTCACATAAGCAAATAGCAATGAAAAAATTAGTACTCATAATAAACAGCTTTGTAGCACTTTCCTTCTCTGCTTGTGCACAACAAAACAAGGTTGTGATGACTACTACAGATGAAAATAGGGTGGCGTTTCCTGGTGCCGAGGGTTTTGGCAAGTTCACAACAGGCGGCAGAGGTGGAAAAATTATTATTGTGACAACCCTGGATGATGATGGTGAAGGAAGTCTTAGAAAAGCAGTTACAGCAAAAGGCCCAAGGATAGTAGTGTTTGCAGTATCCGGGACGATCCATCTTAGTTCACCACTCAGTATTAAAGGTAATATCACTATTGCCGGGCAAACCGCTCCTGGCGATGGTATTTGTATTGCTGACCACCCTGTTTCATTAGGTGGTAATAATATTATTATACGATACCTGCGATTCAGGATGGGCGATAAAAATCAGAATAAAGGCATGGTAGATGGCAGCGGGCATGATGATGCTTTTGGTGGAACAAGAAGAAATAATATTATAATAGATCATTGCAGCCTGGGGTGGAGTACCGATGAAGTCTTTTCTGTTTATGCAGGTGATAGCACTACCCTTCAATGGAATCTGATAGCCGAACCGCTGAATTATTCATATCATTTTGAAACGGGCGACAAAGATTTTGAACACCATGGATATGGCGGCATTTGGGGCGGTCGTCATTTATCAGCACATCATAACCTGTTTGCCCATTGTAGCAACAGGAATCCACGTTTTGACGGCATAAGAAATGCACCGGAAGAAAATGTTGATTACCGGAATAATGTTATTTATAACTGGGGTAGTAATAATATTTATGCAGGAGAAGGCGGCAATTATAATATTGTAAATAACTATTTTAAATACGGGCCTTCTACCAGCAAGAGTGTACGATACAGGATTGCAACCCCGGGACGACGAGAAACGGCTCCGGCCATTCCCTTTGGTAAATGGTATGTGGATGGCAACTATGTGGATGAAGCTGCTGCCGTAACAAAAAACAACTGGCTCGGTGTTGATATGGGAAATGGCGGAACCGAGGAAGACAAAAAAAATACCGTCGTTGATAAACCTGTCGCTTCGTTAGCTATACCTGTACAGACAGCTATCGATGCTTATGAAGCAGTTTTGAAGTATGTTGGTGCCAGTCACAAAAGAGATACTTTAGATGAGCGGATCATTAACGATGTAAAGAACAGGACAGGAAAGTTTATAGATGTACAGGGTGGCTTCCCGCATGGCACGGCTTATGAATTGACAGTGACTGCCTGGCCTGTACTACAATCATTACCTGCCTTTGTTGATAGTGATAAAGATGGCATGCCTGATGATTGGGAAAAAAAGAATGGATTAAACTCATCTGATGCCACTGATGCTGCACAGAATAAACTCCATTCTCATTATACTAATATTGAAGTATACATTAATAACCTGGTAAAATGAAAAAGATATCTTTTTTCATAGTTGGCATCTTTCTCCTTGCCTTTACTCTACCTGAGAAAAAGAAAATCAAAATTTTTTTAGCCGGCGATTCTACTATTGCTATCAAGGAAACAAAAGCCTACCCGGAAACCGGTTGGGGAATGCCCTTTGTATATTTCTGGGATTCAACTGTTACCATCGTCAACCGTGCCAAGAATGGCCGCAGCACTAAAACCTTTTTAAGTGAAGGACTCTGGAGATCCATTATAGATGAAGCAAGGGAAGGCGACTACGTCATCATACAATTCGGCCATAACGATGAATCGGTAGAAAAGAAAGAACGTTATGCTACACCCGATACTTTTAAAATGAACCTGACCAGGTTTATTAAAGAAACAAGGGAAAAAAGAGCAACGCCAATCGTATTTACGCCGGTATCAAGGAGGAAATTTAATGCGGATGGAACCGCAGTTGAAACACATAAGGAATATTCCGCTCTAACAAGGGAAGTAGCCAAAGAACAAAACGCATTGTTTATTGACCTGGATGAAAAAAGCAGAGCTCTTTATCAGCAATTTGGTCAGGAACAATCCAAATTGTTATTCCTACAGTTGCAACCGGGAGAACATCCAAATTATCCGGAAGGAAAAAATGATAATACCCATTTTAGTGAGCTGGGTGCCCGCCTGATCGCACAACTTGTTTTAAAAGAATTACAAGGACTACATATTGAATTAACACAAAGGGTAATCATCCCCGCCGTAAAGAAATAAATGAAAAGGGGCTTTGCCATATTCATATTTCTCAATGCCTCTACTTTTTTAAAGGCACAATCCACTGCGGGCATTACGGGTGTAAGAGACACTTCTTACAACATTTCAAACGAATACAATAAACACCTGAAAAGTTATCCTAACCTGCAAATTGCAAAAGAGGTTTCCTACCAAAACATATCAGAAGAAAAGAATATTGTTTATTGCAATACCAAAGAAAGAGAACTGAAGCTAGATGTATTTTACCCGAAAGAAAAAACAAAAATTAAACGAACCGCTATCATCTTTATTCATGGCGGCGGATGGAGAAGCGGTAATAAAGCCATGCATTTTCCCTTGCTGCAACAGTTGGCTGCACTCGGTTATGTTTGTATAACTCCTGAATATCGTCTTTCTACAGAAGCACTATACCCGGCTGCCATACATGATATAAAGACAGTTATCCGATGGACAAGAAAGAATGCTGAACACTATAACATTGATAAATCAAAAATTGTGGCAGCTGGTCATTCTGCCGGCGGAGAGCTGGCAGCATTTATGGGCTCAACAAATGGAATGGCGGCATTTGAAGGCCATGGAGATTACAAAAAATATTCAAGTCTTGTAAACGCTGTAATGGATCTTGACGGTACACTTGCATTCATTCATCCGGAATCCGGAGAAGGTGATGACAGCAAAAGAATATCAGCTGCAACACATTGGTTCGGTTATTCTAAAACAGAGAACCCTGAAATATGGAAACAGGCTGCCCCACTTACACATGTGGGGAAACACATGCCACCAACACAATTCATCAACAGTGGTGTGGCAAGAATGCATGCAGGCCGTGAAGATTTTATTAAAATACTAAAGGAGAACTCTATTTATTCAGAGGTCAGGACATTTGAAGGTTCCCCGCATACTTTTATCTTATTCAAACCCTGGTTTGATTCTTCCATTGTTTATATGGATAACTTCCTGCGGAAAATTTTCCCGGGGCCCAAAAGTAATTTGTCAAAAATTATAGTAGCACAGGATGGCAGTGGCGATTTCAAGACCATCCAGGCAGCATTCAATGAAATTCCTTTCAACAATAAAAAACCTGTAACAGTTTTCATTAAGCCAGGTACGTATAAAGAAAAACTCCTTCTTGATTCCACAAAAAACTTTGTAACCCTGGTTGGTGAAGACAAATTCCGCACCGTTATAACATATAATGATCATACAGGAAAGATCTCTCCCGGCGGCGATACGATCAACACCAGGACATCATGGAGTTTTAAAATTCTTGCTGATAATTTTACTGCGGAGAACCTGTCATTTCAAAATGATGCAGGTTTTACGGCCGGGCAGGCTGTAGCAGTAGAATCAGATGGCGATAAAGCAATCTTTAGAAACTGTAATATCGCAGGCAACCAGGATGTTTTATTTACGAATAATGAAAAAAGTCGCCAATATTTTGAAAACTGTTATATAGAAGGTACTACTGATTTTATTTTTGGCTCGGCCACGGTGTGGTTTCAAACCTGCCATATCCAAAGTAAGAAAAACTCCCATATCACAGCGGCCTCTACACCCCAGGATAAGAAATTTGGATATATATTTAGTGATTGCAGAATATTAGGAGACCAAACATTAGATAATGTTTCGCTGGGCAGACCCTGGCGGCCTTATGCACATGTAGTGTATATGTATTGCTTTATCGGGCCGCACATAAAAGCAGAAGGCTGGTCTAACTGGAACAACACAGAGAATTATAAAACCACCCGGTATGCTGAGTATAAAAATTTCGGGCCGGGATCTAATACGGAAGGAAGAGTCAATTGGGCCAAGCAGCTCTCGGATGAAGAGGCAAAGATTTATACAATAAAAAATGTTTTTGGCAACTGGAATCCTGTTAAATGAAAAGTAGTATCACTATAGTCGGTTTGTTTTTCACCGCAGTTTTTGCTGCTGCGCAAAATACTAATGTCTCTGGTGTATGGGTAGCTGATAATGGCAATGGCACTTATAAAAATCCTGTCATCAATGCCGATTACAGCGATCCTGATGCAATAAGAGTGGGTGATGATTATTATATAACGGCATCATCGTTTAATCATGTACCGGGCTTACCCATTCTGCATTCGAAAGACCTGGTAAACTGGACACTGATCGGTCATGCATTAATAAAACAACCACCTTACGACCATTTCAGTAAAGTACAACATGGCGGCGGTGTGTGGGCGCCAAGTATCCGTTATCACAACAACGAGTTTTATATCTATTACCCCGATCCTGATTTTGGTATTTATGTTATCAAAGCAAAAAAAATTACTGGGCCCTGGTCTGAACCAGTTATGGTAGAGGCCGGAAAAGGATTGATAGACCCCTGCCCTCTCTGGGATGACAATGGAAAAGTGTATCTCGTTCATGCCTATGCAGGCAGCCGGGCAGGTATCAAATCGATCATTGTGGTGAAAGAGCTGAATAAAGAAGGAACGAAAGTTATTGGTGATGCGGTGATGGTTTATGATGGCCATGAAAACGACCCAACGATTGAAGGACCTAAGTTTTATAAACGTAATGGTTGGTATTACATTTTTGCTCCTGCTGGCGGGGTAGCCACCGGTTGGCAAACAGTTCTTCGTTCAAAAAATGTGTATGGCCCTTATGAAAGAAAAGTGGTGATGGACCAGGGCTCAACAACTACCAATGGGCCTCACCAGGGAGCATGGGTAGATACAAAGACAGGTGAACATTGGTTTTTACATTTCCAGGATAAAGATGCGTATGGAAGAGTTGTGCATTTACAACCCATGAAATGGGTAAATGACTGGCCGGTGATTGGTGAGGATAAAGATGCGGATGGCAAAGGCGAGCCGGTTTTAATATATAAAAAACCGAACGTCGGCAAAACCTATCCTATCAGCACTCCCGCCGAATCAGATGAATTCAATTCAACTAAATCAGGGTTGCAATGGCAGTGGGAAGCGAATCCAAAACCCTATTGGGCTTTTCCTTATAATGGAACATTAAGATTATTCTCGGTTCAGCTTCCTGACAGTATAAAAAACTACTGGGATGTGCCTAACCTGCTGGCGCAAAAATTTCCGGCTGATGAGTTTATGGCTACCACCAAACTTTCTTTTTCCCCAAGATTAAATGGAGAAAAGGCCGGCCTGATCATACATGGAGCAGATTATGCATACGTTTCTATCATAAAAAAACAGGATGGCAACTATATTTCCTTCAGTAGCTGTAAAAATGCTGATAAAGGAACTGAAGAGACAGTAGAGGATGGTGAAAAGATCAGCAATGCTGATATTTATTTCCGGGTAAAAGTGACAAAAACCGGTGTTTGTGAATTTAGCTACAGTATTGATGGAACTGTTTTTAAAAACATCGGCGAAAAATTTATCGCCAAACCCGGACGTTGGGTGGGTGCCAAAACAGGATTGTTTTGCACAAGAACAGTAAAAACGAATGATTCAGGTTTTGCTGATGTGGATTGGTTCCGCATTGAACCTGTACGATAATTATAAAACGATTGTATATGGAACGCCGCAAATTTTTGGGCTATACCGCTGCTGCCGGTACCGCCTTAATGCTTCACCCATTTGAATCTTTTGCCATACCACCCGGTAAAAAAATACGATTAGCCCTGGTGGGTACAGGTGCCCGGGGCTCCAGCCTTTGGGGAAGGGAAATCATTAAAACATTTGGTGAAGTAACCGAGTTTGTTGGCCTGTCGGATATTAATCCGGGTAGACTTGAGTATGTTAAAAACACTTTGAAAGTGGCGTGCCCTACGTTCACCAATTTTGAACAGATGGTGAAAGAAACAAAACCAGACTATGTAATTGTTACAACAGTTGATGCAACCCACGACGATCTGATTGTAAAAGCATTGAATCTTGGTGTTAACGTCATCACTGAAAAGCCCATGACGACAGATGAAGTGAAATGCAAAAGAATCCTGGATGCAGAAAAGAAAAGTGGTAAGAAAGTAACCGTCGCATTTAATTACCGCCATAGTGTACATGCAATGCATGTAAAAGAATTATTGGCTAAAAAAAGGGTCGGCAAAATTGTATCCGTGGATTTCAATTGGTACCTGAATGTGCACCATGGTGCTGATTATTTCCGTCGCTGGCATGGACGTATGGCAAAAAGTGGCTCACTATGGGTGCATAAAGCCACCCACCATTTTGACTTACTTAACTGGTGGCTAAATTCAGAACCGGTTGAGGTAAGTGCCTATGGCGCCCTGGAGCATTATGGAAAAAATAATGCTTTCCGCGGCACAAAATGCAGGGGCTGTGAACATAAAGACAAGTGCAAATTCTTTTGGGATATTACCAAAGATGAGCGGCAGGTTGGTATGTATGTAAACAATGAACAGCATGATGGCTATATAAAAGATGGATGTGTGTGGAGTAATGAAATTGATATTTATGATAAAATGTCAGCACAGATCATTTATGCAAATGGTGTAACAGTCAACTACTCGCTTACCACTTATTCTCCCTACGAAGGCTGGCAGATCGCATTTAACGGCATGTCAGGAAGATTAGAGACCTGGGAAGACATTCCCTATTTACAAAAAACACCAGAAGACCAGGCCAACCGGCATGCTACGGAAATGAGCAATGCAGATGATGCCATTCCCGGCGAATTCAGAGAGATAATGGTGATGGATAATTTTGAAAAGACCTATGAGATATTTACAACGCCCAAAATAAAAGGAGGCCATGGCGGCGGTGATGTTCGTATGCAACGCAGGATGTTTGTGGACACCAACGATAACCCACATCATGTAATGGCCGGAACAAGAGAAGGAGCTATGTCTATTCTAATTGGCATTGCAGCCAGGAAAAGTATTCAACTAAAACGACCCGTAAAGATATCAGAACTGACTGACCTCATCCCAATGGCCAATCGATTTTAAAAATTATAGCATGAAAAAAATATTGTTTACCACATTAGTTGTACTAACCGGTTTCTATTCTGTCAATGCCCAAAGTAAACAGGAAAAAGCAGTAACAGATGCTGTGGAGCAATTACGAAAAGGGATGGTTGATGCTGATAAAGCCATACTCGAAAAATTAGTAACTGATAAACTTAGTTATGGGCATAGTGGCGGACATATTGACGATAAAAAGGAGTTCGTAGAAAAGATCGTAAGTGGCAAATCAGATTTTGTTTCCATTGATCTGTCTGAGCAAACGGTAAGCATTAGCGGAAAGACTGCAGTAGTCCGTCATATCCTCTATGCCAAAACCAACGACGGCGGCAAACCAGCAGAAGTTCATCTGAGGATTTTATTGATCTGGCAAAAGCAGGGTGGGCAATGGAAATTGCTGGCCCGGCAGGCGGTAAAAATGAGCTAAAAATATTCCCAAAATCCTTTCTGAAAACCGGTACCGTTCCCGGCAACGATTGCGTAAATAAAACAATACAATTCGTTGATTAACAATCAATATCTGGTTAGACTTGTATAACGAAAACCCGCAAAACGGGACTGTTTGCCTGATGAAAAAAATACTCTCTATACTCGCATCATTTGCTGTTGTTAATGTTGCCATTGCACAGCAAACAAAACTTCCGGTTATTGTTAGTCCGAAGTTTAAAAAAGACACTTCCAATATTGTAAAATTTGGAGCTATCCCCGATGGCAAAACATTAAATACAAAAAGTATTACTGCCGCCATTGATGCACAGGTTAAAAAAGGGGGCGGTGTTGTTTTAGTTCCTCAAGGGTTGTGGTTAACAGGACCGATCGTTATAAAAAGTAATATCAACCTTCACCTGGCTACGGGAGCAACATTACTTTTTACAAACGATAAAAAAGAATACCCGCTAGTAGCTGCAAATTGGGAAGGGCTGCCACAAATGCGTAACCAGTCTCCCCTCTCTGCCACTGGTGCCACCAATATTGCAATCACCGGTAAAGGAATTATTGATGGTAATGGAGATGCCTGGCGGTCCGTAAAAAAAGACAAACTGAATGAATCACAGTGGAAAAAACTCGTCGCCTCTGGTGGTGTACTGAGCGATGATAAAAAAACATGGTTCCCTTCTGAACAGTTCTTTGCTGCTAACAAAATGCCCTCCAACCCCGGGCAAATATTACACGGCCGAGATGCCGCCTATTATGAGAATATAAAAGATTTTCTCCGCCCCAACTTATTGCTACTGACTAATTGTAAATATATTTTGCTCGAAGGTGTTACATT
>CALRVH010000017.1:0-50921 GCA_943371565.1 Chitinophaga pinensis | reverse complement strand
AAAATATTCAATAATCAGTGTAAAGGAAAATATCTCAAAACTTGTCAGGTCAACCCAAGTAATTGCCCCTCCTCTTCTTGACAATTTTCCTAAAACTAAAAAGGGCATCACAAAAACTATAAACAAAAAAAAGAAAGGATCCTCCTTAAATACTCTAAACCTTGATTGTAATAAAGCAAGAAAAACCACTAGTAAGAAGAGAAGTAAGCAATTAAAAAAAATAGGGTTCATTATTAAAGTGGAGTTACTTCAAATATATGAAAAGAGTAAAAATATCTTGCTATGTGGGATAAAAGAAAAGCCCCAACTCTCGTCAGGGCTTCTCTTTACTTCTTCTTACCGGCTTTCTCCAATTCCGGTGTCTCATTCCGAAACACCACCACACCATCAAACACATCCACCAGCACCGGCTTGGTCTTATCAATATCACCGGCCAGTATCCGTTTGCTTAACTGGTTCACAATTTCCTTTTGTATCAGCCGCTTTAATGGTCTTGCACCCAGCTGAGGGTCAAAGCCCTGCTCGGCCAAAAACTCCAGTGCATAATCGCTGAACTGTAATTGTATGCCGCTGTCGGCTACTAATTTCTTCAGTCCGTTCAACTGTATTTTTACAATGCCTTTTATCTCCTTCATCATCAGCGGCCGGAACATGATGATTTCATCCACCCGGTTTAAAAACTCGGGTCGTATCGTTTGGCGCAGCAAGGTCATCACTTCCAGTTTGGCCTTGTCCGTTACTTCTTCCACATTTTCTTCCTTCACTTTCTCAAAAGCATCCTGTATCAGGTGGCTGCCGATATTGCTCGTCATGATGATGATGGTGTTCTTGAAATTCACCACCCGGCCTTTGTTATCTGTCAGCCGGCCATCATCCAATACCTGCAGCAATACATTCCATACATCCGGGTGTGCTTTTTCTATTTCATCCAGCAATACCACACTGTATGGTTTTCTTCTAACGGATTCTGTCAACTGTCCGCCTTCATCATATCCCACATAGCCGGGAGGTGCGCCTACCAACCTGGATACGGTATGTTTTTCCTGGTACTCACTCATGTCGATCCTCGTCATCATACTTTCATCATCAAATAAATATTCCGCCAGGGCTTTCGCCAGTTCTGTTTTACCCACTCCGGTTGTACCGAGAAAAATAAATGAACCGATGGGTTTTTTCGGATCCTGTAATCCTGCACGGCTTCTTCGTATGGCATCCGCTACGGCCGTAATGGCTTCTTCCTGTCCCACTACCCTTTCATGCAGGTGGTCTTCCAGTTTCAATAATTTTTCTTTATCACTTTGCAACATCTTCGTAACAGGAATGCCGGTTGCTTTCGCAATACTCTCCGCAATATCTTCCGCATCTACTTCTTCTTTCAGCAAACGTTTTTCACCACTCTCTTCTATTTGTTTGGTAAGATCAGTGATCAGTTGTTCCTGCTGCTGAATTTTTCCATAGCGTATCTCCGCCACTTTACCGTAATCACCTTCCCGTTCGGCCCTTTCAGCCAGTTGCTTCAGGTTCTCTATTTCGGCTTTTGCATTCTGTACTTTTTCTACGAGTTCTTTTTCCTGGTTCCATTTGGCTTTATACGTATCTCTTGTTACAGACAGGTTTGCAATTTCTGTATTCAGTTCTTTCAGTTTCACTTCGTCATTCTCTCTCTTGATCGCTTCCCGTTCAATTTCCAGTTGGCGGATCTGTCTTTCTAAGGTGTCCAGTTCTTCCGGCATGGAATTCATTTCCAGGCGAAGCTTGGCCGCACTTTCATCGATCAGGTCAATCGCTTTATCCGGTAAGAAACGATCCGTAATGTAGCGGCTGGATAATTCTACCGCTGCAATGATGGCTTCGTCTTTAATGCGTACATGGTGGTGCGTTTCATAACGGTCTTTTAAACCCCGCAGAATAGAAATAGCATCTTCAATATTCGGTTCATCGATCATCACTTTCTGGAAACGTCTTTCTAATGCTTTATCCTTTTCAAAAAATTTCTGGTATTCGTTCAGTGTTGTTGCACCTACTGCTCTCAAATCACCTTTGGCCAGTGCAGGTTTCAGAATATTGGCCGCATCCATGGCGCCTTCACCGCCACCTGCACCAACCAATGTGTGAATCTCATCAATAAAAAGAATGATCTCTCCATCACTGGTACTTACTTCTTTTACCACTCCTTTCAATCGTTCTTCAAACTCACCTTTATATTTTGCACCGGCAATGAGCAAGCCCATATCGAGTGCATAGATAATTTTACTCTTCAGGTTCTCGGGTACATCACCATTTACAATACGGTGTGCAATACCTTCGGCGATGGCGGTTTTACCAACACCAGGTTCACCTACCAATATCGGGTTGTTCTTTGTTCTTCTTGATAAGATGTGTAAGGTTCTGCGAATCTCTTCATCACGGCCAATGACCGGATCAAGTTTACCCTGCCTGGCCATTTCGTTCAGGTTCTTTGCATATTTATTCAGTGCATTATATTCCTGCGACTGTGTTTGTGAAGTAACGGTTTCACCTTTCCGTAATTCTTTGATAGCAGTTACCAATCCTTTTTCCGTAAGTCCTGCATCTTTCAACAGTTTAGCAGTGGAATCATTCCCCTGCACAATCGCCATGATCAAATGTTCCGGTGTTACAAACTCATCTTTGAATTGTTTAAGTACAGCACCGGCTCTTAATACCACGTTGTTGGCTTCACGGCTTATTTGCTGTGCAGCTTCGCCGGATGCTTTGGGCAATTTATTGATGAGTTCATCAAGCTTACTGTCTACCAGGTTAAGGGTAACATTATTTTTTTTCAGTAAATACTCAACGGGTGAGTCTTCCTGTTCGAGCAATGCCTTTAGTATATGCTCGGTCTCAATATTCGGACTCTTTGCATTGAAGGCAATTTGCTGTGCTTGCTGAAATGCTTCAGCGGCTTTTATGGTGAAGTTTCCTAAGTTCATAATAATAGTTTTTAAGGTCAACTGTCCACAGTCGATAGTCCACGGCAATACAAGTGAACTACTGTGGTCAGTGGACCGTTAACGGTGGACTACACTCAAATACTTATCCAACCTTGTAAATCCCGTAACTATGTCACATAAAGTTAGTTCTATCTGCCTGAAAGTCTTGTCGGTAGCCACATTCCTGCTATTGTTGCAGTCTTGTATCGTCGGCTAAATTGGATGGTGAATGAAAGCTTAACAGGAGCTTTTGCCGGTTACTGTTCAATACTCGACCAGGCTTACTAATTTCACCCTGCAATAAATCTTATCCGATGCGTTCCTTTCAATTACCCGTTCTCGCAGCAAGCCTTTTATTTTCATGGACAGCGTTGGCACAGCCAACAAAAATTGATGTGCAACAGGGACAAAAATTCAATGTGGAAATTCTGGCAAAAGGAAGTACCTCTTCAACTGTTATGGGGCAAACGATGGAGAGCAGTACGGAATCAAAAACTACTACCGTATACGAGATACTTGGTGCCGGGCAAGATGGTATCGAACTTCAACGCACCACTACAAAAATGCGTTTTGATGCCAGCATGATGGGGCAAAATGCAAGTTTTGACAGCGATAAAAATGATAACGAAGGACCGCTGGCAGATACTCTTTCAAAAAAATTGAATAAAGCTAATGCAGTAACGCTTGATGATAAAGGAACTATTATTAAAACAGATGCCATTGATGACGGTACGGTAGGTAGCGCCATGGGTGTTCCCGGCAGCGGCCAGGAGCCTGCAACCGACTTATTTATACCTGCACTGATTGGCAGAGAATTAAAAGCCGGTGAAAGTTTTATAGATTCCATTATTGTGAAAAAAGAAAAATACGAGTCCCGTGAGAACGGCACCTATACGATTACTGCTATTACAAATGGAATAGCGGATATTTCTTATACCGGTACGCAAGTCACATCAGTAGCAATGCTGCAAATGGGTATGGAAATGGTAAGTGCTGCTAACAATGTGATAAAATCACAATTACAAATGGATATTAAAACAGGCCTGGTGCTTATAAGAACAACTGTAATGGAATCTACTGTCAGTACAGAGGTCGCCGGGATGTCAGTTCCCGGCAGCGGAACAATCACCACATCTATTAAGATTTCTCCTGTCTTGTAATGGACAGGTAATAAACTATTTTACTGGAGAAGCTTTGGTAACTTTAGTTATCAAACCTTTTTATGTACGAACACCGCAAAGAACCACTGGCTACGAAAGCTGTCTTTTACCAACGGGTATTCAAGAATGTTATCATTGCTTTGATCATCATGGTGATCTGTCTTTCTATCGGAGTGTTGGGTTACCACTATACAGCGAATATTCCCTGGCTCGATTCGGTACATAACGCCTCCATGATATTAAGTGGTATGGGACCAGTGGTAGAAATTCATACAGTAAGCGGTAAATGGTTTTCTTCCGGTTATGCCTTGTTCAGTGGTGTTGTTTTTATTACCAATGTAGGTGTTATTCTTGCACCGGCTATTCACCGTATCATTCACCGGCTGCACCTGGAGGAATAAATAATAAGTGAAGAGATTTTGTTGCCCGGAATATTTCGTTGATTTTGTATTCCTCTTTTTCTCTTTTAGCTCTGTGTGAGACTTCTTTCGCTGAGATGAAGCATTTTGTTAAAACCCTTTGGTAGTTTCCTGTTTTACCAGTACTACTTTACTCCTGTCTGCTTTGTAGATGGCTTCATAAAATTTTACCAGGTCGTTATATTCTTTTGCAGGAAAGCGGCCGGTATAGCGTTCGATACTGCGATAGTACAATAATTTATTCCCGGATAATTTTACGGAACAATTGTATTTGCCAAATTTATTACTGATAGCTACATCCTGTGGCATCGATTCAGGATTGTAGCCTGCAGGAATTATTATTTCAACAGAATCTACATCGCGGTAGTCGGTAGTGAAAACCATATCATATTTTCTTTCATCGTCTGCCGTAAGTTTCCGGCCGTTTCTTGTCATTATATTGGGAACGATGAAGAGGCGTTTGCCGGTGATCGTTGCATAATTTGTTACGGCTATATCCAGTGTCTCTTCAATCGTTGGTACGGCTGTTTTATTTTCTACATAATTAAACTTGCTGATGTCATAGGTCGCAAAGTCCAGCTGCTCATGCAGGTATTCTTTTACTTTATCTTTCGACAGGTTATTGATGAGTCCATGAATATCATCCTGCTGCAAACCACCATAGCTTGTTTGTGCATTTACAAGCAATGTACCTTCCTCATTCAGTGTGGCTTTAATATTACGGTGTTGAAAATTCTCTTTAATACCATATCGGGGTGTATGAATAAGATGACCGCCATTTTCATCAACTACCAAGGCAGGCCGGTTGCTTGTAAATCCGCTGAGATAACCCGTTGGCAACGTCTGGCTGGTACATTCCAGCCAAACAGTATCTTTTGGCAAAGGCACACAAAGAATAATATGATTGAACTGATCACTGGGAAAATCGGAAAGAAAAAAATACTTGCCCTCGCCTGATTTTATTTGTGTGTAGCAGGATTTTATATTCGCTTCTTTAAGCAGCGCAAACATATAATTGCTGAGTGCCTTACAATCACCATAGGCTTTTGCTGTTACATAAGCTGCATCAAAAGGTTGCAACCCACCAATACCTAGCTGTATGCTAACATACCTTGTATTTTTTTGCAGGTATTCATACAATATCCTGATCTTCTCTCTTGGTTCAGTAATACCATCCGTAAGCTGATGCACTTTTTGTTTTATTGCATCTGGCAATTTATCCCGGCCCTGGTTGAGCAGCAATTGAAACTGCCCGAGAGCATTCCATGAATCCATCGCTCCTTTATATCCGCCAAACTCAAACTTATCGGGACTGAAATAAATACAGGTAGTAAGATTGGGCCATTCGGGTGCAGCATACTCCTTAAGAATTGCCGGCAGATTATTGACTTGCCAGTTGTAAGACTTACCATCTTTTGCAGGGACAATGGAAGGCTCACCCGTATAATTAAAGGCTTTATACCTGAAACTAAACCCGTCAGGTACAGATACAGTAATATTACTTTTTTCAACGGCATATTTTTCTGCCGGTTGTGGAAACCAGGAGGGAAACATAAACGTCGTTGAAAATTCTATGACTACTTCATACTCTACGGTATAAGGATAGATACGATGATAAAAGTGATGGATCTTTACCCGGCTATCTTCCATCAGGCTGATCTCACTGACAGCACTGCGGTCTTCGACATCCCGGGGCTTTAATGATTTGACCTCTTTTCCTGTTGCATCATATATTTTTCCTTCTATTGATTTAATAGAACGAAACTTGTCATAAAATTCAAACAGTCCTGCAAATTCATCACCGTTCTCATTCAGTATGGTAATGACATCCTTCTTATACACTTTCATTTTAGTATAAGAGCTTATTTCATACCTGGTTTCTTCAAATCGTTTTACCACATTGGCATTCTTCAAAAGTGCTACCGGGATCTTTCCTACTGCATATTCGCCATCACCGGCCATTAGCGGCAGGCAAAAGATTACTGTCAATAAAATCGTCAACACTTGTTTTATCATGGAGTAGCTTTCTTTTTAAACACAATCTGTTCGCCCTGCTTTTTTACGATCAATGCAAAAAATTCCCGCAGCACTTCATATTCTTCCGGCAGAAAATAAGCTTTCTTAATGACCAGCCGTGACCGGAACGATAAATTGCTTCCCGACACGGAGACCCTGTATTCAAATGTAGCATCCTCCTCTTCATTGAATTTTACAACAGCCCCTTTGGGTAATTCATCCACCACATATCCCTTTGGCACTTCCATCTGCAGGTTATAGGTCTCATCAATGGTATAAGGCATTTCAACCGGGTAAAACCGTTCTGCCGATTTAAAAGGATTTTCTTTAAAGCCTTCTCCAAGCATCGGATTGAAATAGATGATATCTTCTTTGTCACCAATAAAATCAATGTCGAAAGCAATTCCCAGTGGCACATCATAGTTGAGTAATGAGTCCATTCTTGTATTGCTGATTTTTATATCCTCTCCCATCATCTTTTTAAAATCATTGAAGACCTGTTCCTTTCCTTTTTCTTTAGCAAGACTGCGCAAGCGGACTGATTCAAAATAACCCGGTGTCTGTTGAATGCTGCCAATAGAATTTCCTTTTTCATCGTTAATGATAAATACGGTTGTATTCTTTACTTCTTTGAGAGTGGAAGCATTCAAGTCTATTTCTTCTGCTCCGGGGCTTATTATACGGGCATAACCGTTATAACATTTAAAGCCCAGCCTGCCAAAGCCCATACCCGGTTCTGAAGCATCCAGGAAAAATTCTTTCCCTTCTGTTTCCGTCCGGCATATCACATAATTATACCTGTCCATCAAAGGATAGGCGGAATGAGTATATCCATGCGAACGGGTACTGAGGATCACAGGGTCTGCCTGGATATTTGCTTTACGCAACATAGCTGTCAGCAAAAGATTAATTTCAGCGACGTTGCCATTTTTATTTTTCAATACATTTTTTAATGGCTGTTCCAGGTATTTGCGACCGTAATTGGTACAGGTAAAATTATCCCTCACCCATTCATAAATATTTTTTGCTTTGGCCGTTGTGGTTGCAGCTCCCCGCAATGCCAATGGCATCACTTCACTCAGCCAGCCATTATCCTTACTTAGCTGTTCTCCAAAATCTTCATCTTCCAGCAAATCTTTAGTGGCCATTTTCCAGGTGGCCATCACCTGCCTCACAGTAAATGGTTCACCGATGGAGGCCAGTTGAAATTCTATTCTTGAGATATGATTACGTAAGGTAGAGGTATAACTTTCTTCTTTCAATGCCGGAACATCCTTCATAGCCCAGCGGTAATCCACTACGTTGGCACTGAAGTTGGCCCTTTCGGTTGCTCCCACTCCCCTGTTATCTGCCATATTAAAATTACCCCTGCTGGTGGTAGACGTCTTTATAGTATACGGATGATAGCCTTGAGAAAGTGTGACATAATTATAAAAGCTGGGCATAGCAAAATTATATTCACTCCATAAGCAGGGATATTCTCCCTGGAAATCCCAAGGCTGCAGGTTGAATATAAAATCTGATTTTATCTTGTACTCATATTCAATGATAGAGCCTTCTTTGATATTTGGGAAAGTGAATTTTTTAACGACGAGGTTCTTATTCACTTTGTCTTTGAAGACGGATGATTTGATTTCCAACTTTGTTTGCACCACTTTTCCATTCTCCAGGTTGTAGGTAACGGCTTTCAGGTTATCGAGTTCCTCTTCAGACTCACCATTTGTATAAAGCCTGATCTCTACATTACCAATATCGTATCCATTCTTATTCAGGATATGTGCCCGGCGGTAATTTTTAAATAACAGGGAGAAGGAACCTTTTGTATTGCCGACGATTTCAGTGGATCCGATGTCGGCCAGGATAATGGCTGCTGCATTACTATCGATCGGGTAAACGGTTGTTTTAAAATCATCAGCTGTTACACTGCCGAATTTTATCTTAAGTTTATCTTGTGCCCTGGTGGAAGAGATAGTGATTAAGAAAAAAAGTACGTTTAAAAGCAGTTTTGGTTTCATCCGGTTAGTTGTGTGGTTAAATAACTAAATGACTATATTCAATTTAGTAAAAAAAATCGCAAACTTGTCGTAAATAGTCAGGTAAAAAAGCCTTGGGCATAAAGGACAACATCTCACCTTGAATTCGTTGCAAGCAAATACCAGTTTCATAAAAAAAACAGCCGCCCGGCTGGGGTTTGAGTTTTGTGGCATTGCCCGTGCACAAAAGCTGGATGATGATGCCGCCCGGCTTGAACAATGGCTGCAGAAAGGAATGCATGGCAGTATGCACTACATGGAAAAATATTTTGAGCTGCGGATCGACCCCACTAAACTGGTACCGGGTGCCAAATCGGTCATAACCTTTTTAAAAAATTATTATCCATCCCAGCAACAACAAGCTGATACCCCCAAAATTTCCAGGTACGCTTTTGGAAAAGATTATCATGAAGTGATAAAGGGACAGTTAAATGAGTTGATAGAAGCTATTAAAGAAACAATCGGGGAGATACATGGAAGAGGATTTGTAGACAGTGCCCCGGTGCTGGAACGTACCTGGGCGCAACGAAGCGGATTAGGATGGGTTGGTAAGAATGGGAACCTTATCAACAAACAGAGTGGTTCGTTTTATTTTATCGCTACTCTTATCACCGACCTTGAACTGGAATACGATGATGCTTTTGCTAAAGATTTTTGTGGCACCTGTACTAAGTGTATTGATGCTTGCCCTACTGATGCCATCCTGCCCGGCAAAATTGTTGATGGCAGCAAATGTATCTCCTATTTCACCATTGAATTAAAAGAAATGCTGATACCCGGTGAAATGAAAGGGAAGTTTGATGATTGGATGTTTGGCTGTGATACCTGCCAGGATGTTTGTCCCTGGAATCGGTTTGCCAAACCAACAACCGAAACAGCATTTTCTCCATTACCTGAAATACTAAATCTTTCCTCTAAAGAATGGGAAATGATGACGGAAGAAAGTTTCAGGAAAATTTTTAAGGACTCCCCATTAAGGCGAAGCAAATTCAAAGGCATTCAGCGAAACCTGAAATTTATTTCCGGAGCTGATTAAAAATCATTGTCCTGCTTTAAGTACACCAAATTTTTGGTAAAAGCAGTCCATATCTTCTTTGCATCAGGAT
This sequence comes from Chitinophaga pinensis, assembly GCA_943371565.1. Classification (GTDB taxonomy): domain Bacteria; phylum Bacteroidota; class Bacteroidia; order Chitinophagales; family Chitinophagaceae; genus JJ008. The sequence goes on along the minus strand of CALRVH010000017.1, from coordinate 41,236 downwards.
GTTTATAGTATTTATTGAACAGCCTCTGTGTTTCTGTTAAATTCCTTCCAAAAGAATAATAAAAAACTATCAGGTTCATGGCTACTTCTTTCCGCAGACCTTCATCCATGGAGAGTTCATCATCCAATTTTTCATAGGGCTGCTCGCCCAGTTTTGCCAGATTATCATTGATAATGCTTTTGAGTTCAGCGTTACCGGGAACTACGGTGCATTTTCCTTTATTGTATTTCAATGTAATTCTGTCCAGAAAAATCGGGGCGCCATCAGATGTATCTGTATAACCACAGGCAAAACAGGTAAAGAAATAACCAAACGATTCGGCGAAACTAAATTCAAATTGATTTTCAGCAGTAATGACCGTGTGCCCACCGAACATCTTTACAACATGCTGGTATTTACCTGTTGCAATATTTTTGAAAATATAGATCTCATCGCAGCAATGTGCCCCACCGGTAAAGTTGTAGATCAGCAATTCATTTTTTCCGTCTTTATCCAGGTCTGCCAGTACAATATCAGGCGACATCATACTTGATCCTTTGAGAAAGCTGCTTAGTGTTACGGTCTTACGGGATTTAGTAACAAGTAATGTTTTTCCGAATCTGTTCGCCGGCAACCTTTCATTATTCTGAAAAAAAAGTACCGTGGCATCTGTTTCAGGAATTACGGCACTGTCTTTCTGGTACATTACAAATGTAGAATCCACTCCCTGTGCTTTCAGTACAGAAAAACCAACTAAAGAAATGAACAATAAAAAAAATATTTTTGTTCGGGGCATAGCGGATTGTTTTCCCAACGTTTAAACGATGCGTTACTACATTCCGGGTTTTACAGGCACCCGAACCTGCATCAGTTCCCATTCAATGATCATAGTATTGTCCTCTTCAAAGCGAATAGTAAATTGTTCAACATTAGCTGACAGTCGTTGAGTAGGTACGGGCACCATGGCCACATCTTTATCCTTGTTTTTCTTATAGCTAAAAGCTCCCCATTGTCCCAGTACAGAATTGAGGATGATCGTCCACTCTGTTTCATTTACCAGTGCAAACATGGTATACGTTCCGGCAGGAATATCAACGTTGCCCATTTTTGTATTCTTACTAAAACTGATGGTTGTTGCTTCATCGGCACCTAGTCGCCAGACTTCGCCGTATTTTACCAACTCTCCAAAGATCACCCGGTCATGTTTAAAGGGGCGGCCATAGGTCACCGTTACATCTTTCATACTTACGGTATCATGAGGGCTTTTCCTGTTTTGTCCAAAGCCGGTAATGGCTGCAAAAACAGCTGCGAGCAAGAATATTTTCTTCATAAAATGGTTTGTATTAAAATTAAGCTGTTTAGCAGACATAGCAAGGGTGGTAGCCTATTTTTCCAGCTGGCTTTTCAGTTTATCCAGCCCGGCTTCCATCAAGGGGCCATATCTTTTTTCCAATAAAAGGCTGGAAAATTTTTCCCAGGGATACCAGCGCAGGTGAAAATCCATATACCATTGTATCGTTACTGAATTAGGCCTGCTACCATCGAAGACATTCCACCCCGATTCGCCTTTTTTTGAATTGGTCCCGGTATTTATGGCCGTAACAGTGCTATCACTTATGTTGGTGATCAATAGTCCTTGTAAGTAACCTGTAATAAGGCCTTTTATTTTTCCGTCCACCATCAGAAAACTCAATGTATCTGCACCGGGATACCATTTCTTCCAGTTGGCCGGGTTATTGACCTGGTTCATTACCGAGTCTTTGGCCGCATTAATATCTATTGCTTTTGAAATACGTATATGAGATGGAATAAAAAGAGAAAAGCCTGTAATGATCAGGAAGAAAACGATAAGGCTGATAATTCCTAGTTTGATTATTCGCATACTACATGTCTAAAAGATGTGACTTGCCGGATTTCTTATTCCCACTTAATAACTCTTGATGCAATAAAATAAATTATTACCATCCAGATGCCCAGTATTCCGATCTCTTTCCAGCAATCAAAAATACTCAACCCTTCAAAAGATATTTTGCGGATGCTGTCATTGAACTGGGTCAATGGTAATACCCGGCATATTTCCTGGAGCCATTTTGGAAAAACTTCGATCGGGAAGAACGTACCCGATAACATCATCTGCGGAAAACCAAAGAGATTGATCAGCAACGGGATTGAGGTATCACTTTTTGCAATGCTGCTGAATATAAGGCCTACACCCATCAGCAGGAAAAGCATCAGGATGGTCATGGCAATTATTTCAAAAAAAGTAAGTATTCCATGCTGCAGGGTAAAATTCATCACAAAATGTCCGAACAAGATCAACACGACCACACTGAGCAATTGAAAAAACAAACGGCTCATACCAATACCCAATAAAATATTGATGCGTTTGACAGGTGAAGCATAAAACCTTTTCAACACCAGTTGTTCTCTTAATCCAAAAAATGCGAATGCAATACCAAACAACGTTGAAAACAAAATAGAAAAGCCTAACTGGCCGGGAAGTATAAAATCTATCGGACGATATTTTTTTACTTTGGAGATCTCAGGTTCTTTTATATCCACAAAATTCTCTGCATCCTCGTTCATCATTTTTTCTAACTGCAATCTTACCAGGTCAAGTGCTGCGGTAAAAGAATAAATTGTATTTGCACTGGCAGTAGTAGATCTTATCCCGATCGTATAATGCGGCTTATCTGCTGAGTCGAGTTGGCTCTTGATATCCAGTATAGCGGTCAGTCTTCCCTTATTAAGTTCACTGTTGCGTAAAACAGTATCGGTAAAATCAATGATCTTAACACCGGGAATTTTTTTCAGCCCTGTATAGAATCCCTCCGTTGTATCGCTGCCCGGCGTTAAAGCAATCCGGTAACTAACGCCACTGCTACTGCCAAAAGCCCCAAAAATCAATGTAAAAATGATGGGAAACAGGATACTGAAAATAATGGCGCTGGGGTTACTGAATATGGCCTTGAAACTGGCACGGGTAATAGCCCAGAGAGCTTTTGACTGACTATAAGGTCGTTTTGCAGATTTCATGTTGGTGGGCAAATGTATTTAATTACTGAGTGAAAAAACAATACAAATCAATTGCCCGTGAAAATTGGAAAATAAAGATATTTGAACCACGATGAATAAGGCTTACTTGCTTACGGGCGGCAATTTGGGTGACCGGGAAGTACAACTGGCAACAGCAAAAGACTTGCTTGCCCTGCACTGCGGCGACATTGTTTCCGCCTCCTCACTTTATGAAACGGCTGCCTGGGGAAAAACCGAACAACCCGCATTTCTCAACCAGGCATTGGAAATAGCAACTACATTAACTGCACGCCAACTGATGCGACGTATTTTAAAAGTAGAGAAAATGATGGGCCGGGTAAGAGAAGAAAAATATGGGCCCCGTGTAATTGATATTGATATTTTGTTATTCAACAATGAAAAGCATAACTATCCCCTGCTGAAGCTCCCCCACCCTGAAATACAGAACAGGCGGTTCGCATTGCTGCCATTGGCTGAGATCGCTGCCACAGTTGTACATCCTGTACTGAATAAAACCATTACAACATTGCTGAAAGAATGCATAGATGAATTACCAGTAAAAAAGTATTCCTGATTTTTTCCACAATCTCCTGCCATTAATATTCTGCCTTTGCATTTAGCATATTTTGCGACCTCTAATGCTGGAGTGGTTATTCACTATTGACCATTCATCATTCACATAATGAATTACAATTTCATCACCATAGAAGGGAATATCGGCGCCGGCAAAACTACACTGGCACATCTGCTGTCGAAACATTACAATGCCAGGCTGGTATTAGAAGAATTTGCTGACAACCCATTTCTGCCCAAATTTTATGAAAACCCCGGCCAGTATGCATTTCCGCTGGAATTATTCTTTATGGCAGAACGCTTTAAACAGCAAAAAGAATTTCTGCAGCAGAAAGACATGTTCCAGACACTGACCATTTCTGATTACCTGTTCACTAAATGCCTCCTGTTTGCCAAAGTCACATTACCGGATGATGAATTTCGGCTCTACCAGCGTTTGTTCGAGATCATCAACCAGCAACTAACAAAACCGGATATTCTTATTTACCTGCATGCGCCGGTCGCCAAATTACAGGCCAATATCAAAAAAAGGAATCGTTCCTATGAACAAAATATTCCGGACGATTATTTATTCAATATCCAGGAAACTTATACTCACTACATCAAACAGCACAATATTAAAACCCTGTTTGTGGATGCCAGCAATGCTGATTTTCTCGGCAATGAAAAACATATTGCAATAATTCATGAAGCATTAGAAAAGGATTATGAAGATGGGCAGCATTACCTGACATTACCATAAGAATATCGAACAGACGAACAAGGAATTTTGAACATCGAATTAAAGAACCTTTATCATTCAAAATTCCTTGTTCCTTGTTCATGATTCTACAGCTATCTTTGCTTCAATGGACAGCAACTCTCCTGTCACACAAATAACCAACGACCCCTTTGCAGCAGTTCGTATTCCCGAATTTAAAAACCTGATGCTTGGTAGGTTTACGTTCATCATGGCATTGCGGATGATGGGTACATTAGTAGCCTGGTGGGTGTATGAACTTACAGGCGATCCGTTTGCTATCGGCCTGGTTGGTCTGTCCGAAGTAATTCCCGCACTATCTATGGCATTGTATGCCGGTCATGTAATTGACAAAAGCGAAAAAAGAAAACTGGTGCTGAGAGGCGTCTTTTTTTATTTTCTTGCCGCAGCTGTACTGCTATTTTTCTCTACCTCCTATATTGGAAAACATTTCAGCAATCACACAATTGCCATTGGTATTTATACAGTGATCTTTTGCACCGGTATCATCCGTGCATTTACCGGGCCTACTTTTTCGGCCATGCTGGCCAGTATTGTACCGCGGCAATATTTACAAAATGCCACTACCTGGAACCAGGGAAGCTGGCTTTCAGCTTCTGTTACCGGTCATGCTATGGGTGGTTTTCTCATTTGGAAACTCGGTATCACAGGAACTCTCATTACGGTTTGTTCATTACTCGTTATAGGTTTTGTAATGCTGCTGCAATTAAAACCAAAACCCCCGATGGCACAAAACGGAGAAAAGAAAACCTGGGAAAGTGTAAAAGAAGGATTACGATTCGTTTTTAAAACAAAAGAGATACTGGCTGCTTTCTCTTTAGATATGTTTGCCGTACTATTTGGCGGGGCCGTTGCAATGGTACCCGTATTTGCAAAAGACATTCTGAAAATCGGGCCTTTAGGATTCGGCTGGCTCAATGCAGCCATAGATATTGGTTCCATCTTCATTGTTATATTGCTGGCCTTTTTCCCATTGAAAAAAGCACAGGGCAAAAAATTGATGATTGCCGTCGCCGGTTTTGGCATCTGTATTATACTTTTCGCCTTGTCAAAATGGTTCTTCCTTTCTTTTGCTGCCTTGATGATCGCCGGCATGCTGGACGGCGTTAGTGTAGTGGTAAGAGGAACTGTTATGCAGTTAAAAACACCCGATCATATGCGGGGCCGGGTCAGCAGTGTGGGTTCAATGTTCATCAACTCCAGTAATGAATTGGGACAATTTGAAAGTGGTGTGGCTGCTAAACTGATGGGAGTCGTTCCTTCCGTTGTCTTTGGAGGATGTATGACACTGGTGATCGTCATTATTACCTGGTTTAAAGCACCCACTTTGCGAAAGTTTGAATATTAACTGCCCATTGCCAAACAATTTTCCCCATTAGCTGTTTTCGTAACTTCACTAAAACACATCATTATGCATCGCCGCACATTTCTTCAAAATACAGCACTCACTTTTGGTGCCATGACATTAGCACAGAAAAGTATCCTCTCCTCTTTCTTTGAAGATCCCTGGAAGATAACCATGCTGCGCAATGATGTGGGCATATTTGAAGAGAAGGGCGGAACGATTGCTTTTCTTCTGTCCAAAAAAGGAATCGTTGTGGTTGACTCACAATTTCCCGATCAGAGCAAGCACCTGATCGACGAATTGAAAAAGAAAAGCGAAAAGCCTTTTAAATTACTGATCAACACCCACCACCATGGCGACCATAGCGGTGGCAACATCTCCTTTAAAGGAATAGTAGAACATGTGCTGGCACATGAAAATTCAAAAAAGAACCAGGAAGCATCGGCGAAACAAAACAAATCAGAAGATAAACAATTGTTTCCTGACCAAACGTTTTCTGACACCTGGTGCCAGAAAGTTGGTAAAGAAAAGATCTGTCTCAATTATTATGGAGCAGGCCATACCAACGGTGATAGTTTTATTCATTTTCAACATGCCAATATTGTGCATTGCGGTGATCTGGTATTCAACCGCCGCCATCCCTATGTGGACCGTACGGCTGGTGCCAATATGAAAAGCTGGATAGAAGTATTGAACAAAGCATTGAATAAATACGATAACAAAACCATCTATGTATTTGGACATGCCGCCACTGGTTATAAAGTAACAGGTACATCTGACGAATTAAATAAGTTCAGGGATTATCTCGGCAACGTATTGAAATTTGTAGAAGGAGAAATTAAAACCGGCAAGACCAGAGAAGAAGTATTAAAAACGACAATCATACCCGGTGGTGAAGAATGGAAGACGGATGGAATACAAAGGCCATTGGGTGCTGCCTGGGATGAGTTGACTAAAAAATAATTTTATGAAAATCATCCTAATCATTGTTGTTGCGCTAATTATCTATGGACTAATTATTGCATCCACTAATAAAAACAAAAATGACCAGAATAATACCGGCAGCAGTACCGATACGGGAGGTGTTGCTGATGCCGGACATCAACATCACAAAGACTCTCCAGATACAGATGGCGGAGACAGCGGTGGCGACAGCGGCGGTAATGGCGGTGGCGGAGAATAAATAATGGACAGGGAAATCACTCCGCTGTTACAGGACTTATCACATTTTTAATTTCTTCTACCCGGTTGGCCGGAAAGCCGCCTTTGTTTGCATGTTCTAAAATAATCTCCTTATTGGGAGCATTATAGATACAATAGATCTTGTCCTCTGTTACATAACTTTCTACCCATTGTATAGAAGGGCCAAGTTCCCGTATCACCCCGCAGGATTTTTGGGAGATTCCGTGTAGTTCATCCTGGGTTAATTTGCCGGCACCGGGCAATTCTCTTTCTATTACATATCGTGGCATAAACAAAAATTTAGATGCAGAAGGTACAACAAATTTACTTCCCCTTCTCCGCCGCAATCAACTTTTCGATGACATAATAAGTGATGGGGCAGAAACTGGTGTTCTTCAAGGCCATCGGTTGGCGTTTCAACATAAAGTCATCATCCATGTAAGGGAACCGGGCACAGTCTGTCGGACGTACCTCATAAATACTGCAATAATTATCAGCGCCAAGAAATGCGCAAGGCATTTCCTTTAATACATTGTCCCCTTCTTTATCAGTCACTAAATACGTATCCTTAAAATCACCCTCCTTCATGCCAAGGTGTTTGCTGATCCGTTTTATATCGGGAGGTGTAAAACGGGGAGAATAATTCTTGCAGCAGTTGGCGCATTGAAGGCAATCAATTTTTTCAAATGCTTCTTCATTCAGTTCGGGTAGTTGTTTCAGTACTTTATTCTTATTAGCCCGATGTAGAAATTTCTTGTACTCTTTTTGCCGCTCACCTGATTTCTTTTCCCAGTTAATCAAAATATCCTGTGCCATGCCGCAAGTTACAACAATACAGCCGGGAACTCCGGGAGACCCGGTAATGCCGGCTCCTGGAATGTCCAGGCACCGATTAAGCCTATTCATAAAAGAACTCTTCGTTAAATATTATGGAATGTCGGGTTTGACCTGCCCCTCCTGAGCCTTGATGGCAGCACCGACACCGGTCACCTACTTTAGCAAATGGGAAACGAAGGGAGTAAAAGGAACGGGAGCCTTTGAGTCATTTCACCCGATCCCCACTGCTTATCCACCGGGTTCAACAACTCATTATTTTTCTGCCAGTCAGCCCGTAACTTTGCGCATCTTTTTACATTATAAGAAAATCCTTTTATGAATCTCTTCGAACAACAATCTAACGAATTTATTGCCCGTCATATTGGACCCAATGGAACTGACACAAAACGAATGCTGAAAAAGATTGGTGCTGAAAGTTTAGACCAGTTAATCAGTAACACGGTTCCTCCTTCTATCCGCATGAATCATTCGCTGAACATACCACCAGCAATGAGTGAACATGAATACCTGAAACATATTAAAGAAGTATCGTTAAAAAATAAAGTATTCACCAATTATATTGGCCAGGGATATTATGACAGCATCACCCCTTCAGTAATATTGCGGAATATTTTTGAAAACCCGGGATGGTACACACAGTACACCCCTTACCAGGCAGAAATTTCACAGGGCCGTTTGGAAAGCCTGTTGAATTACCAGACCATGGTGAGTGATTTAACCGCATTGCCAATTGCCAATGCTTCACTATTGGATGAGGCGACTGCTGCTGCAGAAGCCATGACTATGTTTTTCAACACACTCAACAAACAAGACCATATTGAAAGACCCCGGTTTTTTGTTGACAAAGAAATTTTTCCCCAGACCAAAGACGTATTGATAACAAGAGCCATACCAGTTGGAATAGAAATTGTTGAAGGTGATTATTCAACGGCTCAACTTGATGAAACCTTTTTCGGTGCTATCGTTCAATATCCAAATGATAAAGGCTCTATTGAAGATTATCGTGGATTTATCAATAAGGTTCATGCTGCCGGTGCGTATGTGGCAATGGCAACCGACTTACTGGCATTGACACTACTTACCCCTCCCGGCGAATTAGGTGCAGATGTTGCTATTGGTTCTGCACAACGTTTTGGCGTGCCACTCGGTTATGGCGGGCCTCATGCAGCCTTCATGTCGACTAAGGATGATTTCAAAAGAAATATTCCCGGCCGTATTATTGGTATCAGTATAGATGCACAAGGCAACAAGGCTTTGCGTATGGCCTTGCAAACAAGGGAACAACATATCAAAAGAGAAAAAGCCACTTCCAATATTTGTACAGCACAGGCCCTACTCGCTAATATGGCTGCTATGTATGCAGTGTACCACGGACCGGATGGTTTAAAGAACATCGCAAAAAGAGTAGCACTACTTACACAAACAGTTGCCGGAGCCATTGAAGAAAGAGGATTTGAATTAGCTTCTTCTGCTTTCTTCGATACGATTGTGGTAAAAGTTAAAGATGTAACTACCATCAGGGCAAAAGCTGAAAGGCAATTGATCAACCTTCGTTATATTGATGCCGCACATATTGGTATTTCATTGGATGAAACAACAGGTATTGATGAACTCTACGACCTCATTAATTGTTTTGAAAATGACCTGGACCCGGTAGCTTTTGATATTTACCAGGGCGTTGAACTTCATCATATCCCTTCTGCATTAACCAGAACATCAGCTTTCTTAACACATGCTGTCTTTAATACCTATAGGAGCGAAAGCCAGATGATGCGTTATATCAAGCAATTAGAAAATAAAGATCTTTCCTTAAACACTTCCATGATCTCATTGGGAAGCTGTACGATGAAATTGAATGCAGCAAGTGAGATGATGCCATTGAGCTGGTCTCATTGGGGTAAGATGCATCCATTTGCACCAACCAATCAAACAGAAGGCTATAAATATATAATTGATGAACTTGGTAAATACCTCTGCGAGATCACAGCTTTTGATGCATGCAGCCTGCAACCCAATAGCGGTGCACAAGGTGAGTATGCCGGGCTTTTAACTATCAAAGCATTTCATGAGGCGAACGGTGATCATCACAGAAATGTAATGCTGATTCCAATTTCTGCACACGGAACCAACCCGGCATCAGCCGTAATGGCCGGAATGAAAGTGGTGGTAGTAAAAGCATTGGAGAACGGGTATATTGATGTAGAAGATCTGAAAGCAAAAGCCGTTCAGTACGCCGCCAATCTTTCCGGCATCATGATCACTTATCCAAGTACGTATGGGGTGTATGAAGAAACTGTAAAAGAAATTACCGATATCATTCATCAATACGGTGGCCAGGTATATATGGACGGAGCAAATATGAATGCACAGGTGGGGTTAACAGCACCCGGTTTGATCGGAGCTGATGTTTGTCACCTGAATCTGCATAAAACTTTTGCTATCCCTCATGGTGGTGGTGGTCCCGGCATGGGACCAATTTGTGTGAAACAGCATTTGGCAAAACATCTTCCCGGCCATTCGTCAGACGGAGACCACCAGACTGGTGCCGTTTCTGCCGCCCCATATGGTTCTGCTTCTATACTACTCATTTCCTACGCATATATAAGAATGCTGGGCAATGAAGGGGTAAAAGCGGCTACTGAATATGCCATCCTTAATGCCAACTACATGCGGGCAAGACTCGATGGAAAATATGATATTCTTTATACCAATAACAACGGGCAATGCGCCCATGAATTTATTGTTGATCTGAGACCATTCAAAAAAACAGCCGAAGTAGAAGCGGAAGATATTGCAAAACGTTTGATTGATTATGGCTTCCATGCACCAACGATGAGTTTTCCCGTACCAGGCACTATCATGATCGAGCCTACTGAAAGCGAAGACAAAGCTGAGCTGGATCGTTTTTGTGATGCTTTACTTTCGATCCGTGAAGAAATAAAAGCCATTGAAGAAGGAAAGGCAGATAAAAAAGATAATGCCTTAAAAAATGCGCCTCATACACAGTTTGTTATCACGGCTGACGAATGGAAACATTCTTATTCAAGGCAGGAAGCTGCATTCCCGTTACATTATGTTACACTGAATAAATTCTGGCCTTCTGTAGCAAGAGTAAATAATACCCATGGTGACAGGAACCTGATTTGCACCTGCGAGCCGACAGAGAGTTATATGGAAGTGGAAGCGTAATAAACTGTAAATCAAATTCAAAAACCCCGTTTCATCTTATTTGGTACGGGGTTTTTCTTAGCCTGCTTTCTGCAGCTGGCATATGAATTCTGCCAATACCGTATTAAACCCATACCTTTACCCCCATTAATCAACAATACAAACACAATGAGCGACAAAAATCAAGGTACCGTTAAGTTTTTCAACGCTGAAAAAGGATTCGGTTTCATCAAGCATGACGATTCAAACAAAGAGACTTTTGTACATGCCAGCGGTCTTATCGACCAGGTAAACGAAGGTGACAAAGTAGAATTCGATCTGCAAGAAGGCAAAAAAGGTATGAATGCTGTAAATGTAAAAAAGGTAGGCTAAGATATTTTACAACGATAGTTTCATCAAACAAAAGACCCCACCAACTGGCGGGGTCTTTTTTCATTTATACTAATTAAGGTATCATTATTAGAATCTTCTGCTGCGTCCACCACTGTTGCCATTACCATTATTCTGCTGGCGGCTTCCCTCATCACGGCGTTCTGTTTGACGCTGAGGTTGTTCTTGCCTTGGCTCTTGTCTTCTTTCCACCTGTTGTTGACGAACGGGTTGCTCCTGACGTGGCTCTTGTCTCCTTTCTACCTGTTGACGAACGGGTTGCTGCTGACGTGGCTCCTGCCTTCTCTCCATTTGTTGTGGGGCCTGGCGAACCGGTTGATCTTGTCTTCTCTCCATTTGTTGTGAAGGTTGACGAACAGGTTGTTGTTGACGTGGCTCCTGCCTCCTCTCCATTTGCTGAGGAGCCTGCCGTTGCGGCCGGTTGTTATTTTCATCCCTTCTTACATCTGGCTGACGAACCGGTGTATTCGGGTTGCCGTTGTTGTCATTCCTTCTTTCAAAACGGCGATTATCATTGTTACCGTTGTTATTTCCGGTATTGGGAGTTCTATCTGGTCTTTCTGTTGGCCTGATAACTCTTCTGTCTGCATCACGGTTTGGTAGATCAGTACGATCATTATTTCTTTCAAACCTGCGATCTGAAGGATTATTGTTGCCATTATTATTTTGTGGCTGTCTTACATTATTATCTCTTCTTTCAATCCTTGTATCATCATTCCTTCTGTCATTACCATTGTTGTTACCTCTTACAGTACTATTATCGTTTCTTCTGAAACCAGTATTACTGTTACGGTCATATCTTTCAAACTGGCGGGGAGAATAATTCCTGTTATTATCCTGGCGAACAGCAGGGCGATAGATACTCACTTCATTGTTTCTGAACTGTGAACGGCCGGGTTGATATGTCTCACGGAACCGGACTGGATTTATTACTCCACAATATCTTTCAGCATCATAACGGCGTGGCCCCGACCGGAAACCGTAGTTATTATTGTAGCGATTATTATTTACAATGATAGTGGTGTAATTAATGATTGTTACGTTTTGTCTGCGGTCGACACAATAGTCATAAATGCGTGGCGATGTGATAAAACGCCTGGGTGCAAAACACCAGTAACTATTGGGCGGATTATAACTGCCAATATTAAAATTGACGCTGATATTGATGCCTGGCCTTAACGGTGCCCAGCCATAATAATCTCCACCATCTCTCCACGCTACCCATGCAGGAGACCATTCATAACCCGGCACCCAAAACCAGCCGTAGTTATTATCTTCTTCCCAGCGGCCATAGTGAAAAGGTGCCCAGCCCCAATCGTAATCGGATACCCACATCCATTCATAATTATCCGTCCACACCCAATGACCATTGGTACTGTAAGGACGAAAATCATTGCCGGCATCGGGAACCCATACATATCCATGACCCGGGTAATCTACCCATTGGCCATAAGGGCTCAATTCATCATAAAAGGTTTGATAAGAAACCTCACGGCTTTGATCAGAATAATCCTGAGCCGATATGGTGTTGCGAAGTGAGCTGCCAAGCACTATTACCAGCGCTAAAGCAGCCATTTTAAAGATTTGTTTCATAGACTACAAATTTTTTGTAAAAAATAAATGCATATGGAAAATTACTGAGCGGTTTTCTTCATTCATTTTCGCTTAAGTATGACGCTATAATTATGCCATGAGGGTGGCTGAAAAACCACAGTAGTTAACTTTTAGCAAAACATTGTATTGGTGTTAAAAACGAAATACCCGGACATACATCAAAAACTGCCACAAAATTTTTATATTCATACGCCATTAATCACCAGCCAAACCAACTGTTATGTGGATTTTCCAGCTCAGAAATTTTATTCGCAACACTTTCCGGCTTATCACTATCATTTTGATATTTCTGAAGCACCTGATTAAAAACTGGTTTTTTCATAGTTGGTTTCGCCGCATTTTTGACCCGAAGGGTAAAAAACTGACAACAAGGCCACAACGAATCCGCCTGATTATTGAAGACCTGGGTCCGACTTTCGTCAAATTCGGGCAGATATTAGCCGACAGGCCCGACCTTGCTTCTGAACAACTCCGGGATGAATTAAAAAAATTGCAGGCGTCGGCCCGGCCTTTTGACAATGACACTGCCATCCGGATAATTGAGGAAGAGTTGGGCGACCCCATCAAAAAAGTATTTGCACAGTTAGATACCAAAAAACCATTGGCATCAGCCTCCATCGGGCAAGTTTACAAAGGCATACTTCATACTGGTGAGGAAGTAGTCGTAAAAGTGCAACGACCTGCTATCAAACAAAAAATAAAGCTCGACCTGGTATTAATGAAGATTCTGGCGCAGCATGCTGTAAAATCATACCCTGAATTAGCTCACTTTAATGTAGTTGGCTTTGTGGAAGATTTTGGCAATAACATGATGAAGGAGCTGGATTATACCAATGAAGCTTCTAATATGAAACGGTTTGCCGATATGTTCAAGGACGATGAGACCTGCTACATACCCATGGTGGCTTCGCAATACACTTCTCAGAAGCTGCTGATAATGGAATATATAACTGGCATGCGGCCGGATAATCCCCAGGCATTGAAAGATGCGGGTTTTGATACACAGGTGATAGCTGAAAACGGCACACATATCATTTTAAAAATGATCCTAAAGCATGGTTTCTTTCATGCAGATCCGCATCCGGGTAATATTTTTATCCGTGGTGATAACCAGATTGTGTTACTTGATCATGGCATGGCGGCCACACTAAAGCCAAAACAAATACAGGCCCTTATTAACTTTATGCTGGGCTTTGCCAAGAAGGATTCCCGCAAACTGACCAAAGCGTTATTGGCCCTCTGCGATATTGGTTATTTCAAACATTTTGAAGACCTGGAGTTTGAAATAAGTGAGGTAATGAAACGATACAGCTTTATTCCCTACGAACAGGTAGACATGTCACAAGTAATGTCAGAAACTTTCAAGAATATAATCAAGTATGACCTGAAAGTACCCGCCAATCTTTTTATGCTGATAAAAACGATTGCTACCATTCAGAAATTTGGAGAGAACCTCGAAGCTAATATATCACTTGCAGATATGGTAAAGCCCTATGCGATTGATAAAATGAAAGAAAGGTTCAGCTGGAAAACAATCCTGAATAAGATCACCAGTTCTGCCGAAGATTATATTTATTTCGTTGATAAATTCCCCCGTGATGTAAAAGAGGTAATGAGCAATCTGAAACGGGGTGTATTGAAACATGAGATCAATTTGCAGGAAGACAGTTACACCAATAAAGCCATGCGGCAAGGTATCAACCGGCTGGGTTTTGTTTTCCTCCTTGGGCTTATGCTCATCTGTTCCACTTTATTGATGATGTATAAAGGAGATAGGCAAATCATCCGGGTATTTTTTTACACTACCGTTATTGTATCCGGGCTGACGGCGGTGCGACTATTTATTAAAACGAAATTCAGTTAATCATTTTCATTAATTTTAAGTTCTTCAAATTATAAATGTATGGATCAGCAAATTATCAACCTGTACGATGAGTACACTCATAAACCCCTTAGCAGAAACGAATTTCTCCGTCGGCTTGCACTGTTAGCGGGTGGCACTGCTGCGGCTATGACCTTACTTCCATTGCTGGAAGTAAACTATTCCCATGCAGCCGTTACCACCGGGGAAGATCTATTTACGGAAAGAATTACCTATCCGGGTATCAATGGTGATATGCAGGCATATGTAGCAAGACCTAAAAAAGAAAAACCATATCCTGCTGTTGTTGTGATCCATGAAAACCGTGGGTTGAATGCACATATTGAAGATGTTACCAGGCGTGCCGCCAAAGCAGGCTATTTAGCGATTGCACCCAATGCACTGTCATCACTTGGTGGCACACCGGAGAATGAAGATGAAGCAAGAACGAAGTTTCAGCAATTGAAAGCAGAAGACAATCTTCAGAATTTTATTAAAGTCTTTACATATTTGGAATCAAGAAAAGATTGCAATGGCATCTTCGGTTGTGTAGGTTTTTGCTGGGGCGGTGCTATGGCCAATAATCTTGCTGTCAATGTTCCTTCACTTAAAGCAGCGGTACCATTCTATGGGCGCCAGGCCGCCGCAGAAGATGTATCAAAAATAAAAGCCGCTATCCAGATGCATTATGGCGGTCTTGATGAAAGAGTGAATGCGGGTATTCCCGCCTTTGAAGATGCATTGAAGAAAAATAATATTCCTTACGAATTATATATCTACGAAGGTGCCAATCATGCTTTTCATAATGATACGGCACCAACAAGATATAACGAAACCGCTGCCAAACTTGCGTGGCAGCGGACCCTTGATTTTTTTGGAAAATATTTGAAATAGCTATTGTCTATTTAGCAACGTCCAATCTTTTTTGTATCACATTCCAATTAATTACACTCCACCAGGCTTCTATATATTCAGGCCGGCGGTTCTGGTATTTAAGATAATACGCATGTTCCCAGACATCAATTCCCAATAGTGGTGTACCCTTCAAATCACTTATTCCCATTAATGGGTTATCCTGGTTAGGCGTAGAACTTATCACCAGTTTTTTATCATTGTTAAGCAGCAACCAGGCCCACCCACTCCCAAAACGGTTTTTAGCGGCATCAACAAATTGAGTTTTAAAAGCCCCTAAAGAACCAAAATCTTTTTCAATCTTCTTTAACAAACCACCAGCTGGCGAAGAAATGGGAGAAGGCTTTTGCATGCTTTTCCAGAAAAACTCATGGTTATAATGGCCCCCGGCGTTGTTCCGCATCTTGGCAGAATATTTACCAATATCAGCCAGCAGGGCTGTTAGGCTTAGCTTTTTGGTATCGACTCCTTCGGCCGCCACCGCATCAGCAAGGTTCTTTGCATAAGCAGCCGCATGTTTTGAATAATGAATCTCCATCGTCAGGGCATCAACAACAGGCTCAAGGTCAGCATAGGCATAGGTCAACGGTTGCTGTGTATATGGAATATTCTCTCCATAAAAAGTTAGCCCTGCTACACCTTTGGCCGTTTGACCACTCTCTTTTGCCAGTGCCGGCAAAATAGTAAATGATAATCCGGCAGCTAAGCCGGCTTTACCGGTTGTTTTTAAAAACTCACGCCGATTATTTTTATTATTGTTATCCATAGTAAATATATTTTGGAATGAAATTAAATACGGTATTCAAAAGTAAACCTAATTGTACAGAGATGACTGTTCTGAATGTTAAGTGGTTGTAAATAACCGGTAAAAAGCAAAAAAAACAATCTTTTCAAAACTTAACTTCGCTACCAGCATGCACTTGAAAGATTATTACCAACTACTCGAACTAAAGCCTTCCGCCACTCTTCCGGAAATTAAGAAAGCTTACAGAAAGCTGGCATTGCTGTATCACCCGGATAAAAATCAAAACGAGCCTTATGCTGCTGCCCGTTTTACTGAAATCAAAGAGGCTTACGAAGTACTCACCAATCCTGCTAAAAAAGAATATTACCTGCAACAACGATGGTATGAGCAAAGTATCGGCAAAAGAAAAACACAGGATGTTATTACGCCTGTTTCAGTGTTGAAGCAGTCATTGGAATTGGAAAAATACGTTTCTACACTCGATGTTTTCAGGATGGATAAAGAAGGGTTGAAACAATATATCCTGGGCCTTATTCCAGATTCAACGATTGAGCAGCTAAAAACCTTTAACGACACAGAAACCACCAGGCAGATCATCACCATTATTCTCCAGGCAATGCGTCCATTGCCAAAAAACTATGAAAAAGACATTATTGCTCAGTTAAAAAAACTTGCCGGTGAAGATGAAACAGCCCGGCAGGTTTTAACTCTGTATATTCAAAAAACGGAGAAGAAAAATCGGCGGGAAAAATATTCCTTTGTCATTATTATCATCGCTACTGCATTTCTTTGCCTCCTTATCTATCTTGCGGGCCGTTAGGTTATCTTTGCACCATGCATTATGTTTCCGTCGAAGGATTGACCAAGAGTTACGGCATCCAGCCACTGTTTGAGAACATTTCCTTTAATATTGAAGAAGGCGATAAAATAGCCTTGGTGGCCAGGAATGGCACCGGCAAGTCCACTTTATTAAGAATTCTGGCCGGAAAAGAAACTGCCGATGAAGGTAAATTGTGGGTAAACAAAGACGTGGATGTAGTGCTGCTGGAGCAAGAACCTTCTTTTATAGAAGACAAATCGGTGCTGGACAATATCTTCTTTCACAATCATCCTATCATCAATGCAATTAAAGAATATGAATTGCTGGAAGATGAGCAGGGCGACCCGGAAAAAATAAGCGATGCCATTATGAAAATGGATGACTTAGGCGCCTGGGATTTTGATGCAAAAGTGAAACAGGTGTTGGGCAAATTAAATATCCACCATCTGCAGCAGCCCGTAAAAAATTTGAGTGGCGGACAACGTAAAAGAGTGGCTCTCGCAAAAACATTGATTGATATTGGATTTGAGCATAAGCATGTATTACTCATCCTGGATGAACCAACCAACCACCTGGATGTGGAAATGGTAGAGTGGCTGGAACATTATTTTGA
The DNA here is from genome assembly GCA_943371565.1 of Chitinophaga pinensis. GTDB lineage: Bacteria > Bacteroidota > Bacteroidia > Chitinophagales > Chitinophagaceae > JJ008. The sequence goes on along the minus strand of CALRVH010000017.1, from coordinate 23,401 downwards.
TAAAGAAAATATTACCCTGCTGCTAGTCACCCACGACCGTTATTTTTTAGATGCTGCCTGCAATGAAATATGGGAAATGGAAGGCAGTAATATTTATGTTCACAAAGGGGATTATCAAAACTACCTCGAAAAGAAGTCCGCAAGAATTGAAAGTGATTCTGCCAGTATAGACAAAGCTAAAAATACGTATCGCAAAGAATTAGAATGGATGCGAAAGCAGCCGAAAGCAAGAACGACCAAAAGTAAAAGCCGCCAGGATAATTTTTATGAAGTAGAAAAGAAAGCAAAGCTACAGATCGTTGATGAGCAGGTGCAATTAAACATGAAAATGAACCGGCTGGGTGGAAAAATTGCTGAGCTAAAAAAACTATACAAAAGCTATGGCGAAAAAATACTACTAAAAGGATTTGATTACACTTTTAAGAAAGGCGAACGTATTGGTGTAGCAGGAAAAAATGGAGCCGGCAAATCAACTTTCATAAATATTCTGCAAGGCATCGAACAACCAGACAGTGGTAAAGTAAATATTGGGGATACCGTAGTGTTTGGCAATTACTCGCAACAGGGATTGGTTGTAAAAGAAGATATGCGGGTAATTGAATTTGTAAAAAACATTGCCGAGCATTTTCCATTAGCTAGCGGAGGATCACTAAGTGCAGCCCAATTCTTACAGTTATTTTTATTTGATCCGGACAAGCAATATACCTACATCAGCAAATTAAGTGGCGGTGAAAGAAGGAGATTGCATTTGCTATCTATTCTATTTCGCAACCCTAACTTTTTAATTCTCGATGAACCTACGAATGATCTTGATTTGCCAACCTTAGGTGTATTGGAAAATTTTCTCAGTGAATTTCCCGGATGTTTACTGATCGTTTCGCATGACCGTTATTTTATGGATCGGCTGGTGGATCATTTATTTGTTTTTGAAGGCAATGGTGTCATCAGGGATTACCCCGGAAACTATACACAATACCGCCAATCGATATTGAACGGGCAGCAGCTGGCTGGAAATATCATGGATGATAGCAAGATCCTTACAGAAAAGGCGACTATTGAACAACCCGCTACTGCCAATTCACAAAAAAGACAGCTCTCCTATAAAGAAAAAAGAGAGTTTGAATTACTGGAAAAGGAAATTGCCGATCTGACAAAAGAAAAAGTAACAGTTACCGAAAAACTAAACAACGGCAATACCCCATTTGAAGAGTTGCAACAATTATCACTCCGCATTGGGGAAGTCAACCGCCTGCTGGATGAAAAAGAACTCCGCTGGCTGGAGCTAAGCGAAATACAGTGATTTTCTTACTATCTTGTCAATCGCAATCATTGAACCTTATCATATGCGACTGCTCCTTTCTTTTATAATCGCTGTAAGCATTATACATGTCTCCGCTGCTGAAAAATTTTCCACGGAAAAGATTCTGCAGGTTTCTGTGGATGAGGTGGGCACTGTTTCTGTTGGCCGTGATACTGTCGGTGCCGATAACCTTGCCCGTTATATACAGGAACGTCTTTTCAAAAGTTATTTAGGTACCGGGCAAATGCATAGCCGCATAAAAATTTCTAAAGGAAATGAATATGTTCCCGAAATGGTACTTGAAGTGGTGGTGAAAGAAATACAGGAAGGACAACGAAAAGCATTGACACAGGTATGCCTCCAGAAATATAAAAACCTGTTTGAAAGGATCGATTCAAAAAAACAAGTAAAATTAAAAAAACAATTCCCCGTACTATTCCAGACTGACTACCAGTAAAACTCCGGCCATCTGCAGCAAACCCTTTTATGTATGAAAGGGAAATAGAAAAACAATCCATTCAAATAAAAATTGTGAAATCCTGAACAGCAGTTTTGTAGTGCTTACTTTTCTGTCAATAGAGAATATTGAAATATAAATATAGGTCTTAGTCAATCAATTCAACATAGGATCTTGCTTTATAATAACCATATTTTTTTGAATCATATTTTGTGCCGCATAAAACGGAATGAATGAACCCATTCAATTCTACCTGCTGGGTATGATAAATACCCCGGTTAAAGTTCAGCTTAAAAAAGAATTGTATCCGCTTGTCCGGGTTCCTATAAATAATAAGACTATCATTATCTGACTGTGAAAAAATAAAGTTTCGTTGCAAGTCTTTCAGCAGCAAATGACTCCTGTACCAGGTACCCCCGGTAGCTGAAACAACCGGTTTATCATTATATAATGCAAGACTGTCATTGTAGGCGAACACATTTAAGGCTGACCTTTTGACTTTATGTAACCAATCCCTGATCTTCGGAAAATAACTGCTATCATAGCCATAATCACTATCCAGGAAGCTAATTCGTTTTATAATAGCCGGTATCTGTTCCACTCCTGCCAGGTAGCCAAAAATGAAACTACCGCCGCCGCTGTGACCATTCAGATAAATGCTTTTCCGTTTTGCTTTTATCAACCCCGCCAGTGAATCCACCAGGTGCGGAATCTGTTTTCTGAAGTCTGGATGCTTTTGTTTCCAGGATGGCCAACTTTTGTAATTATTCTCCAGGTAGATAACAATAAAATTTTTTCTTTTTAATTGCTGCCGGATAAATTTTGTTTGTGCCCTGATATGCTGGATATCAAAATGCCAGTCATCGCAAGGCTGCATCTTCTTACCCATCGTTTGTGCTGTGGTATTGCCATTGGGCAATGCAAAAAAGGTGATGATTGTTTCCTTACCGGTTGAAATATTATCCGGCCTGTCTATTGTAACCTTTACATCATCCCACACTTTGAATGAATCAATGAAAGAGCCGGTTTGCCCATACAGACCAAAAGAAACAATAAGAAAATAAAATATTGCAAAGTACCGATGCATAAACGACTTTATTATCTTCACCATGAAAACCTGGCAACATGAAACTACTTTTTTTCCGCAACACCATCTCCCTTTTTTCTTTATTGTTGATACTGCTGGCTACCTCCTGTCAATCAAAACAAAAACCAGTTACAGCAGCGGAAGCAAAAATATTTGCCCAAAAATTGGAAAGTTCCCTTGAAAGAAGGGATCCTGATTTTATGGATGAAGCAATTGCAAAAACCCAATTTTTTAAAAAAGCAGGATTGGGTTCCGGTAAAGAAGCAAGGTCGTTTGGCGCCGGGGTGGAACAAAGTATGAAGATGGGCAGTGCTATTATTAAATCGATTTCAAAAAAAGGCACTTACCAGCTGGTAAAACAATATGAAAAAAATAATGCACAATATGCACTCTTCAGGCTATATGACGATGGCAGTCTGAATTACCATGATATTGAACTGACAAGATCAGGCGGGAATGTTAAGATAGCCGATATATTTATTTACACTTCCGGCGAATATCTCACGGAGACCATTAAAGGCCTATTTCTGCAAATGAAAGACCTGGTTGATAAAAAGGCAACAAGTCTCAAAGATCAATGGATAAAGAAATTACCGGAAATGAGAAAGCTGATGAATGAAGGGAAATATGATGAGGCTTCGGCCATTTATAAAAGCCTTCCCGCTGATGTGCAAAAGATGAGGACTGTTCAGATCATTCATGTCCTGGTTACTTCCGGACTTGATGATAATGATGAATATGCTGCCGCTATTGAAGAATATCAAAAATTGTATCCCAATGAGCCTAATATGCACCTGCTCTTGCTGGATGGCTATATTCTTAAAAAGGAATATGACAAAGCACTGAATGGCGTAAATGAAATGGACAGCATGATCAATAAAGATCCGTTCCTGGATTACTATCGTTATCTTATTTATAACCTGAAAGAGGATAAGCAGAATTCAAAAATTTGTATAGAAAGACTGGTGAAAAACATGCCGGATTTTGAAGATGGGATGATGGAATTAATTGCCACCTATATTGAAGAAAAAAATGAACCGGCTGCTAAGGAATGGATCGAAAAATATAAGCAGAGAAGTTCTTTTGACCAGGAAAGGTTAACAACACTGATTGACGGAACCGGTTTATAATCGCAAGCTTGCTTTGTAAACAACTTCATCCACTTCAATCTTTTCCATGCATTTAAAATGTCCCAATGGGCATTTATTGTAGCCAATTTTAGAGCAGGGACGGCAAATAAGTTTATTGGTTTGCATGATCACATCTGATACCGGTGCATCGCCATAATAAGGATACATACCAAACGCTGGCACCGTATTGCCCCAGAGAGAAATAATCGGCCGCTTAAATGCAGCAGCGATATGCATCAACCCTGTATCATTAGTGATAACCAGTTTAGCTTTTTTGACCAGGTCAGCACTTTCATTGAGTTTAAACTTGCCACAGGCATTGTACACTTTCACTGTGTCAACTGCTGCTATCTCATATCCATTCACCCTGTCTTCTGGCCCGCCTAATAGAATGATCGGGTGGTTCATTCTTGTACAAAATTCTTTCCATTTATGAATTGGCCACCGCTTTGTTCCGTGTGCAGCACCTATTACACAGGCAATATAACCGGCAGTATGAGAGGCAGGAATATCCTGCTTTTTTATTTCCTCCTGTGGAGCAATAAAATAATCCAACCCGGCCCCATCATTCTTCACCCCAAATGAGGCTACCGTTTTTAAATACCTGTCAACAATATGCACATCAGGCAGCATATTTATTTTCAGGGCGGTATAAAAATATTTTTGAATATTGAGTTTGTAGAAAGAAAAAGATTTTTTCTTCAATGCGTTCTTAACCCGGAGTGTCTTGGTATTATGATGAAGGTCTATAATATAATCATATCCTTCCGCTTTTAACTCTTCGATCATCAGTTCCCAGCTATGAGCCAACACATAAACTTTGTCTATATACGGATTGTGCTGAACAATGGAACGGAAAGAGTCTTTGACCAGGAAATGTATCTCCGCCTCCTGCACCTGTTTCTTCAGGCAGCGGATAACCGGTGTGGTGAGTACAATATCACCGATCGATGAAAAACGTATGATGAGGAATTTGGCCACAATTTTATTTAAGGCATTATATCTTCCGGCTCGGTATAGTTCAGGTCTTTATGAAAAGTCTCTTCTGTAAAATACGCTGCTACCATTGTTATCGCCATTACAATTATACCAGTTATCATAGCACTTTTTACAAACGACCAGCCAATATTTTGCTGAAACAATCCTACAAACATAAGATTTATCAGAGGCAAGGAACCTCTCACAAAATTGGGAATTGTAGTAGCTGCAGTGGCACGGAGATTAGTACCAAATTGCTCGGCGCCCATTGTTACAAATATGGCCCAGAATCCTGTGCTAAAACCCAACGCAGCACATGCTATGTACATGGAGGTGTCATTCTGAATATTTCCACTGAAGAAATAAATACCGGAAACAATGGCAAAGAAATAAAACAGGTACAATGCTTTTTTCCTGCTTTTGAAATACTGGCTTACAAAACCAACTAATATATCACCGATTGCAATAGCGGCATACGCATACATGATAGCACGGCCGGATTCAATTTCATTTTTTCCATAGAATTCAGTGGCAAAGCGATTACTCAGGTTCACTAATATGCCAATAACAAACCAGGTAGGCATCCCTATCAATATTGCCAGGATATATTTCTTAAACCTTTTACTATTATTAAAGAACATCAGCAGGTTACCCCTTGAAACATTCTGTTGCTTTACCTGGTTAAACATGCCGCTTTCTGCTACACTGATCCGCAGAAATAATAACAGGACACCCATACCTGCACCAATCTTATAACACAGACGCCAATCATTATCCGTAAACTTAAAAGTGAAATAGGCAGCCACCGCACCAAACAAACCGATACCAGCTACCAGGGAAGTACCAACACCTCTTTTGTTTTTAGGCAGCAGTTCACTTACTAATGTAATACCTGCTCCCAATTCTCCTGCAAGGCCTATACCGGCTGCAAATCTTGCATACGCATACTGCTCTACACTTTGTACAAACCCGGTAAAAAAATTAGCGACAGAATAAAGAATGATCGACCCGAACAGCACACTTAATCTTCCTTTCTTATCACCCATTACACCCCAGATGATCCCGCCAATCAATAAACCCCACATTTGCCAGTTGATAACTTTGGTGCTTGCGGCTATTACATCCTGTTTTACAGTGAGGTCAACACCGAGAGCTGCAAGACTAGGTTCTCTTACAATAGTAAATAATAAGAGGTCGTAGATATCAACAAAATAGCCAAGCGCCGCAACTATAACAGCTATGTGAAAAATAGAAGCTGGTTTTTGCTGATTCATAAATTACAGCTGGTTTGAACTATTAACAGATGGTGGTGTATCTGTCGGTTTCTTTTTCTTGCCGGTTATCATTGAAATGATTACGGGAGCCGTAGTCACCAATACAATTCCCAATACAATTATTTCCAGGTGTTCTTTTAAATCAAAACCAAACTGGTGCAATATCCATTTCTGCAAAAAGAAACCACCCAACACCATTGAAGTTACCCATGCGATAGAACCGACCACATTAAAAAAGAAAAATTTCTTTCTGTCCATTTTTACTATGCCGGCCACAATAGGTGCAAACGTTCTGATGAAAGGAAGAAATCTTGCCCCAATCACTGCAAGGCCACCATGCTTTTCATAAAAATCATGTGCCTGGTGCAGGTATTTTTTCTTGAATAAAAACCGGTCACGCCAATTGTACATGGCAGGGCCAACTTTCCGGCCTGTCCAATACCCAACCGCATTGCCGGCAATACCACAAACAGAAATTAATCCTACCAGCAATATCAGATCAAACCAATATGAATAAGGATAATTAAAACCAAAATGCTGCAACACCTGGTAACCAAGACCGGGTTTTATCTCGCCGCTTTTCGTCGTTATTTCATGTGCAAATATTCCGGTAACAAACAGCAGCGAATCGCCGGGAAGAAAAAAACCTACGAAGAGTCCTGTTTCCGCAAATACGACAAATAATAATAACCATAGTCCTCCATTCTCTACATACCATTGTGGCTGCAACAAATTCGTCCAATGGAAACTATCCAACAAATACATCAACTCCATGTGTTGTCTCTTTAATTCTTTAGTTAATCAATTATAGCATCAGCCTTTGCTTCGCTGAATGCCAGTGCTTTTTCATCATCAAATTCACCTTCCCACCTGGCGATTACACAACTGGCCAATGTGTTGCCAATTACATTTACCGATGTACGGGCCATATCCATCAGTTCATCTATTCCATAAATTGCCATAATAGGCCAGAGTGGAAAATGGAAAGTAGCGGCCGTAGCAATCAATATTACTAATGATGCCCGTGGCACTGCAGCTACTCCTTTACTTGTCAGCATCAGTGTAAGACCAATCATCAATTGTTCGCCAAAAGATAAATCGATACCGGCTGCCTGTGCTACAAACACCGAGGCCAGTGATAAATACAAGGTTGTTCCATCCAGATTAAATGTGTAGCCTGTTGGAATTACAAACGAAACGATCTTTCTTGGCACACCAAATTTTTCCATATTCTCCAGGGCTTTGGGTAAAGCCGAATCCGAACTGGTGGTGGCAAATGCAATGGACACCGGCTCCCTGATGGCTTGTATGAATTTTCTGATGGGGATTTTTGCCACCCATATAGCAACCGGTAACAATACTAATAATATAAAAGCTATCAATGCGAGATACAAGGTGATAAGAAGCAATGCCAGGTTTTTTAATATATCAACACCCAGGTGCCCGACCGTGACCGCAATGGCTGCACCTACCCCAAACGGAGCGAAGTACATGATGATATTAGTGAACTTGAACATCGTTTCTGCCAGGCTTTCTGCAAAATCCAGCATCGGTTTTTTCTTCTTTTCATTCAACAAGGCAAGGGCAATTCCAAATATCACACTGAAAAAAACTATGGGCAACACATTGCCTTCATAAATTGATTTAATAATATTCTCCGGGAAAATATCAATGATATGATCTTGCCAGCCTTTCGGCGGTGAATCCGGCAACTTATTTAAAAGACCTTCTGGTATCTGCATTCCGGCACTATCCAATACGGTAATCACTTTCGTTTGTAACTGCCTTTCCGAAGACCGTGGTAATTCTTTTAATAATTCCTGGGGGATATTTATTCCTTTTCCGGCACCGGTTAAATTGATTGCTGCCAATCCAATAACCAATGCAATAGTTGTTACCACTTCAAAATATACAAGTGACTTCCAGCCCATACGACCTACCTGCTTGAGGTTGGCATGACTGGCAATACCAACGACCAGTGTTGCAAAAAGCAACGGAGCCACAATTGTTTTTACTAATCGAAGGAAAATAGTGCTCAGAAATTTCAGGTCCTGCGAACCTTTAGGAAAATCTATACCGATCTCAACGCCTATGGCCATGGCCACCAATATCCAGGTGGTTAATGATTTTTTATAGATAGCAAATAAAACAAGGCTGGCAACAAAGACCCATCGGCTGGCCATTAATGCCTGGTCTGAAAAAGAAGCCCACCCCTGTCCATCCATGAAATGGATAATAGCAACTACTGTAAATAACAGAAGGGCAAGCAGTCCGGCTTTTCGTTTATTCATATTATGAACAGTAAGGTTTCAAAACTAAAGGTTTACAGCCAATCCCGGAAATCTGTTAAGCCTAAGCCGTTTATAATTCTTTTTAAGCCTTTTTACCGGAAATCTGTATTTTCCCATTTGCTTAAATCAACTGCTCCACCAAAACCAACAACATGTCTGAACAACAAACGGGATTTAAACAATCACTCGGCCTTTTTGATGCAACCATGATTGTGGCTGGCTCAATGATTGGCTCAGGAATTTTTATCGTTAGTGCAGACATTACCCGCAATGTGGGCAGTGCCGGTTGGCTTATTGCTGTGTGGGTTATTACCGGGTTTATGACGATTACTGCTGCCATGAGTTATGGTGAACTAAGTGGCATGTATCCCAAAGCAGGCGGACAATATGTTTACCTGAAAGAAGCCTATAATCCGTTGATGGGATTTCTATACGGCTGGAGTTTTTTCGCCGTCATACAAACGGCAACGATCGCAGCGGTTGGAGTTGCTTTTTCAAAATTCCTGGCTTACATGGTACCGGAACTCGGCAATAATTATTTTTTGTTTGATGCAGGCATTATAAAAGTTTACTCGGGGCAATTGGTAGCAATTGTCATCATTTGCTTATTGACTTTTGTAAATTCAAAAGGGGTTAAAGAAGGAAAATTTATTCAGACTCTATTTACCTCTGCCAAACTGCTGGCATTATTTGGATTGATATTATTTGGTTTTCTTTTGGTAAAAAATAGTTTTTGGGCTGAGAACTGGAGCACTGGATTTGACGCCACCCGTGTGGTAAAAGATGAAGCAGGAGCAATCACAGCTACAGGAATCGGCGGAGCAGCATTAATGGGAGCCATTGCGGCTGCCATGGTGGGCTCCATTTTCAGCAGTGACGCATGGAATAATGTAACCTTCATTGCCGGCGAAATGAAAAATCCGAAAAGAAATGTTGGCTTGAGTTTATTTCTGGGAACATTAATAGTTACCATCATTTATGTAGCCGCCAACCTGATGTACTTAAATGTGTTGCCATTAAATGAACTGGCATTTGCAAAAGATGACCGGGTGGCGGTAGCTGCGGCTAATACTATATTTCCCGACTTTGGCACCTATATGATTGCAGCATTGATCATGGTTTCTACGTTTGGCTGTAATAACGGTTTGATACTTGCGGGTGCAAGAGTGTATTATACCATGGCAAGAGATGGCCTCTTCTTTAAAAAAGCAGGTGAGCTAAATAAAAATGCGGTGCCTCAATATGCCTTATGGATACAATGCATTGTGGCCTGTGCCTGGAGCTTGAGTGGTAAATACGGCCAATTACTGGATATGATCTCTTTCGTAGTGGTATTGTTCTATGTGCTCACCATTATCGGTATTTTTATTCTTCGCAAAAAAAGACCAGATGCGGATCGGCCTTACAAAGCATTTGGCTACCCGGTACTGCCCATCATCTATATTTTAATGGGGATGGCATTTTGCATATTACTTATCATTTATAAGCCAGAATTTACCTGGCCAGGACTAATAATCGTTTTGGCAGGCATTCCATTGTATTATTTTGCTGTATCAAGACAGAAAGCGGTAAAAGAATAAAACTTAGTTTGTTCTCCTTAACTTAGTCACTTAAATAAAACCAACTTATGAGTTTATTTGTCAGAAAACCGATGGATGCTTTAATGAACGAAGCAGCCGAAACAGGAACGCATACGCTGAAAAAGACATTGGGATCAAGGGGTTTGATTGCCCTCGGTATTGGTGCCATCATTGGTGCAGGTTTGTTTTCCATCACCGGTATGGCTGCGGCCAATCATGCAGGACCAGCCATCACCCTATCATTTGTAGTAGCAGGATTGGGTTGTTTGTTTGCAGGTTTATGTTATGCTGAGTTTGCCTCTATGATCCCGGTTGCGGGAAGTGCATATACTTATTCATATGCCACGATGGGAGAATTCATGGCCTGGATCATTGGCTGGGACCTTGTATTGGAATATGCAGTAGGTGCTGCAACTGTGGGGATTAGTTGGAGTCGCTATCTTGTTAAATTCCTGGATGGATTTGGAATAACATTACCCACAGAATTAATTGCTGGTCCCTGGGATGGTGGTATTATCAACCTTCCGGCTGTATTTATTATTGTATTGATGAGTTTACTGCTGATAAGAGGAACAAAAGAAAGTGCCTTTGTAAACAGCATCATCGTGGTGATAAAAATAGCTGTGGTACTCACTTTCATTATCCTTGGATGGCAGTATATCAATAACGACAACTACGATCCATATATTCCGGATAATACCGGCAAGTTTGGTGACTTTGGATTTAGCGGTATTATTCGAGCTGCAGCCATCGTTTTTTTCGCTTATATCGGGTTTGATGCGGTAAGTACGGCGGCCCAGGAGGCCAAGAATCCAAAAAAAGATATGCCAATTGGTATTTTAGGCTCTTTGCTTATCTGTACCATACTATATATACTTTTTGCACATGTAATGACCGGCGTTACCAGTTATACAACGTTTGCAGGTAAAGATGGTATTGCACCAGTGGCTGTAGCAATAGACCATATGGGTACAGCTGATGCAGCAGGTGTCATTAAACCAGATTATCCGTGGCTGAACCGTGCCATTGTAGTCGCTATTTTGTTTGGATACGCTTCTGTAATATTAGTAATGCTGATGGGACAAAGTCGTGTCTTTTATAGTATGAGTAAAGACGGGTTGATTCCGAAAATATTCTCTGCCGTAAATCCGAAGACACAGACACCGGCAAAGAATAATTTTCTGTTCATGTTGTTTGTCAGTGCTTTTGCAGCCTTTGTACCAGCAAGAGTAGTAGGAGAAATGACCAGTATCGGCACTTTGTTTGCCTTTATATTAGTGTGTATTGGTGTATGGGTAATGCGTAAGAAAATGCCAGATTTGCCAAGAGCATTTAAAACACCGATGGTTCCTTTGGTTCCAATTTTGGGAGTTGCCACCTGTCTTTTCATGATGGTGTTCCTGCCAATGGATACCTGGATACGCTTATTGGTGTGGATGCTGATTGGCCTTGATATTTACCTGGTTTATGGTGCTAAAAACAGCCACCTGGGTAATGGAACTGACAAAAGAAAAGGAATGAAAATGGCCAGGATTACCGGCATAGCACTGGCTGGTCTTTTAGCTATCGTAGGCTACCTGCATCAAAATTCAGTTGGCTTTGACGCTGACAAAACATTATTTTATATTTCTCTCGTTCTAGCTGCTTTTCATGTAGTGTTATATGGAAGCAAATTAGGCAGGTCAGAAGATAAAGCCTAACTGATAATATAATTAATGAAAAACCGTCTCGCCTAAGGCGAGACGGTTTTTCATTTACGACCATTACCTTAGATTTGCAGCCCGGTTAACCTAATTAACTAATCCCCTATTAACTACTATCATGGGAAGAATTTTTGAAGTACGTAAATCCTCGATGTTTGCCCGCTGGGATAAAATGGCAAAGAACTTTACCCGTATTGGTAAAGAGATAATTATTGCTGTAAAAGCCGGTGGCCCTGATCCGAAAGATAATGCCGCCCTTCGCCGTTGTTTTCAGAATGCCCGCAGTGTGGGTATGCCGAAGGACCGTGTAGAAGCTGCTATTAAAAGAGCACAGGGAAAAGAATTAGTGAACTATGATGAGATATTGTATGAAGGATATGCACCCCATGGCGTAGCCATATTAGTGGAGACAGCAACCGATAACCATGTAAGAACAGTGGCCAATGTAAAATCATGTTTTACAAAAGGACATGGCACCATGGGCAATAGCGGCAGTGTATCTTTTCAATTTAAAAAAATGGGGGTGTTCAAATTGAAACCCGAAGGATTGAATGCAGAAGATATGGAATTAGAGCTGATCGATTTTGGTTTAGAAGAACTCGGTGAGGGCACCGGTGAAAACGGAGAAGATATATTAGTCGTTCGTTGCGGCTTTACCGATTTTGGCAACATGCAAAAAGCATTAGAAGATAAAGGCATCGTTCCTATCACTGCTGAATTAGAATGGATACCTACAGTAACTGTTCCATTGAATGATGAACAGGCAGCTGATGTAAGCAAGCTGATTGATAAATTAGAACAAGATGAAGATGTGCAGAAGGTGTTTCATAATATGGGTTGATTCCATGTGAATGCGTATTGAACAATAGCTAAAGGCATTAAACTAATAAGCTCTTAACCCTTAGCTAATTTTTTAGTATCCTTGTTATCTTCTGATTCAGATTTTCTGCAAGCCCTTTTGGTATTCATTACAATCAGTAAAAAAGCATTATTGATTGAGACCTATTTCACTTTCACGCAGTCAATCACCCTATCATCTTTGGTAGAAGTCCAGGCCACTTGCAATGGGCCATACGTCCCTCCACCCGAGTAGACCTGCCGCAGCGTAACATACCCCACAAAACATTTTCCATCAGCTTTGTATGCCATCCAGATATGGGGATTGAAATATTTGTAAGTGGGTAATCCATAATCATCCTTGGCAATACTCCATAGTGCACCGCTATACTGCTCCGCGACAAATTTGATGATGGCCCGCCCGGGCAGATCTCTTTTCAGGATGGCAGCGACCTTTGCTGTAGTGGCATTCGGATCGGTGAGTTTACCAGGATTGGAAAAAACTGCCGGCAGCTTATCAAGGCGAAAAGCATTTTCCGCCATGAGATTCCAACTGGCCTTACCATTTTTCCTCAATGTTGCGATATCTGCCTCACGCAATGTAAATTCGAAACCTTCATTGATGAAGGGCCATTTTTCTGCATCTTCTTCACGGTCATAAGCATCAAGGGTTCTTGAAAAGAATTTAACATTGATGTTATAATTTCCACCTGATGGGAAATAATCCGGGTTAATCATATTATATAAAGGGGTATACCCATATCCTGCAGTAAAATCATCCGTCATGGAGAATAAACTACTAGGCTGCGAGGGATCCGGGAGTATGTCGAAGTTGACCCAATTTTTGTCCAGGTTTTCATTCGGAACCAGGAAATAATTATTCTTGTATATATGATATCCTACAGGCTGACCATCCTTCAGGACCTCTAAATCGCATACGAGGAAATAATGACCTTTAAATTCTCTGAGTTTAAATGCGTCTTTGATCGTACTGCCCGACACTTCAAGCCTTCCATAAATATACTCGGTGGAAGTAAAGCTTGTTTTACCGGCAGACGAACTCCCGTTAAAGGGTGTCCCCGAAAAAAGGATCTTGCCGGCTACAGCATTATCGGCAACAGGTGTTTTCTTTTTCCCGGGGCCGGCCAGGGCCAGCAGCGGGAAGAAAAGGATAACAGAAAGAAAAGGTTTCATGGTTATATATTTTAGTATGTTAAACTATAAATATGGCTCTTACCTTTTCCTGCGTCTTCACCACCTCCATGTCCCTGGCGATATAAAAGGAACAGTAATTGAATTTATGCTGATGCCCTTCTTAAAGGTAGGAATGATCTGTATAAATCCAAATAAAATTTGAAAGGCTGGATCTGCATTTCGACTGCATTAAGATTGTGGCAATATGCAAAAAGCATTAGAAGATAAAGGCATTGTCTCTATCACGGCTGAATTAGAGTTAGTACTTACAGTAACTGTTCCATTGAATGATGAACAGGCAGCTGATGTAAGCAAGCTGATTGATAAATTAGAACAGGATTAAGATGTGCAGAAAGTGTTTCATAATATGGGATAAAGGGTTGAATAAATTATATTACTAATTACATCCCCTCGGTAATCCCTGCATAAACTTTTTCGACTTTTCAGCAAATGCTTTTCCCGGCTCACTGGCATACTGAATATCCAATGCCTTTAATTGCACTTCCAGGTTCTGCAATTGCCCATTTTGGCTTTGCAGGCAGGAAATACGTTGCTGGTATCGTTGCCGGCTGGTTTCACTACTCGCCCGTTCTGCTCTTCTTTCTGCCTGGCATATTTTTACTTCATTTTCCAGTATGGTTTGTTTGGTAATAGCCACATGGTCTAACATTTGCCCCATTGCCTGTTGGGTAGATAAATTCTGGTAAGTGTTTCCCTGTTGACGGGTATTGAGCCGCACCCCCTGCAACCTTAGTTGCTCTTTTCTAAAATTAATTACAGCCATTTGCTGCGATGAGCAATCGCTGCTGCCGATCTTAGCTTCATCGGCTGCAATTTTATCCCGTTCCCGTTGCAGGCTTAATAATGCATTGGTATAAAATTCATCTTCTGCTATTTTGAATGGCGCCGGGTCAAAACAAATACTAACCTCTTCAAGCTCAGTTATTTTACAACCAAAGCTGCTGCTCTCCATTTCCATAATAATATATAACCCCTTGTCAGTAAACTGGTAACCAACCCCGGAGTACCCTATATATTTACTGCTGCTAACATTGATTTCAGCAGGAAATGTTTTTCCAAAAATAAAATACACAGGGCTGGAAGGATTATCATGCTTATAGGCCCATGTTTTTATTTTATCGCCGCAGTATCCCCTTCGTTCTGTTTTCTTGTGAATAGTTTGTACACTATTGGAAGGCATATTTAACTGGTGTGTTTGTGTATTACCTGTAGACACCAGGTGTTCAATGCTTCCGTTCTTCCTGGTGTTTTTGAAGGTATAAGCATTTCCTTTTAACCCAATCACTAAGAAGTTGAATTTTTCATCTTCAGTTTTAATGGTACATAAATCGCCGCCTGTTCTTGTTGGTGGCAAAATACCCACATACCCTTCTTTGGTGTTCAGGTATATGCACTGCTCAACCGGGCCAGTACTGAGCAATGATTTTATGTTGACCCGTTTGTCAAAGCATAATTTCTGACCGGTAGGTGTAATGGTAACAGCGGTAGTCGCCCCTGTTACAACCGGTGCATCCAAAATAGACGTATAATATTCCTGCTGTGGCCAGCTTCCCCAGGCTGTGTCCGGAGGGTTTTGTGCAAAACAAGTAGTAACTGCAGATGTCAGCAGGACCGTTACAAGCCAATTTTTTTTTAGTTGTTTAGTTTTCATTGGAAAAAATTTTATCAGCAACCTATATTCTCACAATCAATCCCTTTTACCGGCATCACTTCAAATCGTCTTTTATCGGGATTGAATTTCCAGGCACTCTTGATCAGTTTCATAAATTCCGCATTTACATCTTTGCCCCATGCGATGATATAAGTGTTTGCTTGCTTATTTTGCCGGCAACTTCCGGTGCGAATTGACCAGCCTCTCATCACTCCTTTTATTTCTACTACATCAATTATTTTATAAATACCCGTGGCGGTATCTTCCATGATACTACCAATTATGATCCTGTCAGTACCTCTTTTATAAATATCGACAGTAATACGTTCAGGATCGGTAATATAGTTGAGCATACTTCCTTCCAGGAATTCCCAACCCTTTAGCCCGGGTAACTTCGGCATTTCTGTATACGTTTTACCGATCAATGATTTTTTAGTTCCTGCATATTTACCTTGCGCCATAGCAACCCCACATAAAAGCAGCAGCAACATTGATAAAAAGAAACCTCTTTTCATAAAGCTAAATTTTATAACAATCAGTTACTCTTCTTCCGGCGGACAACGGCCACCCGGTCTTTCCCAACGTTTATGTGCTTTCCATAATTCTCTTTCAGCACTGTATTCAGCACCAAAAAAACTAAGTGATAAACCGGCTACCAGTTTGCAACGCATATTTCCCATCTGGCAGGGCGCATAAGTATCAACCTGTGTATCCACGGCTGTATTCATTAAAAAATAAGGAACTACAATTTCGCCCAATGAGGCAATTTCAAAACGGGGAAACTCTACTCCCATTCCCAGGCCATTACCCATCATAGATGCCGACAATGTTTCACCGATCACTTCCATCGTATTGGAAGCCACATTTCCTTCTGCATTTACAGCATTGCCACTGTACTGAAATCCGATATTACTGTCATAGGTGAATTTGAAATTACCCTGGCTGCTGGCATTCTCCTGTATATAAGGAAATATTTTTACGTTCGCTTTTGTCTTAAACATAAAAGGGATACCACCAATCAGTATCGGTCTTTCAAACATCGTACAGGGAATATTAATCAGTTCACCTTCTTCACCCAATTCCACAGCCGCAAACAAAACTTCCACTTCACCATGCAGGTTCTGGTTCTGCGAACGGAACAATTGTAGTTCAGAATTAACCACTGTTAATTCTGTTTCATTATCATAGTCGCTGATGTGTCCCCTGAAAGTTACATTAGCCTGTCCTGCATTTTGCCGGCTCATCACAATCTCATAATTAAGTTTGCGTCCGCCTTCGGGTGTCAGGGTGATAGAGATATGATAACCGGCCAGGTCTCCTTCATACGTCAGATTCTGCGTAACAGATCCATCAGCACCTCCCTGCGCAAAAGCAGTATTACCAAAAGAGACATTAAACTTATTCAAAATAGCGTTACTGTTATCTTTCCAGTCGTAATGTTCTTTAAAATGCAGATGTGCATCGGAAAATACATCGGTGAATTTGCATTTCTCTGTTTGCACTACCACTTTGCCATCTTTTCTCGCAGCGGAAATGATTTTTCTTACCGAGTGATTACGGAAGAAAACAAAACTGCCCGGTTCCAGTTTTTCCACTGCTGATGCCGCTGCTGCAAAAACATACTCACCGCCCTGCATATCTGCTTTTTCCAGATAGTTCATATCGGCATCAGACACTTCTTTGGCGGTGGGTTGCATTTTTATGTCAGATGCAATTATCTGATCTGGTGCAGATAACGACCATTGGATACCGGCATTAGGGTCTTTGGCATAAATTGGGTTAGTGCTGTTAGCACCCCCGGTATTGGAAGATTTTTTATTACTGCATTGAATATTCGGTTGTAAAAAGACAACCAGCAATAACAAAAGACAAGTAATCAAGCGGGGAGGGAATAATTTTTTCATATCTAAATGGTTAATTGTAACAAACCCGGTAGAAATTACAAATAATTTAGAAAAAACCAACATTACCTTTGCCGGTAATGGTAAATCAACCGGTTATTCTTTTTGACGGGGTTTGTAATTTTTGCAGCTTCTGGGTAAATTTCGCAATTAAACGGGATCGTAAAAAGAAATTAAAATTTGCACCCCTGCAGGGAGAAGCAGCCAATAAATTATTACCGCAACACAACATCAACCCTTCATCACTCAGCTCTGTCGTTTTTATTGACCATGGGAAAGCATGGACACAATCATCGGCTGCTATCCGAATTTGCAAACACCTGGATGGTGGATGGAAATTATTTTATGGACTGATAATCATCCCGAAATTCATCAGGGATTTTATCTATAATATAGTTGCCCGTAACCGCTATAAGTGGTTTGGCAAAAAAGAAAGCTGCATGGTACCCACACCGGAACTGAGAGAAAGATTTTTGGATTAATATTCTACCTCGCATTAATGGCAACGACCACCTTATCAATATTCATTGCCCCATAATTAAAGATATGCTTTGACCCATCGCTTAAAGTGAGTATGGCTTTCTTGGCTAAAAAGCTTTTCTCTACCTGCACATCAGTTATGTCAGCCTTGCTTATTTCAAGATAACCTTCGCTTCCCCATTTTATAAACATAGCTTCGGAAAGCAATCCTTTTGCTGAAACATCATACTTGGCGTCGTACAATAATCTTTTATTAGTAATGGTTAGTTTACCATTATATTTTCCACCACCGGGCGGGATATAGAGCAATGTCCAGGTGTCAATGATTTGTTCGTCTGCTAATAATGTAAATGGGAATTTTGACATAGTATTTGTTTGGCTAAAGTTACTGTATTTCTATCGTCCCTTTCATATAAAACACACATGTACCTCCCATTATCACCCTCTCTCCATTCTGTTCGCAATAAACATTGCCTCCCCGACGTGAAAGTTGTTCGGCCATCATTTTTGTTTTCCCTAACTTCTCACTCCAAAAAGGAATTAGTTGTGAATGTGCTGAACCAGTTACCGGATCTTCATCAATACCAGCTGTGGGTGCAAAGAATCTAGAAACAAAATCAACTTCCTTACCGGGAGCAGTAATGATAACCATTTTACCTGCTTTCTTCATGAGTGAAAAATCAGGGTTACATTTTTTCACCGCCTCTTCATTCATCAATTCAACCAGGTATTCTCTGTTTGCATACACACCAGCTATTTCAGGGCTACCTAACGAAGTAAGCAATTCATCCGGGTATTCCGCTATTCTTGCTGGCGGCCAGGATGGGAAATCCATATGCAATTGCTCTTTCTTTTTGTAAACGATTAGTAAACCGCTCTTTGAACTGAAGACTACTTTTTTCTTTTTTGTTTTGAGTATTTCAAAAACGACATAGGCAGAAGCCAGTGTAGCATGTCCACAAAGATTGATTTCCAGTGCAGGAGTAAACCAGCGGATGTCAAAATCAACTCCTTTGGTTTTGGACGGAACAAAGAAAGCCGTTTCTGCCAGGTTATTTTCCATGGCCAGTTGTTGCATCAGTTGGTCGTCTATCCATTTTTTCAATGGCATTACCGCTGCGGGGTTGCCGCAAAAGAGCTTATCAGTAAATGCGTCGATTTGATAGAGTGTCAGTTTCATCTTGTAGTTGAATTATAGAATTGAGGTAATGATATTTTATAGCGGACTGCTACGATTCGAATGATAAAGATGATAAGAATAGAAATAATAGTAACCACATCAGCATCCATATTCAATTGACGAAGAAGGAAATAAACAATGCCGCCGGCGATACAAGCCAGCGCATAAATTTCTTTTCTGAATAATAAGGGAATATTGTTCAGCAACACATCTCTTACTACACCGCCAAAGCAAGCCGTAATGGTGCCCAGAGTGATACAAACGCCAATACTGAAATCCTTTTCAATTCCCAGTTTAATTCCTACAACCGTGAATAATCCTAATCCTAAAGCATCAAACAAAAACAAGGTGGTCGTCAGTTGTTTGAGGTAGCGGCCAAAAAACATAGTGACAATAGCGGAAGAAAATATGACTATCGTGGCCGTAGAATTAGTGAGCCAGCTTACAGGCAGATTGCCAATCATCATATCCCTGAGTGTGCCACCCCCGATAGCAGTTACAAAAGCAAGCACCAATACACCAAAAGGATCCAGCTTCTTTTCCATTGCCAGGAAGGCTCCGGACACAGCAAAAGAGATAGTGCCGAGTATGTCGATGATATACAGGAAATGGGTTGGCATGGTGCATCAAAATTAAATAACCCGTTCTATACAAAACGGGTTACAGTTTTTTAGCAGGAATCGTTGTTTATTTTTCTTCTTTGTCTTTTTTATCCTTATCAAGCCGGAAGGACACTTTGCAAATAACACCGTAGGATTTTATTTTTCCATCCTTCACATGTGCTTTCATATCTTTTACCCACACGGAGTCAATATTGCGGATGGTTTTAGAGGTTTCTTTAACTGCCTGTTTTACGGCATCATCGAAACTTTTTTCAGAAGAAGCTATTACTTCAATAACTTTTACAATAGCCATAGTAATAATGTTTTTAGTGAATGGTTGAATAATTGCATTAAAAGATACTACTATTTTTGATTAAGGAATAGATTCTTTCTGTTTGAGTTTAATGTATTGCTTTACAGAAAGCCACCGCATAATCCATCCAAATAAAAAACCGGCAAAAGGAGCCATAGCCAGGTTTACCCATATCCGTTTTCGGAATATTTCTGAAACTGGCACCCCCACTATTAACACATCAGTAATTGAGGAAATTATTGCCAGCAAAATCCCGAATGTCAATCCATAAACTAAGAGGTATTTCCATCTTGGCATAGCCAGGTCATCCGTTATCCTTACAAGACTTTTCTTTTCCTTTTCTGTTAGCATAAAAAACTCTTGGGTTATTCTGCCATCATCTGCTTTATCACCGCTTCAATTTCTTCAGCATTAGGTTTGCTGAAATAATCACCATCGCTACCATAGGCAGGGCGGTGAGCTTTGGCCGTAATAGTTCTGGGAGCAACGTCCAGGTATTTATAACCGCCTTGCTCTTCCATTACCTTATTGAACATATAGGCGGCCGCACCACCGGGAACATCTTCATCGACAAAAACAATTCGGTTGGTCTTTTTGAGAGACTCAAGAATTTTATAATCAAGATCAAAAGGTAAAAGAGTCTGTACATCTACAATTTCACAACTGATGCCTTGTGCTTCCAGCATATTCACTGCATCCTGTATGATGCGTAAAGTAGAACCATAAGAAACTATCGTTATATCCGTTCCTTCTTTTAATACTTCCGGCACTCCGAGTGGCACTGTAAATTCTAACAGGTTGGATGGTAATTTTTCTTTGAGGCGATAACCGTTCAGGCATTCAACTACCAATGCCGGATCATTGCTGCGGAGCAACGTATTGTACATACCGGCAGCCTGTGTCATATTTCTGGGTACACATACATACATTCCACGAAGTGCATTGATGACCATACCCATTGGCGAGCCGCTGTGCCAGATACCTTCTAACCGATGTCCTCTTGTACGGATGATAACCGGGCAACTTTGCTGACCCGCCGTTCTGTAATGCAGTGTAGCCACATCATCACTCAACGGTTGTAATCCGTATAAAAGATAGTCGAGATACTGAATTTCAGCAATAGGACGCAAACCCCGTACTGCGAGGCCGATGGCCTGCCCCATAATAGTCAGCTCACGGATACCAGTATCGAATATTCTTTGATTGCCATGCTTTTGTTGTAAACCACTGAAGCCCTGGTTCACATCTCCTATATAACCCAAATCTTCACCAAAAGCTACCATTTTTGGATTGGTAGTAAATAATTCATCGAAAAATCTATTCAATATCTCAAAGCCATTCAGTGACGGTGCATCATTGGCAAAAATAGCTTTTACCTCATCTACTTTCAATGCACTCTTTGGTCCTTCGTTATATAAATGCGTATTGTATAATTTTTTATTCTCGGCTTGCAAGTCATTATAATAATCTCTTGTCCAGTAGGCTGCATCCGCATTGCCAACCATATCCAATGCAGCATTGAGTGCTTTTAAAACATCTCTCCGCAATGGCTCCCGGCTGGCGGATAATTCTACCGCCATTTTTTGCAAAGCAGCTGTATGCTCCGGAATAGCATTCGCCATCGAATGAATAAGATCAGTAGCCCTTGCTACCTGGTTCTTTACGGGTGTTATGAATTTTTCCCAGGCGGCTGTTTTACTATCCCGCACATGTTCTTTTGCTTTCTCTGCTATTTCGTCCAGTTCCTTTTCTTCGGCAAGAGCATTTTCGATAAGCCATTCTTTCATTTTTTTGATCCCATCCCATTCTCTCTCCCATTCTAAACGTTCCGGGCTTTTATATCTTTCATGACTGCCCGAAGTAGAATGACCTTGTGGCTGTGTTATTTCTTCTACATGAAATAATACCGGAGTATGTGTTTCTCTTGCCACCCTTATTCCTTCTTCAAACACTTCACACATACCGGCATAGTCCCAGCCCTTTACTTTATAAATGTTTAGACCGTTGGTGTCATCATTTTTTTGCATACCACTAAGTGCATCGGAAACAGAGGCCTTGGTGGTCTGGTATTTTTTGGGAACAGAAATACCATAGCCATCATCCCAAACAAAAACCGCCAAGGGAACTTGCAACACCCCGGCTGCATTTATAGTTTCCCAAAAATGTCCTTCGCTGGTAGAAGCATCGCCTATTGTTGCAAAACAAACTTCATTACCATTATCTGACAGATTCTTAAATGTATGCAGCTGTTCTATATTCCGGAAAGCTTTGGAAGCAAAGGCAAGTCCAAGAGCTCTTGGCATCTGTCCGGCGGTAGGTGCTATGTCACTGGAAATGTTTTTAAGACCACTAAGCTCCAACCACTCCCCATTTTCATTGACCATTTTAGTAGCAAAATGACAATTCATTTGGCGGCCGGCGCTAAATCCTTCAATGTTTACATCCGGATTGGCATATAGTTGTGAAAAAATCTGCTCGGCTGTAGTAAGGCCTGCGGCGAACATAAAAGTTTGATCACGGTAGTAACCACTTCGAAAATCACCGGATTGAAAAAATTTAGCCATTGCCACCTGGGCTACCTCTTTTCCATCCCCAAAAATGCCAAACTTGGCTTTGCCACCCAGTACTTCCTTTCGTCCTAAAAGGCTGGTTTCCCGGCTGATACAGGCCATGCGAAAATCGTTCAACACAGCTTCTCTGAACTTGTCGAATGATAATTTCTCAGCATCTGCTACAAAATCCCGGCTTGGTTCCATAAAGCAAAAATAGGAAGAATGACCTCACTACACACCTCAGAATGAAGGTATAAAGGTGGAGGTGAAAAAATAAGTGTAAGTGCCTGCAACCCACCTATGTAATATGGCATCTTTTGTCTAAATTTGAGGTCTTCAAAATATTCTGTATGAAGAAAATAATTCTAGCCATTTTTGCTTTTACTGCCTGTCTCGGCTTAAGTGCCCAGCACACGGATAAAGATGGTCATAACCATGGTGCTGTTACTCCTGCGGCTACCACGGAGGATATATTGAAGTTAAAAGAGACCGAACATAATTTCGATAAAATACCCCAGGGTAAGCCTGTTTACTACACTTTTGAGATTATTAATACGGGTATAACAGCTTTGAAACTGGACGATGTGCATGCAAGTTGCGGATGTACAACCCCTGAATGGAGTCGTGAAGCAATTGCACCCGGCGCAACAGCAAAAATAAAAGTTGGTTATAATGCTGCTGCAGAAGGATATTTTGAAAAAAGTATTACGATCACTTACAATTCCAATCAAACCAAACAAATTATTATTAAAGGCACTGTGTGGAAAGCACCAGAAGGTTCTGCACCTGCCAACGCCTCAATAGATTTTTTAAAAAAACAATCCTTTTAAAATTTGTAAACCATGAAGAAGATTTTTTTATTCGCCTCCG
>CALRVH010000016.1:0-59004 GCA_943371565.1 Chitinophaga pinensis | reverse complement strand
GCTTCTTTTTCAATAAAGAAGGCAGCCTGTTTGGCGATATGTTTCACACTTCGCCACTAATAGTATTCCAGAAGAATATCTTAAGTCTTGGCATTTACCTTATTTCCATGCTCTGTGCAGACTGGCTGAAGAAAACAGAACACCTGCCTGAATTTTTTATCCTGATGTTGTCAGCCGTTCTGGGCATGTTCTTATTAATATCAAGTGGCAACTTGCTGATATTTTACTTAGCACTGGAACTGGCCACCATACCAGTGGCAGCGATGGCCAATTTTGATGTAGACAAAAAACGTTCTTCCGAAGGAGCAATGAAAATGATTCTTTCATCCGCTTTTTCATCGGGTATTTTACTCTTTGGCATTTCCTTATTGTATGGCGCTACCGGAACCATCAGTTTCGGAGAATTGACAGCGCAACTCGACGGAAGTCCTTTACAGATACTGTCATTTGTATTTCTTTTTACTGCATTTGCATTCAAATTATCTATCGTACCGTTCCATTTATGGACTGCCGATGTGTATGAAGGCTCCCCAATCGCAGTTACTTCCTTCCTGTCTGTTATTTCAAAAGGAGCCATCGCTTTCATTTTCATGTCTGTGTTATTTAAAGTATTTCAACCGATGCAGGATGTCTGGTATCACATGATTGTGGTGCTGGCTATTGCGACCATGGTGATCGGGAACCTGTTTGCATTGCGTCAGCAAAATATCAAACGATTCCTTGCCTTTTCTTCCATTGCTCAAGTAGGGTTCATACTTGTTGGTATCAGCAGTAATGATGCTACGGGTCTTACCTCTGTTGTTTACTTTGTACTGATCTATGTCTTTTCTAATCTTGCTGCTTTTGGTGTGGCTTCTGTTATCGCAGCCCATACAGGAAAAGAAAATGTGGACGACTATAAAGGTCTGTACAAAACAAATCCTTTTCTCTGCTGGATAATGGCACTGGCATTATTTTCTCTCGCCGGCATTCCACCAACAGCAGGATTCTTTGGTAAATTATTTTTATTGACAGCCGGCAGTGCAAGAGGTAATTACTGGTTTATTATCATCGCTGCGCTGAACATGATCATTTCATTGTACTATTATTTAAGAGTAGTGAGAGCTATGTTCATGGATAAAAATGAAGAACCGGTAGCAAAAATAAAAGTAAACCCAACCGTTAAACTGGCGATGATTATCTGCGCCGCCGGTATTGTATTGATTGGTTTATTAAGCTGGATCTATGATTATATACAATCTTTAAGCTAGTTGTGTTATGGCACTGAATAAAAATCATGAATATGAAGAACTCGATGGTGTTAAATGCGGCATCGTAGAGAAAAATGTAAAGCCTGAAAGAGTTGCTTTTTTGAAAGCATTGCTGGAATATAATGGCTACACAGTAGTATCAGTTCCTACACCTGCTCCAAAGGTGGCACCTGTCCCTGCTCCTAAAGAAGGCGAAGTTGCTGTTCCACCTCCCCCACCTACTCCGGCACCAGAAACCTTTACGGTTGGTGTTTCTGATTATACGTTCAATACCATCAATGCAATTTATGGGCGGTTGCTGAAAACAAAAGATGGTCATTTTGTTACAATGGCCTACTGGCAGCAAAAAGAGGCTGTCAGTCACGATGATATTCCTTACTACGAGTATAAATCGTCCTGATTTTCTTCTTTAATGGACTGATATTAATCAAGGGTTACTCTGACCTGTGTTTTCAACATTGTATGCTTTAAGCCATAACTATGCAGGATACAAAAGCTACATTTTA
Organism: Chitinophaga pinensis; assembly: GCA_943371565.1. Classification (GTDB taxonomy): domain Bacteria; phylum Bacteroidota; class Bacteroidia; order Chitinophagales; family Chitinophagaceae; genus JJ008. The sequence continues at coordinate 57,248 of CALRVH010000016.1, read as the reverse complement.
TGGCAAAAAATACAAAGGCAGGAAAGTATGCCTACTTTTTCGGTGGCGGCAAAGCTGATGGTAATGAATCCATGAAAAATTTATTGGGTGGTAAGGGTGCAAACCTGGCGGAAATGGCAGGTCATCCAAAACTTCGTTTACCAGTACCACCGGGATTTACAGTTACGACTGAAGTCTGCACTTACTTCTACAAAAATAAAAAGACATATCCCAAAGCTTTAAAAGTTCAGGTGGAAGAAGCGTTGGTTAAAATGGAAAAACTCACCGGCAAAAAGTTTGGCGATGCTGCAAATCCGTTACTGGTTTCAATCCGTTCCGGAGCCAGGCGAAGCATGCCGGGTATGATGGAAACAGTATTAAATGTAGGGTTGAATGAAAACACCATTAAAGGACTGATTGCTCAAAGTGGTGATGAACGTTTTGCCTATGATGCATACAGACGATTGATCATGATGTATGCTGATGTTGTGATGGAAAAAGGTGGTGGCATTGAAATAAAACAAGGAAAAGGCATCCGCAAAATACTGGACGAAAAACTGGAACATATCAAACACCAACAAGGATATGCCAGTGATACCGACCTGACTGTTGACGAATTGAAAGAATTGGTAAAAGACTATAAAAAAACAATTAAAAAAATACTAGGTACAGATTTTCCGGATGACCCCTGGCAACAAATGTGGGGGGGTATCGGTGCTGTGTTCAGCAGCTGGAATGGAAAGAGAGCCATTGAATACCGCCGTATAGAAAAAATTCCGGATGAGTGGGGAACTGCTGTCAATGTACAGGCCATGGTATTTGGTAATATGGGCAATGACAGCTGTACCGGGGTGGCATTTACCAGGAATCCCGGTAATGGAGAGAATAAATTTTATGGTGAATACTTAGTGAATGCACAAGGCGAAGATGTGGTAGCCGGCATCAGAACTCCTGCGCCGGTGAATCAATATTCGATGAATGCTCAAAGCAAACATTTTACTTCGCTGGAAAAATTAATGCCTTCGTTGTATAAAGAATTATTCGGTTATCAGAAAAGATTAGAACAGCATTACAAAGACATGCAGGATATTGAATTTACTATTGAAAAAGGTAAACTGTATATGCTGCAATGCCGTGTCGGCAAACGAAATGGAATTGCCGCTGTCCGCATGGCTACAGAAATGCATGCTGAAAAATTGATTGATACCAAAACAGCTATTATGAGGGTCGGTCCCAATCAGCTGGTAGAATTGTTGTTGCCAATGCTGGACCCCAAAGTGGAAATAATAACCAAACCTATTGCCAAGGGATTACCAGCAGGACCGGGTGGTGCAAGAGGAAGGGTTGTTTTCTCATCGGATGATGCAGTGGAATGGGCACAAAAAGGAGAAAAAGTAATCCTGGTAAGAGAAGAAACTTCACCAGAAGATGTAGATGGCATGCATAAAGCACAGGCTATTCTTACTACCAAAGGCGGAATGACATCTCATGCGGCACTGGTTGCCCGGGGTTGGGGTAAATGCTGTATAGTTGGTTGTGGTGATATTGAAATTCACCCCGAAACAAAATCATTCAAAGCAAAAGATGGCACACTGATTCATGAAGGCGATTGGTTAAGCCTGAACGGCACCAAAGGATTAGTATATGAAGGCAGCATGGCACTGGTCGATATCGATCTTGATAAAAATGTATCTTATAATAAACTGATGAAGCTGGTTGATAAAGTGAAAGTACTGGGCGTACGCACCAATGCTGAAACACCCGGTGATGCTGCACAGGGGTTGAAATTCGGTGCTGAAGGCATAGGGTTATTCCGTACAGAACATATGTTCTATGGCGAAGGAAGTGAACAACCTTTATTCCTGTTGCGTAAAATGATTGTAAGTAAAACAGAAGCAGAAAGACGTTCTGCCCTTAATGAATTATATAAATATGTAAAGAAAGATATCAAAGACACTATGATGATAATGAAGGGTCACCCGGTTACTATCCGGTTACTGGATCCGCCATTACATGAATTTGTTCCGCATGATACAGAAAAACTGCACCAGCTAAGTAAAGAGTTATCCATCAGTATGAGTGTGCTGAAAAGAAGAGTTCTTTCTCTCCACGAGAATAACCCGATGCTCGGACACCGCGGTGTACGACTTGGCATCAGTTATCCTGAAATAACTGAAATGCAGGTGAGGGCAATTTTTGAAGCCACTGCAGAAATGCTGAAAGAAGGAAAAAAAGCCTTCCCTGAAATCATGGTGCCGGTTACTGTTACCATAAACGAGTTGGCACATCAGAAAGTAATAGTCGACAAAGTTTACAAAGAGGTATGCGAAAAAATGAAAATGAAAAAAATACCATACCTGTATGGCACGATGATAGAAACACCGAGAGCTGCTATCAGGGCAGAATTAATGGCACATGTAGCCGACTTCTTCAGTTATGGAACAAACGATCTGACCCAGATGAGTTTCGGTTTTAGCCGTGATGACATTGGCGGTTTTTTACCTAAGTACCTCGACCTGAAGATACTTCCTTATGACCCCTTCCAGACTATTGACAAGGATGGTGTTGGGGAATTGGTACGTTCCGGAATAGAACGGGGCAGAAAAGCAAAACCCCAGCTCAAAGTGGGTATCTGTGGTGAACATGGCGGAGATGCAGACAGTGTGAAATTCTTTCACCAACTCGGCATGAACTACGTAAGCTGTTCTCCTTTCAGAGTACCAATAGCAAGATTAGCAGCTGCACAGGCTGCCGTAGAAAATCCAAGGAAATAATTTATCCTGTAAAAAATTAATACCCGGAATTAAATCAGTTCCGGGTATTTTATTTTCAAAAATAAAAAACGAACTTTCATCCCTTAAAACAGCAGTTATGGAAGTAAAAAATCTATTTGAACCAGCCGTAAAAAAGGAAATCATTGATCGCATTAATAAGTTAACTCCACAATCGCAAAGGCTTTGGGGCAAAATGGATGTTGCACAAATGCTGGCCCATTGCCAGGTACCACTGGGTGTAGCAGTGGGAAAGCATACCTTAAAAAGAAATTTTTTACTCAGTCTTATCGGGCCATTATTCAAAAAGAAATTATTTAATGATCAGCCCTTCCAACGAAACCTGCCAACCGATAAATCATTTAAAATGATTGATCCCAAAGATTTTGAAAAAGAAAAGCAGGGATTGATTGAAATGATCAATGATTTTACAGAAACAACCATGTCGGATGAACCTCACCCTTTCTTTGGAAAATTGACCAAAGAAGAATGGAGCAAGGGCACCTGGAAACATCTTGATCATCACCTGCAACAATTTGGCGCCTGATTCATTGTATTGACCAAAGTCATAGTTCAATAAGCCTGCCCGATCTACTTTTGGGCAGGCTTTTATATATGAACATCTGGAAAAATATCATCAAAAAACCTACCTGAGTTTCCCTTACGGAAGCACGGTTATCTCACTCACTAATTTTTCCAATCCTCAGTAGCAATACTGATCAAATCATTTTACATGAAAACGATCATTGAACCCTTCCGGATAAAATCCGTGGAGCCCATCTATTTTACCACTAAAGAAGAACGAAAAACCATTTTAGAAAAAGCCTGTTACAATCCCTTCCGTATACATGCCAAAGATGTACTGATTGATCTTTTGACTGATAGCGGTACCAGCGCCATGAGCAGCAACCAATGGGCCGGCATTATGCAGGGCGATGAATCGTATGCAGGCAGTAGCAGCTTTTTCAGGTTTGAAGAATCAGTAAAAAAAATAACCGGTATGCCCTTGATCATACCAACCCACCAGGGCCGTGCCGCCGAAAAAATCATCTTCACCATTCTTGGTGGAAAAGGAAAATATTTTCTTAGTAATACGCTCTTCGACACTACAAGAGCTAATATTGAATTCTCCGGTGCCGAAGGTATTGATCTCATCTGCGAAGAAGGCAAACATCCAACTGTACCGGCACCTTTCAAAGGAAATATCGATGTAGATGCGCTGAAGAAAACGATTCAGCAAATTGGCGCTGAAAATATTCCAATGGTAATTATAACTATCACCAACAATTCTGGTGGTGGTCAGCCCGTAAGCATCCAAAATATTAAAGACACAAGGAAAGTATGCAACGAAAATAACATCCCGCTATTTATTGATGCCTGCCGCTTTGCTGAAAATTCTTACTTTATCAAGCTGCGGGAAAACGGATATTCTGATAAATCTGTTTTAGAAATTGCTAATGAAATCTTTTCTTATGCCGATGGCTGTACCATGAGTGCCAAGAAAGATGCTTTCGCCAACATTGGCGGTTTTCTTGCCATGCGGGATTTAGACCTGGCCATTCGTTGCAGAAATTTACTCATCATTACCGAAGGGTTTACTACCTATGGAGGCCTTGCCGGCCGTGACCTTGAAGCAATTGCCATAGGCCTGCAGGAAATATTAGATGAACATTATCTTCAATATCGTATCAGGAGTATTGAATACCTCACTAATAAATTGATTGCAGCAGGAGTACCCGTTATGCAACCAGCAGGTGGTCATGCTGTATACCTTGATGCAAAAGAATTTTTACCAGATATACCGGTTGACCAATACCCGGGCCAGGCATTGGTATGTGCCTTGTATGAACACGGCGGCATTCGGGGGGTTGAAATAGGTTCACTGATGTTTGGCAAATATGATACTGACGGAAAACTTGTACCGGCACAATTAGAACTGGTGCGGTTGGCGATTCCACGAAGAGTATATACACAAAGCCATATTGATTATGTGTCAGAGGTAATAATTGAAGTATTCAATAAAAGAAATGAAATAAAAGGATTAACTATTATTGAAGAGACACCCATGTTGAGGCATTTTACTGCAAAATTGAAATCCATTATTTAAAATCAATACAATGAAAACTTTAAAAAGAAGCTGGGCTGAACCTTATAAAATAAAAATGGTTGAGCTGCTTAAAATGACAACTCCTTCCCAACGCAGAAAAGCAATGTTTGGAGCAGGTTTCAATACTTTCTTATTAAAATCAGAAGACGTTTATATTGACTTGTTAACCGACAGCGGAACATCTGCCATGAGTGATCACCAGTGGGCCGGCATGATGATGGGTGATGAAGCATATGCAGGAAGCCGGAATTTTTATCACCTGGAAGAGGTGGTGAAAAACATTTATGGTTATAAATATCTTATTCCCACTCACCAGGGCCGGGGTGCAGAAAATATTTTATCGAAGATTTTGATTAAAAAAGGAGACATCATTCCCGGCAATATGTATTTCACCACAACGAGATTACACCAGGAACTGGCCGGTGGAAAATTTGAAGACATTATTATTGATGAAGCCCACGACCCGGAAAATGAATTCCCTTTCAAAGGAAATGTTGATCTTGAAAAATTAGAAAAACTGATAAAGAAATATGGTGCAAAAAGAATTCCGTATGTAAGTGTGGCTACCAGTGTGAATATGGCTGGCGGTCAGCCTATCAGTATGAAAAATCTGAAAGAGCTAAGGGCATTGACAAAAAAGCATGGCATCCGTGTAATTCATGACATGACAAGGGTTGCAGAAAATGCACATTTCATCCAACAAAGAGAAAAAGGATATGAGCATAAATCAATCAGGGAAATTGTAAAGGAAATTAATTCGTATACGGATGGAGCTACTATGAGTGCCAAAAAAGATGCATTGGTGAATATCGGCGGCTTTCTTGCTATCAACGACTGGGATGTGTTTGAAGAAGCCAGGAATATGGTGGTAGTGTATGAAGGCTTGCATACCTACGGCGGATTGGCCGGCAGGGATATGGAAGCAATGGCCATTGGCATTTTGGAGAGTGTAAATGATAGCCATATTCATGCAAGAGTAGGGCAGGTAATTTATCTGGGAGAAAAAATGATAGAATATAATGTGCCGATCGTAAAACCCATTGGCGGGCATGGCATATTCGTGGATGCGAAAAAGTTTTTACCGCATATTCCGCAGGACCAGTTTCCGGCGCAAACCCTGGCAGCGGAAGTATATCTTGATGCTGGTGTAAGAACAATGGAAAGAGGCGTTGTATCAGCCGGCAGAAAACCCAATGGTGAAAATTATTATCCAAAACTGGAGCTGGTACGATTCACCATTCCCCGCCGTGTATATACACAGGCACACATGGATGTAATTGCAGAATCTGTAGCAAGAGTATATGAACGCCGGAATAAGATAAAAGGGATGAAAATGGTTTACGAGCCAAAATATTTACGATTCTTTCAGGCAAAATTTGAACAGTTAAAGTAGTTCATGAACTTTTAACCAGGAATTCATTTCGGTTCCAGGATACTTTATTAACAAGACCAAAGCTATTATCTGTAAACTTAATAGTGTTGATCTGTATCGTCCATATCTCACCCGGCATAGCTATTGCCATAGGGTGCCTTTTATAATAATGTGATGAAGCATGTTTTGTCTGTGGATGGTCGTGGGACAAAACTTCACCCTCGAACTGTATTCCTTTTATCTGTAATAAATTTAGTTTGTCAGGCAAAATCGTTCCGGCTATGACAGAATTATTCAAAAGCATTGCTGAATGTCGAGTATCCTGTGATGATTTGTAATATAAAAATCCGGCTTCATCATCATAGGCATAAAAGCAGCTGAAACAATAGGGATTCCCCAATTTATCTGCACAACATACCGTGACACAGGTTTGCTTAAATATAAACTGCTTAATATTCTCTTTCATATCACTTCACTCCTTCCAGGATCTTTATGTAGTTAGCCCTTTCATACGCCGTAGGGTCAGAGATATGCTGCTGACTCATGCTTCCTTTGAAAGAGTCAATTGTTTCAAAGCCCATCATATACATCCAGTCCTGCAGCTCCTTATTCATAGTTCTTAGATAAGGAATACCATTTTTATACAACGATGAAGCAGTCATCACCACATCAGCCCCTGCCAGAATATATTTAATCACTTCAATGGCACTCTGTACTCCTGTGGTAGCCGCCAGCGATAATTTTACTTTCCCATATAATAGTGCGATCCATAAAAGAGGTAATCTTATCTCGCTGGAATCGCTATAATGCAAGTCTGTCTTGACCACCAGTTCGTTAATATCAAAATCGGGTTGATAGAAACGGTTGAACAACACCAACGCATCAGCCCCTGCATTTTTCATGCGCAATGACATATTGCCCATTGCACTGAAATAGGGATTCAACTTTACTGCCACCGGAATTTTCACCGCTTGTTTAATCGCTTCAATAATATTCAGGTAGCGATGCTCCACTTCTGAGGATGACATCGCAATATCACCGGGAATAAAAAATATATTTACTTCAATACCATCTGCACCTGCCTGCTCCATCAGCTTTGAATAGTCAATCCATCCTTCATTGGTAATTCCATTTAAACTCCCGATAATGGGAATTTTAACCCTCTCCTTTGCCTTGCGGATATTCTCCAGGTATTCATCAGTACCTACATTGAAATCTTCCAGGTCGGGAAAGAAATCCAATGCCTCGGGAAAAGCATAGCTAGTTTCCGACATTACTCCTTTATACCGTGCTTCTTCTTTACGTATCTGTTCTTCGAATAAAGAAAATAATACAACAGCACCGGCACCATGGTCTTCCATTTTTACGATATTATCTGTTTGCTCAGATAAAGTACAGGCCGATACTATAATCGGGGAATCCAGTTGCAACCCCATGTACGTTGAATGCATTTTCATAATTCATAAATTTTTAAAGCCGGTATAAAGTAGCTTATAGCATTTTATAACTAGGCTACCGGAACAAAATCGCTGGCTTGTTTAGTGGCCAACTCTTCATATGTTTTCCATTTGAGATTTACCAACTCCTGTGCATGCTTCATTAATTTTTCAGCCTCTGCCGGATTGGTAATGGTAAGAACTTTGTACCGCAACTCATTGTAAGCATAATCCTGCAAACCGATCGTTGGCCTTGGTGAATCCAATACAAATGGATTTTTATTTTTTACTCTTAGTGTTGGATTATACCGCAATAACGGCCAGTGGCCGCTTGCCACCGCTTTATTTTGCTGACTTAATCCATCTTTCAAATCATAACCATGAGCAATACAATGGCTATAGGCCAATATCAATGCCGGGCCATTATAAGCCTCTGCTTCCCGCATAGCTAATAATGTTTGTTGCGGATTGGCACCAAATGCAACTCTTGCCACATATACATTACCATATGAAATAGCCTGCATAGCAAGATCTTTTTTACCACCTGATTTTCCACCGGCTGCAAATTTTGCAGTGGCGGCTGTTGGTGTTGATTTGGATGATTGACCACCGGTGTTAGAATAAACTTCGGTGTCAAGCACCAGTATTTTAATATTCCTTCCACTGGCTAATGCATGGTCTAAACCGCCATACCCGATATCATATGCCCATCCATCACCACCTACCAGCCAAACACTTCTACGAACCAACTGATCACAGACAGACAACAAATGAGCAGCAGCTGACGAAGTCATTGTTCTTAATTTCTCTTTTAATAATGCTACCCGTTGCTGCTGTGCTGCAAGTTCAGATTCGTGGACCTGGCTGGCATCTAATATTTCATTGACAAAATCATTTCCTAATTCTTCCTTTAGTTCCAATAAATATTGCCTGGCAACAGCCACTTGTTTATCGGCTGTTATACGCATGCCTAATCCAAACTCCGCATTGTCTTCAAATAAAGAATTGCTCCATGCCGGGCCTCTGCCTGCAGCATTCACAGCCCATGGTGTAGTTGGAAGATTGCCGCCGTAGATGGATGAGCAGCCTGTTGCATTTGCAACGAGTAATCTATCGCCAAATAATTGTGACAATAATTTTAAGTACGGTGTTTCGCCACAACCGGCACAGGCGCCTGAGAATTCAAATAGTGGTTCTAAAAATTGTGCGCCATGCACGGTAGAAAAATCAATTTTTGAACGATCGTTCCATGGAATGTTTTCAAAGAAATCAATATTGTGTTGCTCTGCTTTTAATACAGGTTCTTTTTCGCCCATATTAATGGCCTTGCGGGAACGATTTGCCGGATCTGTAGCCGGACATACTTCTACACACAGATTACAGCCGGTGCAATCTTCTAAATACACCTGTAATGAATATTGAGTTTCCGGAAAACCTCTTGCATTGATGGGTGCATGCTTGAAACCATCCGGTGCTTTTTGCAAATTGTCCTTGTGATAGAACTTGGCCCTTATCACACTATGCGGACATACATAAGCACAGTTGCCGCATTGTATACACAAGTCGGGTTCCCAGAGCGGTACTAGATCAGAAACATTTCTTTTTTCCCACTGTGTAGTGCCGCTTGGGTATGTTCCATCTACGGTCATTTTACTTACCGGCAAGTCATCCCCATGGCCCGCCATCATTACTGCAGTAACTTCTTTTACAAAATCAGGAGCTTTATCAGCAACGGTCAGCAGATTATGATCAGCAGCTGAAACTTTTTTCGGATGATCAACTTCATATAAATTAGCCAGTGTGGCATCAACGGCTTTAAAATTCTGGTCAATTACTTTTTGACCTTTTTTGAAATAGGTTTTTTCAATCGCTTTTTTAATTTGTTTGATCGCATCTTCTCTCGGCAACACCCCTGACAAGGCGAAGTAACAAGTCTGCATAATGGTATTGATGCGGCCACTCATTCCCGTATCTCTCGCCACAGTTGTTGCATCAATCACATACAATTTGATTTTTTTATCAATGATCATTTTCTGCAACTGTCCTGTTAACTTGTCCCACACTTCGCTTTTATCATAGGGGCTATTCAATAAGAATGTTGCGCCTTCACTGGCAAACTCCAGCATCTCCACTTTCTCTATAAAGTTGAACTGGTGACAGGCAATAAAATCTGCTTTTGAAATTAAATAGGGAGCCCGGATGGGTTTAGGACCAAACCGTAAGTGAGAAACTGTTCTGGCGCCAGATTTTTTTGAATCATACACAAAATAGCCTTGTGCATACAAGTCAGTATTCTCACCAATAATTTTAATAGTGTTTTTGTTAGCGCCTACGGTACCATCTGCACCCAAACCAAAGAATAAACCCTGCCTCCATTCGCTTTCATCTAATTTATATTCAGGGTCATATTTCAAACTTGTGAAAGTAACATCGTCATTGATACCAACGGTAAATCCATTTTTAGGATGTTCCTTTTCCAATTCATCATACACTGCCTTTACCATCGCTGGTGTAAACTCTTTAGAAGAAAGGCCATAACGTCCACCAACGATATTGGGTAATTTTTTCAGTTTGCCTTGTTGCAATGCTTCCACCAGCACTGATAATACATCCTGGTACATCGGTTCACCGGCTGCACCCGATTCTTTTGTTCTGTCTAATACAGCAATTGATTTGACAGAAGCTGGTAATACTTTTATAAAATGCTCCAAAGAAAATGGCCTGTACAGCCGAACAGTTATCACACCTGTTTTTCTTCCTGATTTATTCAACGCTTTTACGGTTTCTTCCACCGTTTCACCACCAGAACCCATAATGATAGTTACCTGCTCTGCATCAGCCACACCGGTATATTCAAAGAGTTGGTATTTTCTACCTGTCAATTCTTCAAACTCCTGCATCACATCTTCTACAATACCGGGCATATTGTTGTAAAAAGAATTCACCGTTTCCCTTCCCTGGAAATATACATCAGGGTTTTGTGCTGTTCCCCTGATAAAAGGATGTTCGGGATTCAATCCTCTTTTACGATGTGCAATAACGAGATCGTCCGGTATCATTGATTTGATTTGCTCGTCACTCAGCATTTCCAGTTTATTCACTTCATGTGAGGTACGAAAGCCATCAAAAAAATGCACAATCGGTATTCTTGATTTCAACGTAGCGGCCTGAGCTATCAATGCAAAATCATGTGCTTCCTGCACACTGGCAGAACTTAACATGGCAAATCCTGTTGTTCTTGCCGCCATCACATCCTGGTGATCACCAAAAATAGAAAGCCCCTGGGCTGCTAATGAACGGGCTGCCACATGAAATACAGTAGCCGTTAATTCACCGGCGATCTTATACATATTGGGCAACATCAGCATCAACCCTTGTGAAGCGGTGAATGTCGTTGTTAACGAACCTGTTTGCAAAGCACCATGTACCGTGCCCGCAGCACCACCTTCACTTTGCATTTCCATTACATCAGGCACATTGCCCCAGATATTTTTTGTTCCTTTCGAGGCCCATTCATCAGCCAGCTCGGCCATAGTGGATGAAGGGGTGATAGGATAGATGGCACAAACTTCATTGACACGATACGCTACATATGCAGCCGCTTCATTTCCATCTATCGTTGCGATTATTTTTTTATTACTTGACATCAGTAGTAGAATTAACAGGTTCTGGAATCATTTCGATGGCATGGCAGGGGCATTGTTCATAACAAACCGCACAACCCGTGCAGGCATTGTAATTGAACTTATAACGATTACCTTTTCCCAGTTTGATTATTGCCTCTTCGGGACAGGCGCCAAAACAACCATCACATTCAAAACAATTGCCGCAGCTCAAACATCGCTGTGCTTCAAATCTTGCTTCCGGTTCTGACAAGCCGGCAATTATTTCGTCAAAATTTTTAACCGCTTCAGCAGGTGCCAGTTTATCTTGTTCTTTTTGCGGTGCATCTGTTTTATACCACATATGCAGTTTACGGTAACCGGCAGTGGGATGTTTTTCAGCTTTTATAAACTGTTGCTGCTTTAAATAACTATCAATATACCGGGCTGCTTTTTTTCCCTGCCCTATTGCGATCGTTGAACTCCTGTTTTCTCCCGGCAGCATGTCGCCACCCGCAAAAATTCCTTCACAGCCCGTCATCCGTTGTGCATCAATTACCACTGTTCCATCATCATTTACTTTCAAATTGGAAACAGAACGCAAGAAACCAGAATCTGCTTCCTGCCTGTTGGCAATTATCAGTACGTCTGCATCAATGATTTCAAATTCACCTGTGCCAACTGCTTTTCCCTTTTCTACTTTCATTTTCTCCAGCGTCATCTTATTCTTTTCGATGTTGCTGATACTTCTTAATAGTTGTACATCCACTCCTTCTGCCAATGCATCTTCCGTTTCATAATCATAAGCCGGCATCATTTTTTTATCCCCGGGAAAATAAACTGATACCTCAGAACCGAATCGCTTTATTATGCGGGATAAATACAGGGCTAGTTTACCGCCACCATAGACAACAACTTTCTTATGTATATATGGTGATGTATTTGATTTCACTTTATTGAAAAAAGAAAAGGCGTCGGTGATAAATACAGAATCATCATGTTGAAATTCTTCAGTATGGATCAGCTGCGCACCGATGGCGAGAAAGACGGCATCAAAATTCCCTGCTTCTTTTTCCGTCAGTACATCCTGCACTTTAGAATTCAGCCTGATGGTCACTCCCATTCTTACGATACGATCAATTTCTGCATCCAATATTTCTTTCGGCAAGCGATAATCCGGCACACCTGTCCACAACAACCCACCGGGATGACCACCAGCTTCTGCTATTTCAACTTTATGTCCCATCCGTGCCAAATGATAAGCAGCAGACAAACCGCCGGGCCCCGCACCTACTACCAAAACTCTTTTCCCGGTAAGTTTTGCTGAATAATTCACTTGCCAATGATTCCGTATGGCTTCATCACCAATATATCTTTCTACCGCATGTATATTGACAGTATCATCAATATGATTCCGGTTACATCCCGTCTCACAGGGTTTTACACAGACCCGACCCATAATACCAGGGAACGGGTTGTCCTCCATTATTGCCTGGAATGCTTTGAAATAATCACCGGCCTGTGCATGAGCCATCCATGCCTGGATATTTTCTCCGGCGGGGCAGGCACTATTACAGGGGGGCATAAAATCAACATAAACAGGGCGGCGAAATCGTTGGGGACCGGTTCCCTCCGAATGAGTGGAAAGGTCAACCGGTTTCGTAATGTCAGTTGCAGACATGATGATAGTTTTGAACGGGCAAGCAAAACTCACCCATGAAAAAGTCAATTAAACCTCAGCAAAGTAGACCCTGCACGGAAAGAGAAGGGTGACATAGTTCAAGCGGGAAAATGATTCCTATCATATTACCCGGTAAGAAGTTAAGTTCAGAATACGGGATAAAAAAGCCAGCTAAATTAAGCTGGCGGTAAAGAGATATTATTTCTGCTCTATTAAAAGTTGTAACCCACACTGACTGCGCCAAATGGTTGGATATAACTTTTTGCAACCAATGGAGTAAATCCTGCCCGCCAAGAAAAACCACCATTTTGGGGTTGCCTGCGGTACATAAAAGAAAAGGTGCCAAATAAATTACTCCGCCTGTCCGAATTGCTGCTGTAATAGTCGGAAAAATTCATAATGTTCAGTTTCTTGCTTACATACGTAAATCCTGCTCCTACTTCCAACGTATGAGGCGAATTAGATTTTCCGAAAATATAGTTTACCTGTGCAGGAAATGTAATAGCTGATTCCTGGTCACCTCCATAATACATTCCGGTTACGGGATCATAATATTCATCATAAGCACTTACAAAGCCCACACCAATCCGGCCACCCCAGCCAAACCTGCTGGCTTTAAACCTTTTATCGTAGTTGGCTGAAAAAGCTATACCCGGACCGCCGGCCTCTGCAATAAAAGAAGCTGACCCATTGGAGCTTTTATCCTTTTCAGGATTTTCATTTTGAGCAATTAGATAATTAGAAGAGAGTAATAATAAAATAGCAGTGAGAGTTTTGCGTCTCATAAATTTCGGATTAATAAAATAAAAAAGATGTTTCCAGAAGAATTTACAAGATAATAACGCCTGACTAAGGATTTTATTGAATTGCAGTTAGTACAATTTCTTTCAATCTTTCAATCGAGACTCTCTCCTGCTCCATCGAATCACGGTGACGGATAGTAACCGTATTATCTTCTTTACTCTGGTGATCAACTGTTACACAGAAAGGGGTTCCGAGTGCATCCATCCGGCGGTAACGTTTACCAATAGAGTCTTTTTCTTCGTAGAAACAACGGAAATGCGGCTTGCAATCAGCCATTATTTTTTCTGCAATTTCCGGCAAGCCATCTTTTTTGGTCAATGGTAATACAGCCAGTTTGATCGGAGCCAGTTTAGCAGGGAATTTCAATACTACACGACTGTCTTGTTTTTCTGCAGTGCTAAGATCCTGTTCTTCATAAGCCTGGCTCATTACAGCCAGGAACATCCTGTCTAAACCAATTGAAGTTTCAATGACATAAGGAATATAATTACCATACGGTTTGCCGGTAGCAGGATCAACATCATTATCGAAATACTGCTGTTTCTTTTTGCTGTATTCCTGGTGTTGCTTTAAATCGAAATCAGTTCTTGAATGAATTCCTTCCAACTCTTTAAAGCCGATCGGGAATTCAAATTCGATATCACAAGCCGCATCAGCGTAGTGAGCCAGTTTCACATGATCATGATAGCGATATTTCTCTGCCGGCATGCCAAGACTTTTATGCCATTCTAATCTTGTTGCTTTCCATTTCTCGTACCATTCTTTTTGTGTGCCAGGGCGGATGAAGAACTGCATTTCCATTTGTTCAAACTCCCGCATGCGGAAAATGAATTGCCTTGCCACAATCTCATTTCTAAATGCCTTACCGATCTGTGCAATTCCAAAAGGAATTTTCATTCTTCCTGTTTTTTGCACATTTAAAAAGTTTACAAAAATACCTTGTGCTGTTTCCGGTCGCAGATAGATTTTATTATCCTCTCCATCAGAAGATGCGGTAGAACCAAACTCGGTAGAAAACATCAGGTTGAACTGGCGGATATCTGTCCAGTTGCAAGTACCGCTGATGGCACATTTAATTTTATTTTCTTCGATCAATGTTTTTAATCCTGCAAAGTCATCTTTGGCGATTAAGGCATCCATTTGCTGAAGTATATCTTTTGCCAGCTGCTCATTCCCCGCTGCTGACTGTTCCTCTGCAAAGCCTTCTATTAAATGGTCAACCCTGTATCGCTTCTTGCTGTCCTTATTATCAATCATCGGGTCGTTGAAATTATCAACGTGGCCGCTGGCCTTCCAGGTGGTGGGATGCATAAAGATGGCGGCATCAATACCTACAATGTTATCTTCCAGCTGGGTCATACTCTTCCACCAATAGTCCTTGATATTCTTTTTTAATTCGCTACCCATTTGGCCATAATCATATACAGCCTGCAGCCCGTCATAGATTTCGCTGCTGGGGAATATAAAACCGTACTCTTTACAATGAGAGATTATCGCCTGGAACTTATTCGAATCGTTTGCCATAATGGGCGCAAAAATAAGCCAGAATGGGGATTTACAACCGCAAAAGATTTACCTGTTATCTGTTACTTTATTTCGTGGGGTGGCACTTCAATCACTATTTTTTCATCTGGTTGCTGTTGAATTGATTTTTCTGATTCTACCTCAATCTGCTGTACCCATACTGCATAATTGCTGGGATAGATCCGGGAGCCCTTGTGTATCGCATATGCATGAGTAAATGCAGCACCAAAATATAATATCATAGCGGAGTAATAAACCCATAAAAGGATCACAATAACAGAACCTGCAGCACCATAAGCCGAACTCATGCGGCTATGCCCGAGATAATAACTGATAATAAACCGGCCCAGCATGAATAAAAAAGCGGTGACAAATGACCCTACCCATACATGTTTCCATTTAATACGGGCATCCGGTAATACTTTAAAAATGGCTGCAAAAATTAATACTGTAATAAAAAAGGTTAAAACAATATTCAGTATATAAACTATATAAACGGTTGTCTGCGGATAATTTTCCACGAGGCTATTCAGCAAATAGTCCATGCCCCCGTTGATAATTAAGGATACCAGTAAAATAAACCCTACTGTAATGATCATAGAGAAAGAAAGCAGGCGGTTAAAAACCAATTTTAAAATTCCAAACCCCCTTTTTGGTTTTGCTTTCAGCCGCCAGATATGATTTATAGAATCCTGTATTTCATTAAATACACTGGTAGCGCCTATAATAAGAACAACAAAACCTATGACAGTAGCAAAACTACTCTCTGAACTGAAGGCCGCATTCCGGATGGCTTCCTGTATGTCGAGAGCAGCGGAATGTCCTACAAATCCCTCGATCTGGTGATAAATGGCTCCCTCGACAACCTCACGGCCAAAGAAAAGATCGCTGATCCATATAATAATTATGAGCAGTCCGGGCAGTGAGAAAATGGTAAAGAATGCCAATGCTGCACTCAGTTGTAAAATATTGAGTGAGACAAAATCTACAAAGGAATGCTTCGTTATTTTCCAGACATCTTTGATTGACATAATTACTTTTTGAGGTTAAAAAATTATGCCAAAGAGATTGAAAGGAGTTTAAGCTCCTGTTATTCAATCCATTTCTATTCTAATCTTTTGAGGAATGCTGTTTATTCTTAAGATATTCCCCAACGGGATCAAGGTCACCTAAGGGCAAACCTAAAAAACAATATAGCTTTATTTCAACTTCTCATTATTCTTATGCCGCTCCCCATCCCTGCTATTCTTTTTCTCAAAATTTTTCTCCAACGCTGCTGTTAAGTCAACACCTGTTTGATTGGCCAGGCAAATCAATACCCATAATACATCCGCCATTTCATCTGCCATGTCTTTATCCTTATCGCTTTCTTTAAATGATTGGTCGCCATACTTACGGGCCATAATGCTGGCTAACTCTCCTACCTCTTCAGTAAGAATGGTCATATTAGTAAGTTCGCTAAAATAACGGACACCCACTGTTTTAATCCATACGTCTACATTCTGCTGGGCTTGTTGCAATGTCATAACAAATATTTTAGAATCTGTTTTGCAATATAGCATGATTCTTGTCGTTTCCACTTGCCGCTCCTCTGAAAGAATTCAACCCAATTCCTTTAAAAGATTAATGTATTCTATGATGAATGCTATCCACAGGCTTCTGGCCGTTGCATCACTGTCCCTTTTAGTCATTGGCTCGCAGGCACAGCCGGGAGATAATTCAACAATATTAAAAAAGTCGAAGCCGTATAAACTTCTAACGTCCGGCAGACAGATCACTATTAAAAGCAGTAAGAATATTCAGCATGTGATGGTTTGGACCACCAACGGCTACAGGGTGGTGGAGCAAAAAGGAATCAATACCACTTCTTTTGTAGTTAACATCCCCGTGAACCAGAAAACTTTCTTCCTGATGATCGGATTAAGCGACGGGAATATCTATACTGAAAAAGTTGGGATACAATAGTGAGTGGTGAATAGTCAATAATGAATTGATTACTCCTTGTTTTTTGTATCTATCACAATCGTAACGGGTCCGTCATTTAATAATTCCACTTTCATATCTGCTCCAAAGACACCTGTTTTGATTATTTTTCCCAGATCATCCGAAAGTTTGCTAACTGCATAATCATATAATGGAATTGCCCGATCAGGTTTACTTGCTCTGATATAGGATGGGCGGTTCCCCTTTTTTGTTGATGCATGAAGTGTAAATTGGCTAACTAACAATATACTTCTCTTTGTTTCTTTTGCGGAACAATTCATTACACCATTCTCATCATCAAATATTCTAAGGTTAACAATTTTACCACTCAACCATTGCACATCCTCAATTGTGTCTATATCCTCTATCCCTAAAAATACCAATAGCCCCTTACCGATTTGTGCATAAACAGAACCGTCAATAGTTACGCTTGCTTTAGCCACTCTTTGAATAACTGCCCGCATACTGGTTATTGTTACCGGTTTCTTGTAATTAGTTTACTCCCGTTAAAGATACTTTCAATCCTTTAACGATGCTACCTTTGCCGGAAACTTTACCAGTAAATAATTTCCAGTAACCAGCATGATTGACATAACTAAAGAAATATCTTTTCAAACAACCCGAAGCGGCGGCAAAGGCGGGCAGAACGTCAACAAAGTAGAAACAGCTGTTATTGCTTCTTTTCATATTGACTCATCCGCATTGCTTACGGCTGAGCAGAAAGTTTTATTGAAAGAGAAACTATCCAACAGGATAAGTACGGATGGTTATTTGCAGGTAAAATCCCAGACTCACCGAACACAATTATCGAATAAAGAAGAATCGGTAGAGAAAATACATGAGCTGCTAAAAAAAGCCCTTGAAAAGAAAAAGGCCCGCATTGCCACCAAAGCCAGCAAAGGCTCCAAAGAAAAAAGGCTGGAATCGAAGAAAAGAAAAGCGGAAATAAAATCAGGCCGGCAGAAGTTTAGAAGAGAAGATTTTTAATTGCGGGCAAATGATTTATACTCACTTTATGACCTCCGTGTCTTTGTGGGAAATAGTAGTAAATTAGCTGTTCAATTGAACTCTGTGCGAAAAAGCCTGCTGACGATACTCATTCTTTCCTCCATTGTTATTCTTTCTTCATATTTATTAGGTGCCTGCAAAAAAGACCAGAACACAGATGGTCTTCAGCTGTTGCGACAGGAAATTCCGGCCGGTTTTCCGCAACCTGCGTACACATTCCAGGATAATCCGTTAAGCAAAGAAGGTTTTGAGCTCGGCCGCAAATTATTTTATGATGGTCGCCTTTCTATTGATAACCTGCATCCCTGTTCATCTTGTCATCAACAGATAGGAGGATTCGGCACCTTTGAGCATGACAGAAGCCATGGCGTTTTTGATTCCCACACGTTAAGAAACGCACCTGTACTTTTTAATCTTGCGTGGAGTAATTTTTTCCACTGGGATGGCGAGTTCACTTCGTTACAAGATGCAGCAGCCCAGCCCATCAACGGGCATATTGAAATGGGGGAAACATTTGAAGGTATCATCAATAAAATAAAAGATGATAAAGATTACCAGGAACGATTCAAGAAAGTTTTTCGCTATCCGTTCATCCGGCCCGAATATATTTTAAAAGCACTGGCACAGTTTACCGGCTATATGGTTTCTGCTGATTCAAAATATGACCGCTTCAAAAAAGGAACAGTCGCTTTCACCGCACAGGAAGACAGGGGTTACCAGTTATACAAAGCGAATTGTGCTACTTGCCACCCCGAACCATTGTTTACAGATCACAGCATCCGCAACACTGGATTACCGGTAGATAATTTTTTAAAAGACTACGGCCGCATGAGAATTACCAGTAAAAAAGAAGATTCATTGAAATTTAAAGTGCCGACACTTCGTAATACGTATATCTCTTCTAATTATATGCATGATGGAAGGTTTAATACACTGGCGCAATGTATTAATCATTACCGTAGTGGGGTGCAACAAAGCACTACCCTTGATCCATTGTTGACAGGTGGAATTACATTGACCAATGCCGAGGCTAATGATATCGCTGTTTTCCTCCGCACATTAACTGATTCAGCTTTTCTTGCGGATCCAAGGTTCCGGCAACCCCAATAATTAATTTGCTTTTCTTTTCCCGATAAGAACACCCAGGGCCTGCTTTTGTGCTTCAATATCTTTTTGGGTTGACTCCTGGTCAGTTTTATTTTGTTGCAATTTTGCTTCTAAACTTGCCTGGTCATCTTTAAGACCGGTTAATTTTTTTTCTGCCTTAGCAACCACTTCTTCCTGTGCTTTTATATTCAATTCAAGGTTTGCTGCTTCAATATCGGGCAACATATTATTGAGGTATGATTTGGCATTGCCAATATCATAAGCGTCAAGTTTATCTATTTTATTTACTCCGTCATTCTGCAGTATCAAATACAAAACAGCCTCATCATTCTCTTTCCGGCTCTTTCTTTCCACTTTAATGATGTAGTCCATTTTTTCGTTGGTGATATCGGTAACATAAGCATTCTTAAAAACAAGAAATCCTTTATCCCTGTTCAAAATTCCTTTTTCTTCTTTAGCCCGGTAACCTAATTTCTCCATCCGCTTCACGATGGCATTTTCTACCGCCTGTGAAGGATATGAATAATCTATAACGATGGCGGCTTGCTTTTTCTTGTCATACTGAATGTTTCCTTCATAGGCTTGCGATAATGCTGCGATTGAAACACTCAAAAACCCGATAACCAGTAAACTTATCTTCTTCATGTGCCTTATTTTTTGGCAATAAAGATACAGCAAGACATAAAAGCGTTGCAATTGTCTTAAATAAAAGCCTTCTGATTCGGTCAGATTCGTTTTTTGCCCGTCCAACGACTACTTTTGCTTTGAAATTTCCCAATCCTTTGAGTGGTATAAAAAAACTAGCCGGGCAAACTTTGTGGTATGGTGTACCCACCATTGCCAGTCGCTTTCTCGGCTACCTGATGAATCTTTCCTTACCGCTTATTTTTTCTCAACCCGCCAGCACCGCCGAGCTAACGCAGGTATATGCCATCATCCCTTTTTTAAATGTATTATTTACATACGGCCTGGAAACCGCCTACTTCCGTTTTTCGCAGGATACAGATAAAAAGAAACTCTACGACACTCTTTCTGTTTCGCTGATCGGCTCTACCATTCTTTTTACCGGGTTGTTGTTTTTATTCAAAGACACGATTGCAGTATGGGCCGGATTAGAAGATCACCCTGAATTTACCGGGCTGATGGCAGGTATTATTTTCTTCGATGCCATTTCAACGCTGGCCTTTGCAAGACTGCGGCAGGAAAACAGGCCTAAACGCTATGCTTTCGCCAGGATATCAGGAGTGATGGTGAATGTGGTAACGGTTATTTTATTTTTAGGCATCCTACCCAAATACCTGAACAGCCATCCTGATAGCTTTTTGAAGAGTATATATAATAAAGATATTGGTATCGGCTATTACCTGATCGGTAACCTGGCCGGCAGTTTTCTCACTTTTGTTTTATTAAGAAAAGAATTCCGGCAAATCAGTTTCCGGTTTGACAGTGCCCTCTGGAAAAAAATAATGTATTACAGCTATCCGCTGGTATTTGTAGGTATGGGTGGTGTGATAAACGATATGCTTAGCCGGCTGATCTATCAGCATGTGGTGGACTTGCCAAAAGCACAGGCAGAACATGAACTGGGTATTTTTGGAAATATTATCCGTCTTGCTATTCTGATTACTGTAACCATCCAGGCATTCCGCATGGCGGCAGAGCCTTTCTTCTTTAACCGGAGCAAGGAAGAAAATCCGCAACGGGTGTATGCAAGGGTGATGAAATTTTTTGTGTTGGTTTGTTGTTTCCTGTTTCTTGGAATAAGTTTATATATAGATGTGGTAAAATGGTTCTTCGTCGCCATCCACCGGGAGAAATGGATCGAAGGATTATATGTAGTGCCGCTGTTTGCGATGGCGAATATTATGCTGGGCATTTATTACAACCTGAGCATCTGGTACAAGTTGAAAAATAAAAATATGATCGGGGCATTGATCACTATTGCCGGCGCCATCATCACTATTGCATTGAATGTTTTACTGATACCGAAATTCCATTACCTCGGTGCTGCCATTGCCACTTTCTGTTGCTACCTGTTTATGATGATCACTAGCTATATACTGGGACAAAAACATTATCCTGTTCCGTATGCAAAAAAGAAATTGATTGCTTACCTGGTGCTGGTAACACTGATTTACTTATCGCACCGGGGACTGGTGTATGTATGGGATAATCATTGGTTCAATTTAGGAACAGCAACTTTGTTGTTAGGTTTTTTTACCTGGTTTGTGGCTAAGATTGAGAGAAAGGAATTGGAGAAGTTGCCGGTAATGGGGAAATTCCTGAAACAAAAAACAATTTAATACAACTTCACAAACGGGTTATTCATTTTCTCCAACCCGATAGTAGTCACAGGCCCATGCCCTGAATAAACTTTGGTTTCATCCGGCAACGTAAAAAACTGTGTTTGGATACTATTAATTAATGTGTCCATACTTCCACCCGGCAAATCAGTTCTTCCTACACTGCCATTGAACAATACATCACCGCCGATAATGAACCCGCCAGCTTCATGGTAAAATGAGATGCTCCCGGGTGAATGGCCAGGGGTAAACCGGATCTCGAGTTCCTCATCGCCGATTTTTATACTATTCCCCTCTTTCAAATAAACCAACGGCCCATCATAGTTGTCAAACGGCAACTGCCACATTTGGCCCGATTGAGGGGCAAAATCCAGCACCGGTTTCTCTTTTTCGTGCAGGTGCAGGGACAAGCCCCAGGTGTCATGAACGAATTTGTTGCCGAAAACATGGTCAAGATGGCAGTGGGTATTAAGCAGCAAAACGGGTATCAGCCCTGTCTTTTGAATACCCGTTTTTAATTCGTCCCTCTCCTCCGGGAAATAACAGCCCGGATCTATAATGCAGCACTGCCCCTTTTCGTTATATAAAACGTATGTATTCTCCTGAACGGGGCTAAAAGTGAATGACTTAACAGCTAACATGGATGGTTTTTTCGTACTTTTATAAAGCCTCCCTAAATCCCTCCGAAGGAGGGACTTATGAAGACTTCGAAAGTACGAAGAAGTATTTTTTGAATGGATGCTAAGTGATATTTTCATTTGTTCTTTAAGCGAGGTAGCGTAGCCGAATAGAATTACAGAACGATGAAGTGAGTGACACAACAGGAGATAATCCGTGTTAATGTCGTTGGTAACAAAAAAGATTAAACAGCCGTTTATAAGCTATTAGAAACAGTAAAGCCTTTATGAAGAAAGTATTAAGCCTGATTGCCTGCCTCTCCGTTTTCCTTGCTATGGAAACTGCAGCACAAGTGAACACCGTGGAATTCGGAAAGAACCGGGTTCAGTACCAGAAATTCAAGTGGAAATATTACCAGACAGAAAATTTCAACACTTATTTCAGCCAGGATGGACTGGGACTGGGTAAATATGTGGCACAGGTGGCTGAACTGGAACTTCCCTCCATTGAAGAGTTTGTAGAATATGGTTTGCAACGCCGCATCAATATTGTGGTGTATAATAATTACGATGAAATGCAGCAGTCCAATATCGGCCTAGGTATTGACTGGCAGAATACGGGTGGTGTTACCAAACTGGTGAACAACAAAATGATCTTGTACTTTGATGGCAATCATGATAATCTTCGCAAACAGATACGACAGGGCATTGCAAAAATTTTAGTGGATAATGTACTGTTTGGTGATGACCTCGGAGAGTTTGCTGCCAACCAGGCCTTGCTCGATCTTCCTAAATGGCTGACAGATGGTTATATTGAATATGCTGCTGAAAACTGGAGCACTACATTAGATGATGACCTTCGTTCAGAAATGCTGGCAGGTGATTATAAAACTTTTTATCATTTCGCCTTTGCAAAACCACAACTTGCAGGACATGCTTTCTGGAAATACATTGCTGATAAGTATGGTAAAAGCAAGACCACTTACTTTCTCTACCTGGCCCGTATTTACCGCAACCTGAATAATGCTTCTAATAAAATAGCCAAGAAGAAATTTAAAAAAGTGCTGGCCGATTTTATGGAAGAAGTGCCGCAGCAATACTTTAAAGATATCCGTGGTCGACGCAACACACCCAAAGGACAATTATCCGTAACAGAAGAGATAGGTAAAAAAGATTTTATCCGTTTTAATGCAAACCCCACGCCGAAGAGTTTTACTTATGCCCTGGTTGAATTTAAACAAGGTCGCTACCAGGTAGTATTGATGGAAAATTTTGTAAACAGGAAAGTATTGCTGAAGCTCGGTGTTAGAACAAGGGAAGATGCCAAACATCCTAACTACCCGATACTGGCATGGGATGGCAAAGGAACAAGGCTCGCCGTATTGTACAACGATGAAGGCAAGACTAAATTCTTTGTATATGATGTGGCGAACCGGAATAAACTCTGGCAACATGAAATACAAAAGTTTGACCAGATACAGGACATGAAATACATGCTGGACAACAATACTCTTTTATTCAGCGGGGTAAGAAGTGGACAGACCGATATCTATGTTTACAAAATAGACAAACAAACATTTGAACAGGTTACCAATGATGTGTATGATGATCTGGATCCTTCATTCGTAGCCTTCCCCAATAAAACCGGTATTCTTTATTCAAGCAACAGGCCGACTGCACAGGCAGCCAGCAGCGACGATTCATTACCCGGCAGCCACTTTAATATTTACCTGGTTGACAACTGGAATAAATCTGATTTCAAACAAATTTCAAAACTTACTGATCTGAAAAAGGGGAATGCAAGATTCCCTTCTCAATACAATCAATCACATTTTACTTTCATCAGCGATGAAAACGGTATCAACAACCGCTACGCCGGTTTCTTTACTACAGAAAGAGCCGGGTTGGACACCTTAATATTCATCGGTGATGAAGTACTCCGCAATCCGCCACAAAAAGAAGTGGACAGTTTATTAACAGAATGGAACAAAACAGATATTGACTCTGTTGGTTTTGTGTCTATCACCAACGATTCATCTTATGTATTCCCGTTGACAAATTACCAGAGCAGTACGTTAGAAACAAGAACTGCCGGTGATAACCAGCAGGTGAGTGAAGTGGTGAAACTGGGTGATATAAAATTATTGTACCGCCTGAAAGTGGATGAAACCAATCTCCGCCGCCGTAATATTAATGCAAGACCAACAGAATACCGGAGAAAGCAAATAGAAGAAGAAAAGAAAGCAGCAAGAAAAGAAGCCACGATACAGCCCAAGTCTGATACGTTGACGAAAAAACAAAATGACTTCTTTAACACCGGTTTTGATGATGAAAAAACTGATAGCGCTAAAACCGGTAAAGTAGCAGATACCAATTCAGATGTTGCGACCAGGGAACCCATCCTGAAGAATGCAAAAGTGTATGAATACAGACCACCGAAATTTTTTAACGATTACCTCGTAAGCGGATTCAATAATAATGTACTGGTAACCCGTTTTCAACCGTACCAGGGAGGTAATGGCCCCATACAGTTAAGCAACGGCGATCCTTTCAATGGTATTATCCGGGTTGGAACTTCCGACCTGTTTGAAGACTGGAAATTTGCCGGTGGCTTCCGTATCAGTCCAAACCTGGATAACAACGAGTATGTGCTTACCACGCAGTACCTGAAAAAAAGAATTGATTACGGTTTTACCTACTATAGAAATACAGTGTTGAATCCGCCATTGTATGACGATTCTGCTTTCTTTAATGTGAAGCAGTATACCAATATGTACCAGGCTACGGTTACGTATCCGTTCAACCAGATTAAAAGCCTTCGCCTTAATGTAGCGTACCGCAGCGATAAATATGTAAAATTGGCCAATGAGTTTTTCCCTAACGAATCATTAAGAGGAAAAGATAACAGGCAGACATACGCATTGATGCATATCGAATATGTACATGATGATGCCATTTCTCCTGCTACCAATATCTGGAATGGCCTACGTTGGAAAGCTTATGTAGACTTCAATGCCCGTCTTACTAAAACCGGGGCTTCGGGAAAAAATCCAACTACGTTTAATTTTGGTTTTGATGCAAGACATTACCTGCCTATTTACCGCAATATCATCTGGGCTGTTCGTGCTGCCGGCGATTTCTCCTGGGGTACAGAAAAATTCATTTACTTTCTGGGTGGTGTAGACAATTGGTTGATGTTTGGCAACAATCAAAAAGATGATGGTACGTACCGGTATTTCAACCCTACCAATACACCTGACCCTGATGGTGCATATGCTTATCAGTCACTGGCGGTGAATATGAGAGGGTTCAAACAAAATATTGCTAATGGAAACAACGCACTGGTAATTAACAGTGAAATAAGACTGCCGCTGTTTACATCGTTCTTCAATAAACCGATCAACAATGCCTTTCTCCGTAATTTCCAGATAGTACAGTTTGTTGATCTGGGTACAGCCTGGAACGGTGCGTATGATAAATTAGAAAGACCGAATGTTATTTATGGTGCCCCTCCTATTGCAGTAAAAGTAAGAGCTGGCGGCGTAGGCCCATTTGCAGGCGGTTATGGATTTGGGGCAAGAAGTACCTTGTTGGGGTATTTCCTCCGCTTTGATGCAGCCTGGGAAATGAATGGTGTCTTCAAAGGAAAGCCACAATATTATTTTGCAATGGGATTGGATTTTTAAACAACCCACATAGTTCCCATATTAAAAAAGTCTCCCCGTTGGGAGACTTTTTTTAACCCCTGAACTTTAACTACTATCATTATGGTTGCTTTACCAAATCATTCAGGCAGAGTATCAATTTAAATATGAATTTTCGGCTTCTGGCTGTATTTTTAATAGATAATGTTTATGCAAAAACAATACCGGCTACTGCTTTTATTAATACTATTCCTCATAGCAGGAACTCCTGTTTCTGCGCAAACAAAGATCATCCGTGGCATTGCACAGGATTCACACAGTGAAGAAAGAGTCCCCTTTGCCTCTGTTAGCTTTAAAAACACCACCATCGGTAAACTCACTGATTCTTCCGGAGCTTTTACTTTTTATTTAAATGAATGGCCTTCGGACACATTGGAAATTACCTGTGTTGGTTACCAGCCCTACCGCTATATCATTGACAGAAAAAAAGACAGCCTTATTGTTACGTTCAATATGGAAAGAGGGACTTTTAATGATGGAGCATCTGTAAAAGTAAAAGTCAACAAAGGCTTACTCGTCTGGCGAAAAATAGTGGAGCACAAACCGGAGAACGATCGGTACCGCTTCAAAAACTTCTCCTATGAATTATATAATAAACTGGAACTGGATCTGAAGAATATCAATTTTCAAAAATTCGGAAAATTCAAACCACTGAAATCTATCAGCGATCTGATCAATCAAAATATTGATACTGCTGAAGGATTACGATACCTGCCTACCTATCTTACTGAAGCCTTGTCTGATTATTATTACCAGAAAAGTCCGAAAAAAAGAAGAGAGATCATTAAAGCAGCCAACACCAATGGTGTAAAAAATGAAAGTGTATTAAAATTACTCGGTGGCATGGACCAGGTCGTGAATGTTTACAACAACTTCATTCCTGTTTTTGACAAACAATTTGTTAGTCCTATCAGTGACAACGGAGATTATTATTACAACTACCGGGTTGTGGATACACAGGTCATACGCAATCAACGTTTCTTTCACCTGGTTTTTACTCCCCGTCGCCAGGGTGGCGATACGTTTGAAGGCGATTGCTGGGTGCATGTAGGCACATTTGCTATTCAGCGGATGAATCTGCGGTTAGGCAAAGAAGCCAATATTAATTTCCTGGAAAACCTTAGTCTTATCCAGGAATACAAATTCCTGAACGACTCTATCTGGTTTCTTTCAAAAGATAAATTCGTTGCTGATCTTTCTCCGGTGGGAAAAGATAGGCCGGGGTTTATTGCCCGCAAGACAACTACTTACGAGCAAGTAATTATCAATGATTCATCGGTTATTAAAGAACTCAATAAAAACAAACAACTCGAAGAAATAATCACTCTTCCAGGTGCCGGTGAAAAACCGAAAGAATTCTGGGCCACTGCACGACATGAGCCGCTCTCGAAAACTGAAAGTGGCATCATTAAAATGATTGATACGTTGACAAATGCACCGGTCTTTCAAAAATTTACGAGGACAATGGCTTTTATCGGCACCGGTTATAAAGACATTGGTAATTACCAGATCGGTCCCTGGTTCAATTGGGTCACTTCCAATGGCTGGGAAGGTTTCCGGGTACGGTTTGATCTAAGTACCAATAAACATTTCAATAAAAAATTCAAATTTCATACTTACCTCGCTTATGGGTTTGGTGATAAGAAACTAAAAGGGATGGGAGAAGTCTTCTTTCTGCCAAACAAAAGCCCAAGGACTTATCTCTATGCTTCTTATACTAATGACCTGGATTTTGGCCAAAGCCAGTATGGAGATGTCTCCTCAGACAATGTATTCGCTTTAGCTATCCGCAAAAAAAATATTCCTATTAAAAATATCAAAGTAAATGAAAAACGGTTTGAGTTTTTTAATGAGACATTACCGTGGATGTCCAACCTCATCACCGTAACACATAAAACAACCTTACCGCTTCGTAATCTTTTACCGGTTGACTCGTTTCCTGTCAACGGGTCTGGGAAACCCTTCGCCAATTTTGAAGTGGCCGTCCGTTTTCGCTTTGCCTACTTAGAGCGGTTTTTAGAAAGTCATTTTTACCGCACCAGCCTTGGCAGCGGGTATCCTATCGGTGAGATCAATATCAGTCATGGATTTGCCGGTATTTTAAAAAGCAGTTACAGCTATACAAAAATTTCAGCCAGTGTATCTGATTATATAAATGTTCCGCCATTGGGAAATATATCAGTGCTGGCCTATACCGGAAAAACATTTGGTACAGTGCCGTATATATTACTTGATATTGCTCCTGGTAATGAGTTGTACTATTACAATAAATATTCGTTCAACATGATGAACCGATGGGAGTATATCCATGATCAATATGCCGGCCTCAACATAGAACATAATATTGGCAATGGCATCTTCCGGTTGTTTCCCAAACTTCGCTTTCGCCAGTTCTGGACAGCAAAAACCTTATGGGGCAGCCTGACACCGGCCAACAAGGCACTTAACTTTAAACAAGGGCACAACTTTCAATCACTCGATGGTAATACGTACCTCGAATTAGGCACCGGTATCGACAATATCTTCCATGTATTTCGGATAGATTTTGTATGGCGGGTATTGCCTTCCAAAGTTGATCGGGTAAATGATAAAAATTTCGGCATTTTTGGAAGTTTCCGGGTGGCGTTTTAATCATAGCTAACGGATAATGCTGTCTTGGCGAATGAATACAGCTTTGCTGTATAAAATAATCTGTGTAAATCCATCCGACCTGTGCCAGCAGTGTTCCCTTTTCAGTAACTTCCTTTCACAAAAAAGATTGCATGCCCTCACATTACATCCTTGCCCTCGACCAGGGCACTACCAGCAGCCGCAGTATGTTGTTTGACAAACAAGGCAACATCATCAGTGTAGCACAAAAAGAGTTCAAACAGATCTTTCCGCAACCAGGTTGGGTAGAACATGATGCCAATGAAATTTGGAGCACCCAGTTTGGCACAATGGCAGAAGCTGTTGCCAAAGCTCATATCAATATGAAACAGGTGGCAGGTATAGGCATCACCAATCAACGGGAAACAACAGTAGTATGGGACAGAAAGACTAGCCACCCCATCTATCATGCTATCGTCTGGCAGGACAGAAGAACAGCCGCTTATTGTGATGAATTAAAAACTGCGAATCATGCCGGAATGATTCAGCAAAAAACAGGGCTGATCATTGACGCTTATTTTTCCGCCACAAAATTGAAATGGATATTAGATAATGTAGAAGGCGCCAGAACAAAAGCAGAAAATGGCGAACTGGCCTTCGGCACTATTGACACCTGGCTCACCTGGAAACTAACCAACGGAGAAGTACATGTAACAGATGTTTCCAATGCATCAAGAACGATGCTTTATAATATTCATACACTGCAATGGGATGAGGAGTTGCTGAAACTTTTCAATATTCCTGCAGCTGTATTACCAGAAGTAAAACCCAGCAGTAAAATTTATGGCGTCACGGGAAATATCATTCCTGATTCCCGGATTCCTATTGCAGGTATTGCCGGCGATCAGCAGGCAGCTTTATTCGGACAACTATGTACACAGCCCGGCATGGTAAAAAATACCTATGGCACCGGTTGTTTTATGCTGATGAATACCGGTGAGAAAGCTATTGCATCAAAGAACAATTTGTTGACCACCATTGCCTGGCAGATAGATGGTAAAACCGAATATGCGTTAGAAGGAAGTGTATTCATTGCTGGTGCAGTAGTACAATGGCTGCGGGATGAATTAAAAATTATCCGTACATCGGCTGAAGTAGAAAAATTAGCAGCACAGGTGCAGGATACGGACGGTGTATATCTTGTCCCTGCATTTGCAGGACTGGGAGCACCGCACTGGAACCAGTATGCCAGAGGAACTATTTTCGGATTAACAAGAGGGAGCAGCAATGCACACATTGCAAGAGCTGCATTAGACAGCATTGCCTATCAAACATATGATGTACTAAAAGCAATGGAAGGAGATTCAGGTATTCATATCAAGGAACTGAGAGTGGATGGCGGTGCTACCGTAAATAACCAGCTGATGCAATTTCAAAGTGATTTATTAAATACGAAAGTAGTCCGGCCAAAAATTACAGAGACAACGGCATTGGGTGCAGCTTACCTCGCCGGGTTAGCAGTTGGTTATTGGAAAAATGTAGATGAGATACAACAACAATGGCAGGTGGATAAATCATTTTCTCCTGCAATGGACGATACCAAAAGAGATGCACTGGTGAATGGATGGCAACGGGCAGTGAAGGCTGCTGTTGCATGGGCCTCAAACAATTATTAATTAATAGCTTTTAATTAATAATTTCTACAGGAATGAATCGTTCAAATTTTATAACCCAACTTGAAAGCACAGAAGAATTTGACATTTGTATCATTGGCGGTGGCGCCACCGGCCTGGGTATTGCGGTGGATGCAGCCACAAGGGGATTAAAGACAGTTCTGTTTGAACAATATGATTTTGCCAAAGGCACTTCTTCAAAAAGTACCAAACTGGTACATGGCGGTGTTCGATATTTACAACAGGGCAATATCAAATTAGTCATGGAGGCCTTAAGGGAAAGAGGCCTCTTATTAAAAAATGCTCCGCATCTTGTCCATAACCAAAAATTTATCATTCCTAATTATAAATGGTGGGAAAAATCATTCTATGGCATCGGTTTGAAGATCTATGATAAGATGGCGGGAAAATTAGGGTTAGGCCCCTCCCAATTTTTATCCAGGGAAGAAACCCTCCAATATGCTCCCACTCTTGATCCGGAAGATTTAAAAGGTGGTGTATTATACCATGACGGGCAGTTTGATGATGCAAGATTAGCCATCAGTATTGCACAAACGGCAGCCAGCCATGGAGCTACGATGCTGAATTATTTTCCTGTAGCAGCCCTGTTGAAAATGGATAAGAAGATCTGTGGTGTTTGGGTAAAAGATTTTTTTACGGGTAAAGAGTATGAAGTAAAAAGTAAGGTCGTCATTAATGCGACGGGTGTATTTACCGATACCATCATGAAAATGGATGATGCAAAACATGAAAGCATCATCAACCCCAGCCAGGGAATACATTTGGTGGTGGACAAAGAATTTTTATCCGGTGACACCGCAATCATGATACCAAGAACAGACGATGGCCGGGTATTATTTGCCGTTCCCTGGCATAATAAAATTGTACTGGGAACAACAGATACAGCTGTTAATGAGATTTCCGCCGAACCAATTCCTCAAAAAGATGAAATTGAATTTATCCTGACACATATTGGCCGCTATCTTACCAAGGACCCGCAGTTGAGCGATGTGAGAAGTATGTTTGCCGGACTGCGGCCATTGGTAAAAGGAAAAACTAAAAAAACAGCCGCTTTAGCCAGGGATCATTTGATCAGTATCGGTACTTCTGGATTAATAACTATCACGGGTGGTAAATGGACCACTTACAGAAAGATGGCAGAAGATGTGCTGGATATTGCTATTGAAAATTTTGGATTACCGGCGAAGCCATGTAAGACAAAGGAATTACTACTGAACGGTCATGACAAAAAAAATATTTCTCCCGAAATAAGCTCTTTGGATAATGATGAATTAAAAGCTCTCATTAAAAAATCGGTTGATGAAGAAATGTGTATGACGATTGAAGATTTTTTAGCAAGAAGAACAAGGCAATTATTGCTGGATGCTAATGAAGCTATTGGAGCTGCCCCATTGGTCGCCCAATTAATGGCAGCGGAAATGGATAAAGATGAAAGTTGGATAAAAGAACAAATCAATAACTTTATTGCGATTGCGAGAAACTACATTCCGGCTACAAACCAACAACCATAAATCAAAAACTAACGAATATGTCTCCATTCATAGGTGAATTTGCCGGTACTGCCCTACTCATCATTATGGGTTGTGGCGTTGTGGCCAATGTTCTTCTCACAAATACCAAAGGTCAGAATAGTGGGTGGATCGTTATCACATTCGGCTGGGCGATGGCAGTGTTTATTGGGGTATATGCTTCAGTGAAAATGGGTGGCAGCGGCCATTTGAACCCTGCTATTACGATCGCATTGGCTTCATTTGGTGATTTTGATTCCTCATTGCTGCTAACCTATATAGCCGCACAATTTGGCGGTGCCATTACCGGGGCGACTATTGCCTGGCTGGCTTACAAACAACATTTTGATGTAACAACTGATGCAGATTTAAAGATGGCAGTGTTATGTAATTCACCTGCCATTCGCAATGTGGGTTATAATCTTATGACTGAAATCATCGGCACATTTGTGTTGACTTTTGGCGCATTGGCTATGTCACAACCCACTACGGCATTTGTAACACTTGATGCCTTGCCGGTTGCCTTATTAGTATTTGGCATAGGTTTATCATTAGGCGGGCCGACCGGGTATGCTATTAACCCTGCCCGGGATCTGGGGCCAAGAATTGCCCATTTCTTTTTACCAATACCTGGAAAAAGAGATAGCGACTGGGGTTATAGCTGGATTCCTGTAGTGGGGCCTATTATTGGAGCTGTAGCAGCTGCTTATCTTTTTAAATTACTCTGATATGAAAAAAATAATTCTGCTGTTGGCCATCACATTAGTTTTTGTGACAGGAATTTATTCCCAAACTCCAGAAGACAAGCTGAAGGAATTGAAGATTGAATTGCCTCCTGTTACCCAGCCAATTGCCAATTATGTTCATGTAGTCCGAACTGGCAATCTATTATTCCTTGCAGGCAAAGGCCCATCTGATGTCAAAGGAGTTTTTATTACCGGTAAAGTGGGAAAAGACCTGACGTTGGAAGAGGGACAGCAAGCCGCAAGACTTACCGCCATTAACCAATTGGCAGTATTAAAGGCTGAATTAGGCTCTCTTACTAAAATAAAAAGAATTGTAAAAGTGCTGGGAATGGTAAACTGCGAAGCTGATTTTAAAGATCACCCAACTGTCATCAATGGTTTTTCTGACCTGATGGTAGAAGTTTTTGGAGAAAAAGGAAAGCATGCCCGATCGGCGGTAGGCATGTGTTCGTTGCCACGTAATATGGCAGTGGAAATTGAATTGATTGTTGAAGTCGAATAAAGCCGATCTCTATTCACCTCAAATCTTTACAAATACCACACAAATTATTCTTACCTCTTGTTCCAAAATGAACAACGGGAGAGAAAATCATAAATAAGGCAAATAAAATTCAGCCGCCATGTACATACTAGCCGGCTGAACTTAGCCTTCCTTAACTCCAATAACGGTAATCTCCGCCAAAATAATATTGCAGTTTTTACAAATAATGAGGGTAAAAGCTCATGAAGAGTTGCGCAAAATTGTTAAGTACAAATAGGGTGTAATAGTACTTAGGTGAATTATACAGGAATCATAGTTTTACAATATAAATCCAACAACTATGAAAACAAAATTTACCCTATTGGCCATTTGCTTTTTTAGCATTTGTTCTTCTTTTTCCCCTGCAAAAAATAGTCCTGTAAAAGAAAAATTATCAGTAACTAAAAAAATCCTGGCTTCAAGTTTCGAGTTCTTCCGAACACACCGGCAGGGAAGAGCAGGTATTACTGCCACTTGGGCCCTCACATTACCAGGGAATGATGTCTCGGGTTTTATTGTTGAAAAAACATATGAAGATCCGTATGATATTTATGCTAACTGGGAGATTGTGTCAGCTATGCCAAATTCAGGAGCAAGGTCATTCAAATGTACTGATAACAATGTTTTGCCCGGATATATCAGCTACAGGGTAACCGCCACTTTTTTGGCCGGAGGCTCTTGTGTTGCGCCAATCTCTACCGTGCATATCATTAGTCATTAATACTTCCGCTTATGTACATCCATAAGCGATAATGTTTACAAAACCGCCAGCCTATAGCGTTATATTTAAACTAATTCGCATGAAAACTATCCTCTGGCTATTGTTATTTCTATTTTGCAGTCCTCTTTATCACAATGGCCAAATTACCGTCCCGGTCATTAAAGCAAACTTTGGGGTAGATGCAGATCTCCGGTCTAACTACTTTAATGGCCTTGTACAATCTGGCAATGATGACTGGTTTAAATTACCCGCTACTATTGGCACAGGACAGTTTATTATTGATACCGCAGGTGCTGCAGCTATTTTAGCAGGTTATGCTTCAAACTCGGCTTTAAGGAAACTTCCTTTTTTCCGGACCATGCGATTTCCTAACTATTCAGTAGTAAATAACAGGCTGCTTATTGATGCCTATTATGTAAGAGACTATCATGGAGATGATTCAACAATGTTTGCTGCCGGTTCAAATAAAAACGGTATGAGTCCCGTTGACTGGTCTTGCCCCGTATCACAATCTATACCCGATAAAAATGAAATACTGGAAATAATGATGCATGTAAGAAGAGCAGGGCCTAATCTTACTGACTCTATGTGGTTAATGGGAGGTATCTCCATTGAGAACACTACTGGTAACCGCTATTTTGACTTTGAAATGTACCAAACGGATATCTATTACAACAGGGCGACCCGCAGCTTTTATAATTATGGTCCCGATGCAGGTCATACACGATGGCAGTTTGATGCAACTGGCAACATAACAAAACCAGGCGATATTATACTAACGGCAGAGTATAGCAGCGCCTCCCTTTCGTTTATTGAAGCAAGGATCTGGATAAACAAAGACGATCTTTTGATAACTCCCACAGGCTTCAACTGGAGTGGTAGTTTTGACGGAGACGGTAGCGGGGCACAGTTTGGATATGCAGGCATTCAACCAAAAACAGCAGGTACGTTTTATACAGGTTTGCAAAGCGTAAACAATACCTGGGCTGGCCCTTTTTCTTTAGTGTTGGGAGATAATAGCGTACTGACAAATTATATTGCCAAACAGTATATGGAATTTTCGGTAAATCTTTCAAAACTAGGGTTGGATGATGCGAGTATTTTCGGGGGTGATGATTGTGTGATGCCTTTCAGAAGAGTAATGGTAAAAACAAGAGCTTCCACATCTTTTACATCCGAGCTAAAAGATTTTGTTGCCCCATTTGATTTTTTCCTTGCTCCCAGAGCTGAAGTTGAAACAATGCTTCCAATAATCTGCGACACAGGTGTAGTCTCTACTATTTATGTAATGAACCCTATCCCTACTTCAATTTATCAATGGTCAACAATCAATGGTAACATAGTAGGTCCTACCAACGGCACATCAATTGTTGTTGATACTCCGGGTACCTACATTGTAAACCAATATTTGCAGGCAGCCTGCTCTATATATGCCTCTGATACCATCACAATAGGCAGCCTGGGTACTTGCGAAGTTCTACACAACAACCTGCTCTCTGCCACAAGCCGGTATCATAATGAGGCTGTAACAGTTAACTGGAGAGTAGCCGCCAATGAATTTGTGAATCATTTTGCTGTGGAAAGAAGTTTTGATGGTCACAATTTTGAAGTAATAACCCTGTTACCCCGAACCCCTTACCGGTCAGGGCAACAGGACTATAGTTATACCGATCTATTGGCTAATGATTTTCATACAAAGGTTTATTACAGGATAAAACTTGTTCAAACAGCGGGGAATACACTGCTGAGCAGATTGATGTACCAACAAATTTCCCGCAATAGCAAATCAGGTATAGTTGTATTTCCAAACCCGGTTAAACATATAATGAACCTGCAATTTTCTTCGCCGGTTACAGCCAAAGCAGATACAAAACTCATTAATGAATACGGCCAGGTGTCATTAAACTTATCTTTTGGGGTGATTAATGGAAATAACCGTATCGAAATAGTCTTACCTGAGAATATCCGGCCGGGCTATTATACACTGGTAACACAAATTGCTGGTACAACTTTAACTCAAAAAGTACTGATCGTAAAATAATAATCAATAAACAGAAAATTCATACGATATACTTGCTAATTACAAGCTTGAACTAATATCTCACAAGCTTTTTTTATCTGTTGTTCAGAAATAATTAACGGCGGGGAGATTCGCAAGCAGTCAGCAGCAAATAAAAACCAATCCGTCAATACGCCGGCAGCAATACAAGTATCAATGACTTTCTTATTCGATTCAAACGAGTCAAATTCGATAGCCATCCACAAACCAAAGGAACGAACCGCTTTAATTTTGGGGTGAACCAGTAATGATCTGAACAATTCTTCTTTCTGCTGAACTGTATCTATCCAGCCTTCTTCCAGCAAAGCCTTCATGGCTGCCATTCCGGCTGCACAGCAAACCGGGTGACCCCCGAATGTGGTGATATGACCTAATACAGGATTTTCGGTAAACGCATCCATCAGTTTTTTATCCGCTATAAATGTACCAAGTGGCATACCACCCCCCAACGCCTTACCAAGTAATAAAATATCGGGGACTATATTAAAATGCTCAAAACCCCAGAGTTTACCGGTACGGCCAAAACCAGCTTGTATTTCATCCAGTATTAATAAGGTTCCTGTTTCTGTACATTTTTTTCGCAGGGCCTGCATCCATTCTTTGATTGGAACAATAATGCCGGCTTCTGCCTGCACCGTTTCGGCAATTACACAGGCAGTGGATTCAGTTATTTCTTGTAAGGAATCAAAAGAATTGTATTCCAGGTGCAGCACATCCGGGAGCAAAGGTCGAAAAGAATTTCGCCAATATTCATCACCCATTACACTTAAAGCTCCCTGTGTAGAACCGTGGTAGGAATTATTAAACCCGATAATCTGTGTTCTGCCGGTTACTCTTTTTGCCAGTTTCATCGCCCCTTCTGTTGCTTCTGTACCGGAATTAGTGAAGTAAACAGAGTTGAGTGCAGGCGGTAAATGCTCTGTCAGCAGTTTGGCATATTGCACCTGCGGCGTTTCAATAAACTCACCGTACACCATGATGTGCAGATAAGCTTCTAATTGATGTTGGATGGCTTCAATTACTTTTGGGTGGCGGTGACCTGTATTGGCAACGCTGATTCCACCGATAAGATCGATATATTCTTTTCCATCTGCACCATATAAAGTGCAGCAATCCGCTTTCACTATTTCAAGTGCAAGGGGAGCTACCGAGGTTTGGGCTACATGACGAAGAAAAAGTTCCCGTTGATTCAAGTAAATATATTTCACGCAAAGGACGCAAAGATTACGCAACGGCGCAAAGAAATTCTCTAATTTGCAGACTGTGAAATTTTCAATACAGAGTTGAGGAGAGAACAGAACCCTCAATGGAGATTATTCTTTCCTTTCACTGAAAGAAAAGAATAACAGAACAAGTTCGCAACGAAGATGCCCCCTAAGGCGGGGTCAGGCCATGAAAAACTAAAGCTGGCTCCCAAACAATTATTAATTTTTATTTACTAATTCTTAATTAGATATGGCTTTAATACTCCCCGTAGAAGATAAACATCCACAATTCGGCAACAACTGTTTCTTAGCCCCCAACGCAACTATTGTTGGCAATGTAATCGCAGGTGACGATTGTAGTTTTTGGTTTAACACAGTTGTTCGTGGCGATGTGAATTTTATAAAACTGGGTAATAAAGTAAATGTGCAGGATGGTGCCTGTATTCATTGTACCTATCAAAAATGCGGCACAACCATCGGCGATAATGTTTCTATCGGGCACAATGCGATTGTACATGGATGTACGGTGCATGACAATGTCCTGATTGGTATGGGTGCTATTGTTATGGATAATGCCGTTGTACATAGCAATACTATCATCGCTGCCGGGGCAGTAGTATTGGAAAATACTATTTGCGAAGCCGGAAGCATTTATGCCGGGGTACCGGCTAAAAAGGTAAAAGACATTTCGCAGGAGCTGGTAAAAGACCAAATAAACCGCATAGCGGATAATTATGTGGGGTATGCGGATTGGTTTAGAGAGAAGCCATAAGCTATTAGCTGCGAGCTACGAGTTGGTTGCTGACAATCACAGAGTTGCTTCGTAACCCGAAACTCATAACTCGTAACTTTCCTATTGAACAAACAATTAATTATTATTAAATTCGTTATTCATTTAAGTTGTAAACAATGAAAAACCTTCGATTTTTTACTATCGCATTAAGTTTCACTATGTTGCTTTCTTCTTGTGGAATGCTGAGCAACATGTTCAAACGCAAAACCGGGTGCCCCACTAATGGTAAAAATATTGGTGCAGAAAAATTAGTAAGCGGTGACCCAAAGGCAGAAAAAGCCGCAAAAAAAGCCAAAAAATTCAGAAGTTAATTTATTTGTTACGTGCAGCTTACCACCTTTTAATCCAGTCTAATGAAAATACTTAAACACCTTAACTATGAGCCTCACCCTGCGAACCACCCTCGGCTGCACCGAAGCCGTTATTTCCGATGACGGCGGATTGAAAGAATTCTACCGTGTTGCCAACATCCTCAGCCAGGATTTTGACGTAAACTTTTCCCACAAAGAAGATGACTTTGACACTATTGACTGGGAGTTTCGTTTCAAAGGCCACAACATTACCCTCCACTACAGTATTTACAACGGAATTTCTATCTTCCCTACAAAAACGAAAGATGCATTAAGCAAAGACAACAAAGCGGTTGTAGAACTGGCCAATGTGATTGAGTCGAAAATGTTTAATGAAGGACAAAAGAATATTGCCTAGTAGGTCTTTTCTTCGATGGATTCCATAATTCCCAAATAGCTTACATAACGGTCTTCGTGAATTTCCCCATTGTTTACCGCTTCTTTAATGGCACAGCTAGGTTCATTAAAATGAAGACAATTATTGAATTGACAATTATTTAACCGGTCCCGCATTTCCGGGAAATAATGTGATACTTCTTGTTTTGTTATATCGACTAACCCAAATTCCCTCATTCCGGGAGTGTCGATAATTCGTCCGCCGAAATCTGCCTGTCCGACAGACAGTGGAAGATCATACATTTCGGCAAACGTAGTCGTATGTTGTCCTTTTCCACTCCAGCCGCTTACATCCTGGGTTTTTAAATTAATATCCGGAAACACAACATTCAAAAAAGAAGATTTCCCTACACCACTATGGCCGCTTATCAGGGTAGTTTTATTTTTCAGCAGTTTCAACACTTCCTCCACTCCTTCTTTTTTCTCTGCACTTATTAAAAATACTTTGTAGCCAATGGCTTCATACATAGCTTTCCATTGCTCATATTTTGCCATCTCTTTAGCCTTGTATAAATCAGATTTATTGAAAACAATAAAGGGAGAAACATGGTACATCTCAGACGCCACCAGGAAGCGGTCAATAAATCCCTGGGAAGTTTTGGGTTCTTTCAGCGTTGCTACCAGCATCGACTGGTCAAGATTGGCAGCTACAATGTGATGCTGGTATTTATGTCTCGGCGATTGGCGGTTGATATAATTTTTTCGGTCGAAAATTTCATCAATAACAGCGGTGCCATCAACTTCATTTTCTATTGCTGCTTCTACCCGGTCGCCAACAGCCACGGGATTGGTACTGGTAATATCATCCATCTTCATCACCCCTTTCATACGGGCATTCCAGAATTTGCCTGCATCATCTTTAATAATGTACCAGCTTCCTGTTGATTTATAAATTGTAGCTTTCATCGGCTTGCAAGATAACAGAATAAATCGTCAGGGGAATTTTCTGAATACTGTAAACTTCAGAAAAGCTTCAATAAATAAAAAGGCTAATGCAGCCAGTATAAAAGGAAGGAACCGTTCTTCTGATCGCTTAAAAGAAGTAATATCAATGATTGATTTCTCCAATTTATCAATCTGACCATATGTTTCTTTCAGGCCTTCTTTATCTCTTGCCCTGAAATACTGACCGCCGGTTTCCGTAGCTATCTTTCGCAATAAATCTTCATCTATAAAATCAATATTGGGGTTTCGTTGCCGGGGTTTATTCGTGGTTACTTCAACGATAGTGGTAGGCATAGCCCCCATTCCGATCGTATACACTTTTACTCCCTCTGCCTTTGCAATATCCAACGCCGTTAGCGGATCAATCAATCTTGTATCAGGAGCATCTTCTTTACCATCTGTTATCAGGATGATGACTTTACTTTTTGAAGGACTATGCCTCAACCGGCTAACGGCAGTGGCAAGCCCTTCGCCGATTACAGTGCCGTCTTTGAGCAAAGCCCTGCTTTCAAGTCGCTGAATCTGGGTGATCAGTGTATTCCTGTCATTCGTTATCGGGCATTGGGTAAAACTCTCCCCGGAGAAAATTACGAGACCAATTCTGTCAACGGGTCGGCTACGTACAAATTCTTCTGCCACTTCCTTTGCTACATCCATTCTCGAAGGTGGTATATCAGTGGACCCCATACTTCCGCTTACATCCATGCACAATACAATATCAATTCCTTCTCCTTCTGTTCGCTGTTCATTATTTCGTTTCTGCGGACGAGCCAATGCAATGATCAGGCAGCTTAATGCAAGCAATCGAAATATAAAAGGAAAGTGCCGGAAACGACTTTTCCACGAAGAGACAGTGAACGCATAGGCAGAAGATACTCTTATTGTTGCCTGCTGACTGTTATATTTTTTTAGGTACCACCATAGCAATACCGGCAGTAGCACAAACAAACTAAATGCTACCGGGTAAACAAAGGACATATTTTTAATATAGTTATAAAACATAACGCTCCAACTCTAAAGAGTAGTTTTGGCCTCCGATTTTTCGATACTTAGTATGGCATTCTTAATCTCTTCAAAACAATTTTTCCTGTCATCATCCGAAGGAATATATTTTGCAAATTTTACAAAATCGCTAAGCCGCAGCGATTGTGCCAGTTTATCAAAC
Organism: Chitinophaga pinensis; assembly: GCA_943371565.1. Lineage (GTDB taxonomy): Bacteria > Bacteroidota > Bacteroidia > Chitinophagales > Chitinophagaceae > JJ008. Next base: position 16,559 of record CALRVH010000016.1, on the reverse strand, counting down.
TGCTCTTTACTCAATGCCTGATTCCGTAATTGCAATACAATATCGTCAGTTGTTTTCTGCAACGATAGAATTCCTTTCCTACGGAAAATATATAATCTGAAAATATCTGTAAGCTGCGAAAAAAATTGTTTCGATTCTGGTTTCTCTCGTAGCAGCTGTTCTAATTGTTTCATGGCTTCTTCGTAAGGATCGATAACAGTTTTGGGAACAGCTGCTATTACCGGTTTTTTCTTCCTTGATAAATAGAGCAGTAACATCGCCAATAATAAAACGCCACCAGCCACAAACCACCACCACTTCATTTTTTCTTTTGATGGCTTTACTTCCAGGATATCTTTTATATCATGGTATTCCTGGTTAGGGTCAAAGTCAGAAAATACCACATCAATAGGAATCGTATCTGTTTTTACAGCTGGTGAAAGCATGTATGAGGGAATAACCCAATGACCCGAATCAAAACTGGTAAGTTGGTAAACTCCTTTGATCACAGTCCGGCCGTCTTTGGTAATGGTGTCGATAACCGGCTTATCCAGCACTTCAAAATGCTCAATACTATCAATAGTAATAAAAGAAATAACGGATCCCGGAGAAAGATTGGCCTCAATCGTCAATTGAAACTGTTCGCCGATAAGGATCTTATTTTTATCTGTAGATGCTTTAATAACTGCTCCGCCTTGCGCAATTATACATTGTGTACTAAAAAGGAAACCGGAAAAAAGTATTTGTTTTTTGAAGATCATTACTATTATCTATTCCTGCTGAGGAAGAATTTTTGAAGCACTTTCACATAATCATCGCCCGTCTTTACATGCAACAGGTCACAGCCGGCTTTTTTAAATATTTGTGAGCTGTATTCTGTTACCCGGAAAAACTCCTGTTCATAGCTGTAACGAACAAAATCATTGCTGCTATCTACCCACTTTGTGGTGGCGTTCTCTGCATCCTGAACCTGCAATAATCCTGCATCAGGTAAGTGCTGATCCATTTTATCATATACTTTAATTCCAATCACATCATGCTTTTTACCGGCAATACGTAAGGCATCTTCGTAATTGGCGTCAATAAAATCACTTAAAATGAATGCAATACTTTTTTGTTTGGTAGAATTATTAAAATAGCGAAGAGCTTTACTGACAGCAGTTCCTTTTCCTTTTGGTTCTTTACTTAATAATTCTCTCACAATGTACAGGGCATGCTGTTTTCCTTTTTTCGGTGGGATATAAGCTTCTACTACATCGCTATAGAAAATTACCCCGATTTTGTCGGCATTATTTACAGCTGAAAAGCTAAGTACGGCTGCAATTTCGGTGACAATATCTTTCTTCCTTGCATAAGACGTCCCAAACAAAGAGCTGTTGCTGATATCCACCAGCAACATAACCGTTAACTCTCTTTCTTCTTCAAACACTTTACTGAACGGGTGACCAAATCTTGCAGAAACATTCCAATCAATGAAACGAATATCATCTCCGGCCGCATATTCCCTCACTTCTTTAAACGACATTCCCTTTCCCTTAAAAGCACTGTGATACTCTCCGATAAATAGATCGGTGGTGAGTTTCTTGCTCTTGATTTCAAGTTCTCTTACTTTTTTTAATATTTCAGTAGTAGTTAACAAATAGAACGCAGGTTTTTATGATATATACAGATAATCATAACAGGCCTTAACCACCATGATTATCTACATTCTTCTTTATGGCACATTAATTTGGCGTAAAACATCCTCAATCACATCCTCCACTTTTACATTTTCCGCTTCTGCTTCATATGTAAGACCGATGCGGTGACGCAACACATCTTTACAAATGCTCCTGACATCCTCCGGAATTACAAAACCTCTTTTATTCAGGAATGCCTGTGCCTTTGCTGCTAATCCAAGATTGATACTTCCTCTTGGTGAAGCACCATAGGAAATAAGGGGCTTTAGCTTCTCCAGCTTGTACTGCTCCGGGTTCCTGGTAGCAAAAACAATATCCAGAATGTACTGTTCAATTTTTTCATCCATATATATCTGCCGGGTCAGTTCTTTAGCATTGACCACTTCCTGAATAGATACTACCTGGTTCACAGTTGCAAATGCACCTTGTATATTCTGGCGAAGAATCAGCTGCTCTTCATTCATCTTTGGATAATCTACAATCACTTTCATAATAAAGCGGTCAACCTGTGCTTCAGGTAGCGGATAAGTTCCTTCTTGTTCCAACGGGTTTTGTGTGGCCAACACTAAAAAAGGTTCATCCAGTTTATACGTGCTGTCGCCAATTGTCACTTGTCTTTCCTGCATCGCTTCCAGCAAAGCACTCTGTACCTTAGCCGGAGCCCTGTTAATTTCATCAGCCAAAATGAAGTTGGCGAAAATGGGGCCCTTACGGACTATAAACTCATTTTTTTGCTGGTTATAAATTAGTGTGCCAATTACATCAGCCGGCAAAAGGTCTGGTGTAAACTGGATACGGCTGAATTTTGCATGAATTGCCTGTGCCAGTGATTTAATGGCCAATGTTTTCGCCAGCCCGGGAACACCCTCCAGCAAAACATGCCCATTACTTAACAGGCCAATGAGCAAACGGTCCAGCATATGGGTTTGGCCAATTATGACATGACCGATTTCAGCTTTTAACTTATCAGTAAACTGCCCGGCCTGGCTGATTCTTTCGTTTAACAGCCTGATATCTTCTGCGGTTTTTAACATGGGGAATAATTATAAGTCACAAAATACGAACTTGCTGTATGCAAATTATTTGCCGTTATTACAAACTGTAGAAAATACCATACTATTTCAGGGTATTTTACCGTTTATTGTTAGAAAACTTTGACTATTTTGTGTCTTCAATCCATTCGATATGAAAAAACAATTTTCCCTTCTACTTTCGGCCCTTAGTTTAAGCCTTATTATTTTTTCTGGTTGTGATAAAGACGAGGAGATCATTCCTAAAACAAGAACTGAGCTTATTACAGCAGGTTCCTGGAGATTTGGTGCTGCCATGGTGGGTACAACAGACGTTTCGGCCTCCTTACCAACCTGCCAGAAAGATAATATCATGACTTTTCTTGCCGCTTTAACAGGAAACGTTGACGAAGGACCTACTAAATGTAATGCCGGAGATCCTCAAACCAATCCTTTTACCTGGAGCTTTCAGAGTAATGAAACCGTTTTAAATATTTCCACTATCCTGTTCACCGGAGGAAGTAATAATTTTACGATCGTGGCATTAAATGAATCTCAATTAGTGCTTTCGCAAATTATTACTGTAGGTGGAACACCACAAAATGCAGTAGTTACTTTTTTGCATTAAGAATCAGCCCCGTTAGCTAAGATATTTACCAACGATCGGAACCCTGCGTCCCACACCAAAAGCTTTTGGTGAAATACGAATGATGGGACAGAACTGGTTCCGTTTATATTCATTGATATTGACCATTTTCAACACCCGGTCAACCATCGCTGGATCAAAGCCTTGTTTTTTAATTTCCTTTGGCCCCTGTCGCCTTTCAATATATTGGTATAATATTCTGTCGAGAATGGCATAGTCAGGTAATGAATCAGCATCTTTTTGACCCGGTCTTAATTCTGCAGAAGGTGGTTTAATAATAATATTGGCTGGAATAATTTCCTTATCCCGGTTGATATATTTTGCCAACGCATACACCTGCATTTTATAACAATCACCCAATACACCAAGACCACCGGCCATATCTCCATAGAGTGTTCCATACCCGGTTGCCAATTCACTTTTATTGGAAGTGTTCAGTAAAATATATCCAAATTTATTGGCAATCGCCATCAGCAGATTTCCTCTTGTCCTGGCCTGTATATTTTCTTCTGCCAAACCAAAAGGTAAATCTTTATAAATCGGTTTTAGTTCGGTGAGAAAACTTTCATAGATGTTTTTTATCGGAACGATGTCGTAAGGATTATCAAGATTTTTGCTCAGTTGTTCGGCATCACTTACTGAATGTCCTGTAGAAAATTGAGAAGGCATTAAAATTGCCCGGACATTTTCCTTACCTAATGCTTCACTCGCAAGGACTAAGGTCACTGCACTGTCAATACCACCACTACTACCAAGAATAGCTTTGGTAAACCCCATTTTGTTGAAATAATCCCTGATCGCCATAATAATGGCATTGTAAATTTCAGCAGTACATAAATTATAATCTAGTTCTGCAGGATTAAATTCTGCATTGGGTAAATCTTTTGCTGCAGTAGTAACCGGCAATGTAAAAGTGCCGTCCTCTTTCAAATCAAATACGTCCATTGCTTCTTCAAACAACGGGAGTTGTTTTATAAGATTGGCATGCTTATCAAATACCAATGAAGCTCCGTCGAAAACAATCTCCGTTTGACTGCCCACACAGTTACAATACAGCATTGGCAGTTTATATTTTTCTACATTCAGTTTGATGATCGCTTTCCTGTCTTCTACATGGGTATAATCAAAAGGAGAGGCAGATAAATTCAACATTATATCCGGCTGCAGTTTCATCAATTCGTCCATCGGGCAGTTGCGGTACAGGGGATTGTCGCCAAGATTCCAGATGTCTTCACAAATGGTGACAGCCAGTTTTTTCCCTTTAAACTCAATAATATTCCAGTTATAAGCCGGTTCGAAATACCGGTATTCGTCAAACACATCATAGTTGGGCAAACAAGTTTTATGTGCCACCGCTTTTACTTCCTTCTCGTATAAGAAGAAGGCGCCGTTGAAAAGATCCTTGCCTTCTCTAACCGGATTTCTGTCTGGTGCACCAATCAGCACGGCAATGCTATCGGCATGCTCTTTTATAACATCTATAGCCTCGTAGCATTTATTGATAAAGTCATCAAATTCCACAAAATCTCTTGGCGGATATCCGCAAACACACAGCTCAGAAAAGAGCACCAGGTCTGCCCCCTGCTTCTTAGCCCATTCAATTCCCTCTATTATTTTACGGGTATTATCCTCAAAATTACCGATGTGATAGTTTTGCTGTGCTAAAGCGATTCTCATAGGACAAATTTAAGCCAATATGAGACGAATTTTCGCTAATGTTTTCTTAGCGTACATTCGCAGGAACAACAATTATATTCCCATAACGTTTACAATAACTATGAAAAAAATCGGCTTCGGTCTCCTGCTTGTTGTTTCTTTAGTTGCCTGCAAAAAAAAGAAAGGCATCCCTGATGTATCCGCTATAAAAGTGGACATTACAGTAGAAAGATTTGACCGTGATTTTTTTGCCATAGACAGCACCAATGTCTTACCGGGATTAAATGAACTCAATAAAAAATATCCTGTACTAACAGCTATTTTCCTTGAAAATATATTAGGTCTTGACAGCGCCTCCACTTTGCCCGGTGTGCAGAATTTTCTCAGCCTTAGTAATAAATTATTTGACACCGTCAATACTGTCTTTAAAAACACCAATGACCTTGAAAAAGATTTAAAAAAGGGATTCCAGTTTGTAAAATATTATTTTCCGCAGTACACGGTGCCTTCTGTTGCTACTGTTGCCGGTCCGGTAGATGCCCTGGCCCAGTCTGATAACGGGCCTACACCCAACTTCCTCCGACCCGGTCTTTTGGGCATTAGCCTGCAATTTTATCTTGGCAAAAAATTTTCCGTTTATAACGATCCTTTTTTTATTGAAAATGTAGCCCCGTCATACCGCAGCCGGCGTTTTAGTAAAGAATACATTATTGCAGACGCAATGCAATTGGTAGTAAGTGATATTTTCCCCGATAAAAGTGGCGGCAAACCATTGATAGAGCAAATGGTGGAAAAAGGAAAACGATGGTACCTGCTCGATAAGTTTTTACCTGCTAGTCCCGACTCCATTAAAACTGGTTATACTCAACAGCAACTGGATTGGTGTACTGAAAACGAAGGTTTGATATGGAGTTATATTGTAAAAAACGAAGACCTGCAATCGCTTAATCCGGCTATTATTCAAACCTATATTGGCGAGTCTCCTTTTACACAAGGCTTTTCACAAGAATTGTCGCCCGGTAATATGGGACAATGGATAGGCTGGCAAATCGTTAAAAAATTTGTGAGCAAAAACCCCGGTATGAAACCTGAAGACATCATGAATACAGAAGCCGGTAAAATTATAACTGAAGCTAAGTATAAACCAAAATAAGTCAGGGCTTTGCAACTGTTTCTTACTGCAACTAGTATTTTGCGCCATATCTTCCACAGTCATAGATTTGGGCTGATAAATTCCATATTTTTACCCGAATCATGAAATCACTCGCCACTACACTTACAGATCCGGTCTATGTACCCAAAGAAAAATTTAGCACTTACGATAAGATGTGGCTACGTATCATGAATGATAAAAGGGATCTTCCTTTCATTTACCTGCTTACAAAAATTCATCTGCTCGTTTTACCATTTAGTATTCTTTTGTTTACGCCGCTACTCACCGGATGGTGGTGGTGGGCCGTTGCCATTCCTTATTTCTATGTGTCGCAATTGTATTTTAAAGGAAGGTTTGGGCTGATGTTTCACTGCCTTTGTCATCGTAAATTATTAAAGGCTCCCTACCAGAAGTCCTTTCATGCATATATAACCTGGATACTTTGCCCGTTGTTTGGGCATGCACCAGAAGGATATTTCAGTCATCACATGGGCATGCACCATATTGAAAACAATATGCCGGATGATACCAGCAGTACAATGCCTTACCAGAGAGACAGCCTGAGAGGATTTCTTGCCTATTTTTTAAAATTCATTTCTGTAGGTGTGATCAATACGATCAGGTATCTGTTCAACCGCAAGAGGAAAAAATTATACCAACGCCTTACTGCCGGCGAATACATTTATATGGCGTTTTGTATAGCCATGTGTTTTGTGAATTTTAAAGCGACAATGCTGGTGTTTATCGTTCCACTGTTGTTTGCAAGATTAGTAATGATGCTGGGTAACTGGGCACAACATTCCTTTATTGATGCCAAAGACCCCGAGAATCTTTACACCAGTTCCATTAACTGTATCAACACCGTATATAACAAAACCTGCTGGAATGATGGTTATCATATTGTTCACCACCTCCGGCCCGGAATGCATTACACAGAAATGCCGGAAGAATTTCTAAAAAGAAAAGATGATTTCGCTGCTAATAAAGCCATTGTATTTGACGGCATTCACTATCTCCATATTTTTACCTGGCTGCTGACTAAACGTTACGATAAGCTGGCAGATAATCTAGTAAATATTAATGGGACTATGTTTCAGTCGAAAGAAGAAGCTATTGCATTGATGAAGGAGAGGACAAGGAAGATTACAAGTTAATTATTCTTCATCGGCACAATCATTTCAAAAGAGGGGATGCTTACTTCAAACATTTTTTTACTATGCAGATTTTCCATCTGGTAAGTGCCATACATGCGTCCCATTTCGGTGCGAAGATTACAGCCGCTTACATATTGATAATTTTCACCGGCTTGTAAAGTCGGTTGAATCCCTACCACTCCTTCACCTTCCACCTCACGATGACTGCCGTTGCTGTCGAAAATATACCAATGGCGGCGATGCAGTTTTACCGGAAAAGGGTTATGATTTTCAAGTGCAATGCGGTATGCAAACATGAATTCTGACTGCAGCGGGTTACTGTATTCAGCCTGGTAGAATGTCTCTACACTCACTTTCACACCTTCAGATATCATGCTGGTCATAGAGTAAAATTAAACAAAATCACTGATTGAATGGATTTGAATTGGATTGAGGGATTTTGGCCTAAAATTGTTAAAAAAGGATCCTCAGGATATAAAAAAATATGATTTGTCGCACAGAGGAATACAAAGAGAAAAAGAGCTGCCCCCTGGTGTAAACTTCTTTTCCACCTTTTCCTCTGGGCGATGTGTATTTTATTTCCCTTTCAATGCAGCAGCACTTATTTTTGCCCTCTAATAAAAATCTCTATTATGAAAATAGCTGTTGCAAAAGGTGATGGAATAGGCCCGGAAATTATGGACGCCGTATTGAAAATTTTTGAAGCTAACAAAGTGCCCTTGGAATATGATTTTGTTGATATGGGTAAATGGGTGTTTGACAAAGGCTTTAATAACGGGATGACACCGGAAGCTAAAGTAACCATTGAAGCATTGGGCCTGCTATTTAAAGGCCCGATGGAAACACCCAAAGGAAAAGGTGTAAAAAGTATTAATGTAACAGCTCGCAAAACCTGGAACACTTTTGCCAATAAAAGAGATTTCAGAACACTGCATGGTGTAGATACTGTTTTCAGTAAAGCTGGTATTCCGATCGACATAACCGTTGTCCGGGAAAATATTGAAGATACCTATGGCGGCATTGAGCATATGCTTACCCATGATGTGGCATTAAGCCGCCGTTTCATCACCCGGCCGGGAAGCATGCAGGTTATCCGCTATGCATTTGAGATGGCGAAACAAAAAATGGCAAAGCGCATTACCTGTGTTCATAAGGCGAACATTATGAAAATAACAGATGGCCTTTTTCTTGAATGTTTCCAGGAAGTTGCTAAAGAATATCCTGAATTGAAAGCGGATGATATTATTGTAGATGACCTCTGTATGAAATTAGTTACAAGGCCGGATTTATTTGATGTACTTGTATTGACCAATCTGCAGGGCGATATTGTTTCAGACTTATGTGCCGGCCTGGTTGGGGGACTTGGGTTTGCTCCTTCTGCCAATATTGGCGATCATATTTCCATCTTTGAAGCAGTTCATGGCACAGCCCCTGACATTGCAGGAAAAAAGATTGCTAACCCGACAGCATTGCTGTTGAGCGGACTGGCAATGTTACGCCATCTTGGTCTTACAGAAAATGCAGCCATCATTGAAAATGCATTGCTCTATACACTAGAAAATGGAGTGCATACAGGTGATTTTGGAGACAAGACTAAACCGTCTGTGAATACTACACAGTTTGCCGAAGCCATCATCAGCAATTTTGGTAAAAAACCAGAAATAGGTGCCCGGGAAATTATTCCTAACAAACCCGGAACGCCAACGCCATTAAAATTAGAGACCAACCCCATGATGATATCAAAAGAAGGGGAAAGTGAAACTATAGTTGGAGTTGACCTGTTTATTGAAAGTGGAGAACAGCCGACTGTTATAGCTGAAAAATGCAAAAGACATGGTGGTGTAAAATTCAATCTTATCAGTATCAGTAACCGCGGCACACAAGTATGGCCAACCGGTTCTGTTTACACGAATCTTGTTAACCAATACAATGTACGATTTGAAAGTATTGATGATGAGCCATTGAACCAGCAGGATGTTATTGGCCTGTATGTCAGCATGAGTGGAAATTTCAAGATATGTTCATTTGAATTACTGAATATGTGGGGGAAGACAAAAGGATATTCGCTGGCGCAGGGACAATAAAGTTTATGGTTTCTGGTTTTTTGTTCTATCTATTCAGAATATCTCTAAATAGAATTATAACTTAGGTTGTCGGGTACAACTATAAACAACAAACTAAATACAATAAACTCTCCCGATGGGTAAAGAAACACTTAAGTACACAAACGACGAAGTAACTGTTGTCTGGAAACCTAAAGCCTGTATCCATTCTACCATTTGCTGGAAAGGGTTAATCGAAGTTTTTAATCCCAAAGAAAGGCCGTGGGTGAAAATGGATGGTGCAACAACGGAAAAAATAATTGAACAGGTGCGGCAATGTCCCAGTGGTGCATTAAGTTATTATTTGAATGTGGATGAAGCAAAAGAAAATGATCCAGATAAAGTTGTGGCAGAAGCAGCTACAATTTTAAAAGTAGAAGTGACTCCTGATGGCCCCTACCTGATCAAAACAGAATGCCTGATTGTACATAGCGATGGCCGGGAAGAAACGAAGACGGGAACAGTAGCTTTATGCAGGTGCGGTGCTTCAACCAATAAGCCTTACTGCGATGGTAGTCATCGCAAGGTTGGGTTTGAAGGATAAAAAAAAATAACTTATGTTACCAGAATCAAGTAATGTTTATGGTGTAATTTACTCAAGCTATTCAAAAGAAAAGATTGCAAAAAAAATCGGCGAGGCCGGATGGAATGTTAGTAAAGCTTCGTGGTTTGATTGGGAATTAATAAATGATTTTTCTGAACTTATTATAGATGGGAATGAAGAAGTTCTAATTCATGGCTGTGTTTCTACAAATTACTTCAATACTCTTGCCAATAAGATGAAAGAGACAGAACTACAATTTTCTTTAGAATTATATGATGAGAAAGGGAATCTAATTTCAGAAATCAAAAATTTATAACTCTATATCTTCTTTGCCAGCTTATACCCATTCTTAATCAACCACTGTAACACTTTGTCCCGTTGATCTCCCTGCACAATTATTTCACCGTCTTTGGCGGAGCCACCGGTGCCACAAAATGATTTTAATTTTTTCCCTAGGTCTTCTAAGCCGTCTTCAGTACCAATAAAACCAGTCACTAAAGTAACCGCTTTCCCAGCCCGGTGTTTGGTATCCAAACGTACTTTTAGTTTTTGTTGAGCAGGTTGTAATGTTTCTACATTCGATTGCTCTTCTTCAAAAGAAAAATTGGGGTCGGTGCTGTACACAAATCCTCTGGTATCTGGCTTATTTTTTTTAGACATAGTTGTATAATCTGCTAATTCATAAATCAACTTAAATCTTTAGTAAGCTAAAGCCCCTCCTTCGGAGGGGTTTGGGGAGGCCTTCAGACTAAGGTCAACACTCTTTGCCTGGTGTATCAACGCACCTACACTCACATAATCTACCCCTGTCTTTGCATAATCTTCAATATTGTCGAGATTGATACCCCCGCTGGCTTCAGTTTCAAAATCTTCACCGATCAACTTTACTGCTTCTGTAATTTGTTCCGGCTTAAAATTGTCCAGCATAATGCGAAATACTTTCCCTTTACCGATCGCTATTACTTTTTTCACATCATCAATACTTCTTGTTTCCACTTCTATTTTCAACCCGGGTTTTATTGTTTTTACATAGGCGGCAGCCTTTTCAATTGCCTTTTCTATTCCACCACAATAATCAATATGATTATCCTTTAGCATTATCATATCATACAAGCCAAACCGATGATTAACGCCGCCACCGATTCTGACTGCTTCTTTTTCCAGCAACCGGAAATTGGGAGTAGTCTTCCTGGTATCCAGTAGTTTTGTTTTATACCCTTTTAGTTTATCTGTGTATTCTTTTGTAAGCGTTGCAATACCACTCATCCGCTGCATACAATTCAACACTAATCTTTCACATTGCAAGATCGTATGGACCGAAGCCTCCACTTCAAAAGCTTTTTCCCCATACTTCATTTCATCACCATCCTTTTTAAAAGAGGTGAAAACAGATGTGGGTTCTTTATACTGGAAAATTTTTTCAGCCACCTGCATACCCGCCAGAATGCCATCCTGTTTTATTTTCAATACAGCTTTACCTTTTACGGAAGCAGCAATACTCGATAAGGTGGAGTGGTCGCCATCGCCAATATCTTCCTTCAGGGCTTCATCTACCAGGTGGTGCAGTTGTTCGTCAAAATTCATAGGTACAAAAATAAAGAAGCCCCGACAGGTATTGCCGGGGCTTTAATAATATTTCTAAAATGATTTACTCTATTGACTGAAAACGGATTTCTTTCACCACTTCTTTACCGTTTTTTATTTTCATAAAAACATTGGTACGGAAATTACCCGCATTGGTCTGTAACGTGCCGATACAGAAGTGACCACCCGGTGAGTCGCCCTTATGCTTTAGCTCAAATCCTTTAATCCCATTATTACCAAAAAAATCTTTTACTATAAGCTGTGCCTGGGCTTTACTATAACTATCACTTTTATCGGGCAATGTGAGCTCCACATTCTCATCAAAATAAGTGGAAAGTTGAGTAGAACTACCAGAACGTAATGCGCCAATGACCTGATCTAATACATTTTGCTCTGTAAAAGAAGTCAGTATCAGGGCTGAACCAAGCAGTAAGGTTGTGAATAAACGTTTCATAATAAATCAGGTTTTCACAGGTACATTAATCTAAAAACATGCCACAGTGAATATGCGTTTCCTTCAGGTACTAAAGTACTAAAAACCAGCAGTTTTTCCGCATTCTGTCTGGCAAATAGAGGATTTGAATGTAGTTTTACAGGGTACGGACCGGGCAATGCCCGTTGAGTATGAATGTATTTATACTAACAATAAATTGTTGATAAAAAATGTCACAAAAAAAAGTCATTCTTGTCATTATGGACGGCTGGGGATTAGGAAAAGTTGCTTCTGCAGACGCCATTCAGAACGCTAATGTACCCTTTACAAAGTCTTTATATGCAAAATACCCCAATACCACCTTAATAACCTGTGGTGAGGCTGTCGGGCTGCCGGACGGGCAGATGGGAAATTCAGAAGTTGGCCACCTCAACCTGGGCGCCGGCCGGGTGGTATACCAGGAATTACAGCGGATAAATGTTGCGGTACGGGATGGTTCTTTTGCAAAAAATGAAACCTTGCTGAGTTCAATCCGCTATGCAAAAAATAATAATAAGCCTTTACACCTTTTAGGTTTGGTAAGCAACGGGGGTGTTCACTCACATATCGACCACCTGAAAGCGATCGTTGATGTTTGTAAAGAAGAAGGCCTGGCTGATGTATATATCCATGCCTTTACAGATGGCAGGGACTGCGACCCTAAAAGTGGCCTTGCTTTTATGATAGAACTGCAACAACATCTTAATTTTTCTGTTGGAAAAATTGCCTCCGTAAGCGGTCGCTATTTTGCTATGGACAGGGATAAGCGTTGGGAAAGAGTGAAACTGGCTTATGATGCATTGGTAAATGGTATTGGTGAAAAAGCTACAGATGCTATTGCAGCAGTCGAGAATGCATATGCCAGTAACATCACGGATGAATTTATCAAACCCACTGTAATTATCGATGAAGCCCAGCAACCATTGGCTGTTATCAAAGATGGTGATGTAGCTCTTTGTTTCAATTTCCGGACCGACCGGTGCAGGGAAATAACTCAAGTTTTAACTCAATCGGGTATTTCAGAATTTGGTATGCATCCGTTGGCACTGCATTACACCACCATGACAGAATATGATAATACCTACATAAATGTCAACGTTATTTTTGAAACAGATAACTTAAACAATACACTAGGAGAGATTCTGGAAAAAAATGGTTTGAAACAAATTCGTACTGCCGAAACAGAAAAGTATCCGCATGTTACTTTCTTCTTTAGCGGAGGTAGGGAAAAAGTTTTTGAAGGCGAAAGCAGAATCATGATGCCTTCGCCAAAAGTGGCTACCTATGATATGCAGCCGGAAATGAGTGCTATTGAACTTACCAATGCATTACTACCTGAAATACAAAGTAAATCGTTTGATTTTTGTGTTCTCAATTATGCCAATACAGACATGGTAGGGCACACTGGTGTTTTTTCAGCAGCCATTAAAGCTGCAGAAACAGTTGATAAATGTGTAGAAAGCATTGTGACAACAGGTTTGCAAAACGGTTACACCATCTTTCTTACTGCCGACCATGGTAACTCAGATTATATGATCAATGAAGATGGCTCCCCAAACACAGCTCACACTTTAAACCCTGTTCCTTTCTTTATTATTGACAATAACTGGAGAGGGACTATCAAACCGGGAAAATTGGGGGATATTGCACCAACTATCCTAACAATGATGGGGCTGGAAATACCCAAAGAAATGACCGGAAATGTGTTAATTTAACCCACTATAAAAAAAATATGAAAAAAATTCTGAGATATATTGCCCTTTTTTTGCTGGCGGCCTTAATTATTATTCAGTTCTTTCGTCCCAAAAAAAACAAACAGGATGGAGAGGCTGTCAATCATATCAGTAAAACCTATGCCATTCCTGATGAGGTAAATACAATTTTAGAAAAAGCCTGTTATGATTGCCACAGCAATACTACCCGCTATCCTTGGTATGCCAATATACAACCAGTAGCCTGGTGGCTTGCAAAACATATCAGAGATGGAAAAAAAGAACTGAATCTCTCTGAGTTCTCCAGCTATAACCTACGTAGACAATATAAGAAAATGGAAGAGATTATTGATGAGGTGAAAGAAGGGAAAATGCCTTTGAATTCTTACACCTGGACACATAAAGATGCAAAACTTACCACTGAAGAAAAGGCAAAAATAACTGGTTGGGCACAGTCTGTGATGGATACTATGAAGGCACAAAACCCGATAGACAGTCTCATCAGGAAAAAATAGATTTATATTCAGTAGCTGACTTTATACTTTGCGAGACATAATCAAAAAAATATCCAGCTCCGTATTTATACTGCTTGGGTTTGCCCCTTTGCTGTTCTCACTTTTTTATACCCTGAAGCAACAATCCATCCGCCATCGTATGAAACACCGGATGGAAGAGCAACTGTTACAAAGCATCATACTAGCTGATAACGAAATTCATTGGGTAAAAGAAGGAAAAGAGATTTGGGTACAAGGCAAGATGTTTGATATAAAATCGACCGAGCATAAAAAGGGCATGACAATTTTCCACGGCCTTTATGATGATGATGAAACTGCGTTGAAGAAAAATTTCAATGAGAGCTGGAAAAAGAACATGACCAAACAGAACCAGTTACTAGCCCAGCTTTTTCAGTCACTTAAAGGAATTTATTTTCAGCCGGCAACAGATATTTTTTTGACACCAACCAAACAACATCGTTGGGTTGCTTTGTCTCCTCCCAGTATATTGAGCCAATTCCAGGCAATTCCCACGCCTCCTCCCCAAAGCTGAATACAGTTTTATTGAATTCACAAATTAACTCTGTAATCCAAAAAATATTATTATGAGAAAGATTGCATTGCTTTCAGCATTGCTATATATATCTGTATGTGCCACAGCACAACAAGACACAACAACTGAAAAAAATCTTGATGAGGTGGTTGTATTTTCAAACAAGTTCGCTGAAAAGAAAAAAAACCTGGCACAAAAGATTGATGTTATAAATGCCAGCACTATCGCAAAATTAAATAGTCAGAATACCGGCGACTTACTGATTAATTCGGGTAATGTATTCGTACAAAAAAGCCAGCAAGGAGGTAGCAGCCCGGTTATCCGTGGATTTGAAGCCAGCCGTGTATTATTGGTCGTTGATGGCATCCGGATGAATAATGCAGTATACCGTGCCGGACACCTTCAGAATGCGATTACTGTTGATCAGAATATCCTCGAACGGGTAGAGGTCATCTATGGCCCGGCTTCCACTATGTATGGCAGTGATGGGTTGGGCGGTGTACTTCATTTCAGAACTAAATCACCTGTATTATCAATCAATGATAAATTGAAAGTTACCGGTAATGCTTTTGTCCGCTACAGTTCTGCCAACCAAGAAAAAACGGGGCATGCTGATGTTAGTCTTGGTGGCAAAAAATTTGCCTGGTTGCAGTCTTATACGTACAGCGATTTTGGTGACATGAAAATGGGAAATAATTATAAAAACAAATATCCCAACTTCGGACGGCGTTCGCAATACATTAAACGAATTAATGGTATTGATTCTGTTGTAACTAATAACGATGACAGGATACAACGTTTCTCCGGTTATAAACAATGGGATATTACACAGAAACTCCTTTTTAAACAGAGTGATAAAGTATCACACAGTTTAAATTTTCAATATTCTAATTCAACTGATGTACCGAGATATGACCGCCTACAGGATACCAGGAATTTTGGTGGTAGTATCGGCACTACATTACGTTATGCAGAATGGTTTTATGGTCCGCAAACAAGGCTGATGACTGCTTATGAACTGAACATAAACCAGCTTGGTTTCTTTAATGACCTGAGAGTAAATCTGAACTACCAGGACATAAAAGAAAGTCGTCAGCAACGAGAATACCGCCGCTATGATCGATTTGACAGCCGCCGGGAACGTATAAAAGTGATGGGATTTATTGTTGATGGAAGAAAAACATGGGGCAACAATGAATTAAACGTTGGTATAGATGGCCAGTTAAATGATGTAAAATCGGTGGCAGACCGCACCAATCTTACTACCGGCGCTGTTACAAAATTAGACCCCCGTTACCCCGATGGAGATAATAAAATGAATTATTTCGGCCTGTATGCACAGCACCTGTTGAAAATGAAAAATGGAAAATTGGTGCTGAATGATGGCATTCGTTTACAATCCGTTAGTCTTCATTCTACTATTATTGACAATTCATTTTTCAACCTGCCTGTTACTGATATAAAACAAACTCCGTTTTCCGTAACGGGTAATCTTGGTTTAGTGTATATGCCAGTACAGAGTTTCAGGATAACGGGTAATCTTTCATCAGGTTTTCGTGCACCTAATGTAGATGATGCGGTAAAACTATTTGAATCCAGCACTGCAACCAGGAGGGTGATCATACCTAATGCAGATATTAACCCTGAATACACCTACAATTTCGATCTTGGTATTACCAAAATTTTCGACGAAAAAGTAAGGTTTGAGATAACCGGTTTTTACACGTTGTTCAATAATGCAATTGCATCTGCACCCTTTAAACTAAACGGACAAGATTCTATTATGTACAACGGTATTAAATGTGCCGTGTATGCAAGCCA
>CALRVH010000015.1:0-69210 GCA_943371565.1 Chitinophaga pinensis | reverse complement strand
GGCGCCAACAATACTTTCATCACCCAATTGTACATTATCCATTATTACTGCATTCATACCTACCAAACAATTTTTTCCAATCGTGGCTCCGTGAATAATGGCACCATGTCCAATATGAGTCCCTTCTTTTAATAATACGGTTACTCCGGGAAACATATGAATGGTACAATTCTCCTGTACATTACAACCATCTTCAAGTATGATTTGCCCCCAATCTCCCCGAATGGCTGCACCGGGCCCGATATAGCAATCTTTTCCTATCACAACATTTCCGGTTACCGCTGCCTGCGGATGAACGAATGCTGTTTCATGTACAACAGGTTTGATGCCTTTGAATTCGTAGAACATATAGCACTAAGATTAATTGGATTAGATTCGATTATCAGGAAATAAGGGATTTGTCTGTTCTGTAACATAGTCCTTTGAATTGAGCTATCAGGTGTTCTTTCTGATTAGTAATAGTAATGTGATACAACCCGGTTGATTTTCCATTATGCAATTCTTTTGCTTCTGCGATCAATACATCATCTACATGAACAGGTTTTAGAAAGTTGATCGACGTGTCCAATGCAACAGATAAAACATTCCTGTTATTACAGGCAAATGCAAAAGCACTGTCGGCTAAAGAAAAGGCGATGCCACCGTGCACAATGCCAAAACCATTGATCATTTCTTTTCGCACAGTCATTTTAATTTTACTGTAACCTACTTTTATTTGCAGTACTTCTATTCCCAACCATTGACTGAATAGATCATGTTCCATCATATGAGAAACAACTGCATTGGCTAAAGCGTCTTTTTCATTGCTCATGACAAATCATTTATTTGGAGTAATCAGTAATTTATTCGCCTTTGAAATTTGGCTGTCTTTTTTCCAGAAATGACTTTACCCCTTCTTTATAATCTGCAGTTTGTGCTGCCCGTTGCTGAAAAATATCTTCATCCTGTAATTGCTCTTCCCAGCTATTAATAACAGAATTGTTCAAGACCAGTTTAGTAAAAGCTAATCCCTGGGTAGGCATTTTAGCAAGATAGTGAGCTATGAGCAATGCATTTTCTGCAAATGTCTCTTCTTCAAAAACTTTATAGATCATACCCATTCGTTCTGCATCAACAGCCGTTACTTTTTCTCCCAGCATCATTAAAGCAGAGGCTTTTTGCCAGCCGATCAATCTTGGCAATGTAAATGTGCCGCCACTATCGGGTATTAAACCAATTTTAGAAAATGCCTGGATGAAAGAAGCTACTTGAGAAGCCACTACTATATCGCAGCATAAAGCAATATTAGCTCCGGCACCGGCAGCCACTCCATTAATTGCCGCTACGACGGGCTTTTCTAATTTTCGTATTCTTGTAACAATCGGATTGTAATGCTCACTTAATATTCTTTGCATACCCGGCCCGTTCGGGTCTACCACTTCTGCCAGATCCTGCCCGGCACTGAAACCTTTTCCGGCACCGGTTATATATACACAGCGAACTTCGTTGCTTTTGCATTTGTCTAATGCATCTTGCATCAGCAAGGCCATTTCCCGGTTAAAGGAATTGAGTTTGTCTGGTCGGTTGAGAGTAATGAAACCGATGGAATCTCTTATTTCAAAAAGAATGGATGACATGAAGCTGTTATTTGATACCGAAGATAATTATTCTGTAAGCCTAATGGCATTTAAAATAATCAAATGGCTCTTTGCAATCATCACATTGATAAAGTGATTTACAGGCAGTACTTCCAAACTCGCTGATGCGGTGAGTATGATGTGAATTGCAAAGGGGGCATTGTACAGCTTCCGCTGGTGCAAACAAATCGTTATTGCAAACTTGCTGCCGTGGATTGGGTGGGGCAATACCGTATTCTTTTAATTTCTTTTTTCCTTCTTCGCTCATCCAATCCGTTGTCCATACAGGGGAAAGAACAGAAGTTACTTTTATTTGCCGGTAACCTTTTTCAAGTAATGCTAATTTAATATTCATAGCAATCATATCCATGGCCGGGCAACCAGTATAGGTAGGGGTGATGATGATCTCTATTTCTTCACCATTTAATTTTACATCTCTCACAATTCCCAGATCAGTAATAGTAAGCACAGGCACTTCCGGATCTGTTACCGTTTCAAGTATTGCCCAAATAGCCTCCCCAAGCCCCTCCGAAGGAGGGGTTTCAGACCCTGACAATTTTAGTGGCTGTTGATTATTTTCAGTTGATAACTCTGACACCTATAATTTTTTGCTTCCAATTAATAATAAATTTTTAATATTCAGACTCTGAAGTCCCCCATCGGGGGATTTAGGGGGCCGTCTTTACCATTGTGCTCCCGGGTAAGCTCTTTGTATGTATTGTAATTCTGTCAGTATATATCCCAGATATTCTGTATGTTTTCCTTCTTTGCCGCCGCTTTGCATGAAAACAGCCCCCCCACCCCCCGAAGGGGGGATTAGAGAAGCTTCTGAAAGAACTGCATTTACTTTTACTTCCCAAGAATTTTTCAATTCGCTTACATCAACAATGGTTTCGTAAGAAGCAGGCATAAACATCTCCCCAGTATATCTCCATAATTCATCAATCGCTTTTAGCATTCTGTTTCTACTTTCCTCAGTACCATCGCCCAAACGGACAACCCACTCACTGCTCCATCGAACATGGTAGGCGGTTTCTTTTATGGATTTTGCAGCAATAGCAGCCAATTGTTCATCATCACATTGCTGTAATTTTTCGAACAGTAAATATTGAAATTGGCTGTATAAATATTGACGTAAGATCGTTTGGCCCCAATCGCCATTGGCTTGTTCAACTAACAAGAGATTTTTAAACTCTCTTTCTTTTCTTAAATACGCTAATGAATCTTCGGTGGCCTCTCCGCCAATCAGCGAAGCAGCATACTGATAAAAATTTCTGGATTGCCCTAACAGGTCAAGCGATATATTCGTAATTGCAATGTCTTGTTCCAATATTGGTCCATGCCCGCACCATTCCGAATTCCTTTGCGAAAGAATCAACGTAGTATCCGCTAAGTGTAATGTATAATCAATCAAAAGTGAGCTCATCAGTCAAATCATTTATATCAGTGTAATCAACGATCACATATGGTTTACTTCATCAGGCAATTGATAAAAACTAGGATGCCGGTAAATTTTATCTACAGCAGGTTCATATAACTCACCTGCTTCATCCGGATTGGACGCCGTGATATATTTACTTTCTACCACCCAAATACTTACTCCTTCCATTCTTCTGGTATAAACATCTCTGGCATTTTCAATCGCCATTTGTGCATCGGCAGCATGCAAGCTCCCGGCATGTTTATGATCAAGACCTTGTTTACTACGAATGAATACTTCCCACAATGGCCAGTTGGTTGTATCGTTTACGGTTTGATAGGAACCGCCACCACCTTTTTCTTCCGGAATATCTCCGTAGTAGAATTTTCTAATAAAAAAATTATTCATGTGTTTTGTCAGTTTCGAATTTCAATTTGATAGGGTGTAAAGGGTAGTGAGTCATTCACATCAGCAGGAACTCCTTGCCAAAATTTATACATTTTTAGAATAGTTTTACCTGTTTTAGCAGGTACAAGTATTAAATGCTTACTTACACTTCCACCAGCCATATCCGGAGAGTTGTTATCATCTGTTTCAACTCTTAATAACTTAATAATATCAAAACTATCTTTTACCGCAAAAGCAGTTGATGTTTCATAAGCACAACCCCGGCAAGTGCTTTCATAAATTATTAATGTGTCAGAAAGTTTTACAACATTAATTGTATCTGAATGGAGAGATATTTTTGTGTCTTTTATTTCGGCCTCTTCTTTTTTTGAATCGGTGCAATACAAAAGCGTAACAGCAATAACCGGAAGCAGGAATATTTTTTTCATTATGCTGCTTTTATTTTTGTTTGTCTCTTTCCTGCAAATGCCATTGCCGCCTCTCTTACCCATTGTCCATCTGCATGTGCTTTTCGTCTTGCTTCTAATCGTTGTTTGTTGCAGGGGCCGTTTCCTTTTACTACATTCCAGAATTCATTCCAGTCAATCTCGCCAAAATCATAATGCTTCCTGGCTTCATTCCATTTTAGTTTATCATCCGGCAATGTCATTCCTAAAACTTTTATCTGCCCGGCGATCATATCAATGAACTGCTGGCGCAATTCGTCATTGGTTTTTCTTTTGATCTTCCATTTCATGCTCTGGTCACTATTGGTGCTTTCAGAATCTTTCGGACCAAACATCATCAGCGATGGCCACCACCAGCGATTAATAGCATCCTGGCACATGGCTTTTTGTTCATCAGTTCCTCTGGATAAAACCAATAATGTTTCAAAGCCCTGGCGTTGATGAAAACTTTCTTCTTTGCAAATTCTCACCAGGGCTCTTGCATAAGGTCCGTAAGATGTTCTGCAAAGCATCACCTGGTTTAATATTGCAGCACCATCTACCAACCAACCGATAGCTCCCATATCCGCCCATGTAAGGGAAGGGTAATTAAAAATAGAAGAATATTTTGCTTTGCCACTGTGCAGGTCATTGATCATTTCTTCCCGGCTCATGCCTAATGTTTCGGCGGCAGAATATAAATACAAACCATGACCGGCTTCATCCTGAACTTTAGCAATGAGTATGGCTTTTCTTTTTAAAGAGGGAGCTCTTGATATCCAATTGCCTTCGGGAAGCATTCCGACTATTTCACTGTGGGCATGCTGGCTTATCTGGCGGATGTTTGTTTTCCGATACGCATCCGGCATCCAGTCTTTGGGTTCAATCTTTGTTTCAGAATCAATCTTATCCTGGAATATTTTTTCAAAATCCTGAACAGGCATAGCAAAATGTTTATAAGCAAATTTACTGAAACTAACGCCTGTTTGAACTATTTGTTGAGGAAAACGTTTGCTCAATACATTTAAAAAAGACGGCCATTGCTGACCGTCTTTAAACCATGAAATATCAAAATCTTCCTAACTATCTTGTTGAATGTTACTGATGTAAAGAAAGGCCACAAATCAACGGGAAGCAATACCATCGGGAGGGTATATTTATAATTACATACTTTTCACAAAAAGCTCCTGGTATTTTTTACCATCGGCCATTGTTGCCACAGCATTGGGTTTAAAATCTTTGTATTCTTCCGTAAGAAAATCTTTGGCTGTCAGTTCTTTTCCGTTTGCTTTCACACTGCTTTTGAACATGATTCCCTTGCTATTAAAATACATTCTTGTCTCCCATTCATTTCCTTCTTCGCCTTCATGAGAATAGTAGAAGAGAAGTTTCCCGTCTTTATATAAATACTCTTCATTTGTCATCAGGTGCGATGCTTTTCTTGAAATATTCACTTTCAGTAATACATTTTTGGGATTACGTTCGGATGCGGGGAGATGATCCGGCGGGTCATTATACCAGAAGTCGGTTGTTTCAGTGTAGATGCCAACCGCCGGCCAGCTTTTGCCATTTTTATTTGTTACCCACTGGTTGTTATATAATGGACCTTCAAATCCCTGCTCAATTGACTCGGTTATTTTTTTATTGATTTCTGTGTAATGGTTGCGGATGGATATTTCTGTTTGTGCTGCTGCAAAATAGGCCGGGCAGAAAAAAAGAAAAACAAGAAGCTTTCTCATAGTTGAAAGGTATTGAGGTGTAGAATGTTTAGCTGTGTTACTTCACATCAAAATCCACCACCACTTTTGCTGTTTTTGGATGCGACTGGCAAGCAAGAATGTAGCCTTGTTCTATCTCTTCTTCTTCCAGGCCCCAGTGTACATCCATACTTACTTCTCCTTCCAGTAGCTTTGCTTTGCAGGTGCAGCAAACACCACCTTTACAGGCATATGGAAGGTCGGCTCCTTGTTTTAAGGCGGCATCCAATATCGTTGTTTCACTGGTCAGCGATAAGTCAAAATCAAAACTGCGTCCATCCAGCTTTACAGAGATGCTGCTCTTTGGTCCGCTATCAGCTCCCGGCTCCCGGCTAACAACTCCCGACTTTTTTTGTCCCGGAGTAGTGAAAAGCTCAAAATGAATTTTCTTTTTGTCAATTCCTTTGGCTTCTAAATAATCCTTTACGGAAAAAATCATTTCTTCTGGTCCGCAGATAAAGGCATCGTCGAATGAGGCGTAATCAATCAATTTTTTGAGTTCATTCAGCTTTGCAGTATTTATTCTTCCGAAATTAATGGAGGCATCTGTTCTTTCCCTGCTGAGGATATTGATGAAATTAAATCGCTGCAGGTATTTATTCTTAAGTCCTTCCAGTTCTTCAAAGAAAATAATAGAGCTGCGGCTTTTATTTCCGTAAACCAACGTAAAAGTGCTGCCCGGTTCTGTCCGCAATGTTGTTTTTATAATGGATAGAAGGGGTGTAATACCACTGCCTGCGGCAAAGCCGAGATAATTTTTTTTATGTGCAGGATCTAATTCAACATAAAATTTTCCGACAGGCTGCATCACTTCCAGCACATCACCCTTTTTTAATTGGTCATTGGCAAAAGATGAAAATAATCCTCCCTCTACTTTTTTAATAGCAACTTTCCATTCATTATCCAGTGGTGAGCTGCAAAGCGAATAGGTTCTGCGGATGTCTTCGTTGTTCAGCATTGTCCGCATAGTCAGGCTTTGGCCCTGCGTGAATGCAAAATCTTTTTTTAACTCTTCGGGGATTTCAAAGATAACAGAAACGCAATCGGCTGTTTCTTTCAATACTTCTTTTACAGCCAGGCGGTGAAAATGAATAGACATAAATCAGGAATGTTTTCGTAAGCCATCAATCATAATCATTACCATATTATCTTCCAGCTCCTGGGCATTGATTTTTGCACGGCTGCGATGCCAGCTTTCAATACCACTGATGGCATGTAGAATGATCAACACGGCAGTAGGAGCATCGATCTTTCGTATTTCATGTTTAGCAATGCCATCTTCTATAATTGCAGCAAACTTTTTTCTATAGTTACGTCGCTGCGTTTGAAAGTTGGAGAGGTAAGGTTCTTCAAGGTGTTTCCACTCCCGGTCACTTACATACACTTCCTCATAGTTTTCAATCATCTGCCGGATATGGAAACGCAGCAGGTTGTCAATTTTAGTTATTGCTTTCTGACTACTTGCTTCTGTGGTTTCAATATTGGTGTTGAAAATGTTGGCTACATCAAAACAAATAGCTTCCAGTATTTCATTTTTTGAACGAATGTGATTGTACAAACTGGCAGCTTCAATACCAACTGTTTCTGCAAGGTCACGCATAGAAGTAGCAGCAAATCCTTTTTCACGGAACATCGCCGCTGCTTTGCGGAGGATAAGTTCTTTTTTGGAAGCTTTTTTTCGTTGTGCTTTGGCCATGCCCAAAGATAATAAACCGGGCTGAAGCAGCTCCTGACAATTAACGGTTGTTCTTTGCCTTCGCAGGTTTGGCAAGCGGCTCTTTTGTTTCCTCTCTTTGGGGTATTACTAATAGTTCACTAAGGCCGGGATGTATCATTTTAGAGGCGGCACGGTCACCTTGTGAGTCAAAGAATGTCCAGAACATGCCACCATCCCATGATTCACCGATAAGATGTGATGTAGTGGTAATCCGGGAACCCTGCCATTCGATGATTGATTTTAGCTCGATAATAGCCTGGTAATCCTTGCCTGTTTTGAGTACCTGCAGAATTTTTCCCGGTTCATATTTTTTCCAGGCCGTGTCCGGTACCTGGCTAAACATTTGTCCTATGTAAGTGCTGAATTCTTTTGAACCACCAAAGGTTGCCACCATTGCGGGGTAGCTGTAGCGGGTGAAAATATCCCAGTTTTGTGTTTTGAAACTATAGGTAAGGCTGTCTGCACAGTGGCGGATATTAGTTTTGATAAAACTGGTATCAAACTGTGCCTGCGAACAGGTGAAAAGGAATAATAAGCTTATTGCCGGTAATAGCCGTTTGATCATGTTACGGATGAATGTTTTTCAAAGGTATTAAAAAGAGGGGGATTGCTTTTCCCAGACCCAAAATTCATGTAGGTTTGCAAGCCTTTTAGATAGTCAGTAGTCTTTAGTCTGGAGTCTTATAATCCCGACTCATGACTCCCGGCTCCAGACTCAAAATAAATCGAAATCTTAATTTTTTTTTATGTCTCTAATCACTGTCGGCACAATGGCCTTCGATGCAATTGAAACACCGTTTGGAAAAACTGACCAGATAGTAGGGGGGTCAGCATTATACGTGGCATATGCAGCCAGCAATTTTGTACAACCTGTACAGCAGATTTCTATTGTAGGATATGATTTTCCCCAAGAAGAAATGGACGAACTCAGGCAAAGAGGTATTCACTTGGATGGGGTGGAAATTGTACCGGATAAAAAATCTTTTTTCTGGAGTGGCCGCTATCATGAAGACATGAATAGCCGGGACACATTGATTACTGATTTGAATGTATTGGCCGATTTTGATCCCAAAGTGCCAGACAGTTACCAGGGTGCTGAATTTTTAATGTTGGGGAATCTTGCTCCTAAAATCCAGTTGAATGTGATACAGGAGTTAAAGAAAAGGCCAAAGCTGATAGCAATGGATACGATGAATTTCTGGATGGAATCAGCTATGCCTGATTTGAAGATCGTATTGAAATATGTGGATATGCTGATTGTAAATGATGCGGAAGCGAGGCAACTGACCGGTTTGTTTTCATTGGTGAAAGCGGCGAAAGCCATTATGCAAATGGGGCCAAAATATCTTATTATTAAAAAAGGTGAACATGGTGCACTTTTATTTCATGATGATAATGTTTTCTTTGCTCCTGCATTACCATTAGAAGACGTATTTGATCCAACCGGTGCCGGAGATACTTTTGCGGGAGGATTTATGGGTCACCTTGCTAAGTCAGGCGATATCTCTTTTGAAAATATGAAACGAGGAATTATAGTGGGATCGGCCATGGCAAGTTTCTGTGTAGAAAAATTTGGGGCTACCCGGTTAAAAGAAATAAATAATTCAGATATCTCAAACCGCATTCAACAGTTTAAGGATTTGGTGAGCTTTGATATCGAATTGGTATAATGAATCTTCAATTGAATTAAAGTAAAAAGCTTCTCTATCGGAGAAGCTTTTTATGTTATATGGCTGGATCTTGTTCGTTCTGCACAGGTGGTACAGGTGGTTCTTCTTCCGACGTAAATGTCAATTCTACCGGTTCTTCTACTTGCAACTGGTTACAAAGTGGTACCAATAAAGTAGCCGCTAAATCAATGACCAGTGCAGCAACAAGAAGTTTCAGCGCCGTTTGGTTATATCCTAAGCTGTAAAGGCTTGGAAATGGTTCAAAAACCTTAACAATAAGTACCAGCGAGAATATAGCGATGGCAGTAGTAGCTGTTATGCGGGCATAATGGGCATACTTATTCTGTAAATTAAAATGGTGTAACAGGCAAATATGTGCAAGGGCTATTGAAGCGATCATAAGGCAAAACGCTAATTGAAATATTC
Organism: Chitinophaga pinensis; assembly: GCA_943371565.1. Taxonomy (GTDB): domain Bacteria; phylum Bacteroidota; class Bacteroidia; order Chitinophagales; family Chitinophagaceae; genus JJ008. The sequence continues at coordinate 59,771 of CALRVH010000015.1, read as the reverse complement.
CCTGGTCGCCAACTTCTGCGAGTATCACTATAAAGAACAAAAGAAATGTAATGCCTGACACAATCATGCCTGCTGTGCCGAGGGTTTTATATTCCGGTTTACTGGTAACAACAAAGGAGATGGTGGCAGTAATGCCAAATAAAATGAGAATAAAAGAAATGCTGAAAATTTTTGCAGTGTAAGCATCAAGTCCCCCGGCGAGTATTGATAAGGCACCGAGGATGCCGGCAATGATTACGATAATAACTGATGCTTTTATTAGTTGTTGATTGTTTTGGTTCATATAAGTTGAGGTTGGTTATAATTTTCTGGCAAGGACAACGGTATACTTGAATGTTGATTTTTCCCCTTGCAGATTAAAAATTTCGGTGAAGATAATATATGTACCGACTGGTAGTTTATTTCCCTTGTCATTAAGGCCGTCCCAGTTCCAATACCCTTTTAGTCCTAAGGTTCCATTCCGGACGAGGTTCCTGATTGGCCTTCCTGCTGCATCAAAGATGGTAATGTTGGCAATAAAGCCGGGTTCCGTTACTGCATATTGAATAGTGGCAATATCATCCCGGCCATCATTATCAGGCGAAAAAACTTTAGGGGTCACTTCAACTGTTGCATTGATAGTATTCAGCAATTTGTATTGAGAATTTTTATAGGTAGGTGTTCCATATCCTGCTGTAGAGGCTGCACTATGCCAGTTGGTTTCATCCTGCGATGGACCGGCCGGATCAATTCTTTCTAAAGAAACTCCATCATTATCATCAATCAGTTTAAAATGCCAGTCGTCCTTATACTTTACTTCATCCACCACATTGCCCTGAAAGTTTAAGGCTATAACTGTTCCTTCATCATCAGAAAAAGATGGTGGAGAAGATATCTCCAATACATTATCCGGATTTTTGACGAGGTATTGCATCGCAAGATTAGCTGCATCATCTGTTTCCACCATATAATCACCCGGAAAAACATAGAAAGGCGCTGCACTCATTGCTTTAATGGAACTGATAACGCCGCTGCTGTTACGGTTGGCGATATATAGTTTTGACGCATCAAAAATTTTATTGCTGTTATTGTAGAATTCTACAAAGTCATATGCATTCGACCTCGGATTGAATAATATCTCATTAATGATCCACTCACCTGCTGCTGCATCAACAGGTAAACCAACCTTTGCTTTATTAGCAGAGCCTATAGTATTGTTTTTACAGTCCTTCACATTGCTGGCTGTAATGGTGTACACAGTATTTGCAACCAGGGCTGTGCTGGTTTTCAACTGCACCAGGTTAAATAACGGAGCGATAGCAGTAGCACTGACGAGTGTTAATCCTCCATCAATAGAATAGTTGCTCAACGTGGCCCCGGATAAGCTATCAACCGGTTCATCATATACTAAAATGATTGTTACATTATCAGTTGTATAAGCTCTTTTTAATTGCGGAGCTGCTACATCATTATTTACAGCATCAACAGAGTTTTTCTTTCCGGGACTACCACCAGTTATATTTATACTGGCTTTCCAGTTACTCAAACCGGCACAAGGGCTTTTGGTGTCGATCATCTCCAGTGTCCAGCCACCGTCTTTTTTCACTTCATTCTGGTACCAACCCGAAGTATAATTCACTGCATGAATTGTTCGGCCATTAGCTGCCCGGAGAAATAATTGGTCACCGTCATTATCTAACGAAGGGAAACTGGTAACTGCAATCGTAGTGCCAAATGCAGACATAGCTGCCACAGCACTGCCAGTACATACAATTACAAAACTATCGGGTTGTAAAATAAAGTTGGGCATGGGGCCGCTTTGACCGGTAGCATCACCAATCCTCCAGTTTTGTAAATTAACAGGAGCAGCGGTAGTATTTTTTAATTCCAGCCATTCATTATTAGGTAAGCCTATTTGCGGGGTTGGATCAGCCATTATTTCATCCATCACCACATCGTACCTGTTTTGAGCAAATAGTAGGGCCGGATAAAAGAATACAATAATCAGTAATATTCTCGAAAGCTTCATTGCTACCAAGTTAATCCAAACGTTTGTAATAATAATTGAAAAACGATAAAAATAATTAATGAATATTTGGGATGAAACTGCTCCCAGCCTATTTTTGCCACATGATAATAATGAAACATACAAAACGCACCAAGAAACATTCCTGAGGGAAGGTTTGCAGCGTTATGTATGTAACAACATAAAAGTTTAGCAGGCCTTCCTTACCGGAAGGCTTTTTTATTAACCTCACCCCAACCTCTTTCTGGAGGGAAGGGAACAAAACAAATAATAAATGAAAGTTGCAGTCGTAGGTGCCACCGGTTTGGTAGGCACAAAAATGCTCCAGGTGTTGGCAGAAAGAAATTTTCCGGTTACGGAATTAGTTCCTGTTGCTTCTGAAAGATCAGTAGGTAAGCAAATTGAATTCAAGGGAACTAAATATAGTGTAGTAAGCATGACGGACGCAATTGCATCGAAACCGGCGGTAGCTATTTTTTCTGCAGGTGGCAACACTTCATTAGAATGGGCGCCAAAATTTGCTGCTGCAGGCATTACAGTTATTGACAATTCATCCGCATGGAGAATGGACCCAACCAAACCATTGGTGGTGCCTGAGATCAATGCAGACATACTAACAATAAATGATAAAATCATTGCCAATCCCAATTGTTCCACTATTCAAATGGTGGTTGCACTAAATCCGCTGCATAAAAAATATGGTATTAAAAGGATTGTGGTGAGTACATACCAAAGCGTAACCGGAACCGGCGTAAAAGCGGTTGAACAGCTGCAGGGAGAAAGAGTAAAAGAGGTGAAAGGTGAAACCACTGATTACCCGATGGCATATAAGTATCCGATCGACCTGAATGTAATTCCGCAAATAGATGTTTTTTTAGAAAATGGTTATACCAAAGAAGAAATGAAGATGGTAAAAGAGACCTGTAAAATTATGCGGGATGATGCTATCCGGGTAACAGCGACAACAGTTCGTATTCCTGTAATGGGCGGGCATAGCGAAGCAGTGAATGTTGAATTTGGAAACGAATACGATCTGGCCGAAGTAAAAGCCATCCTGCAGGCTTCTCCCGGGATAATTGTTGTTGACGATCCTGCCAATCAGCAGTACCCGATGCCGATGGATGCTCATGAAAAAGATGAAGTGTTTGTAGGAAGGCTTCGCCGGGATGAAACACAACCGAAGACATTAAATATGTGGGTGGTTAGTGATAATCTTAGAAAAGGTGCAGCCACGAATGCAGTACAGATAGCTGAGTATCTTCTGTCAAAAGGCCTGCTCGGGTAAAGAATGATTTATAAAATCTATAACCGGTTGCAGCGCTTCAAAAGCTGCAACCGTTTTTTTTACCAGGTCTTTTGAAGTCAGGTCTGTATCTTTTAAGTTCATCATTGCTACAAAGCTTTTCAATTTCAGGTATTCAGCGGCAGGATTATCTGCTTCATAACCTTTTGGTACACGGCTTAGTGTATATTCTGCATGATGAGAAAGATCACCATACACTGATTTGAATTTTTTTGCGTTGATTATCTTTTTAAAATCAGCATAATTGTAATCGATCTCCTGTCTTACTTTTTTCAGATCATCGGGCATTGGCATCCAGATGCCGCCTCCGGCAAAGCATTGGCCAGGTTCCAGGTGAAAGTAATAGCCGGCCAGCAGTGATTTTTTCCCACCCCGGTTAATACTGGCACCCATATTACTTTTATAAGGGGATTTGTCCTTTGAAAAGCGAACGTCCCTGTTAATTCGGAATAAACAATTTTTTGCAACCTGTTCTTTAATGGTCGCATCGTTTTTACCGTGTTTATCAATTACGGCCTGAATGAAATTGGAAAAATCTGCTTTGGAAGCTTCATATACTTTCCTGTTTTTTTCAAACCAGGGTCTATTGTTGTTCTTCTTTAAGTCTTTCAGGAATTTAATAGTGGAAGGGCTTAGCATTTTTTACTTTTTGCTAAGATAATGCAGACCGGCAATACGGGAATCAACTATAAACTATGAACTATAAACCATAAACTTTTATATCCTTCCCCAATTTTCTCCGCTTTTAATGCGGTACATGGTCATTTCACTTACACCATAATTTTGTGCAAGTTTTTTGATTGTAATATTTCGGGTCTTGCTGTTAAGGATGCTTTTTATTTTTTTAACCTGGGTGGCGGTCAATTTTAATCCTTCAGTCCTGTTGGCCTGTTTTTCCTTGTAGGCGATTTTGGCGGGACTGTCCTGTTGGTGATCAATCATTTGTTCAAGTGTAGCCCAACGAAGGTTTTTAATATTATTATCGAGTTTATTATGATTGCGGTGAATGACGTATTTATGGCCCGGAGAATTTTTTTTCAAAAATATCTTCGCCATTTCACGGTGTATATATAATGTGCCTTTATTATTAGGACGATGCAGGTTCAGTGTCCGGTAACCGGTGGTTAAGGAGCCGCTCAACAATTTACCCTCCTTCAGTATATCTTTTTTATAACTGGCGATACGTCCAAGGCTGGATACCGCATAACGATTGCGAAGGTGCTTCCATCCGGAAAACGTCAGTGGTTTCCAGATTTCGCCTGCTAATTTTTTAATCATAAAAAATTGTTTTTAGGCAGGGACGAACGCAATAAATAACGATGGTACGATAAGGTTATCTGAGCAGGTGGTGTTACACATCTAAGATAGAAAATTTTAAGGCACGGCCAATATTATTTTTTACCGATGATTTGCAGGAATTCTGCTTCAGAAATGATTTTCACTGTATTGATCTTCTTTGCTTTTTCTAATTTACTCCCAGCATCTTCGCCTACAACAAGATAGTTTAGCTTGGTGCTGACACCACTCAATATTTGCCCTCCATTCTCTTCCGCCATAGCTTCGGCGTCGCTTCTTTTCAAAGTCGGCAGTGTCCCGGTAAACAAAAAAGTCTGGCCTTTGAGATTGCCCCCGGAGGAAAGTTCTTTTTTTTGATTCTTTAATTGCAGCCCTAGTTTTTCCAATTGCTCCAGCATTTCAATATTATTTTTATTACTGAAGAAATGGTAGATGCTGCCGGCTACCTTCGGACCTACATCTTCCAGGCTTTGCAAATCTTCGACGGAGAATTTTTTGAAATCAAGTAAATGATTAATTGCCTGGGCTAATGTTTTGGCTGTTGTTTCACCCACAAAGCGGATACCGAGTGCATATATCAGTCGATGAAGCGGTTGTTTTTTAGAATTAGCAATGGCTGTTTGTAAATTGTCAATCGATTTCTGACCAAAGCCTTCCATACCACTTATTTTGCTCAGTTCAAGTGTATAGATTCCCGGAACGTCTTCTAATAATCCCAATTCATAAAATTTTCTCACATTAGCTTCCCCAAACCCACGGATGTCCATAGCATCTTTACTTACAAAATGTATGATGCGTTCGACTACTTGTGCCGGGCACTCAATATTAATACAACGCCAAACAGCTTCTTCTTCCTCCTTAAACAATTTGCTCTTACAAACAGGGCAGGTTGTAGGAAAAACAATTTTCTTTTCTTTCCCGGTTCTCGTATCAGTCAGCGATTTTACAATTTGTGGAATCACATCGCCGGCTCTTTCTATCAATACGGCATCACCGATTCGTAAGTCTTTTTCTTTGATATAATCTTCATTATGAATGGAAATACTGCTAACAGTAACGCCGCCGACAGCAACTGGTTCAAGTTTGGCGACAGGTGTCACGGCCCCGGTTCTGCCAACCTGGAATTCAACATTCAGCAGCTTACTTGTTGCCTGTCTCGCTTTGAATTTGAAAGCAATGGCCCAGCGGGGGTGGTGAGAGGTCATGCCCATTTTATCCTGCAGGGCAAAATCATTTACTTTAATTACCATTCCATCTATTTCATAAGGAAGATCATCTCTTCCGGCCTCAAACTCGCTGCAGTATTTTATAACGGCTTCAATTCCTTTAAAGATTTTTCGTTCTCTTTCCGGGCTGCGAAATCCCAGGTCCCATAATAATTTTAATGAACCGGCATGAGTAGTTAATTCTACAGGAATTTTTTGGCCTCTGGCCATGGAATAATAGCTGACATGATAGACAAATGCTTCCAGGTTTCTTTTGGCCGCTTCATTGGGGTCTTTAATACGGAGTGTTCCTGCCGCTGCATTTCGTGGATTAGCCAAAGGTGGCAAGCCCTCTTCCATTAATCCTTCATTATACTTCTTAAAATTGCTTTTATTGATGAGTACTTCACCCCTTATCTCTACCTGTTGCAAACCAAAGTCAGAAAATTTTGCAGATAGTGGAACAGAGCGAATCTGTTTGATGTTTGCTGTTACTTCATCTCCCTCTACACCATCACCCCGGGTGGCACCACGAACCAATAAATCATTTTCATAAATGATAGAAATACTACCGCCATCAAATTTTGGCTCTACACAGTATTCAATTTTATCAATACCTGTTAGTTCTCTTGCTTTTCTGTCAAAATCAATAAGGTCATCGCTGTTGTAAGAGTTATCTAATGATAACATAGGAACGAGGTGCTGAACAGTGGGGAAGTCTTTCGTCAATCCTTTTGCGACTCTTTGTGTTGGTGAGTCAGCAGTTTTTAAAGCAGGAGTCTCTAGTTCAATCTTTTCCAGTGCTTTGAAAAGCTGATCGTATTCATAATCGGCAATCAACGGATCATTTAATATATAATACCGGTACTCATGAAAACGAAGAACGCCTCTTATCTGTTCAATATCTTTCTTAGTGATTGAGCCGGCTGATTGTTTTTTAACCAATTCATTCGTAAGCTTTTGCAGTTCCCGGGTGATATCCTTTGAATACATAGTAAAAGTTGGTGGGTAAAGTTAATGTCTCTGATTAAAAAAGGAGTGTGGAATTATGACAGAAAATTAATGTGTTGTAAGTACATATTTACTATCTTCGAAATTGCATTGCTTCAACAAGATGCACTGCATCTGTTTCTACTAACGATTTTGAATTTGTAAAAAGCTTGCTATGAAGAAATTTTTTGGGCTGTTCCTTGCAGCGGTGTGTATTTCTGTAACAGTACAGTCACAATTACTTACCTGGACTCCCAACTTTCCAAAAGACAATGATAATATTGTAATAACCGTGGATGCTGCCAAAGGGAATTTGGGGTTAAATAATTATAGTCCCACTTCTGATGTATATGTTCATACCGGCGTAATAACAAATTTGAGTACATCTCAAACTGATTGGAGGTATTCAAAATTTACATGGGCTACCACACCGGTCTTGGCACAAGCTACTTACCTGGGAAGTAATAAGTGGCAATATACCATTACTAATATCAGAAGTTTTTATGGAGTTCCTGCAGGTGAAACAATCCAAAAGATCGCAATTCTCTTTCGCAATGGTGCCGGTACAACGGTGCAGCGGAATGCTGATGCCAGCGATATGTTTATTCCTGTTTATGATAATACTATTGCAACAAGGTTTACAGTACCCTTCTTTCAGCCAACATATACAAGAATACCAGAACCGATCACTAAACAGGTAGGTGATAATATTGCCCTTACAGCCATTGCCAACAATTCATCAGTGATGAAATTGTTTTTGAATGGTGCAGAAATACAATCTGCCAATGGCGTAACTACTATTTCAGCTAACCCCACACTAACAACAGCAGGTAACCAAATTATAAGAGTTGATGCTACTGAAGGTGCTGTTACCAGATCAGAATCCTTCCAGTTTTTTGTAGCTACTGCACCCAACGTATTGCCATTGCCTGCCGGCGTACGAGATGGGATAAATTATGATGCTAATAATACCTCCGTTACTTTAGTATTGTACGCTCCCGGTAAAAACCGTGTTTCTGTTATTGGAGAATTTCCGGGAAGTAATTGGTCCGAGCAAACAGCCTATGTAATGAATAAGACACCGGATGGTAATTACTGGTGGCTTCGAATTAATGGTCTTACTTCCGGAACAGAATATGCTTTCCAGTACCTCGTAGATGGAACGCTTAAAGTAGGAGAACCCTATGCAGAAAAAATTCTTGATCCTTCCAATGATGGCTTTATAACAGCAACAACCTATCCTTCACTAAAGCCATACCCAACCGGGCTTACCAGCGGTATTGTAAGTGTCTTACAAACTAATGCTCCCGGTTATAACTGGGCAATCAATAGTTTTTCAAGACCAGATAAAAGGAACCTTGTGGTGTATGAATTATTACTCCGGGATTTCCTGGCGGCGCATGATTGGAAAACACTAAAAGATACCCTGAGCTATTTTAAAACGATGGGCATAAATGCAATTGAGATAATGCCGTTCAATGAGTTTGAAGGAAATGAAAGCTGGGGTTACAATCCTGACTATTTCCTGTCGCCCGATAAATATTATGGTCCTAAAAACTCGTTGAAAGAGTTTGTTGATTCTTGCCACAGTAAAGGCATTGCGGTCATTATGGATATTGCGCTGAATCACACAACCGGGTTAAACCCCCTGGCAGCTTTATACTGGAACAGCGCCACTAATCAACCTGCTGCCAATAACCCCTGGTTGAATGTAACAGCAACCCATCCTTATAATGTCTTTAATGATTTTAACCATGAAAGTCTGCAGACAAGATATTTTACCAGCCGTGTGGCTGAGCATTGGTTGCAGGAATATAAGTTAGACGGTTTCCGCTGGGATCTTTCAAAAGGATTTACCCAAAATACAAATTGTGGAGGAAGCACATCAAATGAAACCTGCTTTGCGCAGTATGATGCCAGCCGTGTCGCTATCTGGAAAAGATATTATGATACAATGCAATTAAAATCGCCGGGAACCTATTGCATATTGGAACATTTTGCAGCCAACAACGAAGAGATTGAATTATCCGATTACGGAATGTTGCTTTGGGGGAATGCTAATTATAATTTTTCCGAAGCTTCTATGGGATGGATACCAACATCAAACTTTGAATCTTTCTTGCACACCACAAGGGGTTGGAACAAGGCTCACCTGGTAGGTTATATGGAAAGCCATGATGAAGAAAGGATGATGTACAGGAATCTTCAGTTTGGGAATACATCCAACAGCTCACATAATGTAAGAGACTTGAATACTGCCCTAAGAAGAGTTGAGCTTTGCGCAGGTTTCTTTCTCACAGCCCCCGGACCTAAAATGATCTGGGAATTTGGTGAGTTGGGCTACGACTTTTCTATTAACCGCTGTGTAGATGGAAGCGTTAATAATAATTGCCGGTTAGATAATAAGCCCATCCGATGGGATTATAAAGATGTAATACAACGTAAAAGACTGTATGATATTTATTCCAGCCTGAATAAATTACGGTTTCACCCCTGGTATAAAGATGTATTCATCGCTAATAATATCAATCTGACAAGAAATCTTAGCGGAGCATTTAAAAGCATGAATATTCGCAGTGCAAACGACACTTCTGTGCTGTGTGTGGTAGGTAATTTTGATGTGGTAGCGCAAACGGGTTCCTTCACTTTTCCGGTGGCGGGCACCTGGTATGATTATCTCAATGGCGGCACTTTTACAGCTACCGGCACTGCACAAAATATGACATTGCAACCCGGAGAGTTTCATGTTTATCTCAACAGGAATCTTATTAATGCCGTAACAACACCTGTAACTAATAACAATACACCGGGGAGTCAACTGTTGGCATCGGTTTATCCTAATCCTGTACAACAGGGTTCTGTTCTTGATATTGATGTGCCACAAACAGGAAAAGTGCAGGTAGATCTATGGAATAATATTGGTCAAAAAGTAACTACTGTTTTCTCCGGAAACCTTATTCGTGGAAAACACAGGCTACCTCTTACTGATAAAATCAATAATTTGCCCGCCGGAACTTATTTACTGCATGTGCAATCTGTAAATAAAGGAACACCGGTAAAACTGGTGATTCAATAAATTAAAAAGCCACCTGTTATGACGGAAAAAGAAATGCGGTTAAAAACTGCAGAAATTGAGAAAATAAGCCACCTTGATTATTTTAATATAGCGATCTCTGTCGATTGTGTGATTTTCGGATACGAGGAAAAAGAATTAAAGGTGTTATTGATAAAATCTGACCTCGAAGAATTTGCCGGCCTCTATTCACTGCTTGGAGATCTGATACGACCAGACGAAGATCTGGAAACCGCCTCTTACAGAATTTTAAAAGACAGAACCGGCCTTGACGATGTGTACCTGGAGCAGGTACAGGCTTTTGGCAGCATTGAGCGGCATCCATCTGGTCGTGTAATCACCATTGCATATTATTCTCTTATAGATATCAAACATCATAAGCTGAAACTAAGTCATAACGAACTGAACTGGCATCCGGTCAATGAGATTAAAAAAATGGCGTTTGACCATAAACTTATTTTAGATAGCTGCCTTGGACGTTTACAGGAACAGGTATTGGAGCATCCTGTTATCTTCAACCTATTGCCTGAAAAATTCTCACTCCGGGAATTACAGGAATTATATGAAGCTATCCTGGGAGTAGAACTCGATCGCCGTAATTTCAGAAAGAAAATTTCTATCAAAGACTGGCTAGTAGATATTGATGAAATGGAAAATGATGTACCACATCGGCCTGGCAAACTCTACAAATTAAAGCCTGAATTCAAAAAAAGGACATTGCGGAAAAAACTCACACAGGCATTTTAACTGCTTTATTGAATCAAAAAAGGAAAGAAATGACTGGCAGAAATGGCCAATAATAGCCTTTGAGCCAGCAATTATTTTACGGAAATTCTTTGATAAAGCCAGGATAAAACCAGCATTGTTTTACATTTTCAATTGAATACTAGGCAATTAATTAAACACCCTATTCTTTTTTAAATAGAAGAAGGAAAATTGCATTCAGAAGGCAAAATAAAATTTGGTAAAAGTTAAAATTGCATTAATATTGTGTGTTTAATACACATTCGAATGTGTCTTTTATACATGGTGTGTATTTGAAATTGATTGCTTAAAATTTAATGATTGCTTATGTCCTTCCAAAAATTAATTAAGGCCGCCGGCTTTATTATGCTGGCTCTTGTAGCACAAGTTTCTTTCGCTCAAACCAAAGTAGTTACTGGTAAGGTTACCGATTCAAAAGATGGCTCAGCAATTTCTGGTGCATCTGTTGCTGCTAAAGGCAGTCGCAGTGGTACCCAGACTGGTACTGACGGGTCTTTCAGTTTATCGGTTGACAATGCCGCAACAACCCTTGTTATTTCCTATGTAGGATTTGCTACCCAGGAAATATCTATAAGCGGAACAACTCCAATCGAGGTTTCATTGGTAGTAAATAACCAGAATCTTAGCGAAGTTGTTGTTACCGGTTATGGTACCACCAGGCGAAAAGACCTTACAGGTTCTATCGCTACAGTTGGTACAAAGGATTTTGTAAAAGGTCCGCTTACTTCACCGGAACAATTGATCAACGGTAAAGTAGCCGGTGTACAAATTACTACTGGTGGTGGTGCACCCGGCGCTGGTAGTCGTATCCGTGTAAGAGGTACTTCTTCTTTATCCGGCAGTAATGATCCCCTCATTATTATTGATGGTATTCCTGTAGACCAGCAAAGTGGTATTGCAGGTGCTGCCAATCCGCTGGCTCTGATCAATCCTAATGATATTGAAACGTTCAATATCCTGAAAGATGCTTCTGCTACCGCTATTTATGGTAACAGGGCGACTAATGGTGTTATCATTATCACTACTAAGAAAGGGAAATCAGGCAAATTGAAAATTAATTTCAGCACACTGAATTCAATCTCTGTTGTAGGAGATAAAGTAGATGTGCTGAATGCAGAAGAGTTTAAGAATGTAGTAAACGGAAAAGGAAATACTGCTCAGAAAGCTCTTTTAGGTACTTCCAGCACCAACTGGCAGGACCTGATTTATCAGACGGCTTTTATGACCGATAATAATATAGCTCTGACTGGCGGCCTTGAAAAATTGCCTTATCGCTTTTCTCTTGGTTATTTGAACCAGGATGGAGTGTTGAAGACAGGTAGTCTTAGCAGGGTAACTACGTCGCTGAACCTTAACCCCCGGTTATTAAAAAATGCTTTAAAAGTTGATCTGAATTTCAAAGGCTCATTCACAAAAAATGAATTTGCTAATGAAGGTGCAATAGGTGGGGCTGCTTTTTTTGACCCTACTCAAATGGTCAATCGTAATGATAACCGTTTTGGTGGATACTGGGAGTGGCTGGCTAATAATAACCAACCCGATGGACTGGCTCCAAAAAATCCAATCGGTCAACTGAACCTCAGAGAAGATAAAAGTAACGTTACAAGAATTCTCACCAACCTTCAGTTAGACTATACATTTCCATTTTTAAAAGCGTTGAGAGCTAATCTGAATGTAGGTATTGACCATTCAAAAGGAGAAGGAACTATTTACATTCCGGATTCTGCCGCAATGACGTATATCCGGGGAGGAGTTAATAATCAATATGAGCAAACGAAGACTAATAAGCTCCTCGAATTTTATCTTAATTATGTAACTGATATCAAAAGCATAAAGAGCCGTCTTGATGTAATGGCTGGTTATGGATACCAGGACTTCAAACGGGAAAGCCCCAATTTTCCTGATAAGAGGGCCGACGGAACGGAATTTGCACCAGCTGGACCCTTCCCATTTGAAACACAGAACACCCTGCTTTCTTTCTATGGAAGAATGAATTTTTCCATTAATAATAAATACCTTTTTACAGCAAGTTATCGTCGTGATGGTTCATCCCGTTTCAGCCCCGATAATCGGTATGGCGGGTTCCCTTCTGCTGCTTTTGCCTGGAATATTGCTGAAGAGTCTTTCATGAAAGGCAGCAAAGTGTTTTCTAATCTGAAACTGAGATTGGGATATGGTGAAACAGGGCAGCAGGAAATTGGTAATGATTACGCATATATTGCTAACTATACCCTCGGAACACAGACTGCACAATACCAGTTTGGAAGTAATTTTTACCCGGTAAACCGCCCGGTTGGTTATGATGCAAATATTAAATGGGAAACAACTGATACCTGGAATGCAGGCTTGGATTTTGGATTCCTGAATGGCCGCATTAATGGTAGCCTTGATTTTTATCTTAAAAGAACAGAAGATCTCTTAAGCTTTATTGATGTACCAGCCGGCACAAACTTTACCAACAGAATATTTACCAACGTTGGTGATATGGAGAACAGGGGTGTTGAGTTTGTTCTGAACACTAACATTCTAAAGAAAAGTAAATTGACATGGGATCTTGGTTTTAATGTTACTTATAATACCAACGAGATCACTAAGCTTACAAAAATTGACGACCCGAATTTTACTGGTGTACCAGTAGGTGGCCTATCAGGCGGCGTGGGTAATACTATACAGATTCATTCAGTCGGATACCGTCCTTCTTCATTCTTTGTATTGAAACAAGTATATGATAACGCCGGTAAACCAATTGAAGGATTATATGTTGATCAGAATGGTGATGGTCTAGTGAATGACCTTGATTATTATCGTTATAAATCACCAGAGCCATTGTGGATGGTTGGTTTCACCACATCCGTTGGATATGGTAATTGGAATTTTTCAACCGTATTGCGTAGCAACCTGGGTCAGTATATGTACAATAATGTGTTTTCCGGAAACGGTACTTTCCAGGCTAGTCCTTTAGCATACTTAGGAAATGTACATCGTAATTATTTAGAGACAGGATTTGCCAACAGCCAGTATTTCTCAGATTACTACATGGAAAATGCTTCTTTCCTTCGTATGGATAACTTTACTGTTTCCTACGATTTCGGAAAAGTATTTAAAAACAAAGCCAACCTGAGAGCTACTGCCAACGTTCAGAATGTATTTGTGGTAAGCAAATACCGTGGACTTGACCCTGAAATTGCAGGTGGTATTGATAATAATTTTTATCCACGTCCAAGAGTATTCTCTTTAGGCTTCAATCTTGACTTATAAATAAAACGTATCTGTAAAAAATAAAATGCTTGCAAAATGAGAAACAAAATTTTTAATCAACTTGGAATACTTGCCTTAGTAGCCCTGGTGTTTGCGTCTTGTACGAAAAACCTTGACAGGCAGCCTAAGTATGGCAACACTGCCGCCTCATTGTATGTTAACCTGGCAGGTTATAAATCAGTACTGGCAAAAACCTATGCTGGTCTTACACTAACTGGAAATAGCGGACCTGATGGTCAGGGCGATATCGCCGGTATTGATGAGGGATTCTCTAGTTATATTCGTCAATACTGGTCTGCACAGGAATTATCAACTGATGAAGCTTTGATTGGCTGGAATGATGCTACCATCAAAGATTTTCATAACCTTTCCTGGAGTTCTGCGGATGTATTTTTAAGAGCATTGTACAGTCGTATCTATTTTCAGATCACATTATGTAATGAATTCATCAGGGAAAGTGCTCCTTCCAAACTAAGCGAAAGATCTATTTCTGGTGCTGATGCCACTGAGATAGGTTATATGAGAGCAGAAGCAAGATTCCTGAGAGCTCTTAGTTACTATCATGCACTGGATCTATTCGGAAATGTTCCCTTTGTAACCGAAGCAGATAATGTTGGGGCATTCCTGCCTAACCAGATCAACCGTGCTAATTTGTTTGCTTACATTGAATCTGAATTAAAAGCTATCGAAACAGAACTGAAAGATGCAAGGACCAATGAATATGGCCGTGCCGATAAAGCAGCAGCCTGGGCATTGCTTTCAAGATTATACCTGAATGCTGAAGTATATACCGGTACTCCAAAATATTCTGACTGTATCACTTATTGTAATAAGGTAACGGGTGTTGCAGGGTATTCTTTGGTCAGTAACTACAGGAACATGTTCCTTGCTGATAACAATACTACTTCTACCAACGAATTTATTTTTGCTGTGAACTTTGATGGTAACAGGGCAAGAACATGGGGTGGCACTACATTCCTGGTACATGCACCAATTGGCGGTTCTATGAGTGCTGCCACACATGGTGTTGACTTTGGTTGGGGCGGTGTACGTACTACCAAACAGTTTGTGCAAAAATTTGCAGGGCCAGCCGGTGATTCAAGAGAGAATTTCTATACCAGCGGACAGAACCTGGAGATCAACGATGTTTCTACTTTTACTGACGGATATGCCATTGTGAAATTCAGAAACGTTACATCAACAGGTGCGAATGGTTCTAACCCAACATGGGTAGATACAGATTTTCCCTTCTTCCGTTTAGCTGAAATTTATCTTAACTATGCTGAAGCAGTACTGCGTGGCGGAACAGGTGGAAGCAGTGCAACGGCATTGACATATATTAATAACCTTCGCCAGAGAGCTTATGGTAATGCAACCGGAAATATTCTGGCTTCACAGCTTACCGTTCCTTTTATTATCGATGAGAGGGCAAAAGAATTACATTGGGAAGGTGTTCGTCGTACTGACCTTATTCGCTTTGGCCAGTTTACTGAAGCTTCATACCTGTGGGCATGGAAAGGTGGCGTAGCCGGTGGACAAGCTGTAAGTAATAACAGGAAGTTATATCCTATTCCTTCTTCTGACCTGGTGGCAAATCCTAACCTGGTTCAAAACCCCGGTTATTAATATTAAAGTCAAAACAGAACAAAACTAATTACAATAAAAAATGAAATTATGAAAGCAACATTTAGAAGTTCACTCTTGCTTTTTATTGCTTCAGCTACTTTTCTTACTTCTTGTAAAAAAGAAGAAGTACAGGCGGTGCTGAATCCAACCGGGGCGGTTGTGTTAGCAAGCACAGCAACTACGTTAGTACTTGCGCAGGCCAATGCTGCAAATACAGCAGTTTCTTTCTCGTGGGATAAAGCCAATTTCGGATATCCTGCAGGTGTTACTTATACATTAGAGTTTTGTAAAGGTGGAACAAACTTTGCCACCGCTACTTCAACCAGTATAAACATGGAAACAAGCCTGGCTAAAACATTTACTGTTGGTGAAATCAATGCAAAAATGCAGGATATTATTGCTTATGGTTCGGCTCAGCAGGTACAGGCAAGGGTTAAAGCAGATGTTGGGTCAGGTGTTACACCGATCTACTCAAACGTTCTTACACTTACTATTACTTCCTACAGGGATATTGTAAACTATGGTTTCCCTCAGGCGTTGTGGATTGCCGGTAATCACCAGGGATGGGATCCTCCCAGTGCCCCTAAGATCGTAGATAAATTTGCGAGTGGAACAACAGGTAGTAATTATGATGGTTATATCAACTTTACCAACGCATCTCCGGAATTCAAAATGGTAAAAGGTAATAACTGGGGTGCAGGTGATTTTGGAGGTAGCGCCGGTATTTTGACGAATGGCGGTTCAAATCTTACATTATCAGATGGTGCAGGTGTTTATCGTCTTACTGCCAGTACTTCTGGTATGACATGGACTGCTACTAAAATAAATACCTGGGGTATCATTGGTAGTGCAACACCATTGGACTGGGGAGCAAGTACGCCAATGACCTTTAATGCAGTTGATGGAACATGGACACTAACCACCAATCTTACTGGAGGGGCTGGTAAAGAAATGAAGTTCAGGGCAAATAATGACTGGGCTATCAATTTCGGAGATAATAACCCGGCAGATAACAAACCAGAATATGGCGGCGATAATATTAAAATTGCCCAGGATGGTAACTACACTATCACATTAGATATTGGAATAGCTGGTAACTATAGTTATACTATCAGAAGAAACTAAAGCAGAGGTTGTCAAGAATAGAGAAAACCAAACGGCTATCAATAAAATGATAGCCGTTTTTGTTGGAACTAAAATTCGCAATGATCAATATGAAAAAGAAGTATTTATTGATTGTGCTTTTTTGGGGTTTAGCTGCCTGTAATAAATCCAACTCCAATAACGGTGGTGGAGGAGGAACACCGGTACCTCCAGCCGTTTCATTTGCGAAAGGTGCTGATGTAAGCTGGCTAACACAAATGGAATCAGCCGGCAGAATATTTTATAACAATAGCGGCACTGCAACTGAATGTATGCTGCTCCTGAAAAATATTGGCATGAATTCTATCCGGCTAAGAGTATGGGTAGACCCGGCAGGAGGTTGGAACAATACAGCGGATGTATTAGCAAATGCACTTCGGGCAAAAGCCCTGGGTTTGAGAATCATGATTGATTTTCATTATAGCGATTCATGGGCTGATCCAGGACAGCAAAATAAACCTGCTGCCTGGGCTTCACAAGATTATGCCACATTGCAGACCTCTGTCTATAATCACACATTCAGTGTTCTGACAACGTTAAAGACTAATGGGGTAACACCTGAATGGGTGCAGGTAGGTAATGAAACAAATGACGGAATGTTGTGGCCAACCGGAAAAGCTTCAACGAATATGGCCAATTTTGCTACATTGGTTAATAAAGGATATGATGCTGTGAAAGCAGTCGATACGAATATTAAAGTGATTGTTCATATTTCCAACGGACATGATAACAGCCTGTTTCGCTGGATATTTGATGGCTTGAAAAACAACGGAGGCAAATGGGATGTTATTGGTATGTCATTATATCCGGATCCGGCTAACTGGGCCACGATGAACACACAGTGTCTTGCTAATATGAATGATATGGTAAGCCGCTATGATAAACCCGTGATGATTACAGAAGTGGGAATGAGCTGGGATCAGCCTGCCGCCTGCCAGTCTTTCCTGGCCGATTTAATTAATAAAGTAAAATCAGTTTCCGGGAGCAAGGGCTTGGGTGTATTTTACTGGGAGCCGCAGAGTTATAATAACTGGCAGGGGTATACAAAAGGTGCCTTTGATAACAGCGGCAAACCAACTACTGCCATGAACGCATTTAATTAGTAGATATCTCTAAATATATTCTACACTTTTATAACTTGCCGGTATGAAACTAACAGGCTTTGTTTTAGTAGCAGTAATATGCTGCCTTCCCATTCTTACATTAGCACAAAGACAGCGGATAAATTTTGACAGCGACTGGAAATTTCATTTTGGTCATGCGGCTAATGCGGAAAAAGATTTTAACTACTCGATTGCTAATATTTTTTCAAAATCCGGCGCCGCTGTAAAGACTGCAATCGATCCGAAATTTGATGATAGCAAATGGAGGAAGTTAGACTTACCTCACGACTGGGCGGTAGAGCTGCCTTTTGTGAATAAGGATAATTTTGATGTGATGGCCCACGGGTACAAACCAGTAGGGGGGCTTTTTCCTGAAACAAGTATTGGATGGTACAGGAAACATTTTACAATAGCCAGAACAGATTCAGGCCAGCAGATACAGATTCAATTTGATGGTATTTTTCGGGATGCTACTATCTGGGTCAACGGATTTTATCTTGGCAATAATAAAAGTGGATATGTAGGAGCAGCGTATGATATTACTGACTATGTAAATTTTGGTAAAGACAATGTAGTGGTGGTGAGGGCGGATGCATCTCAATATGAAGGCTGGTTTTATGAGGGGGCTGGTATTTACCGGCATGTATGGTTGAATAAGAGCAATAATCTGCATGTAGAACAGAATGGAGTTTTTGTTTATACAAATATTAATGGCAGCAATGCGACTGTCAATGTGGAAACTTCCATTCGAAACCAACATCTCTCCTCCTCTAACTGTGTTGTGTATACTTATATCACAGATCGTAGCGGTAAGAAATTAGTCCAAACAAAAGAACAACCACTTTCAATTGCTATTAATGGGTCAATTACGTCAAAACATACTGCTGTTATTCCCGGAGCCCGGCTTTGGTCGTTAGAAGATCCGTATTTATACAGGGTGGTCTCCGTTATCAAACAAAATGGAAAAATTATTGACAGTGTTAAGCAACGCTTTGGCATTCGAAGTATTGATATTAAGCCCAACGGTGTTTTTCTTAACGGCAGGCATATAAAATTGCAGGGAGTAAACTGTCACCAGGATCATGCAGGTGTGGGAAGTGCTTTGCCAGATTATTTACAATACTATCGTATCCGGTTATTGAAAAATATGGGAGTGAATGCATACCGGACAAGTCATAATGCACCTACTCCTGAATTGCTGGATGCCTGTGATAGTCTTGGTATGCTGGTGATGGATGAACAGCGGCTGCTGAATAGTAGCCCGGAGTATATGAATCAATTCGAAAAGCTGATTAAAAGAGACCGTAGCAGGGCTTCTGTTTTTATGTGGTCAATCGGAAATGAAGAAGGATGGATACATACCAACAGCACCGGAAAGAGAATTGCCCAAACACTTATTGCTAAACAAAAAGAGCTGGATCCTACAAGAACCTGTACGTATGCGGCAGATGTAGCGAATGTATTTAATGGTATCAATGAAGTAATTCCAGTCCGGAGTTTTAACTACCGGCAATATGCAGTGGCTGATTATCATCGTGACCATCCTACACAACCGATCATTGGAACAGAAATGGGAAGCACTGTTACAACAAGAGGAATTTATGAAAAGGATACTGTCAGGGGATATGTACCTGACCAGGATATTACCGCACCATGGTGGGCCAGCAAAGCAGAAGACTGGTGGACATTAGCAGCGACAAATGATTTTTGGCTCGGTGGTTTTGTATGGACCGGTTTCGATTACCGTGGTGAACCAACGCCGTACCAATGGCCAAATATCAATTCGCATTTCGGCATCATGGATATGTGCGGCTTTCCTAAAAACATCTATTATTACTATCAAAGCTGGTGGACTGATAAAGATGTATTGCATATTTCACCACATTGGAATTTTAGAGAAAAGCAGGCTGGCTGGAATAAACCCGTTGGCGACTCTATCGATGTTTGGGTAAATACCAATGCTGACGATGTGGAATTGTTTCTCAATAGTAAAAGCCAGGGTAAAAAAATAATGCCCCGCAACGGGCATTTGAAATGGACCATAAATTATGCACCCGGAACATTAGAAGCGGTTGCATACAAGAAAGGTCGACGACTGAGTGAAAAAATTCAAACAACTGGATTGCCAGTAGAAGTAATTGTTACACCTTATAAAACAACGATACTCGCTGATGGAAAAGATGCCACCATCCTTAATATCACGGTGCTGGACAGAGAGGGCAGGGAAGTGCCGGATGCTGATAATAAAATTTTATTCGAAATTGAAGGCGATGGTAAAATTATTGGTGTGGGTAATGGAGATCCCAGCAGCCATGAAGCAGATATATGTACTGATGGTGTATGGCAGCGTAGCTTATTCAATGGTAAATGCCAGGTAATTATCCAGTCAGGAACAAAACCAGGAATGATAAAATTTAAGGCGAAAGCAACCGGTCTGAGGGAAGGCGGAACAGATATTCAAACTATTTCTCCGGAGAGTGTGGCATCTGTTACAATTGATAAAAAATATCAACTGCCGGTGCAGGTTTTAAAAAAAGAAGTAGATAAGATGCTGGGTGCTGACATTTCTTTTTTACCTGAACTGGAAGCAAGAGGAATGAAATTTTCTGACAACGGAATTGAGAAGGATGCGATACAAATATTAAAGGATCATGGATTTAATTATGTACGGCTGAGAATTTTTAATGATCCGGCCCGGGATAGTGGTTATTCTCCCAAAAAAGGTTTTTGTGATTTAGCCAACACCAAGAAGATGGCGAAACGGGTGAAAGATGCCGGCATGAAATTATTACTGGATTTTCATTACAGCGATTACTGGGCCGATCCCGGAAAACAATACAAACCGGCTGCCTGGAAAAATTTATCTTTTGAAGAATTGAAGAAAGCAGTTTACGATTATACTAAAGAGGTGATGCAACAATTGAAAGACCAGGGCACAACTCCTGATATGGTGCAGGTTGGTAATGAGATCAATCATGGTATCATCTGGCCGGAAGGAAACGTCAGCAATTTTGACGGATTAGCACAATTGATCAATGCAGGAACAGCAGCCGTAAAAGCAGTTGACCCATCTGTTACCATGATGCTGCATGTGGCACTCGGCGGGCAGAATGATGAATCTGTTTTCTTTATTGATAATATGATTGCAAGAGGTGTTTACTTTGATGTGATCGGCGAATCTTATTATCCTAAATGGCATGGCACATTGGATGATTTGCGGGATAATCTTACTGATTTGGTTCGACGATATAATAAAGATGTGATCGTAGTGGAGTATTCACATCGGAAAGAAGAAGTGAATAAAATTGCATTTGAGTTACCGGGTGGAAAAGGGAAAGGTACTTGTATCTGGGAGCCGCTGAGTACCTGGGAGAAATTTTTTGATAATGATGGAAAGGCAAATGAGCTGTTGAAAGTATATGATGAGTTTAAGAATAAATATTTAGATAAGTAATGACAGGAACAAAACAATACCCTATCCCCGGGCAATTGGAACCTTTTATAACAAGTAGCTCCCTTCTTGTAAGGTCGCCGGGCAGGATTAACCTTATTGGCGAGCATACTGACTACAACAATGGCTTTGTACTTCCCGCTGCCATTGATAAAGCTGTTTATGTTACTATTGAAAAAAATGATGATGAGATAATTTTTCTTCATTCAGTTGATTTTAATGAATCAGTTGAAATCAGGATCGCTGATATTAAACCCATACCTGGTCACTGGTCAACTTATATTTTGGGAGTGGTTGACCAATTGATAAAACGGGGACATCCGATAGCGGGGTTTAAACTATCAATTTATGGCGATGTGCCCCTGGGTGCGGGACTTTCTTCTTCTGCCGCCGTTGAATGTGCTGCAGCTTTTGTACTGAATGAGCTTTTTGGTTTGGGCATTGAAAGAATTGAACTCGCAAAAATTACGCAGCTGGCCGAACATGAATTTGCCGGAGTAAAATGTGGCATCATGGATCAATTTGCAAGCTTGTTTGGAAAAAAAGATAATGTGATCCGGTTAGATTGCCGGTCGTTGGCGTATGAATATTTCCCACTTAACCTTGAGGGATATAAGATCGTTTTGCTTGATTCGCAGGTAAAACATTCGCTTGCTTCTACGGAGTATAATGTACGTCGGAGTCAATGTGAAAGTGGGGTGGCGGCAATTAAAAATAAATATCCAAATGTTGAAAGCCTAAGGGATGTTTCGTTGAGCATGATTGAGGAGTGCATTGGCCAGGATACGATTATATACAACCGCTGCAGGTATGTGGTGGATGAAAATATAAGGTTACAGGAAGGTTGTACAGATTTACTGAATGGCAACCTTAAAGCTTTTGGCGAAAAAATGTTTGCAACACATAAGGGGTTAAGTGAACAGTATGAAGTGAGTTGCAAGGAGCTTGATTTGTTGGTTGAAGCAGTAAGAGATATGCCTGAAGTGATCGGTGCAAGGATGATGGGCGGTGGCTTTGGCGGCTGTACAATTAATATAGTGGAAACAGGAGCAGTTGATAAAGTGATAAACAGCGTTACTGAGAATTATCAAAGGGATGCAGAAAAAAATTTAAAAGCCTATGTAGTTCAAATAGAAGAAGGTACTTCAGTGATCAGCTAAGTTTGCCAGATTTTTCTATACAACAGCTTTCTGATGATCAATAATGAACTGAATAAGCTCCTCCAGCGGAGTATCAATTTTTGACAGGGCATCAGTTATGTCATCACGGCTAACCTGGGCGGCAAACGAAGGGGTCTTTAATCTTTTTAATATACTTTTCACTTCCAGTCCTTCATATAAGGTTGGGCGGATAAGTGCAGCAGCATGAGTAAAGCCGGAGAGTTCGTCAATGGCATAAATCATTTTATCCATATTATTTACCGGTTCTACTCCAAATACCTTTGGTCCATGAGAGGCAATACAATGTATTAGTTCCGGATCAATATTTCTTCTTTCTAATTCTTCAATAATAATGCGGCAATGATCATCAGGATATTTTTCCCAGTCCGCATCATGCAATAGTCCCGCCAGCTCCCATTTCAGGGCGGTTTGTTCATCAGCATTTTCTTTTTCAATAGCCCAGGCTTTCATATTAGCGGCTACCTGCTTCATATGCAACCGGAGTTTTTCATTGGGCACCCATTCATTTAATAAGGTATGGGCTTCTTCGATAGTAATCAGGTTGCCAGCATTTTTCGGATCGCCGAATGAAGAACGGCCAAGATTACGGGTTGACATTTTTTTGAATTAGAGGTTAAATATAAAGTGGATTTTGAAATTGAAAGCTCATTTACCCGGAAATAAAAGCCAGTAACCGAATTAGCGGCTATCATATTCATTGGTGACTATACCTTTGCAGTTGCTACTAATCATTCGGTAAACTCAGGATTATGGAAGAAAAATTGCTCAAGGGAAAAATTTCATTTGTGAACTACGAAAAGTTGTTTGCCACTATTGATTACCTGAACAATAACAAAGAGAAGTCAGTCAACTTTAAAACCAATGCCGCCGACAGCAGCAAGAAAGCCCATCATTATCGCCTGGGAGATGTGGTTAGTTTTCAGTTGAAGTTGTCCGACCGTGGTGATAAGATGACTGCATTTAATGTGAAGTTTGTTCATAATACAGCTATTGATCTGCTGATCCAGAAGGCAGCCATTGAAAATCGTTTCTCCGGCTACCTTAAAAAAGTGGAGGATGATTTTTTTGTAAAAGAATGGGACAGTTATATTTTTTTCCCATTGCAGGTCTCTCCTTGGGAAACTCCACCTGTATCAACTGCAGAGAATGAAGCAATAACGTTTAGATTCCTGAACCTGGATAAGCCCAATGCAATTGCAGCAGAATTATTCTCTCATAATTACATTCCGGAATACCGGATGGCCTTACAGCATTTTAATAACGAGGTTGATGCAGATGCGATAGTAACTAAAGTGTCGCCCTATGCTATTTACCTGGGTTTATTTGATAATAAGATCCAGGCAAAACTCCCCTTGGGAAAAGGAGAGGTTTCTCAATTAAAAGAAGGGGATACACTACAGGTAAAGATCAAACACTTAACAAACTCCCGGATCGTTGTTGAGCCTGTGACAAAAAATCAATAAGTATGTCATTAAAAATAAGCGGAAAACTTCCTTCAGGAAAATTAAAAGAAAGGATACTGCAATCGCCTAATTATAAAAATGGAGCCTTTCAGAATCTGTCACCTACCCCGGTGCAACAGGAAGGGGTGACCTATTGGAAAATGACGAAAGAGTTTTTCAAAAGACATCCTGATACTGCTCCGCCTGAAAAGTTACCATTTGTAAAAACTGATCTGAACAAATTAAAGGACGATGAACCTGTTATAATATGGTTTGGTCACTCCTCTTATTTTATCAGGGTTGAGAATAAGAATTTTCTCATTGATCCGGTTTTCAGTGGCAATGCTGCGCCGGTTTCTTTTATGGTAAAAGCATTTCCGGGAAGTGATGAGTATAATGCAGAAGATATGCCGGCTATTGACTACCTGGTCCTCACTCATGACCACTACGACCATTTGGATTTTAAAACCATCCGGAAGCTCAAAAATAAAGTGAGCAATATTGTTTGCTCGTTAGGTATGAGCTCACATTTAATTCACTGGGGTATTGATACGAATATAATTACTGAACTGGATTGGTGGGAGTCAACGCAATTAGAAGAAAGCATGAAATTGACTGCAGCACCGGCCCGCCATTTTTCTGGCAGGGGAATAAAACGAGGGCAAACATTATGGTCGTCCTTTATTTTAAAAACCTCAACACACAATTTATATCTCGGTGGTGATTCAGGCTATGACTCGCATTTTAAAGAAATAGGAGACCGGTTTGGTTCGTTTGATTTAGCGATACTTGAATCGGGTCAGTATAATGTTATGTGGCCACTTATACATATGATGCCGGAAGAAATGGTGCAAGCAGCCATTGATTTAAAAGCCTCGGCTATTCTGCCTGTTCATTGGGGAAAATTCAAACTAGGGATGCACCCCTGGAACGAACCAGTGAGGAGAGTAATAGAAAGAGCGAATGAATTAAATGTGCTGGTAAAAACTCCCATGATAGGCGAGCCACTTGCACTTGCAACCCAATTTTCCGGGTCAAAATGGTGGGAAATTTAACCCCTCAGCTCAGTCACTTAATATTTTAGTCAAAATATTTATTGAAAATCAGCATCTTATGGGGGTGTGATAAAAATTACACCCCCAAATTGTAGGTTGAGATTTCTCTCAAACCTATCTTTGCACCCCATTTAAAAACAGTTGCCGGGATAGCGGTGACATAAACTTAGAAATCAAAATGAGCAAATTACATTTCACTACCAAACATGCGAACGAGGCTACCGTAAAACGCAACTGGTATGTTGTGGACGGTACTAATCAAACCGTTGGTCGTATGTGTGCTAAAATTGCTGCGGTACTCCGTGGTAAAAATAAAGCATCATATACCCCCCACGTAGACACAGGAGATTACATTATTGTAACTAACTGCGAAAAAGTTGTTTTAACAGGTAAGAAACTGGATCAGAAAATTTATGACCATTTTACTGGTTATCCAGGTGGTCGTAAAGAAGAAGTTGCCAGGAACCTGATCAACCGCAGACCGGAAGTAGTTATTGAAAGAGCTGTAAAAGGCATGCTTCCTAAAAATCGTTTAGGCCGCAAGATGTACAAGAAATTATTCGTGTATGTCGGCACTGAGCATCCACATGGAGCACAACAACCTAAAGAACTTAAATTCTAAACCCCCATCCCCTAAAGGGGAGAAAAAAATAAAAAATGGAAAAGCAAAAAAACGGAATTGGTCGTCGTAAAGCTGCTGTAACAAGAGTGTTTCTCTCTAAAGGAGAAGGCAGCATTACAGTGAATGACAAAGACTATAAAGTATATTTTCCACTGGTTTACTTACAAAACCAGGTGGAGCGTCCCTTTAAAACAGTTGATGCTGTTGGTAAGTTTGATGTAAAGATCAATGCTATGGGTGGCGGAGTAAAAGGCCAGGCAGAAGCAGCGATGCTGGGAATAGCCAGGATCCTGATTGAGATCAATCCTGAGTTTCGTCCTGCATTAAAAGCAGCCGGATTACTGAAAAGGGATCCAAGGTCTGTTGAACGTAAGAAATTCGGTCATAAAAAAGCCCGTCGTAGCTACCAGTTCTCTAAACGTTAATCGCCGCAAACAATTTTTAAAAAAGATTATTCAAATACAATGGAAAATAATACATCCTTACAACAGCAACTTCTCGAAGCAGGTGTTCATTTTGGTCACCTGAAAAAGAAGTGGAACCCCAAGATGTTGCCTTACATCTTTGCTGAAAAGAAAGGTATCCACATCATTGACCTGAACAAAACTGTTGAGTGCCTGCAGGAAACTGCTGCTGCTATGAAACAGATTGCCCGCAGCGGTAAGAAAATTTTGTTTGTTGGTACAAAGAAGCAGGCGAAAGACATCGTAAATGAAAGTGCCAGGAAAGTAAACATGCCTTTCGTTACAGAACGTTGGTTAGGCGGTATGCTTACCAACTTCAATACTGTTCGTAAGAGTGTGAAGAAGATGCAGAGCATTGAAAAAATGCTGGGTGATGGTTCATTCGACAGCATCACAAAAAAAGAGCGTCTGACACTTAGCCGTGACAGGGATAAAATGGATAAAGTATTAGGTGGTATTGCTCAACTGGGCCGTGTACCTGCTGCTTTGTTTATCGTTGATATCGGGCATGAGCACATCGCTTTGGCTGAAGCTAAACGTTTGGGCATTGCTACTTTCGGTGTAGTAGATACCAACTGTGATCCTAACAAAGTTGATTTCGCTATTCCTGCTAATGATGATGCTACCAAATCAATCGCCATCATCGTTAATTATATCGTTGCTGCTATTGCAGAAGGATTGGCAGAAAGACAAGCTGCAAAAGATGAAGAAGTAGATGATGTAACTGATGATGAAAAAGAAAGAAAAGCCGCTAAGTTGCTTGCAGAAGCAGAAGCTGAAGGTGGCCGTGGTGGAAGAGGTCGTGGTGCTGGTGGTGCTGGCGGCGGACAAAGACGTCGTACAACGGGCGGCCCTGGTGGAAACCGTGGACCTGGTGGCGGACGCAGATAATATCAGTTTGTAGTTTAAGTTTATTGTTTGTAGTTAATACAATAGTTAACCAACTGCTGACGGGAATTATTAATTATTAATTATTAATTTTTAATTTATTAAGTATATGAGCACAGCAACTATAAGTGCACAGGAAATAAATAAACTTCGCCAGGCTACTGGTGCAGGTATGATGGATTGCCGTAAGGCTTTGACAGAAACTAATGGTGATTTTGAAGCAGCGATTGACTGGTTGCGCAAGCAAGGCCAGAAAGTAGCTGCTAAAAGAAGCGACCGTGAAGCAAAGGAAGGTGTGGTAATTGCACAAACAACTGCCGACAACAAACGTGGTGTAGTAGTATGTGTAAGCTGCGAAACAGACTTTGTTTCCAACAACGAAGATTTTATTGGATTGGTAAAAAGTATTGCTAACGTAGCAATTACTGATAACATCAGTACAGAAGAAGACCTGAATAATGCCGTTATCAATGGCGCAAAGGTGTCAGACCTTATCAATGATAAACTGGCTGCTATCGGCGAAAAGATCGGTATTACAAAGTTTCAAACTATTGTAGCTCCTTATGTAGCTTCTTATATTCATGGTGCTAACCGTATCGGTGTATTGGTAGGCTTAAGTAAAGAAGCTGCTGAAGTTGGTAAAGATGTGGCTATGCAAATAGCAGCATTAAACCCTGTAGCGGTAGATGCGGCCAGCGTACCGGCTGAAGTAGTAGCAAGAGAAAAGGCTATCATCATGGATGTAATGAAAGAAGATCCCAAAATGGCCGGCAAACCAGAAGAAATGCTGACTAAAATTGCCGAAGGTAAAATGGGTGCTTTCTTTAAAGAACAAACATTAACAGCCCAGGCTTTTGTAAAGGATGGCGGCAAGACAGTTGCTGATTACCTGAAAGAAAATGGTGATGTGAAAGTGACTGAGTTTAAGAGAGTAGCTTTGGGTTAATAATTAGTAATTCTAATATTATTAAGCGTTCCGTCTAAAGCGGAACGCTTTTTTTATTTTTGTGATAATGGAAAATTATAAACATTACTTCGATGCAAACAGGAGTTTATGGAATCAGCGAACAGCTGTTCATAAAGATTCTTCTTTTTACAACCTCGCCGGGTTTAAAGCTGGTGAAAACGTATTGACTCCAATCGAGTTAAATGAAGTGGGTGATGTAACAGGAAAGAGAATGCTGCACCTGCAATGTCATTTTGGAATGGACAGCTTGGATTGGGCCAGAAGGGGTGCGGAAGTAACAGGCGTCGATCTGTCCGATGCAGCAATCACTGAAGCAAAAAAACTGAATGATGAACTGGGGTTGAATGCAACATTCATTTGCTGCAATGTGTATGACCTGAAAGATGATCTTGATGAAAAGTTTGATATTGTGTTTACGAGTTATGGTGTTGTTGGCTGGTTGCCTGATTTGAATACATGGGCAGCATTGATCGCTTATTATTTAAAACCCGGCGGTATATTTTACATGGCCGAATTTCACCCGGTGGTATGGATGTTTGATGACGAGTTTACTCATATTAAGTATTACTATGATAACCGGGAACTGATAATTACTGAGAACGAAGGAACTTATACCGATCGGGATGCTGATATCAAAGGAAAAGAATACAGTTGGAACCACAGTATCAGCGAAGTGCTGAATGCGTTAATTCAGGCCGGGCTGAAAATTGAATTATTCAACGAGTTTATGTATTCTCCATATCCTTGTTTCAGGAACCTTATAGAAACGGAAACCGGGAAGTGGCAAATCAAAGGAATGGAAGGAAAGATACCGATGGTGTACAGTATAAGGGCCATTAAACAATAATCAAATCCCTTATCTTCGCCCCGAAAATTAAGCTCTAATGTTACCTAAGTATAAACGCATCCTCCTCAAACTTTCCGGCGAAGCCTTAATGGGTGATAAAAGCTTTGGTTTTGACACTGATGTCATTGCCATGTATGCGCAGGATATTAAATTAATTACAGAATTAGGTGTGCAGGTGGCCGTAGTTATCGGCGGTGGTAATATCTACCGCGGTATGAACGAAGCGGATACAGGTATAGAAAGGGCTCATGGTGATTATATGGGAATGCTGGCCACTGTAATTAATGGAATGGCGGTACAGGCAGGATTGGAAAAAGTTGGTGTGTATACCCGTTTACAAAGTGCTATCAAAATGGAGCAGATTGCTGAACCTTATATCCGTCGCCGGGCTATCCGCCACTTGGAAAAAGGCCGGGTGGTGATATTTGGAGCAGGTACCGGTAACCCCTATTTTACAACCGATACGGCAGGCTCACTCCGGGCTATCGAAATTAATGCTGATGTAATTTTAAAAGGAACAAGAGTGGACGGCATATACACGGCTGATCCCGAAAAAGATCCTACTGCTACCAAATATAACGTCATTACCTACCAGGACTGTCTTTCCCAAAACCTGAAGATCATGGACATGACAGCCTTTACACTTTGCCAGGAAAACAATCTTCCTATCATTGTTTTTGATATGAACAAACCCGGCAACCTTCGCCGGGTAGTAACCGGAGAGAAAGTAGGCACTTTAGTAAGAGGATAATTTCCACAATTTTAACGCATTAGTACATTTACTATTTGCCAGTATCTGGCAACGGCTATCTTGCGGCTTCCTTTATACCCGCCTGTGAAAAACTATTAATTACTGTCTGCTCACTTTTTAATAGTTTACAAACCTGACGTTACTGCTATGGCTAATCTTTCTCTTTCCATTGTTGAAATTATTGTACTGATGCTGGGAGCAATCACTCTTGGTATCACCATTCATTTCTTTATAACCAGTCGCAAGGGAATGAGATCATCACCAATGGAAGCGGAAAAAATTTCAAAAACACTGGAAGAATGGAAACTGCGGTATTTTAATGATACCGAGACAAGAGATAAAGAATTAGCTGCTGTAAGAAAAAGGTTAGAAGAGGCAGAAGAAAATAATAACATTAATACCATCGAAGCAGAAGAAACAAGAAAGTTGAACCAGAAGCTGCAATCGGAAATTGAGGCAATCCGGAAAACAGCACCTCCAACAAGTGAAAAGCAGCCCGATTATATCACACAACTCCGACAGGCACAAAGCAGTTTACTCGAACACAATGAGAAAATTAACCAGTTACTGGGGCAGATAGATATTGTAAAAGAAACGGAAGAAAAGCAGCAGGAGATACTGAAGACTAATGAAGAGCTTTCCAATATGGTTGATGATTTGAAGTTTATGCTATCACAAAAAGAAAAGGAAGTAATCAATATTCAGCAAAAAGAACACCTGACCAAAGAGATGAACTCAATGCTGGATAGTGCTTATAGTGAATTCAATACACTGCAGGATAAAATACATAAACTGGAAAGCCAGGTAAATGCCTCCAAACGGATCAATATGGAGCATGAAGATTTGAAAGAGGCGTATTATCGTGTTTCGCAGGATTATGAAGAGCTGAAGCGAAAAAATGGGGCCACCCTTACCGAAAACAAGCAACTGCTGGAAGAGCTGACAGAAACAGAAGACAAATTAAAAGAAGCAAATTTTCAGCGGCAGCAATTACAAAAAAGGGTGGCTTACCTGGAAGAACTCAATAACGATATGCAGGCGGTAGCCGATGCCAATAAAAAACTGGAGGGCCAGCTAAAACGTATCGGCGAATTGGAAAGTATGCTGAATATGGTGGCCGAAGAAAGAGACGAACTGGCAAAGAAACAATTCAATTCATAAAGGAAGTTCCTTATACAATTTAGCCCGGTACTGCATCGGGCTTTTTTATATAATGCATGCTAAGGCGTTAACTTTGCAATTCAAACTTTACATATGACAGGAAGTATTGCAGATATCAGGAAAAATTACTCACAGGAAAGCTTGTCGGAGAAAGATGCTGAAGCAAGTCCCATTCAGCAGTTTTCAAAATGGTGGGATGAAGCAGTGGCTTCAGAAATTGATGAAGTGAATGCAATGACATTGGCTACAGCTTCTTCGGACGGAGTGCCTTCTGCAAGGATCGTATTATTAAAAGACTATGATACGAACGGCTTTACCTTTTTTACTAACTACAGCAGCTTTAAAGGTCAGCAGCTTGCCGAAAACCCTAAAGCTTGCCTTGTTTTTTTCTGGAAAGAATTGGAAAGACAGGTTCGCATTACAGGTCTGATTGAAAAAATAAATACTGGCGCCAGTGATGAATATTTTAATTCCAGGCCAGTGGGTAGTCAGATAGGGGCATTAGCATCACCACAAAGCCAGGTAATTGAAAGCCGGGAATGGCTAGACGATCATTACAAAGAGTTGGAAAATGAATTGGAGGGTAAACAATTGCAGCGGCCATCGCACTGGGGCGGTTATATTGTAAAGCCTGTTATAATTGAATTTTGGCAGGGTCGTCCCAGCCGCCTGCATGACAGGCTCCAATACACATTACAGGAAAACGGTGAGTGGAAAATTGAAAGACTGGCACCGTAAAAGAGAACCAGGAATTAGGTAACTAATTCCTGGTTCTGATTAGCAATTACTTTTTCTTAGCTGCTTTCTTTTTTGCAGCGGCAGGTGTCGTAGCCGGACGGCTTTTACCAAACGAACCTTTAAAACGTTTGCCTTTAGCTGTTTTTTTATCTCCTCTTCCCATAAAATTGATATTTAATTAATATAAAAATAGAATAATAAGTATCTGTAAAAAAAACTCCGTCCCGAATAGTTCGGAATGGAGCTTTTCTAATGCAGTACATAATGCGGTTACATTTTGGCAGAAAGTTCTTTACCGGCCTTAAACTTAGCAACTTTTCTTGCTTTGATTTTAATTACTTCACCAGTTTGCGGATTGCGGCCATTACGGGCAGCTCGTTTAGATACGGAGAAAGTACCAAAGCCAACCAGGGTTACTTTACCACCACCCTTTAATGTTTTTGTAACTGCCTCTACGAAAGAATCCAGGGCAGCATTTGCCTGTGTTTTAGTGATGCCTGCATCATCAGAAAGTTTTGCGATTAATTCAGCTTTGTTCATGTTTTGTAATTTTTTAATGTTTTAGTAGCGGCAACAAATTTAGAGGCTTTTTTATTCCGGCAAAATATTTTTATTTCATTTTTCAATTTTGCTGAATCGGCCCGAAACCGCATGGGACAAGGTTTTGGGAGGAAATTACAAAAGAGTGAATGGGGTATAAATATTTTTATAATTGCTGAAATCCTTTCCAGTCAAGGGTTTCAGCAATATATGAGCAAATCCTTGCCAGTAGCGGGTTTGGAAAGAATATACAATTGTCCGGCCAAATGCGGAATTAAATTATTCTTTTGCACACTCAATGCACAACCTCCATTACAGTTCGAAAAGCAATGAACCGGTTACCCCACTTATCGGCACCTTTTTTTCGCATAGTATCAGCAAACTGTTCAATATACTGATTGTACATAGCTTTCGCCAGTGCATGATACTGTACCGCATATGTTATTCCTTCTGAATCATCAGTCTCTATTAAATGAAGAATAGTGGCTTTTGTAAAACAACCGGTAGCAATAATGTCGGGGATATGCTCTTGTTTTAACCAGGTGAGCCACTCACTGGCAATGGCATGTTCTACCTTGATAGTAACGTTGTAAATGATCATTAGTATTTAGATTTTAATATCGAGATAGATCGGGCAATGATCGCTATGTTTTATATCCGGGTATATATCAGCATCTTTTAGATTTTTTTTCAACGGTTCTGTTACGGTGAAGTAATCAATTCTCCAGCCTTTATTTTGTAAACGAACAGTAGGAAACCGCTGGCTCCACCAACTATATCGGTGTGGCTCGGGATGAAACTCCCGGAACACATCTACCCAGCCATTATCTAAAAATTTTGTCATCCATTCCCTTTCTTCAGGTAAAAAACCGGATGATTTTTTATTTCCTTTCGGATCATGAATATCAATTTCTTTATGCGCAATATTATAATCACCGCACAGTATCAGTTTCGGGTTTTTCTTTCTGAGTTTATTCAGCCAGCCATTGAATTCATCAAGCCATTTATATTTAAAATCTTGTCTTTCGTCACCACTGGTGCCGGAAGGAAAGTAAGCATTGATGAGTTTTACATCTTTAAAATCAAGTTGAATAACACGGCCTTCATCATCACTTGGTCCGTGACCATTTCCATATTCTACTTTATCGGGCTTGATCTTAGTAAATACGGCTACACCACTATATCCTTTTTTTTGTGCACTGAACCAGTAATGGTGAAATCCCAATTCTTCCAGTTGTTTTACATCAACATCTCCCTGTACGGCTTTTGTTTCCTGCAGGCAAATAACATCTGCAGGATTTGTCTTTAACCAATCAAAAAATCCTTTTTTGATGGCGGCCCGGATGCCATTAACATTATAACTTATAATACGCATTGTATAATTGTTTAAATTGGAAGGCAATTTACATTTTACTATGGAAGCACCCACAAAATCAAAGAACAGTATTATTATTCCGTCGAAAGAACAGGTTTACCTGGATGGCCCCAAAAGCCGTAGCTATGAATTTGGATTTGCCTGGCGGGTATTCTGGCAATTCATTAAAGGATTTAGAAACTTACATTTCATCGGCCCCTGCATTACCGTATTTGGTTCTGCAAGGTTTACTGAGGATCATCCTTACTATATTAAAGCAAGAGAATTTGGAAAACGGATTGCGGAATCCGGATTAACCACCATGACAGGAGGAGGCCCCGGTATCATGGAAGCAGCTAACCGGGGTGCTTTCGAAAATAGTGGGAAATCTATCGGTTGTAATATCCAACTGCCCTTTGAACAAAAAGTAAATCCTTATGTACAGAAATCTGTAACCTTCGAACATTTTTTTGTTCGAAAAGTATTGCTGGTAAAATATTCGTATGGGTTTATCATTATGCCTGGTGGTTTTGGTACGATGGATGAATTATTTGAGATCCTGACCCTGGTGCAAACCAAATCAGTTACCAATTTTCCAATTGTTTTATTTGGTAAAGAATATTATCAACCATTAATGGAAAATATCGAATGGATGGCCCAGCAGGGTACCATTTCAAAAGAAGATATGAGCCTTGTGCTCGTTACCGATAGCATTGACGAAGCGATGCAACACATTGGTAATTATATCAATACCAACTATAAGGTCAGGCCACGGAAGCGTTACTGGTGGTTGTTTGAAAAGAGATAATCCAGATGTGTACTTATTACACAAAAGTATTATCTTCATAACAAAATTGTTTTGCCATGTGGTTCAAAAAAATACTTATCGCTTTCCTGTTTACAGGATTTATTCAAGCTGCGTATGCTGATCAGTCTCTTACAATTTATTCTCCTGACGGGAACATTCAACTAGGAATACTCCATCGTACAGATGGCAGTATTGCATACCAGGTTTTTTATAAAGGGAAAACTGTAATTGCCACTTCCGGCTTAGGGATGAAATTCAAATCCCCGAATGTTTCTCTAACAAAATTTGATATGCCCGCTGTTGATTCATCTGCTACCGATGAAACATGGAAACCGGTATGGGGTGAAACGAGTAACATTCGGAATAACTACAAACAACTTGTATTAAAATTAGCTGACCGCTCCGGCTCCGGAATTCAATTACAAATTATTTTCCGGGTGTTTAATGATGGTGTTGGATTTCGATATTCATTTCCCCCACAAAGTAAACTCAATTATTTTATAATAGCTGATGAGCTTACACAGTTTGCTGTAACCGGTGACCATAAAACTTTCTGGATTCCCGGTGATTATGATACGAACGAATTCAAGTATAATACTACTGTGCTGAGTCAAGTAGATGCGAGTAGCAGTGCTATGAGCCAGGAAATAGCTGCCAAAACATTTTTTGATAAGAATGCGGTGCAAACACCATTGATGATGAAGTCGGCTGCTGGTTTGTACATTAATATTCATGAAGCAGCGTTGGTAAACTATCCTGCCATGAACCTGGTGATTGATAAATCATCTCTTATTTTGCAGGCTCATCTTGTCCCGGATGCTGTAGGTAATAAAGCATATTTGCAAACGCCTGCCGTAACTCCCTGGAGAACTATTATCGTAAGTGATAAAGCCACAGAAATCCTTGCTTCAAAATTGATTCTGAACCTGAATGAGCCTTCCAAAGAAGCTGATCCCTCCTGGATAAAGCCACAAAAAATGGTGGGAGTGTGGTGGGAGCTACATGTTGGTAAATCAAGCTGGGATTATGCAGCCACACAATCAGGTTCGACATTAGTGGCACATGGACGACATGGTGCAACAACAGCCAACGTAAAAAAATACATAGACTTTGCTTCAAAAAATGGGATTGAAGGAGTACTTGTAGAAGGCTGGAATGTGGGATGGGAGGACTGGTTTGGTCAATGGAAAGAAGATGTATTTGATTTTGTAACTCCTTATCCTGATTTTGATGTGAAGGAACTCCAACAGTATGCAGCATCCAAAGGCGTGAAGATCATTATGCATCATGAAACATCTGCTTCTGTTACTAATTATGAAAGATGGATGGATACGGCGTACCGTTTTATGAAAAACTATGGGTATGACGCAGTAAAAACAGGTTATGTAGGAAGAATTATTCCGAGAGGCGAACATCACGACGGACAGTGGATGATAAAACATTATGAAAGAGTAATGAAGAAAACAGCTTCCTATAAAATAATGCTTGATGCACATGAACCGGTTCGACCTACTGGCTTGCACAGAACCTATCCTAATTTTCTCGCCTGTGAAGCGGCAAGAGGTAATGAATTTAATGCGTGGAGTGAAGGCAATCTACCGGAGCATGAAACAATTTTAGCGTTTACCAGACTGATGGGCGGGCCGATGGATTATACACCCGGTATATTCAGGATAAAGGTGAATCAGTTTGACTCAACGAAAAAAGAACAGGTACACACCACTTTATGTAAACAGTTGGCTTTATATGTAACGATGTACAGTCCTTTGCAAATGGCCGCTGACTTGCCAGAGAACTATGAAGCTAAAATGGATGCTTTCCAATTCATTAAAGATGTAGCAGTAGACTGGGACGATACTAAAATACTGGATGCTGAACCCGGCGATTATGTCATTACTGCCCGGAAAGCAAAAGGGAAAGAGACCTGGTTTTTAGGAGCAATGACAGATGAACAGGCCAGGAGCTTTACAACTTCTTTGTCTTTTTTAGCTACGGATAAAAAATATGTTGCCACCATTTACAGAGATGCAGACAATGCTGACTGGAAAAATAATCCTGAAGCCTATGTGATTGAAAAATTCGTGGTGGATAGTAAAACGATGCTCAAATTAAAATTGGCTCCCGGTGGCGGAACTGCCGTAAGTTTGGCACCTGCTACCGCAGAGGAAGCTAAACGCATTAAAAAAATTAAATAATGGCATTTGTAGATATACTGGGTTACTCTGCCGGAGCAATAACATCCCTTACGTTTCTTCCCCAGGTAATTAAAACCTGGAAGGAAAAATCAGCAAAGGATATTTCTTTGCTGATGTTTTTAATTGCTGCTATTAATGAAGTAATGTGGATCTGGTACGGGGCATTGCTTGATAACTGGGTCATTATTCTTACCAATGCAATCGTACTTTCCATGTCATTAACAATGATATGGTTAAAATACAGGTACAAATAATGGCAAGGATAAATACAATCATTTTTGATTTGGGAGGGGTATTGATTGACTGGAACCCGCAGTATGTTTTTCATGATAAATATTTTGATAGTCCGGAAACCAGGGATTATTTTTTTAAGCATATCTGCACGATGGACTGGAATGAACAGCAGGATGCGGGCTATCCTATTGAAAAGGCTGTGGCAGAGAAAATTGCTGAGTACCCCGATTGGGAAAAACATATCAGGGCTTATTATGAAAGATGGCAGGAGATGCTTCGTGGGCCAATAGAGGATTCTGTAACAATCTTCCGGCAATTGAAAATGAATCCCGGCTTAAAATTTTATGCATTAACAAACTGGAGTGCTGAATTATTTCCCTACGCCTTAGAACGATTTGATTTTTTACATTGGTTTGATGGGAGGGTGGTCAGCGGAGAAGAAAAAATGAGAAAACCATTTCCAGAATTTTATCAACGACTACTAGACCGGTATATTGTAGAGCCCGGCGAAGCGCTGTTTATTGATGATAACCTTAGAAATATAACAGCGGCAACCGCTTTGAGGATTCCAAGTATTCATTTTAAGTCGCCGGAGCAATTAGCAGAGGAACTCGTTACCTACAATTTATAGGAGAATACTTTTATTCCAATACCGGCCTCAACCACTTCTCCGCCTCCTCCAAACTCATTCCTTTTCGGGTGGCATAATCTTCCAGCTGGTCTTTACTTATTTTACCCAAACCAAAATAATGGCTTTGCGGATGAGCGATATACCAGCCGCAAACAGAAGCCGGTGGGTTCATGGCAAGGCTTTCTGTCATTTCAATGCCGATGTTTTCAGTAACATTCAATAAGTCAAATAATTTAATTTTCTCTGTATGATCCGGGCAGGCCGGGTAGCCTGGTGCGGGCCGGATGCCTTTATATTCTTCCCGGATCATTTGTTCGTTGGTCAGTGTTTCATTTTTTTCATAACCCCAATATTCTTTTCTCACTTTTTCATGCAGGTATTCTGCAAAGGCTTCTACAAAACGGTCAGCCAATATTTGCACCAGTATTTTATTGTAATCATCATGGTCAGCAGCAAACTGATCGATATACTTTTTTGCACCATGAATGGTAACGGCGAATGCGCCCATGTAATCGGCCCCCTGTCCCCCGATGGGGGAACTTAGGTTTGGAGATTCTTTTAGACTGGGTTGATTATTTAAGGTTGAAGAGATCAAGGCCAGCGTTTCTTCTGTTTTACTTAATACTTCTTCATTTGTAACCCTTAAAACTTTAAAACCTTGGTCGGTCAGCCATTTTGTTCTTATTGAATCTGATTCCAGGTTTTCTGGTAATTGGTGAATTAACCCGTCAACTTCCACAACTAATCTTTTGTCAAGACAGACTAAATCTGCAATATAATTACCAATAATATGTTGTCTTCTGAATTTATAATCTTCGAGTTTTTTTGTTTTTACAAGATTCCAAAGCACATCTTCCGCTTGAGTAGGAGTTGCCCGATGTTCCTCTGCATATTTCTTAAGCAAAGGATATGTCAATGGGTCTGCCCATTGATAGCCGGGACTATACTCCCCTTCCTCACGGGAAGGGGCTTTAGCACCATCTCCCGTTATCCAGCTATTGGAGGGGGATGGGCTTGGTTTGATGAAATCAGCTAATGAATAACTGGGCTGCCCAACAGCTTTCTTTAGTTGTTGCCTCAGCGATTCAAGTTTCACTTCTCCTGTAACTGTTTGTAAGGTCACCGTATCCGCATTATTACTGGCAGCGGGCCAAAACCCAATAACGCCATCAGCGGTGAACCATTTCTCATTTGCCAATTGCTCCACCATCTTTGTTGCATCATTATAAAGACGGGTAGCTTCGACACCGAAAATTTTGTCTGATAATACTTCAGGAAAACGTCCGGGCATTTCCCAGGCGATAAAGAAAGGCCCCCAGTCGATATACCGGGCAATGGTAGCCAGGTCAAAATCCTTCAGCACTTTCACCCCGTCAATGGCAGGCCTGGTCGGGGTATAATTTTTCCAGTCAAAATACTCTTTGGTAACAACCGCTTCACTATAGGGGATCAGCGTTTTTTTGTTCTTATTCAAAAACTGGTTGCGCAGCT
Organism: Chitinophaga pinensis; assembly: GCA_943371565.1. Classification (GTDB taxonomy): domain Bacteria; phylum Bacteroidota; class Bacteroidia; order Chitinophagales; family Chitinophagaceae; genus JJ008. The sequence goes on along the minus strand of CALRVH010000015.1, from coordinate 21,184 downwards.
CTTCATATTCATGTTGTGTTTGCTGAAGCAGGGAGCTGCGTTGTTCTTTATTGAGTAAGGTGCTAACTGCTGTCACACTTCTGGATGCATCAAGAATGTGCAATACCCCATTGTCATATTGCGGCGCAATTTTTACTGCCGTATGCATTCTCGAAGTGGTAGCGCCGCCGATCAACAATGGTTGTTTCATACCACGGCGTTTCATCTCATGTGCTACATGCACCATTTCATCTAAGGATGGAGTAATAAGACCGCTGAGGCCAATAATATCAACGTTTTCTTTATCAGCAGTATCAAGAATTTTATCTGTTGGTACCATTACACCAAGGTCAATAATGTCGTAACCATTACAACCGAGTACCACACCAACAATATTTTTACCAATATCATGCACATCCCCTTTTACGGTGGCTAATAAAACTTTTGGTGCGCCAGCTGCTTCTTCATTAAGCGTACCGGCGGCAAGGTGAGCTTGTTTTCTTTCTTCTTTTTCTGCTTCGATGTAGGGAGTAAGAACGGCCACCGATTTTTTCATCACCCTTGCACTTTTTACCACCTGCGGTAAAAACATTTTGCCTGCACCGAATAAATCTCCTACTACATTCATTCCATCCATCAACGGTCCCTCAATTACATCAAGAGGTTTGGGGTATTTTATTCTGGCTTCTTCGGTATCAGCATCAATATAATCAGTGATGCCATTTACTAATGAATGTTTCAATCGTTCTTCTACAGAAGTTTCCCGCCATTTTTCATCTTTAATATTTTCTTTCCCTTTTGCCTTTACGGTTTCGGCAAAAACAATCAATTTTTCGGTGGCTTCGTTATTGTCGTTGTTATGGTTAAGGATCACATCTTCGCAAAGCTGGCGCAGGGCAGGTTCAATTTCATCGTACACGACCAATTGCCCGGCATTTACAATACCCATATCCATACCGGCTTTGATGGCATAATAAAGAAAAACAGAATGCATAGCTTCTCTTACATGCTCATTACCCCGGAAGGAGAATGAAAGATTGCTGACGCCACCGCTTACTTTGGTTAAAGGCATCAGTTGTTTTATCTCTTTGGTTGCTTCTATGAAATCAACTCCATAATTATTATGCTCTTCCAATCCGGTTGCGATGGCAAATATGTTGGGGTCAAAAATTATATCCTGAGGATCATAGCCAACCTGTTCTGTCAATATTTTATAGGCACGGTGACAAATTTCTACTTTGCGTTGTTTGGTATCAGCTTGTCCTTTTTCATCAAATGCCATTACAATAACTGATGCACCGTAGCTCTGGCAAATAATGGCTTGCTCTATGAATTTGGCTTCGCCTTCTTTCATAGAAATAGAGTTTACAATACATTTTCCCTGTACACATTTCAGCCCTGCCTCAATGATCCCGAACTTGGAGCTGTCAATCATGATCGGAATCTTAGCAATGTCGGGTTCACTTTGTACAAGGTTTAGAAAAGTGGTCATTGCCAGCACCCCGTCTAATAAGGCATCATCCATATTTACATCAAGTACCTGGGCTCCATTCTCCACCTGTTGCCTTGCTACGCTTAATGCTTCTTCGTATTTATTTTCCTTGATGAGGCGGGCAAATTTTTTCGAACCTGTTACATTCGTTCTTTCACCAACATTTACAAAATTAGTTTCCGGTCTTACAACCAATGGCTCTAATCCGGCTAATCTTAAATACGGTTTGATAACAACTGTGTCGTGCATTTATAAATTCTTTTTTACAAACAACTTTTTTATTAATGAAAAGTTGTTCATTACAAGTATAAGAAGGGATATTAGTATCAGTAGTTGGGGAGTGGTCATGCTAATTCTTTTTCTACTACCGGTAATTGCCTGGGTGTAATATTTTTTACTTCCTGTGCAATATGTCGGATATGATCAGGGGTAGTGCCACAGCAGCCGCCTACAATATTCACCCATCCTTCTTTTGCCCAATCTTCCAGGTAGTGGGCGGTGTCCTCGGGGTGCTCATCATATTCTCCCATGGCATTGGGTAAACCTGCATTGGGGTAGGCCGATACATAACAGCTGGCTATTTGTGAAAGTTCCTCAATATGCGGTCGCATTTCTTTTGCACCCAATGCACAGTTCAGGCCAACGCTGATTGGTTTAGCATGCATGATAGAAGTATAAAAAGCTTCAAGAGTTTGCCCACTGAGTGTTCTGCCAGACGCATCGGTAATCGTTCCGCTAATCATGACAGGCAAAGCTTCTTGCTTTGTATCCCTGAAATATTTTTTAATGGCGAAGATGGCCGCTTTTGCATTTAGTGTATCAAATATGGTTTCTATTAGCAAAATATCAACGCCGCCATCTACCAACCCTTTTACCTGTTCATAATAAGCATTTACCACTTCATCAAATGTAACAGCACGGAAACCGGGATTGTTTACATCGGGGGAAAGCGATAATGTTTTATTTAATGGCCCGATAGCACCGGCTACCCATGCCTGTTTACCGGATTGTTTAATAGCTTCTTTAGCACACCTGGCTGCAGCTACATTTAATTCATACGCCAACGACTGCATTTCATAATCAGCCATTGCAATAGTAGTGCTGCTAAAAGTATTTGTTTCAATAATATCAGCACCGGCATCCAGGTAGTCCTTATGTATTGCGGTAATGATATGTGGTTGCGTAATGTTCAGCAGATCATTATTACCTTTTACATCACACTGCCAGTCTTTGAAACGTTCGCCACGGTAATCTGCTTCGGTTAGTTTGTGGCGTTGAATCATAGTGCCCATAGCACCATCAATAATTAAAATGCGTTCTTTCAAACAATCCTGAATTGTTTTCATACAATGAATGGTTGCGAACTATAAACGTTGGGAAACCGTGGAGGGAGTCTCGTACGTTTATTAGTTCTTGTTTAGAGCAGGCCGAACAATAAACAAATCCGCCTGTAGTATGGCTACAAAGCTAAGTTATATGGGCATAATAAACAAGCGGGGCGGGACTTACCGGTTAGAGACATAACTCTCAACAGGGAGCCGGTTTTGAAGACTTCTTGCAAGGGTCATTTCATCGGCATATTCGAGTTCGCCGCCAAAAGCAATACCACGGGCAATAGTAGTGATGCGGATGCTGAAAGGCTGTAACTTCTTCTGAATATAATAGATAGTGGTATCTCCCTGTATGTTTGGGTTCAATGCAAAAATCAGTTCTTCTGTCTTCTCTTTTTCAATGCGATGAACTAATGATTCGATATTCAATTGGTCAGGGCCAATGCCATCCAGCGGGGAGATAACACCGTTCAATACATGGTAGGTTCCGTTGAATTGCTGTGTACTTTCGATGGCAATTACATCCCGGATACTTTCCACCACACAAATCACCTCCTGCTTTCTAATTGAGTTGGCACAGATAGAACAAATATCTCCATCCGCTACATTAAAACAACGCTGACAAAATTTTATTTCACTCCGCATCCGGGCTATGACTTCGCTGAACTGTCCCACTTCTTTTGTATCCTGCTTTAATAAATGCAATACCAAACGTAAAGCCGTCTTTTTGCCGATACCGGGAAGTTTGGCAAATTCGTTGACTGCATTTTCTAAAAGCGAAGAAGAGAATTGCATGGAGCAAAGATAGTCAATGGTGAATAGTGAAAGGTCAATAGGATTGCTGAAAGAGCGGGGTTCTATTCCCAATTGACAATTGACTATTCACTAGAGGGTTATTTCAATTTCATTCTGCCAGGCTGGTTTCACAGCTATTTTTCTTTCAATTGATTTAACCAGTTCAGGCTGCTTGTGTTTACCGAAAAATTGACCCGGATCCCATATGCCATTATTGTTATCGTCGTATAAAATACGGAGCTCATATTCGCCGGGAAGGAAAAGAGGCTGCGAAAAGCTGGCACTACTAAGCGGGACAGATTTTAAAATAGTTTCATTCACGACAAAGTAGAGTACCGGATGTTTGGCTATATCAAGGTTGCGAAATTTTAGTTCCAATGAGCCGTAATCGGCCAGTTTTTTTGTTTTGAAACTCAGTGTATCGGTCTTCAATAATTTTTTACCGGCAGAATCTTGTGCAAAATCCTTGTCCATAATAATATGGTAGGTAGTATTTTCTTTCCAACTCGTTTGTCCGGTTGTTGCTGCTTGTACCAAAAGGATCTTTTTGTTACTGGTATCTTTTTTAAATGTATAAGCAGTGGCAGGAATAAAAGTTGAATCAGTATAAAGCCTGATTTTTGTTGAGTCCAATGACCGAAGCGGCTGATCAAAGGTCATAATGAAAGTACTCAATAGGTCCTGCTGACCATTATTGAGGTTGGTCAGGTATTTTAACCGTGTGTCTGCCGCAATTCCTTCTCCTCTTTTATTTCGGTTGCCGATGGTGATACCTGCTGGCGCAGCAGTTTGCTGTACAGGTGGCTTTACGGAATAAGCATACAGGGTGACAGGTTCGGTCTTGCCCGAAACGATGACTGGCTTATCCGCAAAAGCAAATAATTGCTTATCGTTGAAGTAACGCCGTGTACCCCCATCATCTTTGAGTGCATACAGGTAGAAAGTCTTGGGCGGCAGGTTTTTGAAAATAAAATTTCCTTTATTATCCAGTTTGGCCACATAGCGGGGTTTATCCTTTACTACAATCGAATCATTACTGCTTGTATGGAGCATGACAATTAAAGTCGAATCTATTTTGCCGGTTTCAGCCAGTAGTACATTGCCGGTCAGTTCTAATGAGTCAATATACTTGCCGGTGGAGAAAGTATAGGTAAACCCTTTTATCGGGTTTCCTTCTGTATAGTCTTTAATGGCATCACCGAAGTTGATAGAGTAAGTAGTATTTGCTTCGAGGGTGTCTTTTAGTTTTACCGTAACGGTGTTTAATTTAAAATCGACTGAGGGATTGATCTTGGGAGAAGGTGAAACGGTTAAATTTTCCTGTACAGCCTGCACATCTACAAACTCATCAAAAGTGAAAACAATTTTATTTCCGGTAAAATTTCTTGTAGAGTCGCCGGGAGTAGCTTTCAATAGTACCGGGGGAATAGAGTCTCTAGGACCACCTTGCGGGGGAATGATATTGGCACAGCCCGGACCACTGATTATACTGATTAAAGAGATTATAAGGAGGGCTGCTGCTGATATTAAACTTTTATAACTCATGCGAATTGCAAACTTAAAGAGTTTGCCGGGAATGGATTGTTTTTAAAATCATAAATCCCCCCCTGAAGTGAACTTGTTCTACTTCAGGGTTAGTCTTCGGCAGTTTCATCCTCCAACGAATGCAATGCTATGGCCAGATTGTTTGTTTTTACAAAATTGCACCAATGGCAATCTTCTTTGCCACAGCCGGTATAAAATTCCCGGTTTTGTATTTTTTCCCAGGTGTCGCTTATTTGTTGTGTAACGGTAGTAATATCTGCCGGAGAGATGACTACTTTTTCTTTTCGATAGTTTTTCTTTTTGTCGGGTTCAATAAAATCAAATTCAGTGCTCACTACTTTCCAATCTTTTTGCTCGTAATTATCTACCAGTATTTTATAGAAAACGGCCTGCCGCCAATAATCGCCGCCATTTGGATCTTTGTCCGAAGGACCTTTGGTTTTGGGAATGCCTTTATCGGGGTCGCCGGATTTATAATCCACCACATTTACTGATTTGCCATCAAATTCTAATTTATCCAATGCGCCTTTTAGTGGCACATCTTTATAAACCGTTTTAATACGACGTTCGATGGCTACAATTTTATTAAAACTGCTGATGTATTTATCGTAATAGTTGCTCAAAACTTCTTGTCCATATTCGAGGCGGCGGGCATATTGTTCCCTGGTAAAACTTTCTCTATGGCGTTCTATGTACCATACAAAGTCACCAATAAATTCTCCTTTCGATTCAAAGGTATCTTTTTTACCATCCTGCATCTTGCGGAAGAGTTTTTCTAATGCATAATGCACAGCAGAACCAAATTCGGTGGCCTCATTTTTTGGAGAAGGTATACGAACTAAATTTTTGAAATAAAATTCCAGAGGGCATTTCAGGTAATTATTCAGCGCCGTTACGTTCATTACAAACTTATCCAGCAAGTGACCGATAAATTCTTCTTCTATTTTTTCGATTTCAGGTGCTTCGGATTCGGAAAAATGTAAGGCTGCAAATTGAGATAATACTTCGGTGTCAATAATTATTTTCTCTATTGGCAGGTGATGTTCGTCCTGTATTTCTGCTATGAACATGGATGGCTCTAATTCTTTGCCATCATTTTTGAATTTGCTATACGAAATATAAAGATGTTGTTCTGCTCTTGTTAAGGCTACATAAAATAAGCGGCGTAACTCTTCTTCGTCATTCGAGGCTGGTTGTGAAGTAAACATGGTGTCTGGTAGTTTATATCCACCACCGGGTTTTCTTTTCTTTTCCCAGAAAGATGAATTGCAACCAACGAGTAATACATATTCAAATTCTAATCCTTTAGAACCGTGAGCTGTCATCAGGTTTACACCTTTATCACTGCCGCTTACCTGCACCAAGGGTAATTTGATGTCTTCTTTTTCCATCATCTCGATCAGGTTTACAAACCCCTGGAGATGTAAGGTGGGGTTGCGATGTGTTTCATCCTTTACAAAATCGAATAGACCGGTTAGTATTTGCAATTGCCAATGTTTGTCGGGACTTTGCATTATATAACTGAGCACACCTGCTTCCCTGATAATACTTTCAAATAAATGTTGTAGCGTAACATTGGAAACATCAGTTACTAATTGCTCAATTATAGCGGAAGTTTTTTTCAGTCCTACGTGAAGATTATTGCTGAAAAGATCTTTTGCTGGTGCTAATGATTTTTCAACTAATAATTGACGAATGGAAGTCTTATCATCTTTATATCTTTTCTCAGCTACTTCCATACTGATCTTTGCTATTTCAATAGATGGAATACCAAACCAATCGAAGTGTAAAATTTCAAAAAGCATTTCATCGCCGCTATATGAAATATCATGCTCTGAAGCGAGGTACTTTAATACCAGCATTATTTTTTGTCCCAGTGGCAATTCCAGAATATTCAAATGCCGTTTGCTGTATACCGGAATATTCAGCAGCTTGAAATATTGTGCCAGTTCTTCGCCGTATTTATTTTCTTTATAAATAATGCCGATTCTTCCCGGAGGAACTTGTTGTGCTACTAAATCCTGTACCTGTTTGGCAATACCAATCATTTCTTGTCGCTGAGTGTCGTATTCCCGGATGTGTGGAGGGTGTTTGAGTGAGATCAATTCTTTTTTGCTTGAAAGCAGCTCTTTACTCAGGCCGTCAATTTTATTAACCAGTCTTTCATCGTTCCGGTTGATCAACGTTTTTGAAACATCTAGTATTGGTTGGGTAGATCGATAATTATTGGTTAATACAACAGTGAGCAGATCTTTTTGATAGTTGCTGGCAAAGTCCAGCATATTTTCAACATTGGCTCCCTGGAATCGATAGATACTCTGGTCATCATCCCCCACTACAAATACATTGGGTTTATCCCAATAGCTGATCAATAATTCTACCAGCTTGTTTTGTGTACCGCTGGTATCCTGGTATTCATCTACCAATATGTATTGATATTTTTCCTGGTAGTTGGCGAGCAGATTTTTATTTTCTTCAAATGCTTTGATGACCCAGTTGATCATGTCATCAAAATCATAGCGGTTCTTTTTTCGCATTAATTGTTGAAAACGATCAAATTCACCAACAGCAGCACGGAGTTTATCCATCCGTTCCTGTTCTTCCTGTATTTTATCCCGCTTCAGATCGCCGGCATTAAACTCTTTGTATTTTCTTTTATAAATAAATTCATCTCTTGTCGGCAGGTCAGCGAGGTATTCATCTATTTTTTGATTGATGAATGCAGGAGTCCAGCCTTCTTTCTTCATGTTGCTGAACAATGATTGCAGGTTGTTGATCTCAAAATATACATCACCTCTGTATCTTTTTAAGGAATGATTTTTAGGAAATGAATCAATCAGTTCTTTAAAGAACTGAATTTTTTCTAAATCAGAAACCGGGTCAAGAGCTGTTTTTTCAAACAATGATAAATTTTCCTGAATTACATCATTGCAAAATGCATGGAAAGTGTAGATGTTTACTTTATAGGCATCGGGACCGATAAAGTTTAATAATCGTTTGCGCATGGCCACTACCCCGGCATCGGTATAAGTAAGACAAAGAATATTTTCGGGTTGCGCATCCGTATCTAATAATATTTTTCCTATGCGACTGGCCAGTATCTGTGTTTTGCCTGTACCCGGCCCGGCAATAACCATCACCGGCCCTTCGATAGTATCAACGGCAATGCGCTGCTTTTCATTTAGCCTTTCGTATTCCTCTTTAAATTTACTTTCTAATCTTTCTTTATTAAATGACATATTGCAGGTGAACTTTTCTTACTGTAAATCGTTATTCAAACGAATTTAAACCAATAATCTCCATGGCAGCACATTCCATTAAAACACTACAAAAAATTCCTATTTCGCTGGAAAAGGCCTGGGATTTTTTCTCTAATCCGGCTAACCTGCAAGCTATTACACCAGACAATATGGGTTTTAAAGTAATTTCCAAACATCATGGAGATACGATGTATGCCGGACAGATCATTGAGTACACCGTAAAACCTTTTTTGGGAGTTCCACTGTACTGGATGACAGAAATAACCCAGGTAAAAGACAGGCAGTATTTTATTGATGAACAACGCTATGGCCCTTATTCATTATGGCACCACCAGCACCACTTCAAGGAAATACCGGGCGGTGTGGAAATGACGGACATTATACATTACAAAAATCCATTTTGGATATTTGGGAGACTTGCTAATACCCTGTTTGTAAAAAAACAACTGGACGGCATTTTTGATTACCGGTTTAAGAAAGTAGAAGAGATGTTTGGCAAATGGAATTGATAATAAATTTCACGAGGCAAGGAAGACAGGTGTTTACACTTTGAACGACCCCGTAATTATTAATTACTAATTATTAACTATTAATTATTTTATACCTGCTCTCTTTTTCAACTCTGATATCGTAAGCACCATTAATCTTCCAATTGGTTCTTTATCACGGTAAGTGATAAGTTTCATAAAAGAAGCATCTTTCGGAACAGTCAATGGTTCTTTATATTTTGGATAATACTCATCTGGAAATGAATTATCAAAACTATAGTGAATATCCAAGCCTTCTATTTCCGTTTCTAATTTTACTACTACTGTAGCTGTATCTTTTTTTGTAGCAGTGATGATAGGGTCATATATGCTTGGTGCATATTTTACTCCGGCCATATCTAATCTTCTGAAATGGCTTTCTACTCTTTTAGAAAAATATTCCCAGTTCCTTTTTTCTTTTGAACTCCATAATACCTCGGCAATGGCAAAAGCTCTTGGCCACGTCATGTATTGCAGGTGCCGGGTATTGTACACCTGTTCTGTCCATAGGTTGGCCTGCCCGCCTTTTATTAATTTGAAATCAACTCCTTCTGGCAATGGTTCAAACTGGTACGCTTTTTTTAATCGCAATGTTGAATATACAGGAGGCTCAATGGAAGCATCACCCTGCATATAATCTATATAGGCAAAATCGGTAGGGCTCATCACTACTTCATGTCCTTGTTTGGCAGCTTCAATGCCGCCTTTCATTCCCCGCCAGCTCATTACTGCTGCGTTAGGCGCCAAACCACCTTGTAAGATTTCATCCCAACCTATCATCTTCTTGCCTTTGCTATTGATGATCTTTTCCACTCGTTTTACAAAATAGCTTTGTACTTCATCCAGATCTTTTAAATTTTCCTTTTGCATTAATGCTTTTATTGGCTCACTCTTTTCCCAAAAATTGCGGGCCGTTTCATCGCCACCCATGTGAATGTAGCCGAATGGAAATAACTGCGCTACTTCTGTAAATACTTTATCTAAAAACTCATAGGCTTTTTCATTAGCCGGACAAATGGTGTTATCTAACAGGCCATAAAAATGCTGACCACCTCCAGGCCATATCATAAATCTGTCGCCGGGACTTACATAATAGTCTCCGGGAGTGCAAGACAATTCGGGATAAGAAGCAAGGGCTGCCAGGTTGTGCCCCGGCACATCAATTTCCGGCAGAATATTGACATATCGGTCCGCTGCATATTTCACTAATTCTTTAATATCCTCATGGGTATAAAATCCACCATAGGTTGCAGGCTCACCGGGCTGTGGTTTTGATAAGTTGCCAAATGTACCTGTTCTTTCTACCCGCCATGCACCTACTTCAGTCAGTTTGGGTAAACTTTTTATCTGAATGCGCCAGCCCTGGTCATCTGTTAAGTGTAAGTGCAACAGGTTGAACTTATATTTTACCATCTGGTCGATATAATCTTTCACTTGTGCTACCGTAAAAAAGTGGCGGGAAACATCCAGCATCAAACCTCTCCATCCAAAGCGGGGATGATCTTCGATAGTAACAGCGGGAACATCCCATTCGTCATAGTCAAGCTCTTTCTTACTGTTAATTCCGGAAGGAAGTAACTGCAGCAAAGTCTGAACACCGTAAAAAATACCGGTAGGGTTCGTGGCAGAAAGTATAATGCCTGTACGGGTAACTTTTAATTTATATCCTTCGTCAGGTATTGTTTTATCTGTGATTAAGGAAAATAGTATTGATTTAGGCAAAAGGGATTTTCCTTGTTTAATGGTTGTTTTATATCCCGTTGGGGCTTCGACCTGTGCTGCAAATGAGGATGCTATTTTTTTTACCTCTTCATTGTTGGGAACGATTATGTTAATGGTGGATGGTAAAATGAAACTACCTAAATTGTTATTCTCAACTATCGAAACGGGTTGTGGTATTAAGGCGATTCTCCTTCTTACTATGCGCTGGGCATTGGAATCAATAAAAAGAGCTATCAGTGCTACAAAGAGTAATAATTTTTTCATACAGCTAAATTTGATAACACAAGTTACTTGATAAACAGGGGGTAAATAAAAAGGCTGACAAGTTTCCTTATCAGCCCAATCAACTAATTAATCAATCAACTCCTTACCCCGGCATTCTGGAAATGTACTTTTCAATTTGCTTTATCTGATCAACGATCTGGGGAGTAGTTGGTTTTAACGCTTTACATTTTCTAAAGAAATCTTTAGCGGCCCGAAATTCTCTTTTGTTCATCATGATGCTGCACATCTGCAAATAAGCAGCGGCCTCATTTTCTTTATCTGGTAACCCTTTGCGAATAGCACCACGGATATAGCTCTCAGCCTGTTTCAAATCATTTTTTTGCATCATCAGCATTCCCATCTGCAACATACTGGCGCCTTCAGCTTCTTTCATCGGCATACCGAGGTCAAGACCTTTCTTCATGCTTCTTTCGGCTCCCACAAAATCCTGTTTCATCATGGCAATATTGCCTTGTAATGTATAATACACGGAGCGTATGGGCTTATAAAGCAGGTTAGGATATTTAATAGAGGCCAATACCTTTTCAGCACCATCCATATCACCTTCTTCCATGTAGGTTTGGATAAGACGAAGCGGTCCGAAGAAAAAATGTCCCAATATTAATATCACACCAACTAAATATAACGGGAATGCCGGCCAGAAGCTGGCAGAATAGTTGATATAAATACCGAGGGCTATCAACACAATACCAACCCAAAGGCGATATTTAATAAGGAGGTTGTAGAACTTCATACTTTTTTTTTCAAAATTTGTAGTCCCGACAGGAATCGAACCTGTATCAAAAGTTTAGGAAACTTCTATTCTATCCATTGAACTACGGGACCAGCCTTTGCCTTGCGGGCAGCGGGGTGCAAATATAGGAAAGAATTAAGCCCATGTTTCGTAAGTTCGGGTCTTAAACTCAACAGCTAAATCTTGAATGAAATCGAACTGATACAAGGACTTAAAAGCGGGGATGAAGCATCTTTCAAGTATTTAGTGGAGACTTATAAGGACCGGATTTTCAATACTGCCATCGGTATAGTGCAGAATGCTGAAGATGCCGAAGATGTGGCACAAGAGGTTTTTATTCAAGTTTACCGTTCCATTCACAGCTTTAAAGGGGAGTCAAAACTATCAACCTGGATGTACCGGATTGCGACAACCCGTGCCCTGGATTTGCTACGAAGCCGTAAAAGCAAGAAACGTTTTGGCTTTATGCAACGACTTTTTGGGGATGGGAACGAGCCTTTGTATGAAATACCTGATTTTAATCATCCAGGTGTGGCAATGGATCGAAAGGAAAATGCGGCTAAATTGTTTAAAGCAATATCGCAACTGCCTGAAAATCAGAAGACAGCATTTACCCTACATAAACTGGAAGACCTAAGTTACCAGGAAATAAGTGAGGTAATGCAGACCTCTGTACCCGCCGTTGAATCGTTGATGCACAGGGCAAAACAAAATTTGAAGAAAATACTGGAAAAAGAAACTGACTGAGTAATTTACCGGGTCGAAGGTTTTGAACCGTCTTCCCGTCAAAATTGATGTAAATATGAATAACGACAGAAATAAGAAAATTGAAGAGATCCTTGGAAGTCTTGACGGAGCTCAAAAGGCGACAGCGCCTGATTTCTTTTACACCCGGCTTACAGCAAAAATGGAAAAGGGACTTGAATCAGCGACTAAAAAACAGTGGGTTCTTCGTCCGGCTTTTGCAGTAGCGGCTCTTGTGGTTGTATTGCTTATTAATGCAGCTGTTATTTTACGGGGAAATGAGAGGAGAGAAAATTTAGCTTCTAAAGATTCTGAAACACTTCAGTCAATTGCGGCAGAATATAGCTTGAATGATAATAGCTATGTGTATGACTTAAACCAGGATAAATAAAATGAAGAGTTCCACCAATAAGGTTCTTACCATCGCAGTTGTACTGCTTTTGGTTACGAATATCGCCCTGATTGCTTTTATGGTAATGGGAAAAAGTAAACGGAGCGAAAAGCCCGGTGGCGGCAAAGGCAGCACTTCTGAAATGATGGCCAGGGAACTTAATATGACCGAACAACAGAAAAAAGATCATAAGCAGTTAAAAGAAGAACATCTTAAAAGTATCAGGCCGTTATTTGATTCTATACGGGCAGCTAAAACAGCTATGTATGCCTTGCTGAAAGATTCAACAACCAGTGATAGTATGGTAGATGTATATAGCCGTCAAATCGGTGAAAAACAATCAACTATTGACAAACTTACTTTCGCTCATTTTAAAAGAATAAGAAATCTCTTTACTGCCGAACAGCAACCTAAGTTTGATCAGTTCGTACAGAAAATGATGCAGCGGGGAAAAAAAGACTCAGCCAGTAATAAAGGGAAGTAATTTATTTTTTCTTCCAGATATTTCTTTTAAAAACAGCGGCCTGGTGAAAATTTTCACTATTACAATTTGTAATACCGGCAAATCCACCGATTTGGCAAATGAGTCTACAGGACTCATCATATATGTCAGTAAAACCATCTGCTATGTCTGTTGAGAAGGTATAGACTGTTTTACCCTGGGAAAAAAACTCATCCACATTAATAAGGTCATTTTCCGCTAGAATTTTTGACTTTATACATTTAGGTATTCCACCGGCAATATCTTTTTTACACGAAGCAAAAAAAAGAAGTGTGGCTGATAAGGAGAGAAGGGCCAGGTATTTCATCTTCATACTTTAAAATCAGACAAATGAAATTACCCTGTCGCTGCATCAGGAGTAGATCCGTTCGATTGCATCCCTGTATTTTTCAATCACCACTTTTCGCTTCAGCGACATTTTGGGAGTTAATTCACCAGTATCAACACTCCATTCATTAGTCAGTAGTTCAAATTTTTTTACCTGCTCCACATGATTAAAGAATTTATTAAAGCTTTCAACAAGTTCTTTAAATAGATCAACCACTTTTGGATTGCGGGCTAATTCCTCATTACCTGTTTCTGTTATATTATTTTTTCTTGCCCAATCCTTTAAATTGGCGAAAGAGGGAACTATCAGTGCACTTACGAATTTTCTATCGGCTCCCACCAGCATTACCTGTTCTATAAAAGGCGATTCTTTTAATTTGTTTTCTATTGCAAGAGGAGCTACATACTTACCGCCGCTTGTTTTGAAAAGCTCTTTCTTACGGTCGGTTATTTTTAAAAAATTTTGTTCTGTCAATATCCCAATATCACCGGTATGAAACCAGCCGTCCACTATATCCTGTGCGGTCAGGTCGGGTCGCTTGTAATATCCCATCATCACATTCGGCCCTTTGCAAAGTATTTCTCCATCTTCGGCGATTTTAACCTCTACATCATCTATTAAAGGGCCGACCGTGCCAAATGCTCTGCCGCTTTCCTGATAGCGGTTTACCGAAATTACCGGGGAGGTCTCTGTAAGTCCATAGCCTTCCATGATAGGAATACGGGCCGCCGTAAAAATGCGGATAAGCCTTACCTGGCAGGCAGCACCACCTGTAACAACACATTTAAGATTGCCGCCCAGGCCTTCTCTCCATTTGCTGAAAATAATTTTATTGGCAATACTTAACTTAAAGTTGTACCAGGCACCCTGGTTTTTATTGATCTCAAATTTTTCCGCTAAGCTATGTGCCCAGAAAAATAATTTTCTTTTGGTTCCTGTCAATTCATTTCCTTTTTGCATGATGCGGTCATACACTTTTTCCAGGAGGCGGGGTACCGTGGTAAACATATTTGGTTTTACCTCTTTCAGGTTATCGGCAATTGTATCCAGGCTTTCTGCATAGTAAATAGAAGTACCCCTGAATAAGTAGAGATAGGTTACCATTCTTTCAAAAATATGATTGAGTGGCAGGAAACTTAGCGAACGAAGCTCATCTCCCGGAGGAAAACAGGGGATAGAAGCCATAACATTGGAGAGAATATTACGGTGTGATAACATTACCCCTTTTGGAGTTCCGGTTGTTCCTGAAGTATAAATTATAGTAGCAAGATCTTCATATTTGATTTTATCACTGATTGGTTTTACCTGCTCAATAAGTTGCGGGGTGCTTAATGCGATTACTTCTTTCCAGTGTTTTGCATTTGCAACATGCTCATATGTAAAAATCTCTTTCAGGCTGGGTACTTTCTCTTTCAGGCTGAGTACTTTCAGGAAAAGATCTTCATCATTTACAAAAACTATTTTAACTTCTGCATCTTTTAAAACGAATTCTAATTCATTTACATTAATGGTTGGATAAACAGGTACCAGCATGGCTCCAATTTGCTGCACGGCCATATCCAACATGATCCATTCGGGACGGTTTTTACAAAGAATGGCTACTTTGTCTCTTCCTTCGGGAGTCATATCGCCACCTCCGATGCCAAGACTTAATAAACCGGCACTGAGATTGTCTACAATGACTTTTACATCTGCGGTACTATACTTTTTCCATTGTCCAGCTTCTTTACCAGCCAGCATATCTTCCAATGGGTTTCTTTCCAAATGGTATTGGATACAGTCGAAAAGTCTTTTTGGCTCGGTCATGGCAATCGTAATTGTGTTAAATAATCAGCGCTTTAAAGAAAGACAATTTAAGCAAAAAGAGATATATAAAAAACACCCCCTTCTTACTTAAAGAAGAGGGTGTTTCAGCTTATTCAATTATTTAAGTTACTGTGCCTGGTAGTATTGTCCGGGAGGCATTCTAAAAACTCTGTTTTTCTGAAAGGCACCGAAATTATTGTATTCTTCTGTATGAGTTTTTGTCCAGTTTTCGTAGGCGGCTAAATTTTCTGATGTGCCAAATAACCATTGATTATAGGCATTGAACATACCTTCAGATAACAATTGTCGTTGGTAATCGAAAAGCCGAAAAGGATATTTAGCGGCATTGTTGGCATACCAATCAAGGATGAACCTTGTCCGTATCATGGTGAGAGTTTCAGCAGTAAGACCTTTATTAGCTAAGGAACTTAATTTCGCCATGCTTTGTAAAAAGGTTTTAGCAAATTCACTTTTTGTGTTTTCTTCTCCTTTCATCAGATCTGCATCTGCAAATAATTTTTCTTTATAGCCTTGTAGTAATAATTGCTTCATAGCAGCGCCTCTTTCGCCAAGGCTTTCCATGTTTATAAAAATTTCACCATAGATGAGGCTCCAAACTTTGTCTTTTGTATAGAAATAAAACATTGCTGCATTGTAATAGTTGCCGCTGTAGCCCGGATCAACTTTAATGCCTTCTTCCCATTGTTTGATGGCGGCAAAATCTTTGGTAGCCCATAGAAACTCGCCATATTCACTGAACAGGGGGCCGCTTCTGGGGAATTTTTTCAGCCCTTTTTTGTAGAGCTTTTCACATTCCTTTGCTTCTTCCAGGGCCTTATAAATATTTCCTGCTATCTGGTATACCACCACATCTGCATCCTCTCTGTCAATCAAAGTTTTTATTCCTTCAGATGCTTTTGCATAATCTCTTTTCAGGTAATAGCACATCACCATATCTTTTTGCATTTCCAGGTTCTTGCTATCATTTTGTAAGGCCCTGTTCAATACAATGATCGCATTGTCAAAATCACCTGATCGCATGAAAGTTCTGGCTGTTTCATGCATTGCTTTAGGATCGTCGGGTTGAGCAAAAGCGGAAAAAGTAACTGATATGACGAAAAGGAAAGAAAGTAATTTTTTCATTTGTTTTTTATTATTTGAGACTGGCCGTGTGGAACTTGTCGGAGAAAACCATGCCAAGGCTCATTTATACTGTAAATTCAAAAAGAAGAGACGTTATAAAAGACGTCTCTGTTGCAAAATAACAAATATTTCAGCTGACAGGCTTAAATAAGATGAGTTAGCAGCCCATCCCTCAGTTTAGGCTCAAACCAAGTGCTTTTTGGTGGCATTACCTTACCAGCATCTGCAATATCAAATAATTGGTCAATAGTAACAGGGTAGAGGCTAAAAGCCACTTTCATTTCTCCACTGTTCACTCTTTTTTCCAGTTCAGATAATCCCCGGATGCCGCCAACGAAATCTATCCGTTTATCGGTTCGCTGGTCTTTTATGCCCAGCAATTTTTCCAGGATATTATTGGACAGGATAGTTATATCAAGTACTCCGATCGGGTCATTTGTATAGGTTCCATTGCGGGAAGTAAGAATATACCATTGCCCTTCCAGGTACATGCCAAACTCATGCAATTGTGATGGTTTTACCTGTTCGGTACTTAATGTAATAAAGAAATCATCCTGCAGACGACTGATCAATTTTGCGCCGGTTAATCCATGAAGATCTTTTACGACCCGGTTATAATCTAAAATGGCTAACTGGCTGGCCGGAAAAATGGTGGTGAGAAAATATTTTGCATCAGCACTGTCGGCTAATTGCTTGCTTACTTTAGCGGCAGAAGCTGCCCGGTGATGACCATCGGCAATATAGGTGGCCGGAACTTCAGTTTTAAATAATTCGGTGATAGAGTTAACGACAATGTCTCTGTCAATTACCCAGATACTATGCTGAATGCCATCGGTAGCAGTAAAATCATACACAGGTTTATTGGTTGTCTTCCACCCATCGATCAAAGCATTTACTTTCATCACATCTCTGTAAGCCATAAATACATTGCCTGTTTGTGCTTCAATGGTCCGCATATGGTCTATGCGATCTTTTTCTTTTTCGGGCCGTGTAAATTCATGCTTCTTAATTATATCATTAAAATAGTCTTCCACTGAGGAAACACAAACCAAACCTGTCTGGCTTCTTCCGTTCATCACTAACTGATATATATAATAGCAGGCTTTTTCTTCTTTGAATAAAATGCCGTTCTGTATTAACTGCTGAAGGTTCTCTTTTGCTTTTTCGTAAACTGCTGTACTGTGTGTGTCAATATCTTCGGGTAAATCAATTTCTGATTTGGTAACATGCAAAAAAGAAACGGGGTTGCCGTTTGCTTCTGCTCTTGCTTCGTCGCTGTTCAATACATCATATGGTCTTGAAGCTACCTGCTGTGCCAGTTCTGGTTGTGGTCGTAATGATTGGAATGGTTTAATAATAGCCATTGTTAATTTAAAATTGAATGGTAGTTAGTTAATATTATCCATGCTGTTGTGCAAAATGTTTCATCAGATCAGTTAAGGCTTTCACACTCTCAATAGTTAATGCGTTATACATCGACACTCTGAAGCCGCCTACACTGCGGTGGCCCTTCACCCCCACCATGCCATTGGCCTTGCAGCTGTCAAGAAATTCTTTTTCAAGAGCCGGGTTGTCCATTATAAACACCGCATTCATTTTACTGCGGTCTTCCCGGGCAACAGGGGCTTTGAAAACGGGCAAAGCATCTAATGTTTCATAAAATAATGTTGCTTTTGCATCATTTTCTTTTTCTATTGCCGCCACACCGCCTTTATTTTTTAGCCAGCGAAGTGTAAGCATCACCACATATATCGCAAAAACCGGCGGTGTATTTAGCATACTGCCTTCTTTGATATGATTGCGGTAATCAAGAATGGTAGGAATAGCCCTGTTTACTTTTCCCAGGATTTTTTTATTGACGACGACGAGATTTACCCCAGCGGCACCCATGTTTTTTTGAGCTCCTGCATAGATCAGATCAAATTTATTAAAGTCAAGCTGGCGGCTGAGAATATCACTACTCATATCCGCTACTATTGGAACACCACAATCATAGGGCAGGTTATGCCATTGAGTTCCGGCAATTGTTTCGTTGGTTGTAATGTGTAAGTAAGCAGCAGTAGGGGTTACTGAAATATTTTTTGGGATGCTGGTGTAGTTGTCTTCTTTAGTCGAACCAACCACTTCTACATGCCCAAACAGTTTTGCTTCTTTAATGGCTTTGCCGGCCCATGCGCCAGTGTCGGTGTAAGCAGCTACTTCATTTTCATTCAGTAAATTCATGGGTACCTGCATAAACTGTGTGGTAGCGCCGCCATGCAAGAATAATACTTCATGATCCTCGTCTAAATTCATCAGTTCTTTCACCAGGGCCCTTGCTTCATCCATCACTGGTTGAAACAGGGGAGTGCGGTGACCGATTTCCAGGATAGATAAACCAGTGTTGTTGAAATTAAGAATTGACCTGCTGGCTTCCTCAAAAACTTCCTTGGGTAAAATGGAAGGACCAGCATTGAAATTGTGAATCATGGCGCAAAGGTATTGATTGGATTTTTTTCCATTAAAAAATCCTGTTCCGGTTATCGGAACAGGATCTGACATGTATTACTTAGCCGAAATTATTAATGTACCAATACACTGCCATCTGCCAGTTTCTTACCGGTTGCATCACCTATTACAACATAATAGACTCCTCTTTGAGCAGGTTTAATATTTATGCTGAGTAATGTATAAGGTCCTGAAACCGGGAATTTAGCATTGTACACTTTAGCTCCTTTTGAATCAAATACTGTTACGGTTCTGGAGGAGCTGGTGCCGGCGCTATTATAATAGGAAACCGTAAACTGTCCGTCATTCGGGCTTGGGAAAATGAACAGCTTGCTGCTTGCTGCGGCATCTATTACCACCACCGGTGACTGGTTAGAACAGACAAGACCACTTGTAAAAGCCTCCTGTATTCTTACCTGGTAGCTGCCAATATTTTCAACATTCACTACAAACGTATTTCCGGTATTTATAAAAACAGTTGCATTTTTAAACCAACTGGTCGTTAATACACCCCCTGTTGATACACCTGGTGTTGCTGTAAGTGTTGTTGTTTGACCCGGCAATAAACTCGTTAACGGAGAAGCGGATAATCCAACAGCTGGCAACTGGCGAACAGTTAGTATAGCAGCACCGGAATTCACCGGGACCGGACAAGTAATACTTGACAACTGACAGCGATAACGATTATTGTTTAATGCCGTCGTAACAGAAGCAAGAGAAAAGGTAGCTGCATTTGCACTGGTAACGTTATTCCAGGTAGCACCTCCATCACTACTTACCTGCCATTGGTAAATAATTGTTTGTGTGCTGCTGCCTGCAACTGTAAAGCTTGCATTGCTGCCTGAGCAAACTTCCTGGTTAGCGGGTTGTGTAGTAACAATAATTGGACTTATAACAGTAACCACAACACAGGAAGAAGTAATAACTGCACCACAAAAGCCAGTTACTTTGCAACGATAAGCTGTAGTAGTTGTTGCTGAAATTATATTTAAACAAGGTGATGTGCCACCAATGATATTAGCAAAAGGGCCACCACAGGCAGGAGAAGATTCCCATTGATAAGTAAGATTAGTACCGGTAGCTGTTACACAAAGAGTGGTGCCGCCCCCGGAACAAATTGTTGCATCCTGAGGTTGTGTACCTATTGCAGTTAATGGATTAACGGTAAGTATAGCTGCGTTGGAAGCAGTGCTGCCACATACTGTTGTTGCATTACATCGATAACGGTTATTATTCAAAATAGCTGTTGCACCGGTAATAGCAAGTGTGGTTGAAGTAGCACCAGAGTAGATTCCACCATCAGAAATATTATTATACGTGGCACCCCCATCAGTGCTTACCTGCCATTGAAATGAAGTAGCTCCGGCAGAAGTGATAGAGAAAGATGTATTTGTTCCCGCACATATAGTTTGAGTTACCGGTTGTGCTGTTATAACAGGACCTGAACCTGCTGTAATATTGAAAGTAATATTTCTTGTTTGTGTAGTGGTGCCGGTTGCAGTACCGGTTATGGTGATTACATAAGAACCAGCGGCCAGTGTATTTGCATTATTCAAAGTAACAACGCTGCTATTGCCTGGTAGTACAGGATTTGTTCCAAAACTAACAGTTGTACCCACAGGAACACCTGCTGTGGCAGCAAGAGTAATTGGATTACTAAAAATGCCGATCACATTTGTTCCCAACGTAACTGACATAGTAGTTGGTGCAGGACATACAGCAGTTGCGGGTACAGGATTATTAAATGTAAATCCTGATGGAGGTGCTGCATCAGCAACCGGGCTTTCCCAGATGCTTCTGCCATATGTAGCCACCCTTATTTTACCAGCAGCTTTTTGAATTTCTAATTCGTTGATTGCTACAAGCGGCAGGTTAACTGAATAATCTGTCCAACTGGCATCGGGTTCTGTTTTATAGAATACACCGATATTCATGCCTACATAAATACCTCTTGGCGTATTATCATCAACAACTATTGTTCTGGCAACAATAGCTGGAAGATTTGCTGATACGTTGGTGAATGTTGCGCCGGCATCAGTTGAAACCAATACCCTGTTCGTAGTGCTGTTGCAGGCAATCCAAATTTTATTAGGGTCGGCAGGATCAATAGCAAT
>CALRVH010000014.1:0-81384 GCA_943371565.1 Chitinophaga pinensis | reverse complement strand
AAAAGAAACGTCAATCGTTATCCTGTGTTGTAGTCCGGAAAACTGCATTTGTCTTTTGATATTGCCCAGTTTGTCAGCAATTTTTATTTCCTTGATATTTTTGTTTTTTAGTTGCCCGTCAATTGTTAATATACCATTTGAAGGATTAGGCGAAACCCTGAATTGACCACCACCTGTACCGCAGTCGACTGTTGTCCATTCTGTATAAGTATTTCCCGTTCCACAACTATTAGTAATAGTTACATGAACGTTGAGATAGCCATTTGTAATATTGGGCGGACATTGATTTACTTGTACCGTTACACTTTGCTGATTACTTAACCCGGATATGGTTCCACCTTCCACTTCCCATAAATAAGAACTACCTCCTTCTAAAACACTTAGTTCAAGCAATTCTCCTGGGCTAACACCTAACGGTGGGTTAAGCCCGGCTATATTCGTAGATGTTTGAGGACCGATTACAATATTTTCTTTTGAACCTACAACAGAACCAACACATCCGCCGGAAGCAGTGGCCGTTAAAGTAATAACCCCGTTAGTGAGCTTAGTAATAGTTGTTTGCGGCGAGTTGGGAGAATTAATAATTACTACACCGCCCGGTGTTGCCTGCCATGATACAGTTGTACCAACTGGCAGATTACTGATTGTGTAGTTATTGGAAGTGGCGCAAACCAAGTTATCTCCACTAATACTAAGTGTGCCATTATAGTTAGCACCGACACCAACAGCATACCAGGCTCTTGTAACTGCGACTTCATCACAAGAACCTATTCCATATAACTCCTTTGCAGCCTGAATACTCATAGTTCTTACCATAGCATAGTTGGCACTCGGATTTAAAAGTTGTTCGGTTCTATATGCGATCTTTGAAGCATGGTCTATCCCTATTCCAGTTACAGAAAAACTATTTCCAATATCATTTGTTCCTGAGCCACCTTGTGTAAGTAAATAGTACCAGTACCCAAGTACAGTGGCGTTTTGATGTGATCCGTTACCATTATCCCAATATGTGCCTTGATAAGTATCCGGGCTTTGTTGACGAGCTGTTGGATCATTGGGATTTTGCATGTTTCGTAAACAATGAACCCCATTAAGCATTATTTCCTCGCCAATTAACCAGCGTTGTTTTGTTGGTGCAGCCCATGCCTCTACGCTAGCACCCCATATATCGCTGAATCCTTCATTTAATGCAGGAGACTCTCCACTTGATCCTAAACCACCACCAGGTACAGTAAATTGTGTTATCCCATGCCCATATTCATGGCCGCAAACATCTAAAGCTACTAAGGGTTTGAATATAGAATATCCATCCCCATAATACATTGATTTAGTATCCGAAGACCAATAAGCATTATCTGCACCATTCCCAGTATTATAATGGAAATAACTGTTAACATTCATACCAGCCCCATTGATACTATTTCTGCCGTGAATAGTGAGCCAATAATCAAATGTTTTTTCAGCACCCCAATGTGCATCATAGCCAACTCTGTCGGAGCCATGTTCGTTAGCAAGCCAGCTATTATCATTGTCCAATATATCAGAAGCGGTGGATGGAATACTAAGAAAATTACTACTATGGTTTGCATTGCGGGTAATAATATTGACACTATTACGATCTTCCCGAAGCCTGAACTGACTGCCTATAACATCAGTAGTTATTGTTTGTGTGCCAGAGTAGGATGTCTGGGCTGAACCTATAGCATTAGGCGGCAAGAATGAGCAAATCAGGTTTTCTGTCAAAAGTAATTTGCCAGTGATTGCATCAATAAATTCATTTTCACTTATAATGTTATTAGTAGCATTTACAAATATTTTAAAAGCCAGCCTTACTTTTTGAGTTGTCGGGTCTTCCAGAAAAGCCATTTCTTTGTATGTAGCTGTTAATTGCGGGTTGGCCGTGTTTATTTTTCGCTGCATTACCTCGTTACTAGCAAAGTTTTCTGCTTCTTTTACAGAAAGTACAGGGGCGACAGGAATATCGTTTTTAACAGCCACATAAGTCCCGTTAATAAATCTAACAACTCCATTTTTGATATGAAGGGCATAGTCGCCGCCAATTACCTTAAACCCCTTATAAAATTGCTGATAGACTTTGTGTACCATTCCCATTTTATCAATAATACTGTCTATATACCTGAATGTAATGTTGGAGGGAAGATTAAGTAACTCTTTTAGTAAAGCAATGTCAGTCCTTTCATTAGATGGCTGTGACTGCGAGGGTCTTGCGAATATGATATTCCCTTTATTATCTTTTTCAGTATCAAGAAATTTTTCTGTTTGTTGGGAATATAGATTACACGAAAACAATACGCAAAAAACGGCTGTTGTAAATTTTATCTTTTTCATTGTAGTTAATTTGGGTTATTGAAGTTTGTTGCTGTAAGCAACCCAATTAACTATTTAGCTTAATTTAGGGATACCGTGTTAAATAATATCTTTCCCCTCCCCCTGACAGGAATCCAGCTTCAATGACTAAGGTGTCATTTCTCTTTTGATCCATTACCCATGCAAATGCGCCTGCACCAAAACGATAGATATAGACATCAAAGGGATATGAGTAGGAGTATTCTTTTGTAACTACTGCTTTATCATATACTAAAATATTCCCGTTAATATTCAATTTTACGGTATCACCAGGTAAAAAAGAATAATATCTATATTCACCATTTACAGGAATATTTTTCATTGGCCCGCCAAACCCATTTGATGAATCGTATTGAAGCTTCCATGTTCCAGCTATTTCGTTACGTATTTCGCTGAGGCTTTTATTCAAAAGGCTGTAACTGTGTGGATTTTCCTTTTCGTCTTTATTACAGGAAGCATACGTAAATAACGCTGTAATAGACAGTAAGGTTAGGAAGTATCTTGCTTTCATACAAAGGGATTTAGATATAAGAAATCTTTTACTATTGACCTGCAAAAGCTGTAAACTGCTGCTTTAGGGTGGTAAAGGCGGACTAAGTCCGGACAATTTTATGATTTCACTGCTTTTCAAATCTTCTAGTTCTTTTGGTTGCTTACACAGAAAAGCTACCAACAATAATGCACAGCCGATAAAATCAGTAGTTGTAATTTACTACCAATCGATGAAAATACCACAAAAGTGATATTTTTCGTGTACTGCTTATAGTTAGCTTTATGAAAATATTCCTCATGATTACCGGGAACCAGATGAGGCTCTTACGTACTCTTAAAAACATCGGACAATCCGGGCTTGCAAAAATGCTGGGGCTTAGCCAACAATACATCTCTAAATTAGAAAGATATGGAGATACCGAGATACCCCATTATTGGGGTGGCAAAATAATTTCAATACTCAATTGCAGTGAAACAGAAGTGATGAACGTACAAAAAATTACCGTGGCCTAATACATAGCAATCTTCCTTGAAACCCCATCAAAAAATTGCTCCAGATCCCCGAACATATCTTTGAAAAGGGGAATGATGGAACCAAAGCCATTGATCGCTTTAGGGCCCCAGGGCTGTACAAAAGAATAGGTAACTGATTTATTGATGGTGTCGGGTTGAAGCAGCTTCATTTGTTCTGCATAAAAAAGTAACACACTAAAGACGGTTATATAAATAGCAGCAAATAAAATAATACCCCCGATCTTATTGACCCAGCCAAGCATGGCTACTTCTATCGTTTTTTCAATAGCTTTTGCACCCAGGCGGATTAATAAAATGACAATCAGGAAAACAACGGCGAAGGAAATAATGGGCAGCCATTCGTCTGACACTTTAACGGCTTTACCAATATAGCCAGCTACAACAGTCGACAACTTCATCGCTGCTGCAAGACCAATGATAACAGCAATCAATGAGAATAACCCTACTACCAGGCCACGTTGGTAACCTTTTAATATGGCCAGGATAAGAAGGACAGCGAAAATGAGGTCGAGTAGCATTTGTTCGTTTGAGGTTTAACGTCTGAAGCGGCAGGTTATTTCGAATAGAAGGAACATTAAACTTTAAACAATCAACTTTTTGATAACAACTCCTTTACTAACGAGGAAATGGTTTTACCATCCGCTTTACCGGCCAACTGTTTAGTTGCGGCACCCATCACTTTCCCCATATCAGCCGGAGATGATGCGCCAACTTCCGTAATAATTTTTGATAACTCAGCTTTTACCTCGTCAGCAGACATTTGCTTTGGCAGGAATTTTTCAATCACCGCAATTTCTTCTTCTTCCTTTTTAGCCAGCTCGGGGCGGTTCTGTTGCTGAAATATTTCTAATGAATCTTTTCTGCTTTTTACCAGTTTCTGCAACAATTTTAGTTCATCGTCTTCAGATATTTCACCTTTGGCACCTTCAGCTGTTTTGGCTACAATGATGGCGGCTTTAATAGCTCTCAGGCTTCTTAACCCTGCTTCATCTTTTGCCAGCATCGCTGTTTTCAATTCGGTCATTATTTTTTGTTCGAGTGACATATAAATTAGTTTGTAGTTAATAGTTTATGGTTCATAGTTATTTCCGAAAGCTCGAGGAACTCTTCAACATTCAACACTCCTGACTCAGAACTCCGAACCCGGAACTTAGTCCGCTTTATTCTCCTTTAACTGCCTTTCCCTGAATTTTTCATAGAACTCTTTGGCGAATTTTTTCATTTCGTCCACCTGGTCTGCATACTTGGTGGCACGGCCATAGGTATCGGCCATAGTCATCATGGTCTGGTAAAAGAAATCAGCCATTTCATCCACCATCATATCACTTGTCCAGAGGTCAATCCGTAACGCTGCTTTTTCGGCACCATCCCAGAAAGAGATCATCATCGCTTTTGCCTTCTGTGCATGTTCAGCCGTTGTATCTGTTGCATTCCAGGCTATAGAAGCTGGCACCCGGTTCTCATCCGTCATCACATCAATAGTAATAGTCGATTTGTTCATATATAAAATTATAAGGGAGGCAAAGTTAAATGAAATCAACCGATGGCTTTTAGAATGCTTTGCCAGAGCAGATCAGCCGTTTTATCCCAGGTGTATTGTTGGGCAACCTCCTTTCCTTTTTGAATCAGTTCTTTCCGGAGGTTTTCATCTTTATACAATAACATCATTTTATTGGCAATAGCGGTATGGCTGTCCGGCTCCGCATATAAGGCCGCCTCTTTTGCGATTTCCTGCATAGCGGAGTTGGCAGAAGTGATCACCGGCACTTCGCATTTCATCGCTTCCAGTACCGGCACACCAAACCCTTCGAATAAAGAAGGATAACCCATTCCATAAGCCGCACCGATGAGTGGCACCAGTTCTGTTTCTTCTACATAACCGGTCATCACTACATCATTCCTGTACTTGTAAGACTTCAGTGCCTCTGTAAACGATTCATATTTCCAGGCCAGTCTTCCTGTAAGCACCAGCTTCATATTTGTTTGCTGCCTTTTTTTAAAAACAGAAAAAGCTTTTAAAAGAGTTATCAGGTTTTTTCTTGGATGAATGGATCCGGCATACACAAAATATTCCTTCCCGTCAGTGTATTTATTTTTTGTGGCGGCTTTTACTTCGTCACTAGCAGGCTTAAAGATTTCCTTTACCCCATTGAACACCACATCAATTTTTGAGGGGTCGATAGCATACTGTTCAATTATATCCTGTTTAGAAAACTGGGAAACCGTAGCAATGGATATTGCTTTACTTAAAAATTTCGGTGTATATCTTTTGTAAAAAAGAAGATGCGATTTTTTTACAGCAGATGGATAATGTAAAAATGCGAGGTCATGCACTACCAGGCATTGCGGCACTTTAGTACCCAGCGAACAAAAACCATCACAGGAAACAAATACATCTGCCTTATATTTTTTTAGTACACCCGGAATTTTTATATCATACCACAATTTCCATAGCAATGGATGTCTTGCAGCGGGACCGGCAACAACTGCTTTTACATTCTTATTAAATACAAAGCGTTTGTCGTAAGGCCGGTCAAAAATGAAAATGAACTCATGCTCCGGATGCTGGCTTGTTATTCGCTGAAAGGTTTCATATATAAAATTACCATACCCTTCCAGGTAGTCAGCCAGCAGAAATCTTGTATTAACAGCGATAACCATGTATGCAGGCCCGTCTTATCCTACTGATTTAGTTAGTAAGCGGCCGGGCAGGCAAAGGTATTGGTTGTATTATTTACGCAGTAAAACATCTCGCCTGATAGTTGTAAAAAAATGAACCTGCTGATCGTTTTTACGGCTCTGTTTTACGAGTACCGCTTTCAGAAAAATGCAGGAACATTTGCTGTGGATATTCATTAAATACCGGTTGCAAAAACGAGCAGTAGTACAATTGATTGGAAGAGGCGACTAATCTACATTTACATCGTGGAATTAATGGAATACCAAAACCGTGGCTTATGAAATACTCCTATTCTGATTCGCTGATCACATTGGCTGCTGCTGTTACACAGGCTTGCTCATTATATACTAAGACGAACAATAAAAGGATCGCTGGCAAAAAAAACAAAAGCTCAGCATTTCTGAAATTAATTACACACAATCAACAACGGAAAAACAGAGTTGGTATCAAATTTGATAATATCTCAGCCGGAAAATATTTTGTTCTTATTCATAAAACACAGCGACACTTTGTGGTGAGTAAAGTATTGAAGATGAAGGATAAATTTCTGGCAGACAGCAACGTTACAAGGGAAAATGAATTAACCGGGGTTTTAGGACGTAACGAGCCATCTGTATTGTGTCAATCAACTTTTCTTTAAACGACCTCTTAGGTGGAAGAGGATGGTGGCTTGTAAAAGGGGCCCAGGTTCGGGGCCCCTTTCTTTTTATACGGCCCCCTAAACCTGACTACCGGCAGGCAGGTCCCCGCATGGGGGACTTTCCAGCATACAGCCCTTGTTTTTCGGAGATTTCTTATTGTTTGCACAGATTTGCTTTACGCATAAAATAGCTCCATTGAGTCCGCTATGTTTCACCCTTTAACTTCCGATTTCAAACTTCTTTCTCTACATTTGTCCTTATGGATGTAGATAATATGGAGTATAATACCACGAGAAACCATTTGACGATGAGAGAATATGGTCGTCATGTGCAGAAAATGGTAGAGCATATAATGACCATTGAAGAGCCTGAACGCCGCCAGCGAAATGCGCAGGCCGTTATTGAGCTGATGGGTTTTTTAAATCCGCACCTGAAAAATGTGGAAGATTTCCGGCATAAACTATGGGATCATTTGTTCCTGATTTCAGATTTCACTCTCGATGTAAAATCTCCCTACCCCATTCCCACAAGGGAAACATTAAAAGCAAAACCTGATCCGCTTCCTTATCCAAAACGTCAGCCGAAATTATTACACCTTGGCAAAAACCTGGAAGTGATCATTGGTAAAGCATTAAAAGAAGAAAACCCGGAGAAAAAATTGGGCTTCGCTAATGCCATCGCATATTACATGAAGCTGGCCTATAATAACTGGCATAAGGAAATTGTGCATGATGATGCTATACAAAGTGAACTATCCGCTATTACTGACGGACAACTTACTTTCACTAATACTCCTTATGTAAAAGCATTCCGACCTCAACAGGAAGGAAGAGATAACCGCGGCGGTTATGGTAAAAGAGGCGGCGGTGGTAAATACCAACAGCGTAGCGGCGGTGGTGGCGGCGGACGCAGAAATGATGGCCGTGACAATCGTGGCGGCGGCGGAGGTGGTTTTAAGAAAAAAAGGTATTAAGTTAATTGGTTAAATAGTTAAAAGGTTGATTAGGCTTTCTAATCAACCTTTTCTTTTTAATTCATCCCTCTATCCTTGTAAAAATTTACCTTGCAACCGATCCTGTAATCTTATTTAATCTATCAACAAATCAACTTAAAGAAGATGCATTCTTTCGAAGTAAGAGGTGGAAAAAAATTACACGGCGAAATAATTCCGCAGGGAGCTAAAAATGAGGCACTGCAAATTATCAGTGCGGTGTTGCTCACACCAGAAAAAGTTACCATTACCAATATTCCCGACATCATTGATGTAAACCTGCTGATAGAATTATTGGGCGAGATGAATGTGAAACTGGAAAGAACCAGCCGTGATACCTGCATCTTCCAGGCCGATGATATCAATATTGATTACCTGCACAGTGAAGCTTATAAAAAGAAAAGCGGAAAACTTAGAGGTTCAGTAATGCTGGCCGGACCAATGCTGGCAAGATTTAAAAAAGCATTTATACCAAAACCCGGTGGCGATAAAATTGGCCGGAGAAGATTAGATACACATATCATTGGTTTTGAAAAACTCGGCGCCTCCTTTACTTATCATGAAGAAGATGGGTTTGTTCATTTAGAAGCACCGGATCTGAAAGGTGCTAACCTGTTGCTGGATGAACCATCTGTTACCGGCACCGCCAATATAGTAATGGCAGCTTCTATGGCATCTGGAACTACTACCATTTATAATGCAGCCTGCGAACCCTATGTCCAGCAACTATGTAAAATGCTCAATAGCATGGGAGCAAAGATCACAGGCATTGGCAGTAACATGCTGACGATACAGGGTGTCGGGTATCTCGGCGGTACTGAACATCGTATGCTGCCCGATATGATTGAAGTGGGTTCTTTTATTGGACTGGCCGCCATGACACAAAGTGATATAACGATTAAAGGTGCCGGCATCGAACATCTTGGTATCATTCCTGAAAAATTTCAGCAACTCGGTATTAAAATGAATTTTAGCGGCGATGATATTCATATACCCGCACAGGAAAGCTATGAGATTCAAACTTTTTTAGATGGTTCTGTCATGACCATTTATGACCATCCATGGCCGGGTTTTACACCTGACCTGTTGAGTATTGTATTAGTAACAGCCATACAAGCCAAAGGCTCGGTACTCATTCACCAGAAAATGTTTGAAAGCCGTTTATTCTTTGTCGATAAGCTGATTGATATGGGCGCAAGGATTGTGCTATGCGATCCGCACCGTGCGGTAGTAATTGGTTTGGAAAGAGAACAAATGCTGAGAGGCATTACTATGAGCAGCCCGGATATCCGTGCCGGTGTAGCCTTATTGATCGCTGCGCTCAGTGCGGAAGGAAAAAGTATCATTCAAAATATTGAACAGATTGACAGGGGCTACCAGGATATTGACGGACGATTAAAAAAATTGGGGGCCGATATAAAAAGAATAGAAGCTTAATGATAATAAAAGACATTTTTCAGCAACAACCTGTTCTCGAAAATGAAAGAGTGTTGCTGCGACCCATACAAGAAGGTGATTTTGACAATCTTCTTCCTTTCTCATTGAATGAACCAGACATCTGGAAATTTGGTTTAGTAACAGCGGCCGGCGAAGAAAACCTGAGACACTATATTAGCACAGCTGTAAAGAACCTGAACGATAAAAAAGAATATCCTTTTATCGTATTTGATAAAATAGCCAATCGTTACGCCGGCAGTACAAGGTTTTATGACATACAACAACTCTGGCTTACAACACAATTGGGCTACACCTGGTATGGAAAAGATTTTCAACGTACCGGATTGAACCGTCATTGTAAATTATTATTACTTACGTATGTATTTGAAGAATGGGGATTGGAACGGTTGGAATTTAGGGCCGATGCGAATAATGCAAAAAGTATTGCTGCCATGAAAGCTATCGGCTGTATGGAAGAAGGCATTTTCCGCAACCATATGCCCACCGCCCAGGGTGGAAGAAGAGATAGTATTGTGCTAAGTATCTTAAAAACAGAATGGTTCGGCGGGGTGAAGGGAAACCTGCTGCAAAAGACCCGCTGAAAATAAGTTTCTGTTTGTATGCCGGTGAAATAACATTCCCTTGTTGGGGATAATCATTCCCTATTTTTCCATTTTTCCCATATTTTATTGATTAATTATTGGCTAAAATCATTGGCATGAATTTATCAAATATTCAACTTGCAATATGTTGAAGATTGGTATGTGAAATAGACAATCCTTTCATTTAATTGTATAATAAGTACAGTAAATAACCTATTCAGTTTAAATCCGAGGAATTCATTTACAAATAAATTCAAATAATTATGGACAAAAATCAAAAGCCCAATCCCTCTAGGGAAACCAAAGACATGCTAAAAGAAAAAACAAATCAGGATTTCAATAACCAGAAACCAAATCCTGAAGACCCCAATCAAAATAAAAATCATCAAACAGTGGAAGAAAACGAAGAGCAGAATAATCCATCTGAAATAAAAAAAGGATCGAAAAGAAAGAGAATTAAAAGCAAGTTATAAAAAAGAACTATCAAACCTGCTCTGCGAAACTTCCAGTTTCGCAACACTATTTATAGCCTTTGGCTATTATTTCACTTCTGCTGTACTGCGGCTTGGGGCATTATGAATAAAGCTTAGCTTCAGTTCTTAATATTTAACTTTATCAAAATCCATGTAGCGGTTCCAGGCGGACGGTATTATAATTCCACACCTGCACAAAGCCCTGCCAGTGAGAACAATCAGTTCATAAACTACAGATAAAAATCAACTTTACCTTACCACACAATGACAGAAAAATATGCTGACGGAATAACATCCCAAGTTACCCATGCGGGATAAGACGGTAACAAAAGACTTTTACATACACAAATTAGGGTTTCGGGTTTTTGGCGACAATGACTTTGACGGTTACTTAATGGTATATAAAGATACTATTCAACTTCATTTTTTTGAGTTCAAAGTACTTGACCCCAAAGAAAACAACGGGCAGGTTTATATCAGAACAACCGATATTAATAACCTTTACCAAACATTTTCAGACAACGGAATTTCAATTCATCCAAACGGGCCCTTAGCAACAAAACCCTAGGGACAAAGGGAGTTTTCTTTGCTCGACCCGGATAACAACTTATTGACGTTCGGACAGAGCATAAAATGAAATTACTTCCGGGTGAACAGTGAAAAGAATGACAGCTACTAACAGCAGTATACATTACAGCCACCCGAACTTTTCAATCAGCCGTTCCTTTTGGTGGGGAGCCCCGGTAACAATTTGTCTGTGGACCCATAGCCAGCAATACCTGTGGCGGGTATCGCAATCTTTTAATTAATTTGCAGATGACCACTTTATGGAATAAAAAATGAAACTCTATATAAAAAATATGGTTTGTAACCGCTGCATCATAGTGGTAAAGCAGGAGCTGGAAAAACTAAACCTGCAAACCGCACAGGTGAATATGGGAGAAGTGGAACTGATTAAAATTCCTTCAGCAAAACAATTACAGGAATTAGATACCCGTTTGAAGCAGTTGGGATTTGAACTACTGGACAACGAACGTCAAAAACAAATTGAAACAATAAAAAGTCTCCTGATTAAGAAAACACAGTCGGGTGAACTGGAAGAGCATTTTAGTATCAGTAAATACCTTGCAAAAGCATTTAACAAAGAATACAGCTCCCTTTCCCGCCTCTTTTCGCAGGTGGAAGGTGTTACAATTGAACAATTCTTTATACTACAGAAAATTGAGAAAGTAAAAGAATGGCTACTTTATGGAGAAATGAACCTGAATGAAATTGCTTTTCAATTAGGCTACAGTAGTACCGCACATTTATCCACCCAGTTCAAAAAAGTTACCGGTCTTACTCCCCGTGAGTTTAAAAATATCGGTGGCAGCAGAAAGCCGCTGGATAAAGTCTGACAATTAAATAGAACTCTTTCCCTTAATAGTGTAATGCTTGTTGCTGTTTGTTGTAACAACTTTGTGTCATAAATCGTAAGCAATGACACATACATACAAACTTACCGGAATGACCTGCAGCAGTTGCGAAGCAAAAGTGAAAAGCAGTTTGCTGTTGTTACCAGGTGTAACAGATGTGGAAGTTTCCAAAGAAAAACATACTGTCACCATCAGCATGGAAAAGCATATTTCTTTATCCACTTTTCAAAAAGCTTTAGATACCAAATACACCATTAGTGCAGAACAACACAACGAAGTTTCAGAACAGACTAAACACTGGCTCGTAACCTACAAACCTGTACTACTGATTTTTACCTACATCACCGCCATTACACTGCTTGTGGAATGGATGCAGGGCGGCTTTTTGTGGATGCGCTGGATGAATTATTTTATGGCAGGCTTCTTTTTAGTCTTTTCATTTTTCAAATTACTAAACTTAAAAGGTTTTGCAGAAAGCTACAGCATGTATGACATTGTAGCTAAGCAATGGAATGGCTGGGGTTATGTATATGCTTTTATCGAACTGGCATTAGGTATAGCGTTTCTTATAGGTGTAAATCCCATTGTTACCAATGCCGTTACCTTAATGATAATGACGATAAGCATTGTGGGAGTTCTACAAAGCGTATTGAATAAACGAAAAATAAAATGTGCCTGCCTGGGAGATGTATTTAACCTGCCAATGAGCACCATTACAATAATTGAAGATGCCCTGATGATTGGAATGAGTGGGTTTATGTTATTATATATGATTTAATGGCTTTTATAAAATCAATAAGGCAATTTTGCTGGAAAATATTCAAAATGATTTTTGTTAGAAAGAAGGATTGCTGCAAATGAGAAGCTGAAATGTTATAATTGTGTAACTCTTGCCCATAATTCTTTCATTCCTTATTCATAAAACAGACTAATTTTGACAAAGTGAAGAAAACGGTAGTCATATTATTAATGATCATTTATGGTTCGGCAACCATGGGTGCTACGGTACACCTGCACTACTGCATGAACGAACTGGTTGGTTGGAGTTTGTGGCATAGTGAGAAAGAAGAATGTGGCAGATGTGGCATGAAGGAGGATAAAACCAGTTGTTGCAAAGATGAACACAAGCACTTTAAATTAAAAGCTGATCACCAGAAAGCAGCGACAGCGGCCTTACTAAATTTTAATCTTGCTCCGGCAATAATTAACACAATTCCTAATTTTAATTTTCAGGGATTTGTAAAGAATACTGAACGCTATTCTACATGCCATGCCCCGCCGGATATTGGCAAACTTTCCCTACAAGTACTTAACTGTACTTTCCTGATATGATATATTGTTTGTAAATGATGTGCTGAAACCTTAGAGTGTATTGGCTATTGGCGTATCCCTGTACCCAACATTTTATTCATCAAATAAAGCAACGAAAATGAAAGCAAGTATTTTATTGGCTGTAGTTGGCTGTTTGTCAACTACTGTATCCAATGCACAAATTAAAAATGCAAAAACAGAAACCATAAAAGTATATGGAAACTGTGGCATGTGCGAAACAACAATAGAAAAAGCAGGAAGCAAATCAAAGCTTTACAAAACAGACTGGAATGTGGACACGAAAATGGCTTCTATCACTTATGACAGCAAGAAAATAACGCCTGATGCAGTATTGAAAAGTATCGCCCTTTCTGGTTACGATAATGCCAATTTTTTGGCTCCTGATGAGGCGTACAACAAACTTCCCGGCTGCTGTAAGTACGACAGGAAAAGCAAAACAGCCGTTGTCAGTAACAACACGACATCTGATAGTACAATGCAAGGCCATAACGGACATGGCCAGGAGAATAACACCATAAGTATGCAGGAATCCAGCCAGTTAAAAGCTGTCTTTGACAACTACTTTGCCTTAAAAGATGCGTTGGTTAAAACAGATGGCAACATAGCGTCTGCCAGTGGAACAGCCTTGTTGATTGCATTAGATGCAGTAGAAATGGCAAAACTGAATACGGAAGAGCATACAGTTTGGATGAAAGTGGAAAAATCCTTGAAAACAGATGTACAACATATCAAAGAAAACAAAGACACCGAGCACCAAAGGGAATATTTTATTTCACTTTCACAGAATATGTACGAACTGATTAAAGCTGCAAAACCTGCTGAAACTGTGTATTATCAATTTTGCCCAATGGCAAACGATGGTAAAGGTGCAAACTGGTTAAGCAAAGAGAGTGTAATTAAAAACCCTTATTACGGTTCGCAAATGCTCTCCTGTGGAAAAGTAGTAGAAATTATTAAACAATAAAATTTAGTACAATGAAAAAAACAACTCTTTCTGCTATCGTAATGGCATTCGTATTTATTGCCTGCAATTCAAAAAGCGATAAAACAAAAGAAGTAACACCAACAGAAACAACCCCAACAGAAACTACAACAATGGATACAACAACAAAACCAGAGGTAATAAAACCAGTAGCCGAACAATTATATAGTTGCCCTATGCACCCCGAAGTCATTGGCAAAAAAGATGAGAAGTGTTCCAAATGCGGGATGAAGCTTACTGTACCCGTAAAAAATTCAGAGACGCCTAAGTAAGCCGCAATACAGTCAGAATAAGATTCAACCATTCAAATCCGGTTGACAAAGATTTATGGAACATCAGCACCAGTTACAAAAATACACCTGCCCCATGCATCCGCAGATAGTGCAGGATAAGCCTGGCAAATGTCCTTTGTGTGGTATGACATTAGAGCCAATGGCAAATGCAGGTCATGCAGATGCTCATGGTAAAAAGCATAATCATACAGGTATGATTGCCGATTTTAAAAAACGGTTTTATGTAGTGTTGGCATTAACCATTCCAATCATGTTGTTATCAGAAATGATACAGCATTGGCTCAATATTCATATCAGCTTTCCCGGTTCAAAATATGTACTACTGTTTTTGTCGTCTGTCGTATTCATTTATGGTGGTTGGCCTTTTCTAAAAGGATTGGTAAATGAAGCAAGAGCAAAAAATCCGGGTATGATGTTTCTGATTGGGTTTGCTATTTCAGTGGCTTACATCTACAGTGTGGCAATCGTATTTGGATTAGAGGGTATGGATTTCTTTTGGGAACTGGCTACGCTTATTCTTATTATGCTCTTAGGGCATTGGATAGAAATGAAATCTGTGGCCGGTGCATCAAGAGAACTGGAATTATTGGTACAGCTAATGCCGGATGATGCTCACCTGATTGATGGAGAGCAAGTGACTGAAGTAAAGACAGCAACGCTGAAAGAAAATGACAGGATACTTATTAAGCCGGGTGAAAAAGTAGCCGCAGACGGAATAATTGACGAAGGAGAAACCTACCTGAATGAAAGTATGCTTACCGGAGAAAGCAAGCCGGTACAAAAGATAAAAGGAGATAAAGTAATTGCCGGTTCCATTAATGGCAACGGGGCGATAAAAATTACTGTGTCTCATGGGGCACAAGATTCATATTTATCACAGGTGATAAAGCTGGTTCAGGATGCACAAAATTCCAAATCAAATACACAATTACTGGCAGATAAAGCAGCAAAATGGTTAACCATTATTGCGTTGCTGGCTGGCATTAGCACTTTTTTATATTGGTACATAACAGGTCAGTCGTTGGCTTTTGCAATGGAGAGAATGGTAACAGTAATTGTTATCTGTTGTCCTCATGCTTTGGGACTGGCTGTTCCGTTGGTGGTGGCCAAATCTACTGCCTTATCTGCAAAGAATGGATTACTGATAAAAAACCGTACTGCCTTTGAAAATGCCAGAAAAATAACCACTATTGTTTTTGATAAAACAGGAACACTTACAGTTGGAAAATTTGAAGTTTCAAAAATTGTTTCTTTGAAAAAAGAGCTGAACGAAAATGAAATCATCCGCCTTGCATCTGCTTTAGAACAAAAATCAGAACATCCCATTGCCACAGGTATCTTGCAAAAAGTAAAAGAATTATCTATAACCATTCCTGCAACAGAAAATTTTAATGCGATCACCGGGAAAGGAGTTGAAGCTATTGTAGAGGGAAAGAAAATATTGGTTGTAAGTCCTGGCTACTTAAAAGAAAATAATATTAATGTTCCTGAAGGCTTCGCCGCAAATGATACCGAAACGGTTGTATTTGTAATTATCAATAATGAACTGGCAGGATACATTGCCTTGTCAGATGAAATTCGGCCTGAATCAGCAGAAGCTATCCAAACATTGAAACAAAATAGTATCAAATCCATTTTACTTACCGGGGACAACAATAAAGTAGCAGCCAGTGTAAGCAAAACATTAGGCATGGAAAGTTTTTTTGCCGAAGTATTACCACATCAGAAATTAGAAAAGATAAAAGAACTGCAAAGCAAAGGAGAGTTTGTTGCCATGACAGGCGATGGAGTAAACGATGCACCGGCACTTGCACAAGCCGATATTGGTATCGCAGTAGGGAGTGGTAGTGATATTGCAGCAGAGACGGCAGGTATCGTTTTAGTAAACAGTAATCCAACAGATATAGTGAACCTTGTTTTATTTGGCAAAGCCACATATAGAAAGATGGTTCAGAATTTAATTTGGGCAACTGGCTATAATGTGGTGGCATTACCATTAGCAGCCGGTGTTTTGTATAAGCAGGGTATTTTATTAAGTCCTGCGGCTGGTGCAGTGCTAATGACAATCAGTACAGTTGTTGTAGCTATTAATGCAAGTATGTTGAAAGTAAAAAAATTAAAGTAGTAAGATGAAGAAAATATTATTGATGCTCTTTGGCCTTGCTTTATATTCCTTTGGCTATTCACAGAGTGTAACCTACACCTGCCCCATGCACCCGGAAATACATGCTCCAAAACCGGGTAATTGCCCAAAATGTGGAATGACGTTGGTTAAGGAGAAACCGAAAGTTGCAAAGAAACAACCGATAGAAAAGCAACAACCTATAACGGTTAAGAAGGACACGGTGAAAACAAAACCTGTTATCAGCGTTGCTAAAGATACCGTTAGTATTAAGCCCATAATTCCTCAACCAGAAATAGCTGATAGAAAGCCTGTAAAAAAGGATAGCATTATAAAAATGCCTGAGCCTGCAAAACCTAAAGTGGTGCGATATGATTTATATGTGCAAGATACCATTGTAAACTTTACAGGTAAACCCAAAAGAGCCATTGCAGTAAACGGACAAATACCAATGCCTACGCTGACTTTTACCGAAGGAGACACAGCAGAAATTTATGTACACAATTTGTTAAAGGAAGAAACTTCATTGCATTGGCACGGCTTATTCTTACCAAATAAAGAAGATGGTGTGCCAAACCTTACCCAAATGCCTATTAAACCGGGTACAATTCATGTGTACCGCTTTCCAATTATCCAGAATGGAACACACTGGTATCACAGCCATTCCGGCTTACAAGAGCAGATAGGTATGTACGGAAACTTTGTGATGCTGAAAAGAAACAATGATCCAACGCTAAGGCAGGGTATTGATGATTTACCAACTGTTCCAATTGTATTGAGTGAATGGACAGATTACAAACCAGATAATGTACACCGGATGCTTCACAATGCAAGTGACTGGTTTGCTTTGAAGAAAAATGCTGTTCAGAGTTATGCTGAAGCAGCTAAAGCCGGACATTTTAAAACCAAATTGCAAAACGAATGGAAACGCATGCTGGCAATGGATGTAAGTGATGTGTATTATGATAAGATATTAATGAACGGGAAACCTGAATCCGAAATAATAACTCTTGACGGCAGACAATTAAAAGCCGGTGATAAAGTAAGATTAAGGATTTCAAACGGCGGTGCATCTTCTTATTTCTGGTTAAGATATGCCGGTGGAAAAATTACTGTGGTAGCAAATGATGGCAATGATGTAGAGCCTGTGGAGGTCGACAGATTGATTATTGCCGTTTCAGAAACATACGACATTATTGTTACCATTCCGGCAGATAATACGGCGTATGAATTATTGGCAACAACCGAAGACAGAACTAATTCAGCATCGCTATATGTTGGTAATGGAATCAAGCAACTGATTTCACCAATGCCAAGGCTAAAATATTTTGAAGGTATGAAGATGATGAATGGTATGATGAAAATGAATGGTGACTTAGACGACATGGGAATGAACATGAGCCTTAAACAGATGGATATGAATGTAGTTATGTATCCGGAAATTACCGGGGAAGAAAAGAAAAAAGGTGAAATACCCAAGGATACTATGTCAATGAATGATAATCCCCATGCAAATCATAATCAGTATAACAGTAATGAAATGTCTGACATTGTTACTTTGAATTTTGCAATGCTTAAATCACCAGCAAAAACAACACTTCCCGAAAGCACAACAAGAACGATAAAGTTTGAACTCACCGGAAATATGAACCGTTATGTGTGGAGTTTGGACAACAAAGTAGTGAGTGAGGCTGATAAAATTATAGTGAAGAAAGGAGAAAACCTGCGGCTGATTCTTTTCAACGGATCTATGATGCGACACCCCATGCACCTGCATGGCCATGATTTCCGGGTAATTAACGGACAAGGAGAATATGCCCCACTTAAAAACATCATTGATATTATGCCAATGGAAACAGACACTTTGGAATTTAATGCGAATGTAGAAGGAGATTGGTTTTTCCATTGTCATATTCTTTACCATATGATGAGTGGTATGGGCAGGGTATTTAGTTATCAGAACCAGCAACCGAATCCGTTAATACCAAATCCCAAATTAGCACAGCGAAAGTTATTTGCCGATGACAGGAAAATGCACTTTATGTTTCAGAATGATTTTGCAACCAATGGCAATGACGGAGAAATGATGTTGCAAAATACCCGTTGGAGCATTGGCAGTGAGTGGCGTTTGGGCTATCATGATATGCACGGCTACGAAACGGAAACACATATAGGCCGATACCTGGGAAAAATGCAATGGCTCATGCCTTTTGTGGGTTTTGACTGGCGGTATAGAAAAATGGGTATTGCCGAACAAGAAAAAAATCTCTTTGGACAGACCAGCACAAAAGATAACAGGGCTGTTTTAAGTGTGGGTGTAAATTATACTTTACCCATGCTGGTCCGTTTTCAGGCAGAAGTATTTACAGACGGAATAATTCGTTTACAATTGATGAGGGAAGATATACCTGTTGCAAAAAAAATAAGAGCAGCCTTTATGGTGAACACTGACAAAGAGTACATGATAGGATTGAATTACATTCTTGGCCGAAACTTCTCTTTGCGGACACACTACGACAGCGATATGGGCTTGGGGGTAGGTTTGACATTCTCTTATTAGCTAACGCAGCAAGTCAGGCAGATAATTGTGAGGATACTACAAATTATTTAAGCCATCACTTAATCTTTTCTTTCGGCCTCTTCTCTTTCAAAATCGGGGCATTATCTTTCCAACACCAAAGGTATGCACAGGCATACGTACGGTAAGGGCTCCATTTGTCAGAGAGCCGCAGCATATCTTCTTGCCGTGGGCAAACATCAGAAACATTGCATTACAGCCACCCGAACTTTTCAATCAACCGTTCTTTTTGATTGCGGGCTACTGCAACATTTTGCCCGTTGGATAGTGTCAGATAATTACCTTCTCCTCTTACATATTTTTTAATATGATTGAGATTTACGAGGTATTGACGGTGCACCCGTAAAAAATTTCTTTCTTCCAACACTTCCTGAATATCACCCAATGTTTTCGCCACCAGGTATTGCTGGCTATCGATAGTATGAAAACGGGTATAGTTGTTTTCCGATTCGCAGTAAACTATATTCTTTATTTCAACAAAGGTTACACCATTTTGATAAGGCAAGGCAATTTTATCGGGAAAAATACTCTCCTTATCATGCACTTGTTGTTTCAACATTGTCAATTGCTGCGTATCCGGCCATTGACGTTGCCCTGCTTTTTGCACTGCTGCCTGCAGGTCTTTTGCGTCAATGGGTTTTAGTAAATAATCCAATGCACTATACCGAAAAGCTTTCACTGCAAACTGGTCATAGGCAGTAACAAATACCAGGCTGAATGTGATGTTGCCCAATTTTTCCAACAATTGAAATCCATTCATTACCGGTATTTCAATATCTAAAAAAACAATATCCGGCTGCAGTTCTTTTATCTTTTGTAATCCATCCTCACTTGTTATACAGGCTGCTACCACCTGTACCTGCGGGCAATACATTTTCAATTGCAATGCCAGTAGCTTTACACAATCAAGTTCATCATCAATAATAATTGCTTTTATCATATAATCAAACGGGTATATTAATAATAACTCTTGTTCCACAGGCATTATTAAGGTCATCTTTCAGATCAAACACTTTAACTGTTGCATTGATACCATACACCTGGTTTATCATCTCTATTCTTTCTGATGTCATTTTTAAACCAAATGATTTTTGTTTTGTAGCAGATTTACTTTTGTAGATGGCAGCCTGTTCCCTTCCTACTCCATCGTCCGTTATTTCAACCAGAAGACTGCTCTCTGTTGGTTGTGTAATATTAATTATAATATTACCACCCTCTTTCTTTTGCATCAACCCATGCCAGATGGCATTCTCCACATAAGGCTGTATAAGCAGTGCTGGCAGTTCTATATATTGCTGGTCAATATCGGGTGATATACTTATTTGGCATCTTACCTTATCCTTGAAACGCATAGCTTCCAGATCTATATACAGCCGCAAGGTTTCAAGCTCTTTTTCCAACGTAATTTTCTCTACACGGGAATTTTCCAGCACCAATCTTATCAACTGCGAAAACTTAGTGAGGTATTCAGCCGCAGCGGTTGAATTATGTTCCAGTGTGTACAGTTTGATAGAATTGAGGCAATTAAAAATAAAATGCGGATTCATTTGTGCTCTTAATGCCGTCATTTCAGTTTCTGCAATTCTTTGTTCAAAGGAGGATTGTAACTGCTGTAATTTTTGTTCTTCTACTAATTTATTTTTTTCTCCCAGTTCTGCAGTACGCTTCGATAGTTCATCCTGCAATTGCAAGCTATACTGTTGCTGTAAATTATTTTTTTCAAGTAATACCAATTTACTGCGGTAAGAAAGTGCAAATGAAAAACAGATGGCCTCAATAGTAAGACCCAGCAGGGAATAAAACGGAAGGAATATCAGTACCATCGTCATTGCATTCCATTTCCATTGAATGTTGATAGCAGGAAAAATAAGTATGGGCAGGCACCACAGTACCAGCAAACTCAATAAACCTGCAAACATGAACCACTTTACTTTTTCTTTGCTCAATACAGTAAGCACTAATAAGATAATATTCAATACAGCTACCGGAATAACGGAAACAAAGTAGCCGTAGTAGTCAGTAAACACAAAACGACCGGTACGCATGGTAATAAATGCTATGAGCATTTGAGCAATGGCAACCGCCATTAAAATTTTTACACCTATCCATACTTTTCGAAATTGCTCGGGCAGTTTCAGTATGTTGCCGATGAATAAGCTGTACATCACCGGTACTAAAAATAAAAATATCGAATAAATAAGGTCATGAAAAAAAGAGGAGAAAATGTCCAGCCCCAGGCGTATATCCATCCAAAAAAAGCCAGTTAAAACGGCAGAACAGGTGTAAGCGATGTACCAGAGAAACACCTTATCCCTGTACAGGTAATATTGATAGGCCGCAAATACCGTAATGAATAAAAGGCAGCCGGTGAGTAAGGCAAGGATAAGAAAAACAAGGCGGTTCAGTTTCAGGCCGGCTGCCAAAGCATTCATATAAGTAAAATGGGGTTCTACACTTATTGCAGGTGGTACCATATGACCCTGCCTGTCTTCTGTTCGCAACCAATATGTTTTTGTAAAGGAAGGTGCTATTTCTATTTGTATATGTGATTTATCAAGAGACGGAACGCTGGTTTCATATATGCCGCTTTTTGCTATTAATCCATCCGATGAATACAACCGGATAAAATAATGCGGTGAAGTATTCACACTGAGATGAATGGTATCTGTTACCAACTTGTTACTGATAGAAAACCTATACCATTGA
Source organism: Chitinophaga pinensis (assembly GCA_943371565.1). GTDB lineage: Bacteria > Bacteroidota > Bacteroidia > Chitinophagales > Chitinophagaceae > JJ008. The sequence continues at coordinate 59,739 of CALRVH010000014.1, read as the reverse complement.
ATCAGCAATGGCCTGTTTGTTGGATGGCTTGCCAGGCGTATGTCGAAAGGCACAAAGACCTGTTGCTGAACTTCCTCAAAACTGAGAGGATTATCAGTGGTTTCCTCGTAGAACAAACAATAGCTGCCAATATCCATGCTTGTATTCCATTGCGGTTGACTTTTGAATACAATGGTATCCTGAGCAAACAGGTTCACCCCAGTGCATAGCATAACAATAATATAGAAACTGAGGCTTCTCATTTTCAGTAGTACGCTAAAGTTAATCTATAGCCGCTCTACTTGTTAATGCCAGTGGTGAGCAGTTGTTTTTTTGAGGGAGCGGTTACAAAGGTTCTTTACATTCATTAAGTGGCCACACCCTCAATAAAGCCGTCATTTACCCTTACCTGCTTTTATTTCCTGTCTGTCTCTGCGAAATTTACCTGAAATATATAATTATGAAACAGCTAACACACATTTTCATTCTCTTTTTATCCGCAGTACTGATAGCAAACTCTGTAGCTGCTCAGCCACCTGCGGGCAAATACAATACAGACAATTACCCGGAAGACAGAAAAGCAATTGATTCCCTCAACGGTTATGATCCCTCCAACTTATTAAATGATGACTTAATATCCGTAGGCCCGGAAGGAAAAATATCATACGGATTTGCACAATGGACTACCCCTGTTCCGGGACTTGAAGATTTCCGGTTTAAATCTTTTACTCCGATGCCCGGCATGGCTGTATTAAGAGTGTATAATGGCGATGCAGCTGTTAAGCATTATGTGGTAGATGTAGTACTTACAAGTCCTACCAAAGGAGACTTTGCTTTACGGGTAATTCGGACAGAAACCTTTGTCAAAACCGCCGGCAAATGGCACATGGTATATGGCCAGGGAACAAAGTGGTTGAATGAGGAAGAATTCAAGTTATTTACAGAACAGGCCCATGAAGCTGCAAAGAATAAATAAAGAAGCCAGATAGAAGAATTGCTGCATGCGGGGTTGTAAATTGAAAAATCGGCACTGGCAATGTCTTGCCTTGAAATTTCAATTACTACTTAATCTTTTCTTTCGGTCTTTTCGCTTTCACTATCGGCGCATTATCTTTCGATTGCCATAGGTGTACACAGGCATACGTACGGTAAGGGCTCCATTTTGCAGAGAGCCGCAGCATGTCTTCTTTCAGTTTCTTTTTATCGCTGTTATCTAATTTATAGAGCTTGATCATCGCATTTTGGATACCGAGGTCATCTACGGCAAATACATCTTCCCGGCCCAGGGCAAACATCAGCAACATTTCTACTGTCCATCTTCCCACTCCTTTTATCACAATGAGGTATTCTATCACTTCCTCATTGGTCATTTTACCCAGCTTCTTTGCATCCATACCAAACTGAATTTCGAATTGTGCTACGTTTTTAACGTAGTTCACTTTGGCATTACTCAGTCCTATTCCCCTGAGTTTTTCAAAAGGAGTTTCAATGATCTGCTGTGGTGTGGGTTCTTTGCCTCCGAATAAATTAATAAACCGTTTGTAAATCACATCGGCCACTTTTACAGAAAGCTGCTGGCTCATAATAGAAGCACAGAGATAAGTGCAGATATTCTTCCGTTTTTTTAATTGGTGCGGTTCTGCTGCCTCTACCAGCTTCTTTAATTTTTTATCCTTACCCAGGTGTATGATATATTCCATTACACTTTTTTTTATTGCATTCCCGGTTGTGTAATTTTAAATCCTGTCTTAGCTTTTTCATCATCCACCATCTTCTTTACATCTGCCAGTAATTTTTTGGCATCGTATATTATTCCATCCTTTATGGTGTATTGCACACCTCCTTTTCTTATTACTTCGTTTTTATCATTCATAAAGATGGCACCTGTACCATAGAGATATTGAAGGTTTTCCAGTGGATTGGCATCCACTATAACAATATCGGCCAGCTTACCTGCCTCTACTGTGCCTATTTCTTTTTCCATGCCTAATGCCTGTGCGGCATTGAGTGTTGCAGAACGAATTATTTCCAATGGATGGAAGCCTGCTTCCCGCAACAACTCCAACTCCCGGATATAACCAAAGCCATAGGTTTGATAAATGAATCCATTATCAGAACCGGCCGTCACTCTTCCACCGCGGTTCTTGTATTCATTTACAAACGTCATCCATAACCGGTAGTTTTCTTTCCAGGAAATTTCTTGCTCTGTACCCCAGTTGAACCAATAAGAACCATGTGACTCACGACTCGGTTCATAAAATTTCCAGAGTGATGGCAACGTATAATTTTCATGCCATTCGGCACGGCGGGCACGGTGCAGGTCACGATTGGCATCATAAATATTAAAAGTGGGATCGAGTGTAAAATCAAGACTGAGTAATTCATTCATCACTTTATTCCAATGATCGCTAAAAGGTGCGGCTGCCTGTTTCCATAATTTTCCGGCCTCTTCAAAACGATGTGATTCGTCGGCATAATTATAATTAGCCGGGTAATTTTGTACCGTGCGGTCAGTGAATAATGCTTCTGGCAATCCATACCAATGCTCCATGGAAGTCATACCTGCTCTTGCACTATTCAATACATTCCATCTTGCTACGGACATCTGCGCATGGTGTGCACAGGAACGGAGACCTAGTTTTTTATTTTCTCTTATCGCTGCATCCATAATATCCGGAGCAGCACCGAAAAATTTTATTCCGTCTGCCCCCTTCTTCGCATTTTCTCTTACCCATTCAATAGCTTGCTCTGAAGTAGTGATGGATTGCTTGGCGCCTGCACCAAAAGAGGTGTAGGCCAATATGCGTGGTGCAGTAATTTTATTTTCTGCACTGAGTTTTTTTTCATCTAATGTCCAATCCAACCCATTGCCAGCTGATGGATCTCTGATAGTAGTGATGCCATGTGCCATCCATAATTTAAAAACATATTCGGCCGGAGTGCCTTGCCCGGTACCACCAATATGTCCATGCATATCTACAAAACCAGGCAGTGCATACATGCCTTCGCAATTCAACTCTTTGCCTCCTTCTTTTAATTTAGGTCGGCTTTTACCGGGCGGCATGTGTGGGCTGCCTGCACTTGCTACTTGTACAATGCGATTCTTTTCTATCACTATATCCACCGGGCCTATAGGTGGCGCACCATTGCCATTGATTAATGTTACTCCACGAATGATGAGTTGTGCAAATTGCCCTTCCCCTTCTTTTTTCTCGGGGGCTTTTGGTATTTGTGCAACCAGGGAGTAAGAAAACAGGAATACAAGGATTAAAGTAAGTGTCCTGATAGGCATACTGCAGTTGTTTTGTGAAGAACAAATTACAGCATTTTAAACTTTAGCTGGCAGGATAACAGGTTTTTTGTTTTGGCAGCCGGTTAATTTTCATGCTTCAGCCCATGCCCGAAAATTAGCTACCCGTTCACGGCTTATAATCATTTCATCCTGTTGTAAATTTCCTTTTACGGAAAGTTTCAGCCGGCTGTTGTTGTATGGTTTTACCTGTTGTATAGCATCTATATGTACAATAAAGCTACGATTGAGCCTGAAGAAATGCTGCGGATGCAGTACGTCTTCTAATTGCTCCATTGTATAATCCACTACATAGCGGTTACCTTCTTTATCAACCAGGTGAACAATTTTGTTATCGGCCTGGAAAAAAGCGATATCGGCTGTATCAATAAAAAATAATCGTTGCCCTACTTTTCCTAAAAATTTTTTCTTGCTGTGCTGCTGCTGCAGGTGTGGCACCAACCGGCTGTAATCTGGCAAACTGAAAGAAGCCGCCATGTGCCTGTACTTATTCAATGCGGCTGCTAATGCGTCGCCGGCCACCGGCTTTAATATATAATCCACACTAAACATTTTGAATGCCTCGAGTGCATACTGATCGTAAGCGGTTGTAAACACAACGGGCCGGGTGTACTGCACCTGGTTGAAGATATCAAAACTGCGACCATCGGATAAATGAATATCAAGCAACAACAAGTCAGGATGAGCATGTGATTTCAGATAAGCCACCGTTTCTTCCACACTTTCTAAATAGGCAATCACCTGCAAAGAAGGGTCATATTCCTGCAACAATGTAGTCAGTCTTTCTGCAGCCAGTCTTTCATCTTCTACCACTATCACTTTCATAGCTCTCCGTTTAAATGAAGCAAGGGAAGTACTACTTCAAATTCTTTTTCTGTTTTGGTGATGGTGATATCCCTGCCACTGATCAGCTCATATCTTTTGCGGATATTTTGCAGCCCTATTCTGCCGGATGGTTCTGCTACGGGACGTAATTGCAGGTTATTCTTCACCACCAGTGTATTGTTACCATTGGTATGTATATCTATATGCAACGGTTTATTCCGGGAAACAACATTATGCTTGATGGCATTTTCAATCAGCATTTGCAAAGCAGCCGGCACCACATGATATTTTTTATACTGTTCGCCTATCTGTATATCAATTTTCAATGCGTCATCAAACCTTTTTTCCAATAAAAAAATATAGGGTTGAATAAATTCCAGTTCTGACTTTAGTTCCACCAGTTCTTTTTGCTGGTTATTCAGGATGTAGCGATACACTTTGGAAAACTCTTCAATAAACTTGTTGGCGGCGGGATTATCTTTTATTACCATTCCCGATAATACATTCAGGTTGTTGAATAAAAAATGGGGATTTATCTGGCTTCGTACCAATTCCAGTTCTGCCTGCGAACTGATGCGGCGGAGCTCTTCGGCTTCCTTCCATTTTTCCTGGTATTCCCTGAAAAAAAAGAAAATAGTATTAACAAGATGAAAAAATAAGTTGGCCAGACTTACATAAATGATGTTCAGTTTTAAGGGATTCAGGTTTTGCTGCCAGGTATATCCATGAAAAACATTACCGACCAGGAAGACAACTAAGACAGCGGCTGCCGCCCCGATAATATTTCCTGCGATAAAGAATGAGCCAAGAAACTTTGCCTTATTATTTTCGGGAGATATTTTTTTACGAACAAATGGTTCTACCAGCCGGTTCCCTTCCCAGGTAAGGCCGGTTATCAAAAAGATAGTGAGCAGGGCATAATACCATTCTATCTCTATATTAAAATAATGATACACATTGCACAGCACCGTGCTGAAGAATGTGTACACCGAAAGCAGGGCTATAAAAAGGTATCGGTTAGGATGATTAAACATACAAGAAAAATTAAATCAGTCCCGCCCACCCGGCGGGACTGACAATTTGTTTTGCATAGGAATTACTTACTCATCATATCAGGGCAGGAGCACTTTGTCAATTACATGTATTACACCATTGGTAGTAACAATGTTTACTCCGGTAATATTAGATGCTGTAGGATTACTGTTTCCTTTCACTTTAGCACCGCCAGTCAGTGTTATCAATACAGTTCCGCCACCTGCTGTGGCTGGTGTAGTATTATTAACCAGGTCGCTGGAAAACACCCTTGCACCAATAACATGGTATAACAATATATTCTTTAAAGTGTTCGGGTCAGCCGCATTAATGGAAGCAATGGTAGGGAAACCTGCATCAATAAAAGCCTGGTTAGTAGGTGCAAACACCGTTAACGGGCCTGCCCCGGACAAGGCTCCAGAAATACTTGTACCGCTGGCATCAGCCCTTAATACTGCTGCTACGAGGTAGGTAAAATTAGGATTGGCCTGTGCAGTAGCTACAATATTACCAACTGGTGGTATCAGCACAGCGCTGATGGCATGGATTACTCCGTTAGAAGCAGTAATATCTGCTGTTACCACATTGGTACCATTGATAAATACTCCCGCCGCATTTTTTGTTACAAATGCTTTTACTCCGCCTGCTGTAGTTACTTCTGCATTGGGACCTGCAGATACACTTCCGCTAGGAACTACAGATGTTAACACATGATACTGAAGGATAGCCTGCAAAGTGGCCGCGGGTGTGGAATTAATAACCGCTTCTGTGAGTCCTGCCGCAAGAAAGGCATCATTAGTTGGAGCGAACACGGTAAGATTGGCCGTATTATTTAAATAGTCGGCAAGACCGGCCCTTACTACCGCTGTTTTTAACAGGCTGAAGTTGGCACTGGCTACTACTGTTTCGGTAATAGTTGGTGTTGGTGTCACTTCATCATCCTTGTCACAACTAGTCATAATAAGTGGTGTTGCCAATAACAAGAGGCTTGTTCTGCTGAAGATTTGTTTTAGTTTCATAATCGTTGGGTTTTTTTGTTTAATAGAATAACATCCCAACAATCATTATGATACTACAACCGGAGTGAATCGGGGAAAAATCAGAGTGGATTGTATTTAGGAAGGTGTCATGTTGTTTAATACGATCCAAAAAAAATGAGCCCGGGCATTTTGCCCGGGCTCCCTTTTTATAAACTATATCTTTTTTATTCTATACCCCAGCTCATTTCTCCACCCTTTTCGTCTTTTAAGGTAATACCCAATTCAGCAAGCTGGTTTCTGATTTTATCAGAGGTGGCGAAATCTTTTTTACCCTTTGCTTCCTTTCGGATATCAATCAGCAATTGCATCACTCCCTGCAGCTTTCCATTATCTGCTTCGTTTACTGCTTTCAATCCAAACACATCTTCCAGGTAGCTTTTGAATTTGATTTGGAGTAATGTCAAAGTGTCGTTCGACAATGCCGACAATGGAATAGTTTTATCTTTTATTGAATTGATGATGGGGACTAACTCAAACATACTGGCTAATACTCTGGCGGTGTTAAAATCATCATTCATGTGTTCATCAAACTCAGCCACAAGTTTTTTTACTTTTGCATCAAGGTCTGCGTTAATCGGGTTGTCGGTTGTTGGTTGTCCGTTGTCTGGAACAAATACCATCAACGTCTCATAAGCATCCCATAAACGCTTCAATCCTTTTTCGGCTGCTTGTAATGCTTCGTTACTAAAGTCCAGTGTGCTTCGATAATGTGTTTGCAGCATGAAGAAGCGGACATTCATTGGCGAATAAGCTTTCTCGAGCAACGGATGTGAGCCACTGAATAATTCTTCCGGTAAAAATCCATTGCCGGCACTCTTGCTCATCCGCACCCCATTTACCGTAAGCATGTTAGTGTGCAACCAGTACCGGGCAGGTGTAGTGTGATAACAAGCCTGTGATTGTGCAATCTCGTTAGTATGATGTGTGGCTGCTAAATCCATTCCTCCACCATGTATGTCAAATTGTTTTCCGAGATATTTTTCACTCATGGCAGAGCATTCTATATGCCAGCCCGGAAATCCCATACCCCAGGGCGACGGCCATTGCATCAAATGCTCGGGACCGGCTTTTATCCAAAGTGCAAAATCGAGTCGTCCTTTTTTTTCATCTTGTCCGCCAAGTTCTCTTGTTCCTTCTAACAGATCTTCCAGTTTTCTATTGGTAAGTATGCCGTAAGGTTTTTCCTTGTTATATTTTTCTACATCAAAATATACAGTACCATTTACTATATAACCATACCCATTGTCAATAATCTGTTGCGCCATCCTGATCTGCTCGGTAATATGTCCTGTAGCGGTGGGTTCAATTGTTGGCGGTTCGTTATTAAACAATTCCATCACCTTATGAAATCCAACTGTGTAGCGTTGCACAATTTCCATTGGCTCCAGTTGTTCCAACCTCGCTTTTTTGGAAAATTTATCATCTCCTTCGTCCCTGTCACCTTCCAGGTGGCCGGCGTCTGTAATATTTCTTACATAGCGAACCTTATATCCGATGTACCTGAGATAACGGTAGATAATATCAAAAGAAATAAACGTACGGCAGTTGCCGAGGTGTACATCACTATACACAGTGGGACCGCATACATATAATCCTACATGGTCCGGGGTAACCGGTTCAAAAGGCTCTTTCTGTCTTGATAAAGTGTTATAAATTTTCAGTTCACTCATAAATGCTGATAATTTTCAAAAATAATCATTCCTGACTACTTCTTTAATTGTACATCTGCTACCAGCATATAATGGTCAGAGTATTTCTTAACGATCCGGTTAAACTGCTTAATGCTGAAATGGCTGTCCGCAAAAATATAGTCAATACGTAGTGTGGGAGACAGGGCTGCAAAGGTTCTGCCGATACCAAATCCTTTTTTCAAAAAAGCATCCTGCATACTACCCCTGACAGTGAAATAAGTGTAGGAATTCGGCACATCGTTCAAGTCGGCACACACTAATACCGGGTGGGGGCTGTCTTTAATCATCTTATGTGCCAGGTCTGCCTGGATGCTGCGATACGAAAATCCTTTTTTGAGTTTTGATAAGATATTGCGGGAGTTAGCCAGTAAACTGTCTCTTGCATTGGATATCTTGTCTATTCTTTCATAATCTTTATGGCCGAATTGCAATGATTGCAGGTGAGTAGCAAAAACCCGGATAGTATCATCATTTACTTTAATGTCGGTATGTAATAAAACATCAGGCAAGGTTGGTCGTGGATAACGGATTTTACCTGTATCAATAATCGGGTAGCGGGAAAAAATAATTGAGCTGTAATAATGCCTGTCACCATCGTTATCAAAAGAAAAATAATAATAAGGATACCCTAACTCCTGCTGTATTGGTTTTATATTATCATAATAGGCCGAATCAGTGGAGGTATGAAATTCCTGGAGGCATAGTACATCTGCATTTTGTTCTTTAATGAGGTCAAACATCTTTAGCCTCGTCACACTTCCTTTGTTGGTATTTCTTTTCAGCTCTACAAACCTCGCCACATTCCAGCTAACCACCCGGATAGTCTCCGGTTCCTTTTTATAGTTGAACGCTTTCTTTTTATGAAAGGCAATAAATACAGTTATGCTTTTAATACCCAACACCAAAGCGATACCGGAAATGAGGGCCAGCCTGGGTTTTAACATTATCAACCAGCCTATCGCAAAGAAAATCACAAGCAGTAAAAGGAAGGGAAACCCAAGGCCGAGAAAAGAGATGAACCACCAACTTTGCGGGTTCAGGTAAGGCACAAGACAGGCAAGCAGGAAAACAAATACCACCACAACGTTGGTGTAAATAAAAAACCGCTTGGTGAAGAGTCGGAGCCTTGAAGCCATTGATGCAATTTAGGAAAAAAGTGGTGAGTGGCGGGCCTGCCTGCCGACAGGCAGATTGCGGGCTACTATATTTAACGATCATTACTAATCTACTCTGATCCTAATAGTAAAGAAGGGGTATCTGAGCTTTAAGTCTCGTAATTCATAGCTAGTAGCTATTCTAAAACTCACAAACCTTCTTTGCTTGCCCGTTTTAGCAAATCTTTTTCTTCCTCTGTAAGGGAGCTGTAGCCTTTTTGATTGATCTTATCCAGTATATCATCTACCCGTTGTTGAGTAACATTAGGCGTTCTTGTAAAAGGAGCTGAAGTTGTTTTATAAAATAATTCATCTTTAATGGCTCTTCCCTTTTTAGGTCTGTTGGGATTGAAGAGATTGGCCACCCAATCAAAAAAATTACTCATCCATTCACTCCAGTCATAGCCGCGGCGTAATAAAACAACAAACAGAAAGCCCATAAGAGCTCCGGCGAGATGTGCGATGAGGTTGCCGGTGTCACTGATAGAAACAGTAGCCAGGTCAGAAATTACATAGAATGCTGTTAATGCCCACAAAGGAATACCGCCACCTATCATCGGGAAAATTTTATACCCGGGTGATAGAAGTGTAGTGGCAATAGCCACAGCCATTACTCCGGCAGAGGCACCAACAGCAGTAGCAAAAGGAAGTTGTGCTTGCAACGACGGAACAAAATTATAGGCTAGTATAAAAGCTATGGCACCGGCTAATCCGCCATAAATAAAAATGGGAACGATCTTTTTGTTACCCGTCATATCCTGCATAATGTATCCAAAGCTCCAGAGCCAAAGCATATTTGCAAATACTTTCCAAACATTATCATGGACAAACATGTGGGTAAGAACGGTCCATGGTTTACTGAGTAAACCATCTGCAGTGGCGGGCATCACAGCCCAATTCAATACATTTTTCTCAAATAATGATGGTGCCAGTTCTTTGGGAAACCTGAAATACCATACGGCTTTCATAAAAGCAAGCCCAACAAACAAAATAAGGCAGATAGCAATAAGCATCATTAATGCATTACCGCTTTGCCCAAGGGTTATTTTTTGTTTGTATTGTTTCTCAGAATAAGTCATCAGGTGAATGGTCAATAGTGAATGGTGAATTACAAAGGTCGTTTTGTTTTAGGTATTTCAAAGAGATTAATACTATTCAGTTCTGTACTCTTTCCCTCCTTTCTCTCTTTTACTCTCTTAGCCTAATATAACGATCGGCGGTTTGTTTTGTTCCAGATCAAGACAATAATAAAACCGGTCAAAGCCCCGCCAAGGTGAGCAAAATGGGCAATATTATCGCCGGCCACTTTGCCAAAACCTCCAAACAGATCCAATAAAATATAGCCTATCACTACCCATTTGGCCTTTACGGGGAAGGGAATGGGGATGATCATCAGCTCTGTATTGGGGAACAGGTATCCAAAACCTACCAGTACACCCATTACGGCACCGGAAGCTCCTACTGCCGGGGCAATTCCGCCCATAAAATGCTGCATCAGCAAATGCGCTACGGAAGCACCGACTCCGCAGGCTAAGTAAAAAAACAAAAACCGTTTGGGTCCCCACACATTTTCCAGCACCCGGCCAAACATGAAAAGGGCAAACATGTTGAACAGGATATGGAAAAACATGTCTATGCTGTTGGCATGCAGAAACATGGTGGTAAAGATCTGGTACGGTTCAAACAGGGGGCTGTTAACGGGCCATAGAGCCCCTCTCCAGGTGATCTGGTATTGGGCATCCAGGGATAACTGCGCAATCCATACCAGCACATTAATGATAATAAGATTCTTAACAATGGGAGGAAACCGGTCGGGCCGGGAAAACCGAACATTACTCATTGGACAAAATTAGGCATTGAACGAAAAGAACGTAGGACTAAACGAATAAATACTCACAAAGTTGTAAAACGGGGTAAGTTGATGGAAACTGTATATATGAAAACATCAGTCAATACGTCTATGGCTGCACTTTTGTAGAAAATCGAACTTACTGTTTTAAAGTTTATAAATATGGAAAAAATTATTCTTCTCTTACTGATGTTTGTATGTTGTAATTCATTTTCACAAGACACTGCCGGTAGGAAAACAAATCAAATCCGTTTTAAAGCTTTCGGTGGATGGCGAATGGATGGAAAAAAAATTTCAATAAAGAATTTTAAAAATGAAATTTACAAAGTACCGGCTGCCATACCAGCTTATACTAAAAGCGAAAAAAACATAAAAATTGGATATGTATGTGCTATAACCGGATCAATACTTACGTTATTAGGCCAACCGGTAAGGGATATTGGCAGCCCCAGGTTTGGGAAAAACAATACAGCATTTAAAATTGGAGGTATTATCTTCATAGGTACAGCCGTCTATTTAATTTTTCGTTCTAATAAACAATTAAAACAAGCGGTAAGAATACACAACGAAAGCCAGCCATTGCTTTATTAAATTGTCTTTCTCAGCTTCAACTGCACCACATTCTCTATATGATGGGTGTGGGGAAACATATCCACCGGTTGTACTTTTGTTACTTCATAGATGGCATCCAGCAGGTTCAGGTCTCTTGCCTGTGTGGCCGGGTTGCAACTTACATACACCACAATGGGTGCTGCCATCTCTATTATCTTCTTCACCAATTTTTCATGCATGCCTGCCCGTGGTGGATCGGTTATGATAACATCAGGCTTACCGTGGGCAGCAAAGAATTCATCATTGCATATTTCAATGACATCTCCGGCAAAAAATTCGGTCGTGGTTAAATTGTTCAGCGCTGCATTTTCTTTGGCATCTTCAATAGCCGCTGCTATCATTTCCACTCCAATTATCTTTTTCGCTTTTCCACTTACAAAAATGCCGATACTGCCGGTACCGCAATAGAGGTCATATACTGTTTCCGTACCTGTTAGCTCTGCAAAATCCCTTGTTACTTTATATAGTTGTTCTGCCTGTTTACTGTTCGTTTGAAAAAAGGATTTCGGCCCTATCTTAAATTGAAAATCCTCTAGTTTTTCTACCGCATATCCTTTGCCCTGGTAAATAACCGGCTCCAGGTCAAACATACTGTCGTTCCATTTTGTGTTAACGGTGTAGAGCAACGTTGTAATAGCGGGGAACTGCCTGGTAATATGTTCCATCAGCAGTTTTATCTTTTGCTCATCATTTTCTCCCACTACAATATTTACCATCAACTCGCCGGTGGTGCAAAGACGCACCTGCATGGTTCTTAAAAAACCAACATGATTACGGATATCATAAAAAGACCAGTCATTGGCTTTGGCAAATTCTTTTACCGCCAGTCTTATTTCATTGGTAGGTTCAGCCTGCAGGTAGCAGGTTGCGATATCCACTACCTTGTCAAACAACCCTTTTACATGAAACCCCGCTACATTTTGCTCACCACTAATGGATTCATCAGCCAATTCTTCTTTCAGCAGGTATCGTTTGTTGCCAAAAGTGTATTCAATTTTATTGCGATAAAATCTTGTTTCGGCAGCACCCAATATTTGCTGAAAGGGTGGTAACTCCACTTTGCCGATCCGCTTCAATGTTTCTTCCACCTGCCGGTGTTTGTATTGCAATTGTTTCTCATAAGGAAGCATTTGCCACTGGCAACCGCCGCAAACACCGAAATGAGAGCAGAAAGGCTGTACCCTGTCTGCAGAAAAGGAATGAATCTGCACCGGCACCCCTTCGGCCCAGTCTTTTTTGTTCTTCAGGAGCCGCACATCCACCACATCTCCCGGCACCACATTTTCAATAAATATCACTTTCCCTTCTACCCTGGCCAACGATTTACCCTCAGCAGCATAATCCTCCACCAACAGCTTTTCCAGTACTATGTTTTTCTTTTTTCTTTTCACGGCGCAAATATACCCCTAACCCCTAAAGGGGAATAAATAAAGTCCCGGCAAAGCATTCATTTACAAGCAACGAATTCAATATGGGGGCCCTCTTTAACAAGACTTTCCCTTACCGGCTTATTCTGTAGAAGCGGGAGGCTGAAGGTTTTTAAATATATTTGACGATTCATTCTGAACTATGAAACGAATTTTACTGTCACTCTCTTTTTTATGGGCCGCCGGGGCTTTTGCACAAAGCGGCTACGAAATCAAAGTGACTTTTAAGCCCTTCAAGAAACAGTATATCTATCTCGGCCATTATTTCGGAAAGACTTACCCCATTATTGATTCTGCACTACTCAATGATAAAAGTGAAGCCATTTTTAAAGGAGATAAGAAACTACAGGGAGGCATTTACCTGATTGGCTATCCTAACAAAGCCGGTTTTTTTGAAATGCTGGTTGACAAACAACAACATTTTTCTGTATTGGCCGATACTGCCACTTTAAGAAAAGGAGTTCAATTCGTTAATTCTCCTGACAATATACTTTTCACCAATTATCAGCAGCATATGGCTGATAAAGGAAAAGATATTGCCGCCGCACAACAACAATTAAAAATAGCGGCCAACAAAGATGATTCAGCCAAGTGGACAGAAAAACTGGAGAAGCTGGATAAAGGAATAACCGAATACCGGGGAGAGCTTATCAAAAAAAATCCTGACAACATACTCAGTGCCTTGCTGATCACCATGAAAGAACCACAGCTGACCGGCAGGCTGAAAGTCCCTAAAACAAAAGCCGACTCACTGGAGGCCTACAATTTTTACAAAGAACATTATTGGGACGGAGTTAATTTTTGGGATGGCCGTTTGGCGTACACTCCTTTTATTGATGATAAAATTGATAAATACTTTGCCCAGTTGGTGCTGCCACATCCTGATTCTGTAATTAAAGAAATGGACATGATGCTCGGACCTGCCAGCGCAAATGCAGAAATGCAACGATTCCTGCTGGTGAAGTTTGTGAATCGTTACCTGGTACAGAAGTACATGTGGGAAGATGCTGTTTTCGTCCACCTGTTTGAAAAATATTTTGCGCAGAAAGAATATCCCTGGCTTACCCCGCAAGGCCGTAAAATAATTACCGACAGGTCGTATAGTTTAATGGCCAATATTATGGGTACCCCGGCTGCCGATATTGAACTGCCGGATATGAATGGTCAGATCAAATCACTTTATTTCGACACCGCTAATTATACCATCGTCGCCTTTTGGGATGCAACCTGCGGACATTGCAAGGAAGTGTTACCCAAATTAGATTCATTTTACAGGGCTAAATGGAAAGCAGCCGGATTAAAGATCTATGCGGTGGCCAAAGAAACAGATGGCAGCAAAAAAGACTGGCTCACTTTCATCCAGGAGCAAAAAATTTCAGACTGGACCCATGTATATTATTCAAAAGCAGATGATAAGGAAAGGATTGAAGCCAGTATTCCGGGCTATTCACAGTTGTATGATGTGCAGACATTTCCTACATTATATTTGCTGGACAAAGACAAACGGATTGTTGCTAAAAAACTGACTTACCAGCAAATTGATGAAGTACTGCAGTTAAAGATGAAAGGACAGTAAACTGGTTTCCGTAATCATAACCCTCAAAGAAACAACAACAAACAAATAAACAGCAAGAACATGAATAAGAAATTATTGGTCGTCATCATTGCTTGTTTCAGTATCATCTCTTCTTCCGCACAGACCCTTTTCACTTATGGAAAATACAGTGTGGATGCCAAAGATTTTATAAAGGCGTATAATAAGAACAACAGCCTGCCGGTGGTTAACAAAGCAAAAGCCATCAGCGATTATCTTGACCTCTACATCAATTCAAGATTAAAGATCAGGGAAGCCTACGACAGACGGTATGATACATTGGCCCAGATAAAAATAGAAGTAGAAAACCTGCGGACACAGATCTCCGAAAGCTACATGAACGATCCGGAAATGATCACCCGCATGCAGAAAGAAGCATTTGACCGCAGCCAGAAAGATGTAAGGGTAGCTCATATTTTCATTTCGTCTAAAAATGCAAGTGGTTTTATGGATACCACAGCAGCACGACTGAAAAAAGATGAAGTATTGAGCCGTTTACAAAAAGGAGAAGATTTTTTACAGGTAGCTCAGCAACTGTCAGATGATCCTACGGCTAAAACAAGTAAAGGAGAGCTGGGTTTTATTACTGTCTTTTCACTACCGTATGCATTTGAAAATGCAATCTATACTACCCCAGTAGGAAAATACACATCCGTGGTGCTATCGAAAATCGGATATCATATTTTCAAGAATATGGAAGAAAGAAAGGCGGTTGGTAAAATAAAAGCACAGCAGATTTTATTGGCGATTCCACCCGGTTCAGATGAGGCCGGTAAAAAGAAAATTGCTTCGCTTGCCGATTCATTATACAAACGTATCATGGCCGGAGATAATTTTAACCGGCTTGCTGCTGCATTTAGCAATGATTATGTCACCGGCGCCAGCGGAGGTACCATGCCTGATATCAGCGTTGGACAATATGACCCTGCTTTTGAAAAAGTATTATGGTCATTGCCGAAAGACGGTGCTGTCAGCAAACCATTTCTTACCTCACATGGCTGGCATATCATCAAAAGAAATTCTTTAAAACCGATCGTTACAGATATAACTAATAAAACCTACCTCCAGGAGCTGCAGACAAAAATAATGGCTGATGCCCGGTGGAAAACATCCAAAGATTTTATCTATCAAAAAGTCATTAAACAAGCCGGCCTTACTAAATATCCTTATAACGAAGTTGCGATGCGGGAAATGACGGATAGTGTGCTGGATCTAAAACCTATGACCGAATTGGGTAAGACTATCACCGCCACTACACCAATGTTTAAAATTGGGGAGACTGTTTATGATGCAACGAGCTGGGTAAACTATGCTAATACTTACCGCTATAAACAGGATGGTACAGGTGCTAAACCTTACGAGCAGGTGAAGGAAGAATTTCTTCAGTCTTCATTATACAATTATTACAGGAATCATCTTGAAGATTTTAATGCAGAGTTTCGCAGCCAGATGACAGAGTTTAAGGATGGTAACATTTTCTTTGAAATTATGCAGCAGGAAATATGGAATAAAGCACAAACGGACTCCGCAGCACTGTTGTCTTTATATGAAAAGAATAAAAAGAATTATATCTGGAACCAATGTGCTGACGCTGTACTTTTCTTTTGTTCCGATGAAACAACTGCAAAAAAGGTATACGACCAGGTAAAAAAGAAACCTGCTGACTGGCGCAAAGCTGCTGAACAGTATTCTGAAAAAGTGGTTATTGACTCCTCCCGATATGAATGGAGCCAGATACCTAATCTTTTTAAAATGATTCCTAAACCGGGCATGATCACATCACCGCTGGTGAATACCAATGACAACACCGCTTCTTTTGCCTATATCATACAGGCTTACACTCAGCCAATGCAGCGTACTTTTGTGGAAGCAAGAGGATTAGTGATCAATGATTATCAAACAATACTTGAAACCAGGTTTACTGAAGCATTGAAAAAGAAATACCCGGTAGTGATTGATCAGAAAGTACTCAACGATATTTCAAAATAAACTTATCAAATAAAAAACTCTCCAATTGGAGAGTTTTTTTGCTTTAATTATTTTATTCCAGGCTGCTATTATAATCCTCTCACAACGTTTGCAATAACATGCGGTTTACCTAATGTATAATAGTGTAAAACAGGGACGCCGCTTTTCTTCAGGTCTTTCGATTGCTCCAGCAACCACTCTTGTCCGACTTTTTCTACTTCTTCGTCTGTTTTGCATCGCAATACTTCATTAGCCAGGTCAGCTGGCAGATCAATATGAAATGTTTTAGGAAGTATGGTCAGTTGCTTTTTATTATAGATCGGTTTCAATCCCGGTATAATAGGAACGGTAATACCGGCAGCCCGGCAGGCTTCCACAAAAGCATAGAATCTGGCATTGTCAAAAAACATTTGTGTAATGATATAATCTGCACCGGCATCTACTTTTGCTTTCAGGTATTGCAAATCAGTATCCATATTAGGTGCTTCGAAATGTTTCTCCGGGTATCCCGCCACTCCAATACAAAATTCTGTTTTATGTGTTCCTTTTAATTCATCTTCCAGGTAAATACCTGCATTAAGATTAGCTACCTGTTTCAGCAGATCGCTGGCATATTTATGTCCGCCAGGCTCCGGTTCAAAGGCTGATTCGTTTTTTGCCGCATCGCCCCGAAGCACCAGCACATTATCAATACCGAGATAGCGGAGATTGATAAGGGCATCCTCTGTTTCATTAATGCTAAACCCGCCACAGATAAGATGCGGCACCGTATCCACATTATATTTATTCATGATGGCAGCACAAATGCTTTCTGTACCGGGCCTTTTACGAATAACCACTTTCTCAAAAGTGCCATCCGCTCTTTTCTTAAATACATGTTCACTGCGGTGATAGGTAACATTGATAAAGGAAGGTTTGAACTCCATTAACGGGTCCAGATGCTTATACAAAGCTTCAATACCTTTCCCTTTCAGGGGAGGTAAAACTTCAAAAGAGATCAGTGTGTCTTTAGCCTGTGCGATATGGTCAGTCACCTTCATAAGGGTGCAAAGCTAACAATGAGAAAGCATTAGACAAAACCACGTTAAATGAACTGTAAAAGGCTTTCATTACCCTTCATAGCTTACTTTTGCGCAGTATGTCTGTTACTATCAGCACAAAAGGTCTTGTAAAAAAATATGGCAGCCGTGTGGTTGTCAACCAGGTTTCTTTTGAAGTAAACCAGGGTGAGATTGTTGGGCTTTTGGGACCTAATGGTGCCGGTAAAACAACTTCCTTTTACCAGGTTGTCGGACTTATCAGGCCTGATGAAGGAAAAGTTTTTCTAAATGACCTTGACATCACCTCTTTGCCCATGTACAAACGGGCCCAAATGGGTATTGGCTACCTTCCGCAGGAAGCTTCTATTTTCAGAAAGCTGAGTGTTGAGGATAATATTGCTGCCATATTAGAAATGACAAAACTTTCCCGGCAAGAGCAGCGGGACAAATTAGAATCGTTATTGAATGAGTTTCGTTTGCAGCATGTCCGCAAGAACAATGGAGACGTATTAAGTGGTGGCGAAAGGCGGCGAACAGAAATTGCCAGGGCATTGGCCGTTGATCCAAAATTTATTTTATTGGATGAACCCTTCGCTGGTATTGACCCGATTGCAGTGGAAGACATTCAGGCTATCGTAGCTAAATTGAAATACAAAAACATTGGTATCCTGATTACTGACCATAACGTAACCGAAACACTAAGTATCTGCGACAGGGCTTACCTGCTGATCGAGGGTAAAATTTACAAACATGGTACAGCAGAAGAACTGGCCGGCGATGATGAAGTAAAAAGATTATACCTCGGCAGGAATTTTGAGCTTAAGAGAAAGGATTACCTGCATGATGAAGCAATAAAAGCTTCGCAGGAACAATAAGTTTACTTTTTATTTTCATTTATAAATACAGAAGGAGGATGAAATATTTTTTCCTTTTATTTTTCTCATGTCTCTCCTTTTACTCTAAAGGACAAATTTCACCATCCCTTACTGTTCCAAGAGGGCATAAAGATATTGTCCGGAACTGCTTCTTTACCCCAAACGATAAGTACCTGGTATCTATAGATGATGATCATGTCCTTTGCATATGGGATGGAGATGACGGAAGACAACTCTTCACTTTGCGGGACAGCGCAGCTTCCTTTAATAAGATCGAAATGAATAACTCAGGGTCGGTTATTGCTGCCCAAACCGATTCAGGCCAGTTGTATATTATTGATTTCATTCACTTAAAGGTGAAGGCCAGTTTTTATAACATCGCCGCCTTTAGTATGAATAAGTCAGACGGCATTATTTATTTTATAAACCGGGATGGGCAATTGAATAAATGTTTGGCCCCGGCTTATACAGCTGTAAAGACCCGGTATAATAAGACATTGGATCCCGCAAAGATCTTCGCTTTATCCTTTTCCGAAATTGCCGTTGATGACAAAAAAAATGGAGTACTTGTCATTAACATCAATACAGGTACTTCCTGGACAGTATCAAGCCCCGGCCTGCAAACGTTAAAACTATTTGACTATCACCCGGCCGGGTACCTGCTATGTGTCAATCAGGGTTTTGCCGGGATATCGGTTATTAGTGTCGGTACAAAAAGCCGTACCACCAACGGTACGATCCGAATAAGTGAAAGTATCCGGAATTATGACTGCCTGTTTACGGCAAATCCGCAACATGTTATTATCACTAAATTGGAAGGCACAGACGAGATGGGTTCTGAATTTATTGAAGCCCCGGCTCTTTATTCTCTAAAGTCCGGTAAGGAACTCATGAAAATTGGCAGCGAATATGTGTCAGAGCTTCGTGAAATGAATTTGAATTTCTCAAGAAGAAGTGTGGTGACTACAACAAGTCCGGATTATCAGCATCGCTTTTTTATCCGGTATGATTTTATAAAGGACACACTTACAGGAGTATTTGACAAAAATATTAACCAGGAAGCCAATTTAAAATTTACCTGTGCCAATAACAGTAAAAAGATCGCATTATTTAATAAAGACCTGTTGTTTCCGGTTATTTATCCAACCGGTATAGTCAGCTTTGATAACCCGGGAGGAATTAAAAAATATAATAACCTTGCTGTGGATATTGCCAAAAGCCCTGATAAAATAAAGGGGACCAGTTTTAGTTTTCTTTTTTCAAACGAAACAGTTATTAATGACTCTGTCAGGCTGGTTACAACCGATACCGCCGACACCAACAGCAATTTGTTCACCGGTATAATTTACAGGCGAACTGGTAATGTTGTTACAGACAGTTTCCGCTTCTTGTATCATCAGCTCATAAAACCCTATTTTAATTCAGAGAATCTTTTCTGGTCTGCTGATTCTACATTTTATATGCTGGATCTTTCACGCCTGACACTAAGTGACAGCCACACCTTCAAAGGGATGAAAATCGAAAATCTTATGAAGGCGGGTAATGATATTCTCATTGAAAGGTATAAATACAATATCAGTCAGAAAAAAATCACCGATTCTACCCTCTTTTTCCACGGTTCACTTCTCCTCCCTTACAAGGAAAATAATTATTCCCGGCATTTGGAGGGATATGATTTCAGAAGTGCTGAATTCAATGATTATGATTATACCAATGGAATTGTCTGGAAATACCCGTTTATCACAGACAGGGTTGATACAGTCGCCATATATGATACCACAGGCGAAATCAGTTCTTACCAGGCAGTGATGACAGAACCGTATTTACGTTATGAATCTCTTGATATGGCCAATGATAGATATAATTCTTTATCAGACGAAATTGAAAACCAGCCAGTATTGCAGGTGCGCTACTGGGATGATAGTTGCTATATCATTATGACAAGACAAAACAATTTATTTGTTTACTCTTTAAAGAAAGATACTATCATCAAAAAAATTGACTGCCCCACCAGTTCTGTGTTTAGGTCACTAAGATCTTCCATGTTTATACAAGACCATAATAAATATCTTATTGTTTCGCTCAAAGAACAAAATGCCTGCTATATCGTGAATTTGGTAACCGAAAAAATTATCGCTCATTTAAATGGTTATTATAATCCACTGATCAGGCAACCGGCTGACCTGCTGGTGCTGGAAGATGCGGCCTTCGGTAACTATTATGTTTATAACAATACAACATACCATTACGTTTCGTCTGTTACTCCCTTTTCTAAAACAGATTATGTTGTCAACACCTCCAGCGGCCTCTTTGATGGAACCGAGAAAGCTATTGAAAATCTTTATCTGCTTATCAATGATGCAGAGGACAAAACCAAACCATGGAAAACAATCGACTTAACTCAACTGAAAGCTAAATATTACCTGCCCGGTCTTTGGGATAAACTGATTGCAGGCGATTCAACAGACCTCCCCGATGTGGAAAGCATAAAAAACCTTTCCCTTGCTCCGGAAATAACTGCAGATACAGCCTATTCTTTTACACGGCCATATAAAATTACCTTATTGGATAAAGGCGGTGGCATCGGGGCTGTCAGAGTTGCGGTTAACGGTAAAGAAATAATCGCTGATGCAAGAAAGAATAAGGGTGTCATGGGTAAAAAAATAACACTTGCCATCGATTTACAACCTTACAAAAATTATTTTGGTGCTGGCAATAATACGATCCAGGTTTTTTGTTCTAATGTTGACAGCAGCCTTACTTCACGGGGTCTTATTGTATCTTCTTCCGGTAAACAGGACCAGCAAGCAAACCCAAAACTATTTGTCATCAGTATCGGCACCAGTAATTATAAAGGGACAGAAATAGACCTTCAATATTCTTCAAAAGATGCAATTGATATGGCAGCCGCATTTAAAGCAGGTGCTCAAAAACTATTCGGGGCTGACAGTACTATCATTTATTCCCTCACCAGCGATGCGACTGATACGACTTTACAACCTTCCAAGTCTCATATTGAAAGAACCTTCCTGGAAATAAGTAAAAAAGCCGCCTCAAAAGACATTGTCATTCTATACCTGAGTGGACATGGAATTAATGCCAATGGCGATTTCTACTACCTTACCAGGGATGCCTACACCGCCAACTCATCAGCATATGTTTTCAAAGAAGTATTGAAAGCCGTGGCTATCAGCAGTAATGAGTTTACAGAATACCTGAAAAAAGTACCAGCACAAAAACAATTATTCATCATAGATGCCTGTGCCTCCGGAAAAATAGTAGAAAATTTGGTGGCACACCGGGATATCCCCTACAGCACATTAAAAGCATTAGACAGGCTTAAAGACAGAACCGGAACTCATATTATTACCGGCTGTGCTGCCGATGCAGTCAGTTATGAAGCCTCAAGATTTGGACAGGGCCTTCTTACTTACAGTTTGCTGGAAGGAATGAAAGGAGCTTCTCTCAGGGATAATAAATTTTTAGACGTGGCACAATGGTTTCAATACGCCAGGGAAAGGGTACCACAACTGGCTACCGGTCTCGGAGGCATACAAACACCGCAGGTATACAGTCCTGCAGGCAATCAAAGCTTCGATATTGCCGAACTGGATGAAGAAGGGAAAAAACAAGTGCCCCTGGCAGCGGAAAAACCTTTTTTTATCAAAAGTTTTTTCCAGGAGGAGGAAAAGTTCGCAGATATTCTATCTATAGGCCGCTTGCTGGACAATACCCTTTACGAAACCTCATCACTGAATAATAAAAACAGTTTCATGTTTTTACCGATTGATGAATTTCCCAATGCCTACCAGGTGCTGGGCAGGTATAAAATCAATGGCAATGAAATACTGGCAACTATTAAAATCATAAAAGCTGATAGCCCCGATGCGGTCAGCTCTTTTTCTCTTACAGCCGCCGATAAAAAGTCTCTTTGCGCTATGATATTGGAAAAAATAAGGGAATTAAAATAAATCCGGTTATTTTGTAGCTATCGCTTCATGAGACTACTCTCCCCTGCCATATCATCTCTTGCCCGTTCACGGCTCTGGCGCATTGATGCCTGGAAAAATCACCCGGTAGATGCACAGCGGGAAGTTTTACAAGACCTTGTAACATCGGCACAATACACTGAATTTGGCAGAAAATACAATTTTTCCAATCTTTTTACGATTCGTGATTTCAAAGCCGCTGTTCCTGTTCATGAGTACAACGATCTGAAGCCTTATATAGAACGCATCATGGCTGGCGAACAGAATATTCTCTGGAACACACCCATCTATTGGTTTGCAAAAAGCAGTGGTACTACCAGTGACAAAAGTAAGTTCATTCCTATCAGCGATGAAAGCCTGGAAGATGGACATTTTAAAGCATCGAAAGATGTCCTATCCATGTACTACCAGTTTAAACCCGATTCAGCATTGCTGACCGGTAAAGGATTATTGATTGGCGGCAGCCACACTATTAACCCGATGAATAAAGAAGCGCAGTATGGCGACCTTAGTGCAGTACTGTTTCAAAACTCCCCTTTCTGGGCACATTGGCTGAGAACGCCTGATATCAGCATTGCATTGATGGATGAATGGGAAAGTAAGATTGAAAAAATTGCAGAAGCTACGATCAAAGAAAATGTAACCTCTGTATCAGGGGTACCTACCTGGACTTTGGTACTTTTCAAAAGAATACTAGAAATAACAGGCAAGAAAACGATCGGTGAAGTATGGCCCTCTTTGGAATTATATATGCATGGAGGCGTTTCTTTTATACCCTATAAAGAACAATTTCAGAAAATAATTGGCAAAGACATCAACTACCTGGAGATGTACAATGCCAGTGAGGGATTCTTTTCGGCACAGGATATTCCCGGCACAGAAGGCATGTTGTTATTTCCCGACCATGGTATTTTTTATGAATTTATGCCGGTAAGTGAATATGGGAAAAATGATCCGCAGACCTGCGGATTGCAAGAAGTGGAATTGGGGAAAAATTATGCCCCGGTCATTAGCACCAATGGAGGACTTTGGAGGTATTTATTGGGCGATACAATACAGTTCACCGAACTAAATCCTTTTCGTATAAAAGTATCCGGCAGGTTGAAACATTATATGAACGCTTTTGGCGAAGAAGTGATCGTTGATAATGCGGATAAGGCAATCGCTATAGCATCAGAAAAAACAGGTCTTACAGTAAATGATTATACCGCTGCCCCTGTTTATTTTTCTGAAGCAGCAAATGGAGCACATGAATGGCTGATTGAATTTGAAAAAGAACCGGATAATCTTGAAACATTTACGAATGAACTGGATGCAGCATTAAAAAGCATCAACAGCGATTACGAAGCCAAGCGATATAAAAGCATTGCGCTTCGTTTACCCATTATTCATTCGCTGAAAAAAGGGACTTTTGAAGAATGGCTGCGCAGTAAGGGAAAACTGGGGGGGCAACACAAAGTGCCCCGGCTTTCTAATGAAAGAACGCTGGTCGAAGAGATTCTGCAAATGAATACTCCTACATTTGCCAATAAATAATCTACACATGAAATTATTGGAAGGAAAAGTTGCCATTGTTACCGGCGCTGCCCGCGGCATTGGTGAAGGTATTGCATTAAAATTTGCAGAGCATGGTGCTAATGTGGCTTTTACATATGTAAGCGATAGCAGTGCAGAAAAAGCTACTGCCTTAGAAAGTAAGCTGACTGCATTGGGCGTAAAAGCAAAAGCATATAAAAGCAATGCAGGCGATTTTGCCCAGTGCGAATCATTTGTAAACGATGTGTTGAAAGAATTTGGCACGGTAGATATTTGTGTAAACAATGCCGGTATCTCAAAAGACAATTTGTTGCTCCGTATGACGCCGGAACAATGGAATGATGTGATACAGGTAAACCTGAATAGTGTATTTTATATGACCAAGCAAGTCATCCGTCCGATGATGAAGGCAAGATCCGGCTCTATTATTAATATGAGTTCAATCATTGGTGAAATAGGCAACGCCGGGCAGAGCAGCTATGCAGCCAGCAAGGCCGGTATTATTGGCTTTACAAAATCGGTAGCAAAAGAACTGGGCAGCCGCAATGTTCGTTGCAATGCTATTGCCCCGGGCTTTGTAGAAACAGATATGACGAGTTATTTAAAAAATGGCGAAGGTGCTGATAAATACAAAGCTGGTATTCCTCTTGGAAAATTTGCTTCACCTGAAGATATTGCAAATGCAACGTTGTTCCTGGCTTCTGATATGTCATCTTATATAACCGGACAGACTTTAAGTGTATGCGGTGGGTTAAATATTTAGAGCTAAGGGTTTAAAAGAGGAAAAAGAGAAAAGGAGATGGGGCTTAAAAGACCGATACCGATTAATGAATTGACAGAGGTTGTTATTGGGTTATGCATTAAAATACATTCACGGGTCGGGCCCGGCTGTTTTGAAAGAGTCTATGAGGAAATTCTCTATTATGAATTAATAAAGGTTGGCTTGAAAGTAGAAAGACAATTAGTATTGCCAGTTGAGTATGAAGAACTTTATATAAAAGATGCCTACAAAAAGGTCTCTTAGTTGATAACCGGTTGATTATAGAATTAAAATCAGTTCATCCTTTACCTCCCGTTTACTTTAACCAGGTCCAAACACAGTTATCATTAATGAGTCTGAAACATGGAATGCTGATTAATTTTAAAGTTCATAAAATGAAAGATGGCATTCATAGAGTCTTCAACAATTCAGGAAAAGAAGAATTATAAACATCTTCTCTTTCCCTCCTTCTACTCCTTTAAACTCCTAGCTTAATTCCTCTTTTCTTTATATAGCTATGCCATAATATCATACTGGCAATAGTTCTATACGGCCGCCAGGGTTCTGCTATCTTCAGCATTTCTTCTTTACTGATGTCTTTAGGTAATTGTTTTGTTTCTTTCAGACTATTCACCAGCGCAATATCGCCAAGTGGAAACAAATCTGTCCGTTGCAATGCATGCATCAGGTACACATCAATTGTCCAATGACCGATACCTTTTAATTGAATAAGAATGTTTCTCACTTTTTCATCTGGTAGTACAGCAAGCTTTTTCAATACGATTTTTTTTGCCTGCACCACTTCAGCCAACCCCCTTGCATAGCCCATTTTTTGCCGGGTAAAATAGCAGGCCCGCATTTCTTCATCAGTTAACCTTAAAATCTTTGCTGGTGTTACATACCCGATCTTCTCTTTCAATTTTTTAAACGCCGCATAAGCAGCCGCTAATGAAACCTGCTGCTCCAGTATGGTAAGTATCAATGTTTGAAACGTATTCGGCCTGGTCCACATGGGTGGAAGGCCATGTTGCTTAATGATATAGGCAAGGTCAGCATCATTTTTTGCCAACTTCCGGCAAATACTTGCAAAACTGGATTCATTAAAAACAAGATATGGTGATGGCATTCAAATATTTGTTTAACTTACGTATAGACCTTAAACTTTTCTGCTATGAAAAAGATACTTCCCTTTCTTTTCATGTTCCTCTCAATAACTGCTGTTGCTCAAAATAAGGATTATCTCCTGAGTTTAGATGGTATGGGTGCTCTAAAATTAGGAATGCCCCTGACAGAGTTAGAAAAATTATTGCAAACAAAAGTTGCCCTGAAAGTAATTAACGTTGACCCGGTAGTACTTACTGAAACAATTAAAGCAAAATACAAGGGAATCGATGTAGCGATCAACCTCTTTAAAAGGCAGGATTACATTGCAGTGGATGGAATAAGCTCCAGTAGCCCTTTATGCAAAACAAAGTCAGGTATTGGTGTTGGTTCTACTAAGTTACAGATCATTGCCGCCTATGATGGTTACCATATAGATGCGAGGCCAGTTTATACGTATAAAGAGAGTGATGCTAAACCAGAAAAAAGCAAAACAGAAAGTACTATAACTATTAAAGAAGATGTTGAAGGCTATGCTCTTGTATTTAACCTTTCGAATAATAAAGTAGTGTCTTTTGATATAATTCCTATCTACGATGACGAGGAGTGACCCGTGTATAAGAACAACTATTCAAAAACTTAAACGGCAATTAAACCTCTTGTTATGAAAAAAATATGTTTCCTGTTTTTTATTGTTGTGGCTGCTTGTACAGCGGCTCAAAACAAGGAGCAACTCATTACTATGAATGGCCTGGGTTCATTAAAGCTTGGCATGTCCCAGGCTGAAGTGGAAAAACTGCTGAATAAAAAAATTGAGATGACAAAAAATTATCTCGACACCGTAAATGGTTCTTACCAGGATACCGCAAAAACAACCTATGAGGATATTGCTGTACAACTGGAATTTCAAAAAAGTTTTTATGCTCCTTATAAATTCCGTATGCGATTGATCGGAATTCGGGCCAACAGTCCGTTATGTAAAACAGAAGCCGGTATTGGGGTTGGTTCCGACCAATTAAAGATCGTTGCGGCATATGATAACTACCATGTGAAAATTCAACCCGGATACGTAAATTATTATGAAACAGAAAAAGGTAAGGGGAAAAGCACACTAAGTGTTTTAGATGATGCCGCTAGTACTATGGACGGGTCCGATGCTTACACGATGGTATTTTACCTGCTAAACAAAAAAGTAGTATCGTTTGAATTAAAAGCTACATTAAAAGACGAACGAGATTAGACGAAAGCTCCTACTTTGATTTAAATTTGGCAATCGCTTTTTTGGTGAAATCACTCAGCACTAAACGTCCGCTGATAGCAGCCCTTTCAATTAATAATTTATCCCAGTGTTCTGTTCCTTTCCAAAATATTTTTTTCATTTCGGCCATGGCTTCGGGACTGGAATGAACCAGCACATTGGATAACCGCCTGATAGCTTCATCCATTTGCTCTTCAGTTGGGTGCAACTCCGCAAACAAGCCTTTTTTTCTTGCCCATTCAGCATTGCGCCACATGGTAGCATCAATAGCTAATAAAGAAAAGGCAGCTGTACCAATTTTTCTTTCAACAGCCGGCCCCACCACAAATGGACCAATACCGACCGCCAGCTCACTCAACTTTACTTCAGCACCCTCTTTTGCAACAGCATAATCGACAGCCGCAGCAAGGCCTACTCCACCACCTGCACATTTTCCATGTATTCGGCCAATGATAAATTTGGGGCAAGTACGCATCGCATTAATGACATGAGCGAAGCCGCTAAAAAATTGTAACCCCGCCGTTTCACTCTTAATTTCTGCCAACTCATCAAAAGAAGCACCGGCACAAAAAGCTTTTTCTCCCGCAGAACGCAGGATGATCACAATCGTATTCGGGTCTTCTCCGGCATGAGTAATCGCCGCCGCCAGGTCATGCAAAATTTTCCCAGGCAATGAATTGCTTTGTGGATGAAAGAACTCAATTACGGTAATTCCCTGGTGCAACTGACTTTTTACATATGCTTCTGCCATGATTGATAATTTTATTGGTTCTTTTTCTGAACCATTGTTAATATAGTCGCCACTCCTGTTATTTCATTTGTCTCATCAAAAAATTCGACCAGCCATTTTACAATTCCCTTATCTATATCATCCCCTCTCTTAAAATCTTCCGGTTTTTCAATTACTCTTTTATCGTTGGGTAATTTCTCTTTGCAGGTAAACCGGATGTACACTTCTGCTCCGGGATAAACAGGCTTGGTAAATCGCAATTCATCAATACCATAATTCAGTAATACCGGGTTTTTATCATAGCTGTCAACAAATAATCCGGCAGCAATGCTCATAATAAAATAACCATGTGCCACTTGTTGTTCAAACATAGTGCCGGTAAAATCAGTTGTTTTGATATGAGCATAAAAATGATCGCCGCTTAAATCTGCAAACTTATCGATGTCTGCGGAAGTAATGACTCGCTTCTCTGTTATGATCTGGTCTCCAATTTGTAATTCTTCAAAATATTTTTTGAAAGGATGCTTACCAGGCTCTTTGCCTTTGGCATTGGGTTGATACACATTGGTAATTGCAGAGATCGTTGTTGGTGAACCCTGCAACGCTGTACGTTGTAAATAATGTTTAACGCCCCGGAGTCCGCCCATTTCTTCACCACCGCCTGCACGACCTGGGCCACCATGCACCAGTAGTGGTAGTGGAGAGCCATGCCCGGTTGATTCTTTGGCGCATTCATTATTCAGCACCAATATCCTGCCGTGATGTGAAGCAGCACCCACCACATATTGCCTTGCCTGTTTATAATCAGCAGTAACAATAGTCGAACACAAACTCCCTTTACCCAATTTGCTTAGCACAATTGCTTCGTCCAGATCTTTATACGGCATAATAGTACTTACCGGTCCGAAAGCTTCCACTTCATGAGAAGGATTTGTTATATAACCATTGATGGTATTCAATGGTGATTCATTCATCAGTAAAACAGGCGATATAAATGCGCCTTTATTTGCATCAGCGTCCGTTACTTCTACACTATCGAGAGAGCCATACACTATTTGAGAAGAAGCTAATAGTTTTTGTACTTGTTCCTTTACTTCATTGCGTTGTGTTTGCCCGGCAAGGCTTCCCATTCTTACGGTTGAGTTCAGCGGGTTACCAATAATTGTTTGCGATAAAGCTGTACTGATTGCCTTCCACACCTCTTCCATCTTATTGGCAGGCACAAATATTCTCCGGATGCCGGTACAGCGTTGCCCGGCCTTCAGTGTCATTTCTTTTCGTATCTCTTTTATAAAAATATCCCACTCAGGCTTATCCGGGGTTACTTCTTCTCCCAGTACAATACAATTAAGACTGTCCGCTTCCATATTAAAAGGAACAGCTTCCCGTAATATAATTGGATTTGATTTCAGCATTAATCCGGTGGATGCAGACCCGGTAAACGTTACTACGTCCTGCGATGTAACATGATCTAATAAATCGCCGGCACTTCCGCAGATCAATTGCAAAGCTCCTTCCGGTAAAATTTTGGAGGCAATGATCTCTTTTACTACGGCTTCTGTCAGGTATGATGTAACAGTGGCCGGCTTTACAATACAGGGCATCCCTGCCAGTAAATTCACTGCAATTTTTTCCAGCATTCCCCACACGGGAAAATTGAAAGCATTGATATGAATAGCCACGCCTTCTTTAGGAACCAGAATATGCGTTCCCATAAATGTATTGTTCTTGCTAAAATTGTGACTCTCCCCGTCGATACAAAAAACTTCATCCGGAAATTTTCTTCGTAATGACGCATTGGCAAATAAGTTGCCGATACCTCCTTCAATATCTACCCAACTATCGGCTTTGGTAGCACCAGTTTGGTAACTGATCTTATAAAAAGTTTCTAAATGATTGCGCAGATATAAGGCAAGAGCCTTTAGCATATTTCCCCGCTGGTGAAAAGTCATTTTCCGCAAAGCGGGATTGCCTACTCGTCTGGCATAGTCAGTAATAGCTGCAAAGTCGAGTCCTTTTGTGCTGGCTGCAGCAATCGGATCTCCGGTTACTGCATTATAAAGTAACTGCCCACCACCATCACCGGTTATCCAGTTACCCGCAATATAATTTTCTAATTTATTCATATAGCATTGCTGAGTTAAAGGTCGAAATTACCTGAAATTGTAAACATGATTACAGAATGATTTTCATCATAAATCAGATTCATTACTCAGCCTATATTTGCGGCTCTAAAAAATACATATGAAAAAAATAATCTGTTCCCTACTTGTAATTACGGCGATCTTATTGGCCAGCCCCGGACAGGCACAACAAAAAGTAAAATGGGCTGAAATGGAAAACTTTCACGACATAATGGGAGCCATTTTTCATCCGGTTGAAAAAGGAAAGTTTGAACCTATCAAAAGTCGCAGTGCTGAACTGGCTCAAAAAGCAATTGCCTGGAAAAATTCAACCGCTCCCGAAGGTTATGATAAAAAAGGAGTGATGAAAAACCTTAGGAAATTGGTAAAAGGGGCTAAAGCAATCAATAAGATGGTACAAAAAAATGCAGCCGATACCGATTTAAAAGAAGAATTAACAGAACTTCACGGCGTCTTTCACGAGATAACAGAAAAATGTGAACATTAATAACAACAAATAAACAGTAAATGAAAAAAATCATTTTTCCCATACTTGCACTCGTTGTGCTTGCTGCATGTAATAGCGGCGATAAAAAAAATGGCGGGCATAATAATTCAGCAAATGAACCTAAAACACTTGCCGACAGCCTGATGAAAGATATTGATGATGGCCATATTGTCGGTATGTCTAAAATAGGCAAGCTGCACAATACACAAAAAGAAGTACAGCGGGTCATTGATTCCATCGGCAAATTACCGGCAAAAGCACAGGAGGCTGTTGCATCTTATGTTGAACAACTGAAAGCCAACATCAAAGAACTGGAATATGCTGACTTTGCTATGGAAAAATGGATGACAGAATTTGAAATGGATTCTGCCATTGATAACATAGAAAAGCGCATCAAATATCTTACTGATGAAAAAATGAAAGTTAGTAAAATGAAAGAAGCCATTCTTACCAGCATGCAAAAAGCTGATTCACTGCTCAAAGCTAAATTCTAGGTTGTCAGTGGCTCAACCCCAAACTGCTTTAAATGATGCAGTGCATGCTTGTATAAAAGCTGGACGTTTTGTTCAAAGTTAAGATCCCCAAAAAAAGGATTGCGGATGACCTGGGCCGGATTCTTTTCGTAGGCTTCAAAAAAATAAATCAATTCCTGTTGCAGGCTGCCGATGGCGGCCTGTACTGTTTGATAATGTAATGGTGCAGGCTCTTCACCCATCAATGGGTTTTTGGTATTTTCTTTAAAGGGCTTATCACTCATCATAAACTCTCTCATCCGCTCCAGGTTCTCCGGCGGTGTTAGTATTGCATCCATTTTTAAAAGGCCGCTGGCATTGCGTACTGCATCACCTGCATAATGCTCTATCATTTGCTGTACACTCATCTTACCCCACTTCGGCGGGGTGTTGGGGTCTAACCGTTGTAAATAGGGGACCAGTTTTGTGCGGAGAAAATTTTCTTTTTCGAGGCTCATTGGCAAACTTTGAATGAAGCAATTTACGAAATCAGTATTTCAAAATAAAAAAGCCCCGGACAGAGCCGGGGACTTCCAGTTATTTGGCCACTTTTACTTTATTTTTTTATCAATTTGAAAGGATAACCTGTCAAAAATTTCATTGATACCACCCATTCCGTCAACGTTAGCTACCTTTTTAGACTTTGAATAATATGCTGCCACGGGTAAGGTTTCCTTTTTATACACCGCTTGCCGGTTGCGTTGTATATTTTCATCCGCATCATCACTCCTGCCGGAGGTTTTACCCCTGAGAACTAACCGCTTTATCAATTCCTCTTCATCCACATCCAGCATCAACACCTTGCTGATCTCAGTTTTCTTGAGTTCCATCAGTTTGTCAAGTGCTTTAGCCTGGGCCACCGTACGGGGAAAGCCATCAAACAAAAAGCCTTTAGCATTCTTATGTTGATCAAAATAGGAATCCACCATACCGATCACCACTTCATCTGGTACTAACTGGCCTTTATCTATAAAGCTTTTAGCCTCAAGACCTAAAGGAGTTTTGTCTTTGATTTCCTGGCGCAGGAGATTACCTGTAGACAGATGAACCAATCCATATTTTTCCACTATTTTATCCGATTGTGTACCTTTTCCGCAACCGGGAGGGCCGAATAATATCAAATTAAACATAGGCAGTTACTAATCTTGGTGAGCCGACAAATATAATGCACAGGGCTTGTATTATATATAACCCCTATAAGTTTTAGAATAATTCAAAAAACTGTCGCATATTTCTGCGCCAAAATGTTAAGAAAAGGCCACTGTCGCACCGCCGGCAAACCAGGCAAACCTTGTTATCGTAAATTTGTTACTATCCTGAACGCCTCAAAAGGTAACTGAGATATCAAACATGACAACAATTTTCAAATATGCGGCAGTAGTTATCGTTAGCCAGCTGTTTCAGCAATGCAGCTTTTCACAGAATAACCCTTCTAAAAACAATTCAGCAAAAATGGACACCACTAAAAAGAACAACCCAGTGTATTCGACCAGCGACACCAGTAAAGTGGCTATGACGGAAGAGGAGTGGAAAAAAATCCTACCGGCAGAGGTCTATTATATTGCCCGCCAAAAAGGTACCGAAAGACCAGGTACAAGCAAATTTGAGTATTTCAAGGAAGTAGGCACTTACTATTGTGCTGCCTGTGGCAATTCCTTGTTTAAAAGTGATACCAAATTTGAGAGTGGTTGTGGCTGGCCCAGCTTTTATGAGCCCATAAATAAAGGAAGCATCATTTACACTCCTGATAACACTCATGGTATGCAACGAACTGAGGTACAATGCGGACGCTGCAAAGGACATCTCGGCCATGTGTTTGACGATGGCCCGCCGCCTACCGGTCTTCGCTACTGCATTAATGGCGTAGTGCTTGATTTTGAGAAGGCTAAGGAAGCGGAAAAGAATTACAAAGAGAAACCCGGGCAATAGCATTTTAGCTCTTAAATGACAAAAACCTCCTTTTATCGAAAAGGAGGTTTTTTATTTTTTGAAGCAACTCCATTCAGATAAATTTACGTTCCCAAAAAAAATGTATGCAAGTGGTTAAAAAACTTTGGTTGCTCCTGCTGGCTACGGCCGCCATTATACCTGCTGCCTGGTCGCAGATAGATGTAACACAAGTAATGCCGCTAGATCCGAAAGTAAAGATTGGCCGTTTACCCAACGGGCTTACTTATTATATCAGGCAGAATAAATTACCTGAAAAAAGAGTAGAGCTACGCCTGGTTGTAAATGCAGGTTCTATTCTTGAAGATGATGACCAATTGGGCCTGGCTCACTTTATAGAACACATGAATTTTAATGGCACCAAACGTTTTCCCAAAAATGAACTGGTAAGTTACCTGCAAAGTATCGGTGTTGAATTTGGAGCCGACCTGAATGCCTACACAGGTTTTGATGAAACCGTTTATATACTTCCCGTACCAACAGATAAACCGGGTTTGGTTGATAAAGGATTACAAATATTGGAAGACTGGGCCCATAATGCACTGCTTGATCCTGCAGAAATAGAAAAAGAAAGAGGCGTGGTGATTGAAGAATGGAGATTAAGCCGGGGTGCTGATGAAAGAATGATGAAGCAGACGTTACCCGTTCAATACCGGGGATCAAAATATGCTGAGCGGTTGCCGATTGGTACAAAAGAAGTGTTGCAGAATTTTTCTTACGATGCATTGAAACGTTTTTATACAGATTGGTACCGCCCCGATTTACAGGCGGTGATCGTAGTAGGAGATATTGATGTAAACGATATGGAACAAAAGATCAAACAAACATTTGGCAATATTCCTGCTCCGGCATCGCCAAGAAAAAAACAAACATTTAATGTACCAGACCATTCCGAAACATTAACGGTGGTAGCAAAAGATAAAGAGACAGCCTTTCCTTCTATTGAAGTCTTATTTAAAAAAGATCCACAACCAGAAACCACCATTGGTGATTACTGCCGCTATATGAATCGCCAGCTTTTTACCGGTATGCTCAATAGCCGGTTCAGGGAAGTTACACTCAAGCCGAATCCTCCTTTTGTGGGGGCTGGCTCCTATTATGGCAACAGCCTTGCCAGAACCAAAGATGCTTACCAACTTTATGCAAATACCAGCGATACGGGTATGTCCCGGTCATTGTATGCACTCATGCAGGAAAACCGCAGGGTTTTATTACATGGTTTCACTCCGTCCGAATTTGAGTTGCAGAAAAAACAAATGCAAAGTTTCTACGACCGCATCTTTAATGAAAGAGAGAAAGAAGAATCTTACAAATATGTAAATGAGTATGTAAATAATTTTCTCATCAATGAGCCAATTCCCGGCATTGAGTGGGAATACGATTTTGTAAAACAATACCTCGGCTCTGTAAAATTAGAAGAGGTAAACAGCCTGGCAAAACAATGGATCACCAAAGATAATATGGTGGTAACCTTAAATGCTCCTGATAAAGCGGATGTAAAAATTCCATCCGCAGAAGAAATAAACGCTGTACTGAGTTCAGTTGAGTTGGCGACTATTGACCCGTACAAAGAAAAAATACTAGCTACCGCTTTAATGGATGCAGGCAAGTTAAAACCTGGGAAAATCCTTAGCACCAAAACTGATGAGGACCTGCAGACAACCACTATCAAATTATCGAATGGCGCCACGGTGATCCTGAAAGCCACCAATTTTAAAAATGATGAAATAATGTTCCGGGCTTTCAGCAAAGGCGGCCACTCGCTGGTGAAAGATGCAGATTTTTATTCTGCTACTAATGCTGCTGCTATTGTAACACAAAGCGGTGTTGGCAATTTTTCTGCTATTGACCTTGGTAATATGCTGAAAGGGAAAAATACAAATCTTGCCCCCGGCATATCGTTGTACAGCGAAAGCATGAATGGCAATACCATTCCAAAAGAAACGGAGACCTTATTACAATTAGTAAATCTTTATTTCACTTCTCCACGAAAAGATAAAGAGGCGTTTGAATCATACAAGACAAGGCAAAAACAATTGTATGCTAATCTTTCTGCTAACCCACAGATATATTTCAGTGCTGAGTTTCAAAAGATGATGACACAAAATCATCCCCGTGCCGGTGGTTTGCCCAAGTCAGAAGATTTTGATAAGATCAACCTGGACCGCAGTATACAGATCTATAAAGAACGTTTTGCCAATGCGGGTGATTTTACCTTTTTCTTTGTAGGCTCTTTCGATGAGGAAGCAATAAAACCATTACTGGAAAAGTATATTGGCAGTTTGCCGGGTACTGCAAAAAAAGAAAGCTTTAAAGATTTGGGCATCCGTCCGCCGGCCGGTAAAATAGACAAAGTGATCACAAAGGGAGCAGATCCTAAAAGTTTGGTAGCAATGGTATTTACCGGTCCCGCTACCTATAACAGTAAAGAAGCTTATGCTCTTAACAGTCTTGGTGAAGTAATGAGTATTAAACTGGTTGAACAACTACGGGAAGAAAAAGGCGGTGTATACGGCGTAAGTGCCGCCGGTTCACTAGGCAGGATTCCCTATTCCTCTTCTTCTTTCACCATTACTTTTCCCTGTGCACCGGAAAATGCAGATACGCTTAGTAAGGCAGCTCTTTATGAGTTACGAAAAATAATACGGGTGGGTGTATCGCCTGAAGACCTGGAAAAAATCAAGGAACAGCAAAAAAGAAAATTAGAAGTGGAGATGAAACAAAACCAGTTTTGGATGAGCAGCCTTTACGAGGCCTATTTTTATGGAAGTAACCCTTCAGAAATATTGAATAAACCAAAACAAGTAGATGGACTCAACTCTAAGATGATGCAGGATGCGGCTAAAAAATTCATTAACCTCAATAGTTTTATCAGGGTTACACTAAAACCGGATAAGCAGGAAGAAAAGCCGTTGAAAGGATTTTAAGTGTGCTCAAAAAAACAAGCATGAACTACTTTAAAATATTCGTCAGTTTTCTTTTTTTTATCGTCCTCGTTACCCTTGGCCTTTCATTTTTTTTACCCACCAGCCAGAAGGTAGAACGTTCAGTAGTTATAAATGCCACGGCCCCCGTTATTTATGATCAATTGATCAAACTGGATAATTTTAATAAGTTCTCGGTCTGGAGCCAGCAGGATTCAACCGCCGTGTATACGCTTACCGGAACAGATGGCACTGTTGGAGCTTCTTCTTCCTGGAAAGGAAGCCCCGAAATATCCGGTGAAGGAAAAATTGAGATTGCCGCACTGGAACCAAACAGGAAAGTGACGCATAAGATTCAATTTTCTCAACCTAAAAAAGGGAAGGCCGAATCAGTTTTTTCGCTGAATGAAACAAATAAAGGAATTACCACCGTCACCTGGACATTCAATATGGCCACCCCCCGTCCCTGGAATATTTTCAATCTGCTTTACAGCTTTGACAAACAAATGGGAAAAGATTTTGAAGATGGTTTAGCAGCAATGAAAAAAGCAATTGAAGTAAGCAATGCCGACTCGTTGCATTTACCTTAATACAGGTAACCGCAGATATTTAAAGGCGCACTGGAATACAAATACCGAAAAGCTACCATTTAATGTAGTTAAGCCACTTATATAAACTTTTTTGCTACCGGATGGTTTATCAGTAAGTTTAGCCTACCAAAACCTGTTGATATGATAAAGTCTTTTTTATTTACTCTCTTGATTACTATAAGTCTTTTTACTGCTGCTCAAAAAGTTTCATTAGACCAGTTTAAAAATCTAAAGCCCCGCAACATCGGCCCTGCAGGAATGAGTGGCCGTATCACTTCTATTGATGCGGTGCATAAAAACCCTGCTATTATTTATGTTGGTGCCGCATCAGGAGGCATATGGAAAACTGAAAATGCCGGAGCTGACTGGAAACCCATTTTTGACGACCAACCCATTCAGAATATTGGTGCATTAGCAATTCAACAATCCAACTCGTCTGTGGTTTGGGCTGGCACAGGAGAAGGCAATCCAAGAAATTCATTGAATATTGGCGAAGGCATCTACAAAAGTCTTGATGCAGGTAAAACATGGAAACGGATGGGGCTGGAGAAAACAAGAAACATTCATCGTGTTATTGTTGATCCCAATAATCCAAACACCGTATATGTTGCAGCAATAGGAAATCCTTATGCCCAGCATCCGGAAAGAGGTGTTTATAAAACAACGGACGGCGGCGAAACCTGGAACCGCATTTTATTTACTAACGATACAACGGGTTGTGCTGAGCTGGTAATGGATCCTTCTAATCCCAATAAACTGATTGCCTCAATGTGGCAGCACTATCGTTTACCATGGAGAATGAAAAGCGGCGGCCCCGGCAGCGGTATGTATATCACTATTGATGGCGGCAAGAACTGGAAAAAGCTAACCAAAGAAGATGGATTGCCCGATGGGCAAATTGGAAGAATAGGTATTGCTTTTGCCCGCAATATGCCATCAAGAGTGTATGCAAAAATAGAAGCTACAAAAAATGGATTTTATAAAAGCGATGATGGCGGTTTTAAATGGCAGCTTGTAAATAGTAATGCGGCTGATGTTACCGACCGCCCGTTTTATTACCAGGAAATTTATGTGGACCCGAAAAATGAAAACCGCATTTATGATATTCATTCCACTGTTACGTACAGTGAAGATGGCGGAAAAACTTTTAACACCATGCTTCCTTACTTTGGTATTCACCCCGACCATCATGCCTGGTGGATACATCCCGAAAATGAAAACCTGATCATAGAAGGCAATGACGGTGGTATTGGCATTTCAAGAGACCGTGGCAAGACATGGGTCTTTGATGAAAAACTACCAGCTGGTCAGTTCTACCATATTAATGTTGATAATGAATTACCGTATAATGTTATGGGCGGCATGCAGGATAACGGAAGCTGGCTTGGCCCGGCTTACACCTGGACCAATGGTGGCATCCGTAATTATTACTGGAGCAATATAGGAGGTGGTGATGGTTTTGATGCAATGCCTGATGCAGATGAGGCTGGTTGGGTATATAGTATGAGCCAGGGTGGTAATGTGGGAAGAGTGAACTACAAAACCGGCGAACGCTGGAATATTCGTCCGCCCTATTTAGGCACCGATGAAAAAAACATGTACCGATTCAATTGGAATGCAGCTATTGCACAAGACCCATTTGATAAGAATACAATTTATTACGGAAGTCAGCATGTGCATAAAAGCAATAACAAAGGAGCCAGCTGGGAAACTATTTCACCGGATCTGACTACCAACGACTCTGCAAAAATTGACCAAAGCACCACCGGTGGATTAACATTAGATATTACCGGTGCAGAAAATCACTGTACTATTCTTGCGATTGAACCATCCACCAAACAAAAGGGTGTTATCTGGGTGGGCACTGATGATGGCAATGTACAATTGACAACAGACGATGGAAAAACATGGACCAGCTTTCGGGGAAAAATTCCGGGCTTGCCCGCAGGTTGCTGGATACCACAGATAAAAGCATCAAGGCATAATGCAGGTGAAGTATTTGTTGTAGCGAACGATTACCGCCGTGGTGATTTCAAACCTTATATTTTCCGCACTACCGATTTTGGCAAAACATGGACAAGATTGGTTGACGAAAGAAAAGTTACTGGTTATGCTTTGTGTGTATTACAAGATCCTGCAGAACCCAATTTGATTTTTGCAGGAACAGAACAGGGACTTTGGATAAGCTTTGACAATGGAAATAGTTTTCAGCAATGGAAAAATGGCTATCCCTCTGTTTCCACTTATGATTTGGCGATTCAGGAAAGAGAAGCTGATCTGGCCATCGCTACTTTCGGCAGGGCATTATGGATAATGGATGATATTCGTCCGTTAAGAAAAGTAGCAGCAGCTAATGGTGCTCTAGCAAAAAAATTGACCGTCTTTGCTGCGCCGGATGCTTACCAGGCACAATACCGGGCCGC
Source organism: Chitinophaga pinensis (assembly GCA_943371565.1). GTDB lineage: Bacteria > Bacteroidota > Bacteroidia > Chitinophagales > Chitinophagaceae > JJ008. Next base: position 20,942 of record CALRVH010000014.1, on the reverse strand, counting down.
TCCTGGTTATGAATGGAGTGTGATGGGACTTTGGGATGCGCCGAACAGGAACCGTGGTGCTGCGATATCCTGGTTTGTCAATAATCTTCCCGACACTTCAGCAAAGAAAGCAAGAATGGACAGTGTAACCGTAAAGATATACAACGATAAAAATGAAAATATCCGCAATCTGAAGTGGAAAACAGATACAGGTTTCAACCGCCAGTACTGGTTCATGGAAGAAAAAGGATTTCGTCAGCCCGGCTCACCTAAACCAAGACCCGGCTCACCAGAACCAGGAGGTTTCCAGGTATTACCAGGGACATATAAAATAGTGTTTGCATTAAACAAAGAAGCTGATTCTACTTTTATAAAAGTAAATGATGATCCCAGATTAGGGAATCGTAATGCGGTGAAACTGGCACAAAGAAATATGTATAACCGGATCAGAAAAAGTGCAGATAAATTAACTGAAGGAATAGATCGCCTGAATGAGAGTGAAGATGTATGTACCAAGATAACTGCACAGGTAAAAGACCTGGAAGGAAAGGATGCTGATTCACTTCGCAAAACAACTAAGATGATGCTGGATAGTATTAAAGTAATCCGTGAATTTATCAGCGGCAAAACTTCTGATAAGCAAGGTATCAACCGGGATCCGGGAATGACCGTACAACGTATCATGCAAATAGCTATGCAATATATCGGTTCTAAAAATGTAGCTCCCGGCGCACAAGAAGAAAAAATGGTGCAGAATGCAGAGATGATGATTGGCAAGGCTGTTCAGCGAATCAATAATTTTCTGACAGGTAAATGGGCGGCTTATCGTCAACAGGTAGAGGGAACGAAACTGAATTTATTTAAAGACTATAAACCGATTGAATAAATACATCTCCCACAGAGACACAAAGAGCACAAATAAAATGGTGCCGTCCTTTATAACTGTTTTGTGTTCTTTGTGCCTTTGTGGGAAACAAATTTTTTTCTTACAATGAAAATGAATGCAGGTATCTGGATTGGCCTTATCGGTGGCATCGTTGGTTTACTGGCAGGCGTTATTGCAGTCATCGCTACGGCTGGCTCCATGGGTCTCTATATGGGAATCGGCATGCTGGTTCTTTTTGGCGGTATGTTTTATTTATTCTATCGCCTCTTCTTCAAACCGATGATCAATGCCAGCCGTTTACAAAAAACAGGTCTCCCCGGCAAAGCAAGAATCCTGGAAGTAAAAGACACTGGAGTTACTATTAATAATAATCCACAGGTAAAATTAGTACTGGAAGTAAAAAATAATTTTGGTCAAAAATATACTACCGAATGCCGGGTATTGGTATCAAGAATAAACCCGGGAGCCTATGTGCCCGGAATGGAATTGCCAGTCAAGATCGACCCTAAAAATGAAATGAATGTGGCACTAGATTTCAGTGGTGGTAAGCAAGTAGCAAACACTATTACTTCTCAGCCTGATGCTGCCATCATGAAAACAGAGTTGGAGCAAATGCAGAAAGACAATGAGGCCATTCTTGTATCCGGCAAAGCTGCCAGGGCTATCATTAAAAAAATTACACTGCTTGGTGTACATGTAAATGGCAACAATCCTTATGTTGAATTAGAACTGGAAGTGCTTCCCGATCTAATGCCAGCCTTCCCTGGTAAAGCCAAAGGCGTGATAGCAGAAGCCTCCTTACCAAAATACCAGCCAGGTTGCATAGTGTTTGTGAAGTATGATTTGTATGATAATAGTAAGGTGGTGGTAGAGTATTCGTAATATTTCCTCTTAATAGTAGAATCTTACTGGAAGCATCCGGGCTACTTTATCTTTTTAAAATAGGGCAAGAATATACCCATCATCAAAAAAAATCATTGTTTAGCTCTTCCTTACTAATCTCCTACTATTATGAATATCAGTTGAAAACAATCACTGTTATCCAATTTTCCTGTCTTGGCATGATATTCGGATATTCTAGATATAAAATAAAATGTCATGAAAAAGATCATTCTGTTAGCAGCTATCATTTTTTTTGTCTCTGCTTTTAACAAGACAAGTGCACAGGTTCGCATTAGTGTAAATATCGGATCTCAGCCAGATTGGGGACCCGTTGGATATGATCATGTAGACTATTACTATTTACCTGATATTGAAACCTATTATTATGTCCCGAATAAGAAATTTGTTCACCTAAACCCCGCTGGCAAATGGGTGTACTCTAATGGTTTGCCGCATGCATACAGCGGGTATAATCTTTACAATGGATACAAAGTAGTGATTAACCAGCCTAATGCGTATAAATATCATAATGAACATAAGATAAAATATGCAGGGTATAAAGCAAACCGTAGCCAGGTAATAATAAAAAATAGCAAAGAAGCTAAATACAAAAGAAATGGCCACAATAAAGGCAAAGCAAAAGGAAGACATTAGTGAGACTGTTTTTACGAGGAAAGCCGCCCTTGTGGCGGTTTTTTTATTCCGCCAATAACAGATAGTATCTAATCACCCATGCCACCCATCTCCATCATTTCCGTTACTTTTGCCCCAAAGGATGGGTTATGAAACTGTCACATTTATCCGAAACATTAATCGGTTCTGAAATCGTAAAACTAGGTGGTGAGATCAGGGAAAAAATCCGCCAGGGCGAACGGATCTACAATTTCACCGTCGGCGATTTTGATCCTTCCATTTTTCCAATCCCTAAAGAACTGGAAGATGCGATCGTAGAAGCTTACAGAAAACATTTCACTAATTATCCGGCGGCAGAAGGCAATTTAGATTTGAGAGAAGCCATTCATTCTTTTATAAGAGATGAAGAAGGATTGGACTATGGCACCAATGAAATATTAGTTGCTTCTGGTGGTCGTCCGTTAATTTATGCGGTGTTCAGAGCAGTATGTGATAAAGGTGATAAAATAATGTATGCAGTTCCCAGCTGGAATAATAATCACTATACCCACTTCGTAAGTGGCGAACATATTGTAGTGGAAGCAACAGCCGCCAACAATTTTATGCCAACAGCGAATGATCTTCGTCCGCATATAAAAGAAGCGACATTGATTTCTTTGTGCTCGCCACAAAACCCAACCGGCACTACTTTTAAAAAAGAAGAACTGGAAGCCATCTGTGACCTGGTGATAGAAGAAAATACAAGGCGTGGTGAGGGTGAAAAAAAACTATATGTAATGTATGACCAGATGTACTGGCATCTTACGTATGGCGATATAAAACATTATAATCCTGTTTCCCTTCGTCCCGCAATGAGAGAATACACCATCTTTATAGATGCGATCAGCAAAGTATTTGCTGCTACCGGTGTACGGGTTGGCTGGAGCATGGGACCTGCTACGGTCATTAATAAAATGAAGGCTATCCTTACGCATATCGGTGCATGGGCACCCATGGCAGAACAAAAGGCCGTGGCATATTATCTGGGCAACAGGGATGGTATTAAAAAATATTTATCCGGCTTTAAATCAGAAGTAGAAGAAAGATTGCGCCGCATCTATGATGGTTTTACACAACTAAAAAATGAAGGCTTAGCTGTTGATGCCATCGCACCTGAAGCGGCTATCTATCTCACAATAAAAATTGATCTCGTTGGTAGAAAGACGCCTGATGGAAAAGTGCTGGCCGACCAAAGCGAAGTAACTGCCTATATCCTCAATACTGCCGGGCTTGCCGTTGTTCCTTTTTATGCTTTTGGTGCCGACAGAAGTTCTGCCTGGTACCGGCTTAGTGTAGGCACTTGTAAAAAAGAAGAGATCAATGAGATGATTGGAAAACTAAGAGAGGCATTAAAAAAATTGTCGTAGAAATTTTTCTACTCTAATTCTTATTGATTAGAAACCGAAACGGCCTCAATCTGACATGTTTTGATTCCTTCAATAATTTCTTTTTATTGGAAGTAACCCGGTTGCGGTCAACCAGTTCATGTGCAGTGCAAAAATTTTCGGGAGAGTCCGTTTTAACTAAAATTTTGTTCAAACATTCCACCTGTCGCTCCATGGCTTTTTCGTCCAGCAAACCGGTTTTGAAAAGTACTAACAGGCTTCGGTTGGAGCTTATCATATTATTGCTGGTTTAGTAGCCGGTCATTCCTTTGTGGCTTGGGCAGCCACAATTTTTGCCGCCTTTACCACTGCCGGAATAATAATTTTTATTACATGCCGCCAGAAATACCACTAATAACAAGGCTACTACTATTTTGTTTATTGTCTTCATAATTGGAAGTTCTAAATTAAAACTATTTTACAAACAAATTAGTATGCTGTTTAGCCAAAACGGGTAAAAAATTAACATGAATCAGCTACCAAAGGAGAAAATACAGGGGAAACTCCGCATTCTTGTGGCGCCGCTCGACTGGGGGCTGGGCCATGCCACCCGCTGCATCCCTGTTATCCGGGAATTGCTGGCACAAGGCTGCGATGTATGGCTCGCCGGAGAAGGGGCGCAGGAGCAGTTACTGAAAACCGAATTCCCCGAACTCCCCTTTCTGCCATTACCCGGTTACCGGATACATTACGCCAAAACAGCAAGGGGCCTTATCTGGAAAATGATACAGCAGGGACCGAAAATGCGCCGGGCAATTTTATACGAACATCTCTGGTTAAAAAAAATGACAGCTCAACATCATTTTGATGCTGTTATCAGCGACAACCGTTACGGTTTATATCATTCCACAATTCCCTGCATTTTTATCACTCACCAGCTGATGATAAAAAGTTCGGCAGGTAAATGGACTGAGAATATCCTGCAGAAAAGGAATTACAAATACATCAATCGTTTCACAGAATGCTGGGTACCGGATCTTTCGGCAGACCAGGCTGGTACAGAAAGTGAAAATAACCTGGCTGGAGAATTATCACATCCGCCATTAAAACCAGCTATTCCTGTACATTATATTGGCTTGCTTTCAAGATTTGAAAAGAAAGATGTTGGTGAAAAGAAAGATCATTTGCTGATCATTCTCTCCGGGCCAGAGCCCCAGCGTAGTATCCTGGAAGAAAAAATCATTCCGGAGATCAGCCATTATAACGGTTCGGCCACCATCGTAAGAGGCCTGCCCGGAGCTGCATCCCTGATTCCTTCTACTAACATGATAAAATTTTACAATCATTTACCCGCTGAAGAATTAAATACGGAAATGCAGCAAGCAGCATATGTCATCAGTCGCAGTGGATATAGTACAGTAATGGATATTATGGCGTTGCAAAAGAAAAGCATACTTATCCCTACACCGGGACAAACAGAACAGGAATACCTAGGTAATTATTTGATGGGAAAAGGAATTGCACTCTGCTACACCCAAAAAAGTTTTTCATTGAACAATGCATTAACAATGGCAACAAACTATAACTACCAGGTTCCGTTGATAGTTGCCAACCCGACTCTTACAAAAAGGATTGAATTATTCTTAGCTCAATCTTACGATACCGCTTTGGGATAGTCAAAAAACCAAAACTCCTTTTTAGCATTGGCGAAATCACTCCATGTATCGCTGTGAATTTTTATAGCAAAGACACCGCAGGTAGGAATATTATCGATCCTGGTATCGGTCAATTGATTGGCAAAATCGGTAATGCCATAATTATGAGAAAAGACAGCTATCGTTTTAAAAGCATCATCCGCAGCAGAAATCACCGAGAAAAAAGTAGCCGGCTCTGCGAGATATAATTTTTCCTTGAACTCTATTTCGTCTTTTTTGTGCTTGAACGCTTCAGCAAAAAATTTAGCCGTTTTCGCCGCTCTTTTTGCGGGACTGGCAATAAATGCATCAATCTTTATTTTCTTGTCCAATAAACGTTGCGCCATTATAGGAGCATCCTTTTTTCCCCGCTCATTAAGTGGCCTGTCAAAATCATCCAGACTGGGGTCACCCCAGTCGCTTTTGGCATGACGAACAAGTAGTAAAGTTTTCATCCGCTATAATTTTAAAACATGAATTTGCTATCCTATATATAATGCTACTGCCTTGTTATGGTTTAATACCCTCTCACATTTTTCCCTTCCATATAATTGATAAAAGCCTTGTTCACCACTTTATTACCCCCTGGGGTAGGATAGTTGCCGGTAAAATACCAGTCGCCAAGATTGTTGGGGCACGATTTGTGAAGGTCTTCGATACTCTGGAAAATAACATCCACCGGAATAGTAAGACCGGGTGGAGTGATGAGTTGTGCGATCTTGGCAGAAATTTCTTCCGTTGTAAACTGTTTATACAATTGCTTCACTACATTCTCCGAATGCAATTGATTATTACGTTGCAGGTCTTTACACTTTTCCAGTAGTTCTTTGAGATGATTTTCTTTTCCTCTTTCTCTCATCAGTTCAACCGCTGCATTAAAAGCAATAAAGTCCCCCATCTTGCTCATATCAATTCCATAGCAATCAGGATAACGGATTTGTGGCGAGGAGGACACAACCACAATTCGTTTGGGTTTCAGCCTTCCCAACATGCGGATGATGCTCTCCTTTAAAGTCGTTCCACGGACTATTGAATCATCAATTACAACTAATGTATCTTCTCCGGGACGAACAGTGCCGTATGTAATATCATAGACGTGTTGCACCATTTCATTACGGTTTACATCCTCCGTAATAAAAGTCCGCATCTTTACATCCTTAATGGCAATCTTTTCAATACGGATGCGTCGATTCACCATTTCAGCCAGCTTCTCTGCATCATAGTCTTTCCCCCAGCTGAGAATCCGTTCAATCTTTACCTTATTGAGGTAATCTTCCATGCCTTTCAGCATTCCATAAAAAGCTGTTTCAGCAGTATTGGGAATAAAAGAAAAAATAGTATTCTTCAGGTCATAGTCAATCGTATTCAATACTTGTTCACTAAGGTTGTACCCTAACGCCAGTCGTTCACGGTAAATTTTTTCATCGCTTCCCCTCGAAAAATAAATGCGTTCAAAACTGCAGGCTTTTCTTTCTTTGGGTTCCAGTATCTGCGCAATTTCAACGTCTCCTTTTTCATTTACTATCAATGCATGTCCCGGCATCAGTTCCTGTACTTCATTTTCACCTACATTAAACGCTGTTCGTATAGCCGCTCTTTCAGATGCCGCCACCACAACTTCATCATTGATATAATAATAGGAAGGACGGATACCGTGTGCATCCCGGAAAACAAAGCCGATTCCATTACCCGTCATACCTCCAACATGAAAGCCACCGTCGAATAACGCCAATGCTTTTTTAAGTACCCCTTTTATATCCATGTGGTGCGGAGATAATTCATCAGCCTTCAACAGAAAATGATGAATGACTTCCATCATAGCAGCCAGGTCACTTTGCCGCTGAAATTCTCCCGGATCAATATTGACCAATGAAAAAAGTTCTTCTGTATTAACTAAGTTGAAATTTCCTGCCAACGCAAGATTCCTTGCCGGTATGGTATCTCTTTTTAAAAAAGGATGGCAAAACTCTGCATTATTTTTTCCTTGTGTACCATAGCGAAGATGCCCGAGCATCAATTCTCCCAGGAAATTAATATGGCCTTTCATCAGCCCCGGGTGATTTTTAATATCGGGATTGAATTTTACCAATTCATCTACTTCCGCACCAATTTTTTTGAATACATCTGCAATAGCCTGCGGCATCCCACTGCGCATACGATGTAAAAAAGGATAGCCAGGTTCTACATTTAATTTGACCGCCGCTACACCAGCTCCATCTTGTCCACGATTATGCTGTTTTTCCATCAGCAGGTACAGCTTATTAAGCCCCCACAGCACCGTGCCATACTGTTGCTGGTAATAAGAGAAGGATTTCCTTAGCCGGATGAATGCCAGTCCGCATTCATGTTTAATAGGATCACTCATGGAAGCGGCAAAGGTAGGCGATAACAGTAATATGATTGTATTAATTCATCAACTCAGCCGGTCGCAGCAGGCAATATAAAAATGGCGGGGAGCAGCCCTCCCAGGGGCGGCGTCTATCTCTACTTTCCAGGTAAAAAGACTGGCCTGGTTAGTAATAATGAGGAATCAAGGTTGGATAGGTGTACACTTTTAAGGGAATCACATAATTAATAGATTGACTCAATTAGCGCCAAATTTCCTGGTGTGGGCGGAACAAGTGGCTGGGACAACAATCTTACCCGGTTGAAAAATTCTATACTGTGATTTTTAGACTCTTTTTACGGGTATTTCCGCAAAAGAAAAAAGCCGCTACATCAGTAACGGCTTTCACTTAATTTACTAAAACAGCTTAGAATGATTTTCTTTCAGCTGCAAATTTCTTTAGTTGAGGGCATTCTGTTTCTGTCTGAGGATCCACATTAATGTAATAGGTTGGCAATTTTGTAGCCAGCCATTTTTCCATTGCTTTTGCCTTTTTTTCTTCGAGGGCAAACTGCGAGATCCTGCTGTAGTCATCATGCAGGTTCATTCTGTGCGGTTCGGAACGGGATTTCAGGAAAACGATTCTTACACCTTTTTTTCCCTGTTCATCCGTATAAGCGGTTGGTTGGGAAATATCACTGATCTTCATTTTTCCAAGCATTCCTACCATGTCTTTATCTAATGCATCAATGGTAACATAGGTGGAACCATCTCTGTTTGTAAGGCAGGGGCCGGCAAATTTGGCCGTTTCATCATCACTGTATTTGGACGCAGCGGAATTAAAACTAATTTTTCCGGCTATAATGTTGGAACGAACTGAATCCAATTTTTTGCTGGCTTGCTTTATTTCATCATCTGTTACAGGTGGTATGCGGAGAATGTGACGAACAATTGCATCGTCACCATTTCGCTGTACCATTTGTATGATGTGATAACCAAATTTTGATTTTACGGGAAGGGAAATTTCTCCTTCTTTTAATCGAAATGCGGTAGACATAAAAATAGGATCCCAGCTTTTTTCATTCCTGTTGATTTGATACTGGCCACCCCGTTCTTTACTGCCCGGATCTTCTGATACTTTTTTAGCTAATGCATCAAAACTGGTTATTTTAGTTTCAATCTGTTTTTTGTAGTTGTTCATTTCCCCAACAATATACTGCTCCAGTTCCCTGGAAGCTTTGGGGTAACTTATTATCTGGCAGATCTCCAGTTCAGATTCATAAAAAGGTAAGCTGTCGGTCGGAATTTTATCAAAGAAGGCTTTTACTTCATTAGGAGTGATCCTTACATTATCCACTATTTTCCGTTGCATCGCACCAGAAAGTTTTTGCTCTTTTACAGATTCCCTTGCATCATCTTTGATCTGGTAAATGCTTTTACCGGCCATTTCTTCCAAAGCTTCCTGGCTGCCCAGCTGGTTAATATAGTACCGTATCTTTTGGTCAAGTTCAGCTTCCACCTCATCATCGGTTACCGGTAATGAGTCTTTTTCGGCCTGCAACATGAGCACTTTTGAAACGATGGCTTGTTCCATCAACAGACATTCGGCATTTTCAGGAACAGTTCCTCCCTGCCGGGCTATATCTAAAATGGAATTGGTGATATCAGACTGAAGAATGATCCTATCACCTACTACAGCAGCAATTTTATCTGCTACTACTTTCTTTGCCTGCGACTGAGCCACCGTAGTGAAACACACTAACAGGAAACAAGCAGTGAATATTCTTTTCATATAAAGCATAAACTCAAAAATAGATTTACCTGTAAAACTTAATGGGAAAAGGCTACGTATTTAACAAAATTTTGTTAGGAAGGCACAAGGTGCAAGCCACAAGGTACAAGAAGGTCGTTTTAAGTGAAGAATATTTGTGCTTTGCACGATGTATTCTTGTTTCTTGTACCAAGTTCCTTGATTTCTTACAGCGTTCTCTTCACCTCTTCAATCTCATACGCTTCAACCACATCTCCTACTTTATAATCGCTAAAGTTTTTAATCGTTAATCCGCATTCCATTCCCGATAACACCTCTTTCGCATCATCTTTAAATCGCTTCAACGAAGCCAGCTCAGCACTTGCATCACCAGTAGGATAAATTACGATACCGTCACGAATCAGGCGAACCTTAGAATCTCTTTTAATTTTTCCATCCAGTACCTGACAACCGGCTACCGTTGCTTTATCAAATTTGAATACTTCCCTGATCTCCACATTCGCAACAATTTTTTCCTGCACTTTAGGCTCCAGCATACCCTCCATAGCACTCTTCACTTCTTCTATCGCATTATAGATGATAGAATACATCTTTATTTCAATACCGGCATTATCTGCCAGTTTAGAAGCTTGTAATGAAGGACGAACGTTGAACGCAATAACAATGGCATCCGAGGCTTCTGCCAGTACGATATCACTCTCATTGATCTGTCCTACACCTTTGTGAATTACACTCACCAAGATTTCCTGGGTAGAAAGTTTCTGTAAGGAGTCACTCAGGGCTTCAACAGAACCATCCACGTCACCTTTAATGATAACTTTCAATTCTTTGAAGCTTCCCAATGCCAGGCGTCGTCCGATCTCATCGAGTGTAATATGTTTCTTCGTTCTGATACCCTGCTCTCTCAAAATCTGTGCACGGCGATAAGCTATTTCTTTTGCTTCCGCTTCATCTGCATATACTTTGAATTTTTCACCGGCCTGGGGTGCCCCATTCAATCCTAATATAACCGCAGGTGCAGAAGGGCCTGCTTTTTCTTCTTTTTTATTTCTTTCGTTGAACATTGCTTTCACACGGCCAAAGTACTGACCACTTACAATCAGGTCTCCCGGCTTCAGCGTTCCATTTTCTACAAGCAAAGTGGCTACATAACCACGGCCTTTATCCAAGGAAGCTTCAATGATTGTTCCTGTAGCTTCACGATCAGGGTTGGCTTTTAATTCCAGCAGTTCTGCTTCCAACAGGATTTTTTCAAGCAACTTGTCAATGTTCAATCCTTTTTTAGCAGCAATTTCCTGGCTTTGAAATTTTCCACCCCACTCTTCCACCAGTATGTTCATTTGTGAAAGTTGCTCATATATCTTTTTCGAATTTGCTCCATCCTTATCAATTTTATTGATCGCAAAAATCATCGGCACACCAGCTGCCTGTGCATGGCTGATAGCTTCACGGGTTTGTGGCATCACCGCATCATCTGCTGCGACAACTATCACCGCAATGTCGGTAACCTTAGCACCTCTTGCCCTCATCGCTGTAAACGCTTCGTGACCGGGTGTATCGAGGAAAGTGATTTCTTTTCCATTGGCTAATTCTACCTGGTAGGCACCAATATGCTGTGTGATACCACCGGCTTCACCAGCTACAACATTGGCACTACGGATATGGTCAAGCAATGATGTTTTACCATGGTCAACGTGGCCCATGATGGTAACAATGGGTGAACGGGGTTTCAAATCTTCTTCTTCATCCTCATCATCTTCTTCCTCCATTTCCATTTGCTTCTCCATATTGATGAATTCCACATCAAAACCAAACTCACTGGCTACTAATTCAATTACTTCTGCATCTAACCGCTGGTTGATAGACACCATGATACCAAGACCCATACACTTACTGATCACTTCCGCAAAACTTACGTCCATCAGGTTGGCTAATTCGCTAACACTGATAAACTCCGTTACCTGCAGTTTGTTATCATCGGTCATTTCGCCCTGTGCATCGGCTATTTCCTGTCTTTTCTCACGGCGTAATCTTGCTTTTAATCCTTTGCCTTTACCGCCACCGCCGGCCAGTTTGGCCTGCGTCTCCCTTATTTTCTCCTGAATTTCTTTTGAGTCGATCAGTTTATCTTCCCGGCGACCAGTAGCTGCGGGTCTGCGATTACCGCCACCTGCCGCACCACCTCTGCCTCGGTTAAAGTTGCCGCCACCACCGGCGCCTGTTCCACCACCTTGTCTTCTGTCTCCGCCAGCAGTATCCTTATTAATAAATATTTCTCTTCTGCCTGTATCCTTCTTTTCAATCGGGATACGTTTTCTTTTTTTCTTTTCGTCTTTAACAGGTCTTGTATCATTATCAACCGGCAGATCAATTTTTCCGAGGATCTTGGGTCCGGTTAATTTTTCTACTTCTATATTTTCAATAACCGCCTGCTGTTCTTCCTCTGGTACAACAGGTGTAGGCTCTTCTTTTGCTTTTACTTCTACAACCGGTTTTACTTCCTCTTCCTTCTTTCCTTTTTTCGCTTTGCCTTTCGTTGATTTTTCATCTTCAACCGTTTTTGCCTCTTCTTCTTTCTTAACTTTTGTTATTTTCTTTGGCCGGGTAGATGAATCAATAGTTGAGAGGTCAATTTTCTTCAGCACTTTCGGTCCTTCAATTTCTGGAGCCTCTGCCTTTACTATTTCTTCGACTGGTTTTACTTCTTCTTTTTCCTTTTCTATTTCCTTTACCGGTTTTACTTCTTCAACAGGCTTTACCTCTTCTTTCTTTACAATTGCTTTAGCTGCCGGTTTTTCGTCTTTCTTAAAGCTTATTTCTTCATCTTCTTTTTTCTTTTTGGCCTCTGCCTGCGAACCCTTTGGCAATTCAAGCTGATCGCTTTTAATTTTTGCTGCTTTATCGCTGGAGAATTCCTGTTGCAGGGAACGATACATGTCCTCAGTCAATTTGGACGTAGGCTTCAGCTCATCTTTAGGAAATCCTTTTCCTAACAGGAATTCAATAATGGTATCCTGACCAACGTTAAATTCCTTAGCCGCTGCTAATAATCTTGGAAGTTTTAATTCTGACATTCAGGTTTTTTAATTGTCAATTGTGAATGGTGAAAAGTGAATACGCTACATGGTTTGTTGACCATTGACTATTCAGCTATTCACAACTTTATTCTTTTTCAAATTCTTCTTTCAATATTCTTCTTACGTCAGCAATGGTTTCTTTTTCAAGGTCTGTTCTTCTCTCTAACTCTTCAGGAGTCAGGTTCAGCACACTTCTTCCGGTATCACAACCTACTCTTTTCAGTTCATCAATGATCCATGCCTCTATTTCATCACTGAATTCTTCAAGATCAATATCAAATTCTTCTACTTCGCCTTCATTGTCACGATATACATCCAATTCATACCCTGTCAATTCGCAGGCCAGTTTGATATTTACCCCGCGGCGTCCGATGGCGAGGGAAACCTGGTCTGGTTTCAGGTAAACATTGGCGTGATGGCCCTCATTATCCAGTTCCATACTGGTAATTTTAGCCGGCGTCAATGAACGCTGTATCAACAACTGTATATTGCTGGTCCAGTTGATAACATCAATATTCTCATTCTTTAATTCTCTTACAATACCATGAATACGGCTACCCTTCATACCCACACAGGCTCCAACCGGGTCAATCCGATCATCATAAGATTCTACTGCAACTTTAGCCCTTTCTCCCGGATCCCTTACAATTTTCTTTATCACAATCAGTCCGTCAAAAATCTCCGGTACTTCTATTTCTAATAATTTGGCCAAAAACTCTGGTGAGGTTCTTGACAAAATGATAACCGGGTTGTTATTCTTCATATCTACCTTCTTCACAACAGCACGGATGCTTTCCCCTTTTTTGAAATAATCCTGTGGTATTTGTTCACTTTTTGGCAAAATCAGTTCATTGCCTTCTTCATCTAACAACAAAATCTCTTTTTTCCATACCTGGTATACTTCTGCGCTGATGATATCACCTACCCTGTCACCATATTTTTTAGCTAAAACATTTTTCTTCAAATCGCTGATACGACTGGCCAGTGTTTGTTTGGCAGCCAAAATAGCACGGCGGCCAAAGTCAAGCAGGTCAATCTCTTCATATAATTCTTCGCCCACTTCAAAGTCAGGTTCTATTTTCACAGCATCAGAATAAGCCACTTGCGCCAGCGGATCTTCTACTTGTCCGTCTTCCACAATCATCCGGCGGCGGATAATCTCCAGGTCACCTTTTTCGGCATTAACGATTACGTCAAAATTGTCATCGCTGGTGTATTTTTTACGCAGCAATGTCTTAAATACGTCTTCCACCACTTTCATCATGGTAGGACGGTCAATGTTTTCTGCCTCTTTAAAATCCTGGAACGCCTCTATCAGGTTGATACTTGCCATAACACAAAATTTTGAACGCTGTTAGGTTAAAATTTAATTTGAATTTTTGTTGTTTTGATATTCTCAACAGAAATAGTGTGTTGCACTGTTTCCATTTTCTTGCCTTTTCCTTTTATTTCTTCAATCACAATCTGCTCTTCGGTTGCACTCACCAGTTTACCTTCTTTTTTAGTGCCATCGTTTTCTACCACTTCTACAAAACGGCCAATATTTTTCAGGTACTGACGATGCATCTTTAGCGGCTCATCCAATCCCGGCGATGATACTTCCAGGGAAAAATCACCATTGGGATACATTCCACCTTCTTCCAGGTCTTTGTACAGCTTCCGGTTGAATTGCACTAGTTTCTCGATGCTGATCCCCTGGTCACCATCAATAAACACTTTTATATTATTGGTCGGCTTGATTTTTACTTCTACCAGAAATAAATCCGGTTCTGCGCCAATCAATGCCTCCATTTTGTGTTCAATCGCCTGTATTTGTGGTTCTCCGTTCATGGGGTATAAAAGAAGAAGGGAACGGCCTCGTTCCCTTCTTACTGCTATTTCCAGTGCAAATATAGGGGAAAAAGGAGGTATCTGCCAAATACATTGAGGTAAAAAGTAAGCTTGATAATATTAAAATAAGATGGCATTCGCTTTGGTAAGATTTCGGTAAACCGGCCCTATTTCCCGGCGACAGAAAAGTAACGCTACTTATCTTTACAGTATGAAATATGTGTTATACGCCATCCTGGCCTACATATTATACCAATTCATTTTTAAATTGGTCATCCCGGTTTATTTAGCCAGCCGAAAAATTAAAAAAAGTTTCCGGGAAATGCAGAGCCATATGCAGGAGCAAATGCAGCAGCAGCAGGGCTTTACACCACAACCTTCTCCTTCTGATCCATCTCCAAAAACGAAGGCCGGAGATTATATTGATTTTGAAGAAGTGAAATAAGTTCCTTTGTCTGCTATATTTTTTTATTTTTGCGCCCCGGAGCATTTAGTTCCCGGTTTTTAGCAACCAGCTCTTTATAATAGAAACAGAATAAATCATTGACTGTTAAGTCAGTCAGGACCCTTAGCTCAGTTGGTTAGAGCACCTGACTCATAATCAGGGGGTCGCAGGATCGTGCCCTGCAGGGTCCACAATATTCAAAAAGCGGAACAGTGTTCCGCTTTTTTATTAGTCCGCCGTCAGAATTTAAATAAAAGGTTCTTTAACCTTTTGTTAACCGGGATGAAAATACATTTGTCCACTACTTGAAATTATATGAAGAAGATTTTACCATTGTTTTTCTGTTCCCTTTTTGTCACTACTTTTTTAGTAGCACAGGAGACTCCTGTTAAAAAGAAGAAAGATATTCCGGACATGAGTAACCGGCCGAATGACCATTTCATGTTGCAACTCGGATATACGGCCTGGGCCGGAAAGCCGGATACCATTACTACCAGCGGTTTATCCAAGAGTTTTAATGTGTATTTTATGTTTGATTTTCCGTTCAAAACCAATCCTAAACTTAGTATGGCTTTTGGACCTGGCATCGCTTCTGACCATATGCTTTTCACCAAAACACATGTTGGTATAAAAGATAATACGCCTACGCTTCAATTTACCAACCAGTCTGATACCAATAATTTCAAAAAAACGAAACTGGCAACTGTATATTTAGAAGCACCCATTGAATTCCGTTTTTCTGCTGACCCTGTTACAGGTAATGGTTTTAAGTGGGCCGTTGGTGTAAAAGTAGGCACCCTGTTAACTGCACATACCCGCAATACAAAGTTTCAAAGCAAGGCGGGTACTACTATCAATGACTATGTGATGAAAGAAGCCAGTAAACGTTTTTTAAACAAGACCCGCATTTCTGCAATGGGCAGAGTAGGTATGGGACATTTTACTGTATTTGGCAGTTACCAGTTTACCCCACTTATCAAAGACGGTCTTGGGCCAGAAGTAAGACCTTATTCTATCGGTTTAACACTAAGCGGATTATAAATTTCCCTGCCTTTTAAGGGAGGTATTAACTTTTTCAAAAGCGATTCCTTAAACGAATCGCTTTTTTATTTTACACTTCACCACCATTGCGAAGAAGTATTTTTTAGCTTTGCATTTCCCCCGTCGAAGGCGGGGATTTTTATTACTACTATGCTTGATAAGAAAAATATTATACAACAAGAAGAAAAAGCGGTGTTGATAGGTTTGGTACATAAAGACCAAACAGAACAGCAGGTACATGAATATTTAGATGAGCTGGCATTTCTTGCCGAAACAGCCGGTGCGGTTACCGTCAAGCGATTCACACAAAAACTGCAGCACCCTGATAGCAGGACTTTTGTTGGTAAAGGAAAGCTGGAGGAGATCAAAAAATATGTACAGGGGAAAGATGTACGCATTATCATTTTTGATGATGAGCTCAGCGGCGCACAGATCAATAACATAGAAAAGGAAACAAATGTAAAAGTGATCGATCGCAGCGATCTGATCCTCGACATTTTTGCCCGCCGGGCCAAAACAGCACAGGCAAAAGCACAGGTAGAACTGGCGCAATACCAGTATATATTACCCCGGTTGAGGGGCATGTGGAAACACCTTGAACGGTTAGGTGGTGGTATCGGTACAAGAGGCCCCGGTGAAAGCGAAATAGAAACTGACCGTCGTATCGTAAGAGATAAAATAACATTGCTGAGAAAACGATTAGCAGAAATAGACAAGCAGGCATTTACACAACGTAAAGACCGGGGAGAATTTATCCGGGTGGCATTGGTTGGTTATACCAATGTTGGCAAATCAACCATCATGAATTTGCTGAGTAAAAGAGATGTATTTGCAGAGAATAAATTATTTGCTACACTCGATACCACGACCAGCAAAGTGGTTTTTGATACTACTCCTTTCTTGTTAAGTGATACGGTCGGGTTCATCCGTAAGTTGCCGCACCATTTGGTGGAAAGCTTTAAAAGTACATTGGATGAAGTACGGGAAGCAGATATTTTATTGCATGTGGTTGACATCTCTCACCCGGCTTATGAAGACCAGTTAGGTGTGGTGAATAAAACATTGCAGGAGTTGAATGCATTTGAAAAACCGACCCTTACTATTTTCAATAAAATGGATTTGTACGAAGCCCATACATTTGATGAATGGCTGGAAGAAAGTACTAAAAATGAAATATTAGAAGACCTGCGGGACCGGTGGAATGGCGAAACAAACGGAAATGCTGTTTTTGTATCGGCGATTGAAAAAAGAAATATAGATGTACTACGCCAAACTATACTTCAGAAAGTAAGAGAATTGTACCGCATACGATATCCCTACAAGACCGAATTCCTTTATTAAAAATGGAACGGAAATACACCTGGCATAAAATAGCTGACCATATCAACGAGCTGGACTTTGCTGCTAATAATATTGCCGTCATTGAACTAAAAGGTAAAAAAATATGTGTGGGCAAACACCAGGAAGCGGCGTTTGCCTTTGCGTATAAATGTCCGCATGCCGGTGGAATTATGGCGGATGGAAATATTGATGCGTTGGGAAATGTGGTTTGTCCGCTGCACCGTTACAAATACAATATGGAGAATGGCCGTAATGTAAGTGGCGAAGGATATTACTTAAAACACTGGCCAGTAGAGCTGAGGGAAGAAGGCGTTTTTGTGGGAATGGAAGAAAGCAATGGCCTGTGGAATATTTTCCGCTAAAATTGGTTGTGAATACCTTGTTGATAAAGCTTAATATCCCTATTTTTGCTGCCCCGAAAGGGAAGGTATTCCTCCTTAGCTCAGTTGGTTAGAGCATCTGACTGTTAATCAGAGGGTCGCTGGTTCAAGTCCAGCAGGGGGAGCTTTTCTAAACAAGCCCCGATTTTTCGGGGCTTTATTATTGTCTAATTCCTCAACATCCTTGTCTGGAGTGGTCAAAAGGTCAGGACCTCGTTAAGATTCGTGGTTCGATATTTTTTATTCTCAAATAGAATTTTTCCGGAAAAATCAAACCTAAAAGGATTGCTTAGTTCTGCATGAGTCGAAACACTATAGTGGCAATCTAAGTTTGTAAGAAAAGGGAAACCAAATTCACCGTATTTTAATAAGTATCATTAGACATTTGAGGGCTCTTCTTTAATGGTGTCTTTCCATTTTAAAACAGCCCCGATACTTCTTTAAAAGTGAAGACGTCCATACTACGATGGATAAAGTGGTCTCCTGATCCAAAACAAATTTCCAGATGAAATTGATAGCTGCGTATCAAAGGAATTCCTGATAATTCTTTTTTGCAAATCATACTCTACGACTTGTGATATACTATATTTCTTATATCTCACACCCTCACATTATCTTAATGTTCAACATGAAAATTGATTTGCATTAATAAACACTCTGTGTTGTAGAAATAATTTCTCAACTAGCCGATAGTTCTCCACATGGGGGCAATATTCCTGAAGTTGCGTTGTTTACTACCCGTAATATATTCCCATATTCCATTCAGGATAAATAAAATAACCAATTACATGAAAAACCTCATCTACATCACCTCTTTGTGCCTACTCGTGGCTTGTTCCAAATCCGAAACTTCGAATCAACTCTTGCAACAACAACCATCTCAGAACAAACCCGAGATATGTGATTTTGGAAAAACAGCATTCAGTCTCACCAAAAGAGCTGCGCTCAATGAAGAGTTTGTGAGTAAAAGACCACCCAGCGGTGGCGGTGGTGATACTCCTCCTCCACCGACAGCTAATCCCGGAGTGATCCTCGTGGATTTTGATGGACATGTTGTTTCAAATACTTCTTGGAATTACAACGGTCCTATTGTTTGTTCACCCGCTAATCTTTCGTCGATTACAATGAGCAATATAGTTGATCGAATGAAAAACGATTTTGCTCCTTTTTATATTACTGTAACAACGGATGAGGCTGTTTATAATGCAGCGAATCCTGTTCGCAGAACAAGAGTGATCCTGACAGAAACCTGGGAGTGGTTTGGCCAGTCTGGCGGCTGTTCCTTTATCGGCTCCATTACCTGGGGAGATAATACTCCCTGTTTTGTTTTTAGTTCCCTGTTGGGCTATAATGAGAAACAAATCGCAGAAGCTGCGTCGCATGAAGCAGGTCATACTTTAGGACTAAGACACCAGTCTGTTTATAATGGAACAACTTTAGTTAACCAATACAATTACGGCGTGGGAGCTGGCGAAATCGGTTGGGCACCAATCATGGGATGTGCTTATAACCGGAACTTGTCTACCTGGCACAATGGTCCAAATAGTTTAGGATATAATTCATTTCAGAATGACGTTGCTATTATCGCAGGCTTATTTGGAATAAAAAACGATGACTATTCGAATACAACTTCTGGCGCAGCTACCTTGAACAGTACATTGAACGGCACCATCCATTCTAGCAGTGATGTAGATTTTTTCTCGGTTAACCTTTCAAACTCCGCGACACTGACTGCTGCTCCTTTCAATGTAGGAGCTAATAATGTTGGTGCTAATCTCGATCTGGTAATAAAAGTTTATACTTCAACCGGGCAATTAATTAATACAATCAATGATCCTTCGCTGTTACATGCAGGTGTTCAGTTGAATGGAGGACAATATTATGTTTCTGTTTCAGTAATTGCCAATCAATATGCTACAACGTATGGTCAGTTAGGCCAATATAATATTGGGCTAAACTAAAACCAACTGCTGTTTTTACATGTCCTATTGGTCCCTCCTTCTCCTGTTGCCATCAGGAAATAAGGAGGGATCTTTTTTTACTATAATCACAGAAGGATTCCCGGTTTAGCACTATATTTAAGAAACAATAAAAAAATGAAACTATTCTTTCTACTCATACTGTCAACGCTTTGTACTATCGTTATTTCAGGTCAAACGGGTAAAGCCCCCGCAGGCATTACCTACGAAAAGCGTACTGATATTTTGAATGCCCCCAGGTGTAATGCTTCAGAGGTGTACCTGAAAAAGAAAGTAAAAGCTCAGTTAGCAACATACTATAAGGATCATCCCTATATCGCCGTTGATTTTACTTCCTTCAAAGGACAAAATGGGTATAGCGACAAAGAAGATGCTAAAAGGATAGTTTATCCTTTTAAGATAGAGATGCTGGTTTATTTAAAGCGCAGCGTTATTAAGGAAGGGAAGGAACATACCGAATATACTATCTGGAAATATGATAGTGAATATGAATATGCGACAAGACCGGGAAAGAAATGCGAGTTTTATATAGTTCCTTCCTCTCAAATAACACTGATTACAAAGCAAGTCTTCTGATTAGATTGGTAAAAGACTTCGGCGGTTGTTATATCTATGATGCAGTCACAATAAAAAATCATTTTCCAATTCCCTTTTTTATAGTGCTTTATTTTATTCAAACCCTCTCAACTCATTCATATTCCGCTGCAACCAATTTACAGTTGGATAATGCGCATGGCGATTGATCGTATGAATGGCATAAGCTTGTCTTGACCTTCCACTGGTATTAACTAAACTATAGTGTGGCAGCAGACCGTGCAATACAATACAAGTACCTTTTTTAACTTCCAGTGGTATCATACCTTCCATTGAAATAGGTTCATCGCTGAGCAGGAAGAGTTCTGTTCCGCCGTCTGCCTTTTTACGAAACCAGGAACGCAGTGCCGTTTGGTGTCCACCTGGCATCGCCCAAAGACAACCATTCTCTTTAGTAGCATCTTCCAGTGCATACCAGAATCCAATGCAGGATTCAGGTTCGGTATAAAGAAAACTTGAATCCTGGTGTACATCTACTACGCCGCCAATCTTTGCATGCTTGAGAATGTACATGCTTTGAATAATTACGGCATCGCTAAGGTTAAGTTCTGCGACTAACTTTTTCATTTGCGGTGAACGGGAAAAGGAATCGAAAACCGGATCAAGATCATGGAGGGCATGACCGATCTTATTGAGTGAATGAAACAGGTCTTTTTTCAATTTCCCTGAATCGTCGAATGCATCTTTCTCAAAAAAGAAAGATACCCGGTCGCCAGATTC
>CALRVH010000013.1:0-81946 GCA_943371565.1 Chitinophaga pinensis | reverse complement strand
ACGATCATCTTTTTTACACCTGCCATTTTAAAAGCTCTTTGCAAACCAAATACTCCTTCGCTTCCTTTTACATCACCCAATGCCGTTTCGCAGGCACTTAGTACTACAAGTTCAGTGTTGCTTAAATTCAGTTGCGATATTTCATAGGCGGTAGCGATTCCGTCCTCTACTCCGTCAATAGGCGTTTTACCACTCCACGCATAGTTGCCGCCGGAGAGTATCAACCCACTTCTGAGTAATGGATCATCAGCAAGTGTGTAGGTATTTTCATTGTTGAAATTATTTTCTTTTCTTTTTTTATCGGGTTCAGGAAGAAAAAATCCGTGTGTAGCAATATGCAATATTAGTGGTGAGTTGCCGCTGAGAGCTTTTAGGTTTTCTTCGGAAGCGGTTGTTTGGGTAAATGTTTTGGTGGTGATTTTGTTTTGTTCGAATACTTTTTGAATTGTTTTTACTTCTTGTGCGGTTCCGGGTAGGCTGCTCCATGTACCACCTCTCGTTCCCCTGTTTTGTGGAGTATAGATACTGGTTGAAACATTCTCTGTTTTCATTTTGCCATTTACAATTTGCAAACTGTCTAAAGTAAAGCTGGCATCGCCAAACAAAATAATACCCTGTGGCTTCCTGTTTTGTGTTTCCTGTTCTTTTAATACTACTTGTCTTGTGCTGGTATATTGTTGCAGCTGGTATTTATCCATTAGCACAG
This sequence comes from Chitinophaga pinensis, assembly GCA_943371565.1. GTDB lineage: Bacteria > Bacteroidota > Bacteroidia > Chitinophagales > Chitinophagaceae > JJ008. The sequence continues at coordinate 81,240 of CALRVH010000013.1, read as the reverse complement.
TCATACTATCAACAGACAATGCATGAAAAGCGATGCTGTATAATTTTCCCGCAGGAGAATAACTTATTTTTTTTACGTTTTTCAAATAAGGTTCCAGTGGTTGCCAGATCAGATTATATAATTTTTTACCCAAAGTACCCGCATTTTTATTTTTTACTTCAAGCCCACGATAAAAATTACCGACCATAGTTGTGGCTGTGCTTCCTGCACTTTCAAAAAGCTGGTGCAATTTTTTTTCCTCGCATAGTGGAACGAATATAGGTCCGGTATCATTTTTTTTCAAAATATAGGCACCATACAATACACTATCAGTCCATTGTCCTCTGTATAAATCAAATTTTACAAATTCTATTATAGCTTCATCTTCACCAGTACTCTTTTGGACGTTTTCTGTTGTTATCTTCAAACTGGCCTGCTGGCTACTAAATCCTGCCGAACGCCGGTTAAGATCTTTTTCCATATTTTCTGTCTGTGCTTCAACCATTTTTAAATCTATTCTCCTATAGTTTGTTGGTAAGGAATATTGTTTGGCCAACATATTTTTAAACGATAGCCAATTATCAAACAGCCGGATAATAGAAGTATCTTTACTCAACCTTATCTGCTCCAATAAGTTTTTTGTGTCGGAGAGAATAAGGGCTTTGTTTAAAAGCAGGTGATCAAAAACAATTTTACTGAATTTATTTTCTTGTTGCTTGTTGGTATAAACGAGAGAGTTTGCAAAATCAGCAGCGGTTATATTGTCTTCGCCTAATATCATTTTTTCACTCTCAGATAAAACCGAGAAAGTCTTCAGCAAATTTTCTTGTTTTAATTTTTGGGCCTTTTCAAAATATTGTTGGGCCTTTTCAAAATCCTTCCTATCAGAATAGAGGTATGCGAGACTGTTTAAAGTATTTGCATAAGAAGGATGATTTTCTCCCATTACCCTTTTTTTTATATCAAGTGCTTCATGATAAAAGGTCTCCGCTTTTTCTTGCCGGCCCTCACTATGATACATAACACCGAGACTTGATAAAGTAATGGCTACATCTGGATGATCGTTACCCAATATTTTCCGTGTGATATTTAATGATTGCAATTGATACTGCTCCGCTTCACTTGTCTTGCCCATATTACTATATAACGTAGCCAGGCTGCTCAGGCTTATTGCATAGTCCGGGTGTTCTTCTCCGGAAATTTTTTTTTGTTTTTCAACGACTGCCAGGTAAAATTGTTCCGCTTTTTCATATTGCCATTTTGATTTATAAAGCAGACCAAGGTTGGAAAGAGTAACTACGTAATCTCGGTGCAACTCTCCAATTTTTATTTTTTGAATAGCCATCGCTTCATTTAAAAGCGTTTCCGCTTTATCATATTGACTAATTGTTAAATAAAAAAGCCCCAGATTATTTAAAATAAGAGCATACAAAGAACTTTTTCCAGCAATCTTTTTTTCTATTTCTTTTGCCTGTAGATAAAGCGGCTCTGCCATTTCATATTTTCCCATAGCATAATATAGAGTAGCCAGGTTCAATTGCTGCGTTACAAAATTGGAGTGGTTTTCACCAGTTAATTTTTTTTGTATAGCTAGCGTCTCTAAATAAAGTGATTCTGCTTTTTTATAATGCCCTAATAATTTATATAGCAAAGCCAGATTGTTCATATTGGCCGAAACACCATTTGATGCTCTACCAGCGATTGCGGTAAGAATTTCAATTGCCTTTAAATACAAAGGTTCTGCTTTTTCATATTGCGCTGCTATTTTATAAAAGCGGCTAAGGTTTTCCAGTGCAATAGTGTACTGATCACTCATTTCACCATATTCCTTTTTGTATATTTCGGTATGCTGAATGTAAAGTGGCTCGGCTTTTAGATCTTGACCTGTGTTCATATAAAAATCAGCAAATCGTTTTAAGTTCTCCGAGTAAAGAGGGTGGTTTTCGCCAAAATTTTTCTTTACAATTTCTCTTGATTGATTATAAGTAGCTTCTGCCTTTTGGTCCTGCCCGGCTTTATAGTACATCATGGCCGCAATATCAAGCGATAGGCAATAGGTGTACGTAGTGTCAGAATATTCGTTTTTAGCAGCGGCTAGATATTTATCTACGAGCTTAACTGCCTCTTCAAATTTTCCCTGCCTGTAATAGTCGATAATGGAGGTGTTCAACTGACCCAATGTTTGAGCCTTTGAATTAAAGGCACAAAAAAAGCAGGCAATTAAAATGATTGCACATTTTTTCATTCAAGGCGGTTTGAGCAACCTTAAATATAGGAAATTATGAAGAAGGGAAAATACCCGGTTCAGGGTATAAAACAATTTTTAATTAGAGAATCATCTCTGGAACTATATATTTTTTTTTTTATTCTCTTTGTCTAAAACTCCGCACTACCAGGCGTCCTTGGAAAAGCAATCACATCTCTTATATTCGTCATGCCCGTAACAAATTGCACCATCCGTTCAAAACCTAATCCAAAGCCGGCATGGGGAACCGTACCGAATCTTCTTGTATCGAGATACCACCAAAGCTCTTCTTCGGGTATATGCATTTCTTTCATTCTGTCAAGCAGGTACTCAAAACGTTCTTCTCTTTGTGAACCTCCTACTATTTCACCAATGCCGGGAGCAAGGATGTCCATGGCGGCAACCGTTTTTCCATCATCATTCTGCCTCATGTAAAAAGCTTTTATCTCTTTTGGATAATTGGTCAGGATGACTGGTTTTTTAAAATGCTTTTCTACCAAATACCTTTCATGCTCACTTTGCAGATCCATTCCCCAACCGGTAATCGGATATTGGAATTTCTTTTTCTTATTATGATTACTCTCTCTTAATATATCGATCGCTTCGGTATAAGTGAGGCGTTCAAAATTATTGTTGAGTACGAATTCTAATTTCTCCATCAGCCCCATTTCACTCCGCTTATCCTGCGGCAATTGTTTTTCCTCATCGGCTAAACGCTGTGCCAGGAATTCGAGGTCCTCTTTATTATTATCAATGGCATATTTAATAAGATACTTGATAAACTCTTCGGCAAGGTTAGCGTTGTCTTCTAAATCATTAAACGCCATTTCCGGTTCTATCATCCAGAATTCTGCCAGGTGTCTTGCTGTGTTACTGTTCTCTGCACGGAAGGTGGGACCAAATGTATAAATATCACCAAAGGCAGTAGCGCCGAGTTCTCCTTCTAATTGTCCGCTAACAGTGAGGTTGCTTGCTTTTCCAAAAAAGTCTTTGGAAAAATCTACGGCGCCTTCTTCGGTTCTTGGTGTTTCATCAAAAGGCAGTGTGGTTACTTTAAACATTTCACCGGCCCCTTCTGCATCGCTACCCGTTATGATAGGAGTGTGCATGTACAAGAACCCTTTATCATTAAAAAATTTATGAACAGCAAAAGCCAGTGCATGGCGGACACGAAACACTGAGCCAAACGTATTGGTACGAAAACGTAAGTGAGCTATCTCCCGTAAAAATTCAAGGCTATGTTTCTTTGGTTGCAGCGGATAAATTTCTGCATCACTATCGCCGAGAATCTCAATAGCTGTTGCTTTCAGATCCATTTTTTGACCCTTGCCTAATGATGGAATAACCGAACCTGTTACTTTCAGCGAAGCCGAAGTGGTAATTCTTTTCAACAACTCATCGTCCTGGCTGCCCAGTTCCACCACCACCTGTATATTATTATTGGTGCTGCCGTCATTCAATGCTATAAACTGGTTGTTGCGAAAGGTTCGCACCCAACCCATTACGGTTACTTGCTGACCTGTCGGCTCTTGTGAAAGCAGTTCTTTGATCTTGATTCGTTTGTTGAACATGTTTTTCTTTTTTCGAGGAGCAAAGGTAGAACATGAGAGGCAGGTTAGGTAAGGATTTCTGTTCTGCTTAAAATATGCCATATTCTTTTATTTACTTATAAATGGCAGCTACCTCCTTCTGTTGCATTTTGATTTATCAATAGCGAACAGAATCCTGAACGGAGCCTCGCAACGTCTGCCTAATCAGGGAACTGAAGCTGGCAAAATCCAAAAATTTTTGATTTTCCCGATTTAAGCGTATAATTGCACTGGAAAGAGGCTGATAAACATAGTTCCCCAGACAGTTTTTCCTTTATTTACCTGCCGATTTCATTCAACAAAAACTCAAACTTTTTTCTGATCTCAAGATTGTTCACTACGAGTTGTGACTAACATCAAGAATTTTATATGTACGATATTCTCCAACTGAACGACATGCTCGTTCCTGAACTGCTGGACATTGCCGAGCAGCTTAAAATACCAAATGCCAAAAAGCTGAATAAGCAAGACCTTGTTTATAAGATACTTGACAGCCAGGCTATTGCCGGTGCCAAAGGTGCCAAACCTGCTGATGATGGCAAGCGGAAACGCATCATAAAAACCAACTCCAGTACCGGCGGCAGCGAAGAAGCCGTAGTGGAAAGTGATGAGGAAGAAAAGACAATTATTAAAAAACCCAATATGCCTCCTAAAAAAGAAGAAAGGACCCCGATAAAAAGGGCCCGCAAGAAACCCGAAGAGAAAGAAGCTGAAATTGCTGTAGAAAATACGGCCGAAGCACAACCAGCCGCACCGACTGCTGAGCAGGAAAATGGAAATAAAGCCGAAAGCCAATTGGCCCAGGTTTTTTCTAACGATGGCAACCAGCAGTCACCCGAAAATCCTTCCGGCGCAGGACAGAATAAGTTTTATCCGCCCCGCCGTGACCAACCGCAACAATTCAATGTAGAGTTTGATGGTGTGATATTGGGTGAAGGTGTATTAGAAATGATGCCCGACGGTTATGGTTTCCTCCGCTCCTCTGATTATAATTATTTATCCTCTCCGGATGATGTATATGTTTCTCCATCACAGATAAAATTATTCGGATTAAAAACCGGTGATACTGTTCATGGAGCTGTTCGTCCGCCGAAAGAAGGAGAGAAATATTTTGCTTTATTAAAAGTAGATACCATTAATGGTAAGAGCCCCGAAGAAGTAAGGGATCGGGTACCTTTTGATTACCTGACACCACTATTCCCTTATGAAAAGTTGAATTTATTTACAACACCTTCCGATTATTCTACCCGCATCATGGATCTCTTTACCCCAATTGGTAAAGGACAGCGGGGATTGATAGTAGCACAACCAAAAACAGGTAAGACCATGTTGTTGAAAGCAGTGGCCAATGCTATTGCTGCCAACCATCCGGAATGTTATCTGATGGTAGTGCTGGTGGATGAACGTCCGGAAGAGGTGACCGATATGGAACGCAGTATTAAAGGTGAAGTAATTGCTTCCACCTTTGATGAACCTGCTGAAAAACATGTAAAGGTTTCTACGATCGCATTACAAAAAGCAAAGCGGTTGGTAGAGTGCGGACATGATGTAGTTATTTTATTAGATTCCATCACCCGTTTGGCAAGAGCACATAATACAGTGGCTCCTTCCTCCGGTAAAGTTTTATCCGGTGGTGTGGAAGCTAATGCGATGCAAAAACCAAAACAGTTTTTTGGTGCGGCCCGTAAGATTGAACATGGCGGCTCCTTAACGATCATTGCCACTGCATTGGTTGATACCGGCAGTAAAATGGATGAAGTGATCTTTGAAGAATTTAAAGGAACCGGCAACATGGAATTGCAGCTGGAACGCCGTTTGTCTAACAAACGTATCTATCCTGCAATCGACCTGGTGGCGAGTTCTACCCGTCGTGATGATTTACTGCTTGAAAAAGATGTGTTGCAGCGGATGAACCTGCTCCGTGTTTTCCTGACTGATATGAATGCAGAAGAAGCGATGAGAGAGTTACAGAACCGGATGAAGGGCACGAAGAGCAATGAGGAGTTTTTAGCTTCGATGAACAGATAATACCCCATCCCCTAAAGGGGAGTAAAATACAGGCCGCTTCGATTGAGGCGGCTTTTTTATTTTGCCGTGAATGGAAACACAGATCAAATACATTGGGCCACGAATTGACACGAAAACACACGAAATAGAGTGATATAATTATGTATTCTTTCGTGTAAATTGGTGTGATTTCGTGGCTACTTATTTTTAATTAATGGCAATAGAAAAGCTACATATTGAAAAATTCCTGGAACTGGCAAAACAACACCCTGTTGTAGATGTCCGTTCGCCGGGAGAGTATGCTCATGCACATATACCCGGTGCATATTCATTGCCCTTGTTTACTGATGAAGAAAGAAAGATAGTTGGTACTGCCTATAAACAACAAAGCCGTGAACAAGCCATTAAGATCGGATTGGATTTTTTCGGTGTGAAGATGAGGAAGATGGTGGAGGAAGTTGAGTCATTAGTCAAGAGTCGGGAGTCAGGAGTGGTCTCCGAACTCCAGACTAAAGACTCCAGGCTCGTATTAGTTCATTGCTGGAGAGGCGGTATGCGTAGTGCTGGTGTTGCGTGGTTATTGGATTTGTATGGCTTCAAAGTCTATACACTTGTTGGTGGTTATAAAAAATTCCGCAACTATGTACTGGACACTTTCAACCTGCCGTTCAATTTAAAAATACTCGGCGGTTATACCGGATCAGGCAAAACAGAATTATTAAAAACATTGAAGGAAAAAGGGGAAACGATCATTGACCTTGAAGGCATCGCCGGCCACAAAGGCTCAGCTTTTGGCAATATCGGTCTGCCGAAACAACCAGGACAAGAGATGTTTGAGAATATTCTGGCACAGGAGCTGCGCAGCAAATCAATAGTCAATAGTGAATTGTCAATACAAGGCGACCCCCATTCACCATTCACTACTCACTATTTACCAATTTGGCTCGAAGACGAAAGCCAACGAATCGGCCAGGTTAATATCCCCCATGAACTCTGGAAAAACATGCGGCAGTCGCCAGTGTATTTTCTTGACATCCCTTTTGAGGAACGGCTAAAACATATTGTGCAGGAATATGGTCAATTAGACCCCAAAATGGTAGCCGATGCGATTGGCCGGATTTCTCAAAAATTGGGTCATTTGAACGCAAAAATGGCCATTTTATGCCTAAAAGAGGGCAAAATCACCGAAAGTTTCGACATTTTGCTCAAATACTACGACAAGCATTATTTCAAGTCTCTGCACAATCGGGAGGGGATAAATTCGTTATTACATACAGTTGATTGTAAATCCGTAATCTCTGAAAATGCCGACCTACTTACCCGTACTGCCCAATATCAGCCTGAAAAGCTTTAAGCTGACTTTCCTGTTTTTATTATCCCCGCTTTTCTTTTTTGGACAAACCCTTACCGGTCTCTGGACAGGAGCATTGAGTAATGACAGCACCACGATTAGAAAAGACCAGTCGTTTGAAATTGCATTGACCGAGTACAAAGGCAAAGTGTATGGATATTCCCGCAGCGAATTTATTGTAGATGATACGTTGTACTATGTTGTAAAAAGAGTGAAGGGCACCATCGAAGGTGATATCTGCGAAGTCGCTGATGATGAAATTGTGGCGTACAACTTCCGTGGGAAATTAGACAAAGGCATCAAAGTCACCAGTATTTTTCGTCGTAATAAAAATGACAGCACCTGGTACCTCGATGGAACCTGGAAAACCAATGCCACTAAAAAATATTATTCCGTCACCGGAAAAGTAAATCTTGCTGAAGAAAAAGATCTGACCGCTTCCAAAATATTTCCACACCTGGAAGAATTAAATCTCGCTGATGGTATTGCCTTTTATAAAGAACGAAAAGAAACACCGTCGATTGTACGGTATGTAAAGCCGGAAAAAATAAAAACGGAATACTCCACGAAGCTGGACCAGCTTTCCCTTTCCGCTGATGTTGCCATAGCTGTAGCAAAGCCAAATTTAGAAAGGGCAGAGGCAAGCCCTGTTCCGGCAACAGCAAGCACAGCAATTACATCAACAGAAAGCACAGACGAAGATATTACTGCAGAAAAAAGACCAGTTGCTGATGTATCATCTAAAGAAATAAAAAAGATTGATGCAGGTTCAGTTTCACTAACAACACCGGCGTCGGACAAAACAATTGCACAGCATAAAGTGCCGGTCGCAACCGTAACTCCCGAAAAGAATACTGTTGACGTTGCAATGACAACCGCAGAAAATAATGTAACGAAAGAAAAGACTGCGCCGGTAGTAGCTAAAAACAATGCGACAACCCAACCTGCGGCAACTGTCAACAAACAAATAAAAACAGAACCGGCAGCAAAGACCACGGTAACCCAACAAGCTCCGGTTGTTGTAAAACAAACTGATAATAAACCGCAACAAACTCAAACAGATACAAAGAGTATCGTCAAAACAAACAATCCTGTTCCAACAATGCCAATCACTGAAACAAAAAAAGAGGATGTGGCTTCAACAAGTCCTGTTAAAACAAATGCAGTTGCTGCAAATACTCCTGTTCAGGAAAAGAAAGAAGTAAAAACAGCACCTGTTATGGCGTCTGTAATTCCCGAAACAAAGAAACCTGCTATTGATATACTGGCAAAGTCTGCATTGATTGCAGGAAGAAAATCAGAGTTCTCACAAGTCGTAAGTTTCAAATCTGATAGTCTTGAATTATCGCTGTATGATAACGGAGAAATTGACGGTGATACGGTAAGTGTATTTATGAATGGCGAAGTAGTGCTTTCCAAACAAGGATTAAAATCAAGTGCTATTAAGAAGACCATATATATCACTCCGGGCAATGAAGATTTCACCCTGGTCCTGTTTGCAGAAAACCTCGGGAAATATCCCCCCAATACCGGCCTGCTCGTTGTACACGATGGTGAAGATGTCTATAACCTTCGTTTTAGTTCCGACTTTCAGAAGAATGCGGGGATAGTGTTTAGAAGAAAGAAATAATAGCCTCTCTGCCCTCCGAAGGAGGGTTCCTATACTCCGGCTTTTTGAATATTTTTTATTGAATCATGAAGTTGGGTGCCGTTTCATTATATATGTTAATGAGTTCTACATTTCTTTGCATTGCAAAAGTCAAGTCACTGCTTACTTCTCAATTACAATTCCGAGATTTGCGGAATGAATGAAAAAAAAGACTCTTCTCTAATCCCCCCTTCGGGGGGCTGGGGGGGCTTGACCCAATACTCTCACGGTGCCGGTTGTGGCTGCAAGATTGCCCCCAAAGTATTAGATGAAATTTTGAAAAGCAGTATCGTATTGCCCGACAATAATAAACTGCTCGTTGGCAATCATAGCAAAGATGATGCAGCTGTATATGATTTGGGAAACGGTATGGCGTTGATCTCCACTACCGATTTCTTTATGCCAATCGTAGATGATGCATTTGATTTTGGAAGAATAGCAGCGGCTAATTCTATCAGCGATGTATATGCAATGGGTGGCAAACCATTAATGGCAATTGCAATACTCGGCTGGCCGGTTGAAAAACTGCCGGTTGAATTAGCACAAAAACTTATTGAAGGAGGAAGAGCTGTCTGCGCCGAAGCTGGTATACCATTAGCCGGTGGCCACAGTATTGATTCGCAGGAACCGATCTTTGGTTTGGCGGTAACCGGCATTGTGCCAATCAAAAATTTAAAGCAAAATAATACCGCACAAGAAGGTGATCATTTATTGCTGACCAAACCGCTTGGCGTTGGTATTTTATCTACTGCACAAAAAAGAGGATTGCTAAAAGAAGAACATTTGCCGATGATGATTGAACAGTTGGCGGCACTAAACAAAATAGGTGAGGAGCTGGGTAAAATAAAAGGTGTAACAGCCATGACAGATGTTACCGGGTTTGGTTTGCTGGGGCATTTAATAGAAATGGCCGAAGGCAGCGGACTGAGTTCAGAAATTTATTACGATAAGCTCCCTATTGCTGCTGGTGTGAAGGATTATATTGCTCAGCGCATTTTCCCTGATGCTACTACCCGCAACTGGAATGCCTACAGTGATAAAGTGAAATTTGAAAAAGGAGTGAATGTGATGGAAGCCTTTACATTATTACCCGACCCGCAAACGAATGGGGGATTGCTGGTGAGTGTAAAGGAGGAGAGTTTGGAAGAAGTGAAAGAAGTTTTGGGTGCCGGCATCATATCAATAGGTAAGATGATAGCGATGAATGAAAAAAGGGTTTGGGTTAAACAATAGCCCGCAAATTATGGTTGACCATCAAAGATTGTATAGCTCAAATTTTTTCTCCTGTTAACACTTTCAATACACCTCACTTAGTGCTAGTTATAGTGCGATAATTTGCTTAATGATGTAAAAGAATAGAGGTTGCCTTACTTGTAAGACAACCTCTATATAACTAACCCGGAGTGTTATAATACTATTTAACGCTCCAACACGGTTAATTTTTAATTGCCGTTGTATTCAATTGTGTATCTGCAATTGAGGTTAACAATTCATCACATTTCTTTTCTTCTTCCAATGTTTTTAATAAATTCTTTAGTGCTACTTTCTGGTCTAACACTTTAGCGAATGCAGCCAGTGTACCATATGTCGCAATTTCGTAATGCTCTACCTTTTGTGATGCTGCAATAATGCCAGCATCCCTTACTGCACCGGGTTCTGTTTCTTCCATTATGCCTTCCCCTTCTTTTAACAAGCCTTCCATAGCATCACATTTTTTTGCAACTGCCTTTTTACCCATCGACTCAAAACACTCTTCTAAACGGGTAACATGTTCCGCAGTTTGAGTAAGATGGTCTGCAATTGCTTTTTTCAATTTAGGCGAAGTAGCATTTTTTTCCATCTTGGGCAGTGCCTTTGTGAGAGCTTTTTCCGCCCAGTAAATGTCTTTTAAACTGTCTTCAAAAAGGTCTTCTAACTGTTTGGCGGCATCCTTTTTAGCAGGAATTTTACTGACAGAAGCAACTTTTGTTTTAGTTTCCATAATGTTTTTTTAGTTTATAAATGTTGTTAGATGTTAATTGTATAATTCATTTTCATGCCAATTATATTATCAATTAATTTTCCACAGATTTTCTTTCCTTATTGACTTAAGAAGAACCAGCTTAAAAGTGGTGAGAGCTGCGGATGGAGGAAGGTATGATTTGTTGATTGGGTTTGCGAGGAGTTGATTGAAACAGTTTGTATGAAGTGTTAGCCGGTACATTTGTTTATTGATTATCATTTATTATTTGTACCAGAGTTTCGTAAATTAGAGTGTTAGCAGAGATTATAAGACAACATTACAATGGGAAATTTTTTATCATTTGCGTTAGTACATAAATCAATAAATGAGACAAAAAAATCAATTTTAGATTACTCCAAAATAAATCAAGGAGATTATAAAACCATCCCCGAAGAATCAATAGAGAAAGAAAATATTTTGTATTCTAAGTTAAAGACGCTTGACAAACAGACTTCAATCGTACTCCTTCCAACTTTTAGCAATGAGTTATATGATTGCTCAAAATCCTTGTCAAGCGATCAGGATGCAAAAGTTTTGGCTGCCCATGTTTATGACGACGATGTTTGGCTTATTTATTTATTTGACAAGGGCAAAGAATTAACTAGATATGCATCAAATCCGACATTAATTGAGGAAAAGAAAGAAGATTGGCGTTTAGACAGCAAGATGATGATGTATACTTATGGAATTTCGACTGATTCATTAGACACTTTCCTAAAAAATCGAGAAAACAAAAAAGAAACCGGTGATGTAACAATTGAACTCTTTAACTTTCTTAAGGAACTTCACTATCCTATCGACATCATACAAGATTTTAATTTTGGATATAAGTCTCTTCTTCCTTCTAAAGAACTTAAGAGAATAACAAAAACATTTTTAACTGTTGACGATTTACGCAAAACAAAAAAATACTCGCCGGAAGTAATTAGCCTTAGCAACGAAGATGTAAATGAATTGTTTGGAGATGAAATTGATTTTATTAGTTCTTATCAAATTTGTCAAACTTGTGGCGTCTCTACTACAGCAAACGAATATTATTTAAGCATTGACACTTTATGTTTCCAAATTAAAGGAAGCTGTATTTCTTGTGGAGGACAACCAAATTTGCTTTTAAATTATGGCTTTATTCATAAAATGTCGGAAGTAAGAAATTTCCTAAACAAATAACCTCTGCTAACATTGCATTGGCAATATGGCGGAGCGACAAATATGTTCTCAACTTTTTGCTCGCTAATCAGCTTCGGTTTCGGCAGACGGAACACAAAATACCGCCACATCGCCAATGCTTCAACGTTATCTCCTCTCCAAAAAAACCTCCGCCATCATACACCTTACACTACCGCCTTCCACTTCTTCAATCGTTGGTACAGCAACAGGCAGCAATGTTGAATAAGCTTCCAGCATTTGCTTTTGTTCTTTGCGCAAAGAAGTAAAAGCCGCCTGGCTCATGATCAAATATTTTTCTCCTTTGTTATTTTTCACCTGCAGCATATTACCGGCAAACTGGTGCATCTGCTCACGGGTAATGGCAATGATGGCATGATTAGTTGATTCCAATATTTGCCGGACCGCAATCAGTTCCCACTCTTCTTCAATAGCTTCTTCACATAACACACAAAAATCTTCGCCTAATGCCATCATTACATTGGTATGATAAACCGGCCTCCCGTTTTTATCCGTTGCGAGGAACACAATAGCCTGGTAGTCGTTAGTAGCAGCATATTTTTCCAATACCGGCAAACTGGTTCGCTCCGATACACAGGCATAGATCATTTTATTTTCATAGTCAATGATCATACTGCCCGTTCCTTCTAAGAAACGTCCTTCGGCTTCGTACTCACTCCAGTCCTGTACATCCGTTACCACAAACTCTTTTGCTAAAGCTTCGAGTATCTCCTCTCTTTTTTCTATCCGCCTGTTCGCTGCATACATCGGGAATACCGAAACAACTCCGCCGGGAGAAGTGCTGAGCCAGTTGTTGGGAAAAATAGCATCCGGCTTTGGCGGTTCTTTGCTGTCTTCAATCACCAGTACATTGATATCATGGTTTCGCAGCGTTTGCACCATGTTATCAAACTCGGCTAACGCTTTTTGCTGTAATGCTGCCTGGCTGATCCTGGGATTAGATTGAAAATAATTATTGGCCGCTGTTTCTTCATTAAAACCAAAAGCAGATGGACGAATCATTAATATGGTAGAGGATAAAGGCATACCCCCAGCCCCTAAAGGGGAGTAATTAATGCGTCGATTTTTTTAGCCAGCTTATGGTCTTTGTCAGTTACCACATCTCCGGCGTCATGGGTGTTCAGCCAAATTTCAACCGTATTGTAAACATTCGTCCAACGTGGATGATGATCCATTTTTTCTGCTTCTATTGCCACCCTTGTCATAAAAGCAAATGCTTCGCTGAAATTTTTAAACTGGAATTTCTTATACAGCTTGTTCTCTTTTTCTTCCCACATAATGATGGTTGATTTTTAATTGCTTTTACCAAACTTAAAAAACAAGATGTTCTTTGTTTTTTATCTTCTCATTTGTCAGTTCTAAAACCAGCTGCACACTATTGATCGCTTTAATGGTTTGAATCGTTTCCTGTAATGATTCGTCGCTTACTTCATCGCCTTTCATCAGCCACAAAAAATCGAGGTGTTTAAATTCCGGCAATAAATATTCGCCGTCAAACTGGTTGTTGTACACATAATGCGATAAGAACCTGGTTGGTTCATTATATTCATATACGCCAAAAAAATACCAGCGTTTCTTTTTTAAAAGCTTTATCTCAATATCATTGTTGATCCGGAAATCGAGACCAATGTTGTTATTAAGATGCCAGCAAAACTGGTAATCCTTTATCGGGGCCATTACACCCAATAAACGGGTGTCAGAAAAAAATTCCTCTGTCAGCTCTTTATTATTCAGAACGAGTTTGGTACTGCGGTCCGACATGGTTTGAAATTCTTTGGTTCGGAAATCTCAGATCTCTCTACAATTTACAAAATAGAACACAGATAACACGGGTATTACAGATTAGAACGGGTTTTTAAAACTCAACTGTAACTTCCAGTGTTTCATTTCCTCTTTTAAATTTCACTTTTGTCTTTTCTCCTTTTTTGAATTTCCCCAATGCCTGCATATAGTTTTCCAGGGAGGCAACATTGTTATCGCCTAATTGAATAATGATATCTCCGGCTTTGATGCCGGCTTTCTGTGCCGGCTTACCATCAGTTACTCCATCAGCCCTTACTCCTGTACCCGCATAGGTATAATCCGGCATAATGCCCATCGAGACACTGAATCGTTGATTGGTTGAGGTTTGCGTTTCTTTTGTTTTAAGAAAAGCCAGTTTGGGTTGCTTGTCTAATGATTCGATGACATTTACAATATGGTTGATGATTACCGCCTCTCCTTTATAATTGATTTTGTTTGCATCATCCGATGGCTTGTGATAATCTGTGTGCAGCCCGGTAAAATAAAATAACACCGGAATGTCTTTCCTGTAAAAGGAAGTATGGTCACTGGGGCCGGTGCCGCTGCTGTCAATCTTAATAACTAATGGCGCCGCCATGTCGCTTTTGTACGGAAGTTTGAAAAAGTCCAGATTATTAACCACTTTATCCCATGCAGGCGAGGTTCCAAAACCTCCGATTGTCAGCACTTTGGTGCTATCATTCAGGCGGCCGACCATATCCATATTGATCATGTAGTTGACCGTTTTCAAATCAACAGTGGGGTTCTCCGTAAAATATTTAGATCCAAACAAACCCAGTTCTTCACCCGAGAAAGCGATAAAGAGATAATTATTATTCGTTGCTTTTGATTTTTTCAGCACTCTTGCCAGTTCTATTAAAGCGGCGGTACCGCTTGCATTATCATCCGCCCCGTTGTGTATACTTTTCTCTCCCGTTCTGATCATGGAGTTACCATCTTCGCCATAACCAAGGTGATCGTAATGGGCACCCAATATCACCGTAGTGGCGGCCCCGTTATCTATATAACCAATCACATTGCGGCCCTCCCTGTTCTTCTGGCTGATACTTGTTCTGAGTTTTACATTTAGCGTTGCAGATTTATCTGAAAAATATTTTTGGGCAACCGGTTTTGATACATACACTACAGGAATGGGAAGTTCTTCTGATTTGTCTTTGGGGTCAAATACTAATTTATCATCAATATCAGAGGTGTTATAAAAGATCATCGCTACAGCACCACGATCATTTATGCCCTTATAGTTGGTACGGATATAATTAACCAGGTCAAAATGGGGATTGTTTTTATTTTCTTCCAGCACTTCTTTTAGATCAAAAAACCAGGGCACTCCTACTTCCTGCACGGCAACTGACGGAAGTGCTTCAATTTTCTGTGTTGGACTGAATGGAAAAGGAAAAAAATCTTTCCCTACTTCTAAACTATTGCCATTAATTATCAGTTCAGTTACATCATCTATTTTTTTACCATCGTTTACGATAAAACTCTGTGGGTAATATTCCGTTCCTTTGGGTCTTAGTCCAATTTCTTTAAACTGGTTGCTGATATACTGCATCGCCAGTTCTTCACCGGGAGTTCCGGTTCTGCGGCCTTCCAGCTTATCATCAGCGAGATATTGAATATGTGTTTTGAGGTTTTCTATAACCTGCGTATCTGTTTTAGCAATATTCTTCGGGGCAGAACAACCCGCCAGCAATACGATCGCTAAAAGAAATTTTGAAACGGAAGAAGACATAGCTGAATAATTATTGAGTCGCAAAGGTATTGATGGCTTTTGTTTTTCTGCTTTCCGTTCATTCATATTTAAGTAATCTTTTTCCGGGTTGCAATGGCTAAAAATCGTAATTCGTAAGGCTGTTTATCTTTACCAGTCTACATTTGCAGACTATTTTAAAGAGTGATAAGCGAGAAGCTCCATATAGCCCTGGTTGGTAATCCCAATAGTGGAAAAAGCTCCCTTTTTAACTGTTTAACCGGGTTGAATCAACAAGTTGGGAATTTTCCCGGGGTAACAGTCGATAAAAAGACCGGCACAACATCTTTATCCCCTTCTTTACAGGCGCAAATAATTGACCTCCCCGGAACATATAGTCTCTATCCAAGACGTGAAGATGAATGGGTAAGCTATAAAGTCCTGCTGGGCCAGGACAACCTAAAAGCAGATGTGGTGGTAGCCGTAGCAGACGCCAGCAACCTGAAACGAAATCTTCTTTTCTGTACACAGATCATCGACCTGAAAGTGCCTGTGGTAATTGCATTGACGATGATGGATATGGCAAAAAGAAAAGGAATCAAGATTGATATTGCTACGTTAGAAAGAGAATTGGGTGTGCCGGTAGTGGCAGTAAACCCAAGAAAGAATAAAGGCATTGCACAACTTAAAAAAGCAATTGAACAAACAGCACAACGTTTATACCAGTCTCCGGTCAGGGATTTTATTGACAATAACGCATTATCTCCGGCCTCTATTGAGGACGTAAAACAGCATTTTCCGCAATTGAGTGATTACACGGCGATCCACTACCTCATCAATCATGAATCTTTTGAGTTGGACGAGACAATGCAAAAGACGATTGAGGACATTGAGATAAAAAATAAATTTAACCCGACAAAAACCCAGGCAGAAGAAATTTTGCAACGCTATAGCCGCATCCGGCAGATCATGCAACAGGCAGTATCGGAACCAGACCCGTTGCAGAAATCATTATTTACAGAGAGGCTGGATAATCTATTGCTGCACCGTGTTTGGGGTTATATTATTTTATTAGGCGTTTTGTTCTTGTTATTTCAAAGTGTTTTCTGGCTGGCGCAATTTCCGATGGATTGGATCGAGTTGGGTTTTGCAAAACTCAGCCAGGGACTTTCTTCTTCATTACCCGATAACCGCTGGACCGACCTGTTAATAAATGGAGTGATTGCCGGAATTGGAGGCATCCTCATGTTTGTGCCGCAGATAATGATTTTGTTTGGCTTGATAACATTACTGGAAGATACCGGCTACATGGCCCGCATCAGTTTTCTCTCCGACAGGATGATGCGAAGCGTTGGGCTGAATGGAAAAAGTGTAATGCCGATGATCAGCGGCTTTGCCTGTGCTGTGCCCGCCATAATGAGTGCAAGAAATATTGAGAACCGGAAAGAGAGATTGCTTACAATATTGATCACACCGCTTATGAGTTGCTCGGCAAGACTTCCGGTTTATACTATTTTGATCGGTCTTGTTATTCCAAAAACATATTTGCTTGGTTTTTTAGGCGTGCAGGGATTGGTGATGATGGGATTGTATTTGCTTGGTCTCGTAATGGCATTAATTGTTTCTTATATAGCCAAATGGTTCATTAATATAAAGGAGAAAAGTTTTTTTATTCTTGAGTTACCCACTTACCGCTCACCAAGGTGGAATAACGTTTTTCCAACGATGATCAATAAGGCCCGGATTTTTGTTTTTGATGCCGGAAAAGTGATCATGATAATCAGCCTGGTGCTGTGGGCTTTGTGTTCTTTTGGTCCGGGTAATAACATGGAAAAAGTATCCCAACGATATGCACAATTAAAATCACAACCGGGTGCTAACACGGTGATGCTAGATAAAGAATATCAAACTGCAAAACTGGAAAGCTCGTATGCAGGCATATTGGGAAAAACGATCGAGCCTGCTATTGCTCCGTTAGGGTATGACTGGAAAATTGGCATTGCATTGATTACCTCATTCGCTGCCCGGGAAGTTTTTGTAGGAACCATGGCCACTTTGTACAGCGTCGGTGATGAAGACGAGGGAAGTCTTTTATTAAAAGAGAAAATGAAGTCGGCTGTACGTCCGGATGGAACACCGGTTTTTAATCTGGCTTCCGGATTATCCCTGATGATATTTTATGTATTTGCCATGCAATGTATGAGCACACTGGCAGTGGTTAAAAGAGAAACAAAAAGTTGGAAGTGGCCGGTCATACAGCTGATCTATATGACTGCGCTGGCTTATTTGATGAGTTGGTTGGTGTATACTCTATTTAAATAAATATAAATAAAAGTCCTAGTAATAATAATGACTCTATAATCCATATTAATAATATATTATCCTTGGTTATAAACCTTATTAATACTGATACAGGTCCCAGAATGAAAAAAGATGGTAAAAATATACTTGCTGCAAAATGTGACCAGTTTCGGGTATCGCTACTAAATGTATATTTATCAATCACAACCCCAACTAAACAATAAACTATAAAGATTATCAATGGGGAAACAAAGTATAGAAAGTCAAATCTTTTATTCTTTGAATACATTCTTAATTTTTAATTCAATTATTTAGTCGAAAAATACTCCCACAACATTTTAGATATTTGTCTTGTCAACGTCCATGCTTCATTAGACTGACCCCAACTTGTGTCTTTGTTATTTTTTGTGAAGATGGAAAAAATATAAGGGTTGTGTTTGGCGTTTACTAATAACACTTCACTCCTGGAAGCATTTATCGCACCGTTTTTACTGAAGACCTCCACATAGGGCGGTATTTGTGAAAGGGCTTCGGCATCCCAAAAATTACGGCCCAGCACCCGTTGCATCCTTTCGCATGCAGCAGCAGAAATAACCTGATCGGTATAAATCATTTCAAACAATCTCGCCATTTCAAAGGGGGTTGTTTGTCCCCAGCCGTATTGTGTCCTGTTGTTTTCTCTGCCGGTTGTTCTGGAGTTAACTCTTGTGCTTTTAAGTCCGAGGCTATCTATGATCTCATTAATTCTTGTCCCGGTTCCCGCCAGGCTTTGCAACCAAAGACTTGCTGTGTTGTCGCTGGTGGTCAGCATCAGCAATATTACTTTTTTCAGCGATATTTTTTCTCCGCTTTTAAAAGAGCCGAGAATATCTGAGCCTTCATATAGTAAGGAATCTTTGTAAATAATTTCCTGGTCGTATTGTAATTCGCCTTTTTGAATTTTATCCATGATGCCAACGAGTATTGGCACTTTTACAATACTGGCGGTAGGAAAAATCGAATCGGCATTGATGGAAATTATTTTTCCTGTGCGCAGATTTTTCACATAGATGCCAATATCACCATTGAAGCCGCTGATTGCTTGCTGTAGTTTTGCTTGTAGTTTTTTATCTGTCTTTTGTGCTGTCGCAAAAAAGGGTAAGCAGAATAAAATGGCAATGATTATTTTTTTCATATTGTGTAATTAATACCGGCCACAGATTACATATTCATATAATCAAACACAATATCGCAAAAAGCCCTGATGCCTGTTTTCATGCCGCTGTCATCAACATAAAAATCAGCAGTATGATGTGGCGGTGCCGTGACTTTATCTTTTCCCTTGGGCATTCCACCCAGATAAAAAAAGAAAGACGGGGCTTTTGTTCCATAATAGGAAAAATCTTCTGCGCCGGTTACCCATTCTCTTTCCCTTACATTTCCTTTACCGGCAGCAGACTCGAGAGATGGTATCATTTTCTTTACTAATTCCGGTGTGTTATATGTTACCAATGTTTTTCCATCAAAGCTTACTTCTGCTGTTGCGCCGGAAGCTTCTGCAATTTTTGTAGCGGTCCATATAATTCTCCGATGAACATCTTTTTGCATTCCACTGTCCAATGTCCGGATCGTTCCATCAATCTGACATTCTTCCGGAATAATATTTTGCCTTACGCCACCATGAATCTTACCTACGGTGATGACGACGGGAGCTTTTGTTAGTTCCATTTGCCGGCTCACAATATTTTGTAGTCCTTCAATGATCTGTGCCGATATCTGTATGGGGTCCACTCCTTTCCAGGGCTGCGATCCGTGACTTCCCTTACCTTTTACTTTAATGGAAAACCAATCCGCCGAAGCCATAAAGGCGCCGGGTTTATATTCTATTTTACCGGCCTCTATATCTGATTCTATATGAAGGCCGAATATGACATCCACTTTCGGGTTTTCCATAACGCCTTCTTTTACCATCAATGCGGCTCCACCCTCTTCACCTTCCGGCGGGCCCTCTTCTGCAGGCTGGAAAATGAATTTTACAGTTCCTTTAATATCGTTTTTCATACCCGATAAAATTTCAGCAACACTCATTAAAATGGCGGTATGTGTATCGTGTCCGCAGGCATGCATCACTCCTACCTCTTGTCCATTATATATTGTCTTTTGTTTTGAAGCATATGAAATATTCACTCTTTCAGTAATTGGCAAAGCATCAATATCTGCCCGAAGAGCAATACAGGGGCCGGGTTTTCCTCCTTTGAGAATTCCCACTACTCCTGTTTTAGCAACGCCTTCCTTTACTTCAAGACCGAGTTTTTTTAAATGCTCCGCAATGATTTTTGATGTTCTTGTTTCCCTGTTACCCAATTCAGGATTTTGGTGAAAGTCCCTGCGCCAGGCAATACATTGGGGTTCTATTTTATTTGCGGCAATGGCTGCTTTTGATTTTAGTTTTTCAATATCACTTTGCGCAGAAAGTTGAACAGATAACACAACAAATGATAATAAAAGAAGTCTTTTTTTCATTACTTATTTTTTATGAATTTACTGTAATTGCTGATTTCTTTCCCATCATCCCCTTCTTAACTGATTTTATTTATATTTAAACCTCAATGCTTCATCGCCATATTCCATTTTTAAAGGCTGTTCTTTTGCACAGTGTTACCGCTTTTGGCGGACCGCAGGCTCATATCGGTATGATGATGAAAACATTTGTACACCAGCGGCCGTATGTTACAGAGCAGGAGTTAATGGAATATAATGCATTTTGTCAGTTACTTCCCGGAGCTTCTTCTACACAAACCCTTACCCTTATTGGTTATAAAAGAGGCGGTGTAATATTAGCTGTGCTCACCCTTATAATCTGGATACTTCCTGCCAGTATTTTAATGGGGGCTTTATCCTTTTTATTAAAATATACCGACCAGCGAGAATTGGGAACAGATATTTTCAAGTTTATACCACCTATGGCGGCGGGATTCCTTGCCTATGCCTCATTTACGGCCTTTCCACATGCAATAAAGAATACGATCACCTGGATAATTATGTTTGGTGGTGTTATTGCTACCTATTTTTTATTCGGACAGCCCTGGGTAATTCCGGCACTAATCATTACAGGCGGTATTGTTACAAATCTCAGCCGTAAACGTATTCCACAGGTAGAACAAAAGCCAAAAAAAATCAGGTGGTGGAATTTTTGGTTTTTTGGTATTGTATTTATTGCTGCCGGAATTATTAGTGAATTGGCAAGAAAAGATGAGTGGCCCAACAGGAAACCAATCAATCTTTTTGAAAATACCTACAGGATGGGCAGCCTTGTTTTTGGTGGTGGCCAGGTATTAATGCCGATGATGTATGAACAATTTTCTGTAAGACCTGAAGCATTAAAAGTAAAAGAAAAAAATCCTAACGCTATTCAGATCAATGAGAATGATATGTACACGGCCATGGGAATTGTGAGAGCCATGCCAGGACCCGTTTTTTCCATTGCCTCTTTTGCAGGAGGTATGGCGCTAAAAGATATGGGAACCGAAATGCAGGTAATCGGATGCCTGATAGGGATGATTGCTATCTTTCTTCCCAGTGCACTGCTGGTTTTATTTTTCTTTCCTATTTGGAGTAACCTGAAAAAATATGCTGCGGTGTACCGTTCAATTGAAGGCATCAATGCTGTGGTAGTTGGTATAATGATCGCCTCAACTTTTTATATCATGAAGGATATCTCTGTCTCCGAATTTAAAACGGTTAGTTTTATTAATGTCGGGGTGATCCTGGCAACTTTTTTATTATTGAATTTTACCCGCATTGCCCCTCCTTTTATCGTACTCGGTTGTTTGCTCCTTGGGTTTTTGCTTTGATCTTATTTTTTATAGTATCCCCCTTTTTCAATCTCTTCGAGCACTTTTTCAGGTAACATATACCGGACAGATTTTCCTTCCTTAATATACTTACGTAATAGTGTAGCCGATAATTGAAGTAAGGGTGCATCAAGAATTGTAAGATCGGCGCCAACATGGTTTTCTACTTCGAACCCTGGTCTCAGGTAAACATAAACCGGGTAGTTTTTTACAATCGCTTCATAGTTTTTCCATTTATGAAGATTTTGAAAACTATCACTTCCCATGATGATGCAAAATTGATGTTCCGGATTTTTTTCGGCGAGGTAAGCCAGTGTGCTTGAAGTATAAGATGGTTTGGGTAAACCAAATTCGATATCGGAAGCTTTGATACGATTATCTTCTTCTGTTGCTAGTCGTACCAAATGAAGACGATGATATTCGTTTAGCAAATTTGATTCGACCTTAAAGGGATTTTGGGGAGAGACTACAAACCAAACTTTTTCTATATCCGTTTCATTGAGAATATGGTTGGCTATAATAAGATGAGCTACATGAACTGGGTTAAAGGAGCCGAAATATAAACCAATTTTCATTTAATCTATTGATTATCAATGACTTAATTCTACTAAGATATGCTCTGCTTCATTTAATCGAAGGCTAAGATGGTAGCCCGAAACATTCACCGAGATAGGGTCTCCAAGCGGAGCAATTTGTTCCAGCAATATTCTTTCCCCGGGAACACAGCCCATTTCCATCAGTTTCAAAAATATCTCGTTACTGTTGAACTCCTTAATAATTCCTTCCTGTCCTGGTTTCAATTCAGATAGCCTTACAATCATTTTCCTGTTTAATATTACAAAACTACCCTTGTTAGTTTGTTTTTGTTTACGAATTTTGAAAATATGGGTCTTTCTACTTCAAAATCAAAAGTTTGCTTATTTTTTGAGCATAAAAGGTTTAGCCTGCAAAGCCGGACCGAACTGAAGGCTTTTATTGAGACCTTGTTTCAAAAGGAAAGGAAGAAGCTGGCTTCTATTAATTATATATTTTGTTCCGACAAAAGGCTATTGGAAATTAACCAACAATTTCTTCGCCACGACTACTATACAGATATTATCACTTTCGACCTTTCTGAAACAGACGCTACCCAGGCTGAAATCTATATCAGTATCGAACGGGTTAAAGACAATGCAAAAACAGAGGGTGTTTCTTTCAAATCTGAGCTTCACCGGGTAATATTCCACGGAGCTCTTCATTTGTGTGGTTATAAAGACAAAAGCAAGGGTGAAAGCAAGATAATGAGGGAGAGGGAAGGGTTTTATCTCTTAAAATACTTCAAATAGCCAACCCTTGATTTCACGTGGAACTGTTTCAGGCTGAAATTTTTTTTCGTTTCACGGGAAACATTGAGGCCTTTGCCGACTCAATGCCATTCAATCTAATCTCGCTAATCACCAATCCTGCACTACCTTTGCCAACTTATGTTTCCAGAATATGATGTAATAGTAGTAGGAGCAGGCCATGCTGGCTGTGAGGCAGCGGCAGCGGCGGCAAATCTTGGTTCCAAAACCCTTTTGGTCACCATGAATATGCAGACTATTGCCCAAATGAGTTGCAATCCCGCTATGGGGGGAATCGCAAAAGGGCAAATCGTTAGGGAAATAGACGCAATGGGTGGTTATTCAGGAATCGTTACGGATCTTTCTACAATTCAGTTCCGAATGCTAAACCGGAGCAAAGGTCCGGCAATGTGGAGCCCAAGGGCGCAAAATGACCGGATGCTTTTCTCAATTAAATGGAGGGAAATGCTGGAGCAAACTCCAAATCTGGATTTTTACCAGGATATGGTAAAAAGTCTCCTGATAAAAGATGGTAAATGCCAGGGGGTAGTAACCGGCTTAGGCCATGAAATAAAATCGAAGGCAGTAGTACTTACCAATGGAACATTTCTAAACGGGATCGTACATATAGGAGAAAAGAATTTTGGCGGCGGAAGAATGGCCGAAAAAGCAGCAACGGGAATTACGGAACAGCTGGTTTCACTTGGTTTTGAAAGCGACAGGTTGAAAACAGGTACTCCGCCTAGAATTGACGGACGCAGCCTGGACTATTCAAAAATGGAGGAACAGCCTGGAGATGAGGAGGTTGTAGGCTTTTCTTATCTTGATATCGAAAAACCGAAATCACAAAGAAGCTGTTGGATCACTTACACCAGCCAAAAAGTGCATGATGTTTTAAAGACCGGGTTTTCAAGAAGCCCCATGTTTGCTGGAAGAATTGACGGAGTGGGGCCTAGGTACTGTCCCAGTATAGAAGATAAGATCAACCGTTTTGCAGAACGTGACAGACACCAACTTTTTGTAGAACCGGAAGGCTGGAATACGGTAGAAATATATGTAAACGGCTTTTCTACTTCATTGCCGGAAGAAGTTCAATACGAAGCTCTTCGTAATATAGTAGGTTTTGAAAATGTGAAAATGTTTCGCCCGGGCTATGCGATAGAATATGATTTTTTCCCTCCGACACAACTGAAGTATACGTTAGAAACCAAGTTGATTCAAAATCTATTCTTTGCCGGCCAAATAAATGGAACAACCGGTTATGAAGAAGCAGCTTGCCAGGGATTGATGGCCGGAATAAATGCCCATCAAAAAACAGGAAACCTAGAACCGGTTATTCTGAAAAGAAGTGAGGCCTATATTGGTGTGTTGATAGATGACCTGATAAGTAAAGGAACGGATGAGCCCTACCGGATGTTTACATCAAGAGCAGAGTTCAGAACATTATTGAGACAAGACAATGCAGATTTGCGCCTCACGGAATTAAGCTATCGTTTAGGTCTTGCTTCACAGGAAAGAATGGATAAAGTAATTGCAAAAAGAAATGGGGTAGAAGAAATAAAATCAATCCTTAAAGATTTTTCTGTGCAGCCGGAAGAAATAAACTCCTATTTTACTTCTATCAACTCTTCCCCGATAACAGAAAAACAAAAAGCTCAAAAGATATTGCTTCGCCCCGATGTAGAGCTGGATGAACTGGCAGATGCTTTACCAAAATTAAAAGAAGCACTGAAAGATTTTTCAAAAGACACTGTTGAACAGGCTTCTATACAGGTAAAGTATGATGTGTACATAGAGAAAGAAAAAGAGTTGGTTAAAAAAATGTCGCAGCTTGAAGAATTAGAAATTCCTGAAACATTTGACTATAAAAAAATTGCCTCCCTGGGTAATGAAGCCCGGGAAAAACTTTCCCGCATTAAACCCCGAACACTCGGACAGGCAAGCCGCATATCCGGCATTAACCCCAGCGATGTTCAGATCCTGATGGTATTTATGGGTAGATAATCCCAATTTGCAACAGCTGTTGCAAATTGTTCGTTACTTAAAGGCTGACCCGCCTCAGTTTTTGCTATTCTTCAAATATTTACCTTTATTACAAAGAGCTTGCTATGAAAAAATATATTTTATATGTTCTTCCCATTTTAGTTGCTGCTCTATCACTAAGTCCTAAAGTGGATGCTCAACAATATAAGTTGCGCCAGGTAACTAATATGATGAGTATGAAAACTGAGTCAACCATCTATGTAAAAGGTATGCGCAAAAGAACTGAGAGTGCCGGCATGATGGGTATGGCCGCTCCACCTGTTACGATTGAACAATGTGACCTGCAACGTACAATCAAAATAAATGATAAGAAGAAACTTTATTTCATTGAGCCTTTTGCAAAAGAGGACGTCATTGATGAAGATACAAAACCAGTTACCGTAAAGACAAAACCGGTTACAACAACACAACCTAAGACCACTCCTCAAACAGGCGGCATCATCAACATGTGGTATAATATTACCGACACTGGTGAAAGAAAAAAAATGAATGGCTTTACCGCCAGGCATGTGTGGACTACTCAAAAAATAAAACCTTCTCCGGAAGCTTGTTCTATGAAGGATAGTATCATTATTAAAACAGATGGTTGGTATATTGATTTACCGCAGTTTAATTGTCCCATCCGGTATACTCCATCGGCTACCACGACAAACAACAACCAAGAAAAACCTGACTGTAAAGACAAGTATGTTACACGGAGAAGTGGTAAAGGCAAACTGGGTTTCCCTTTATCAGAAACTAGAACTATAATAATGGGTAATGGTGCTGCCCAAACAACAGAATTTCAAACGTCGTTAGAAACACTGGAATTTTCTTCGGAGAAACTGGATTCTATGTTATTTGAAATCCCCCCGGGATACACATTAGCGAAAAGTGAAGATGAACTGCAGGACAAATTTGATATGAACGAAATGATGAATCAATATAAAAAACAGAATAACGATAATGATAACACAAATACCAATCCATCAGAACAAAAGGCTGCAGGGATAATACGGATTGGAGTGTACGAACCGAAAGGTGACGGACAGGTTCAGACAGCTGATCTGCAAAAATACCTGGCCGGTATTTTAGTAAGTAGTAAGATAGATGCCGTTGCGGTAGACTCTGAAGAAGAAGCGAAAAAATTTAGCTGCGACTATACATTAACAACCGAATTTGTAAGAATCAAACAAGCCAGCAAAGTTGGTGGTTTACTGAAAGCCATTAAAAACTCTGATCCCGGCGCCGCATCATCATACAATATAGAAGCCTCTTTAACCTTAATAAATCTGGCGGATGGTTCTGTTCGAACCCAACCAAAAGTGGATGGAAAGTTTGAAGGAAAAATTGATGATGCCGCAAAAAGAGCATTAGATGATGGGGGGCGGCAGGTGTTGAAAGCGATAAAATAATAAAGCGCTAAGTATAAAGAAAAAGACAGCTGAAAACCGGTTGTCTTTTTAATTTTATGTCAGTTGAGAATACTTAAGCAACTTCTTTTATTTCCTGTATGATCGGGTCAGGTTTTCCCAGGTCTTCTTCCTGTAATTCAATTCGTCTTGTAATATCATTCAATGAAGAAAGGCGCTGTACTGTATAGGGGATCGTATCCAATCCGGATACAAACCTTTGTATATAACTATAAATACCAATCAGGCTTCCCGCCTCTATACCAGCCGCTGTCGACTTGTTAGTTATAAGGAGCGACAGGCCAATTACCACCATTATCAGTATTTCCATAATACCAAAGTTCCATGCCTCCTGGTCGCTGATACGGATCTGCCATTTTCTCAAATTATCATAATGCTGCCGGATCAAATGATTGTTTCCGGTAGAAATAATATCCACTTGTTTTTCTAACTCATCATTCTTTTGATGATTAAGTGTATTCATTCTTTTACCGTAGAGATAACTAAACCCGGTTACTGGCAGAAGGATGCTCAGGCAAACCAACACTACAGAAATATCATAGAAAAACAATAGCACCAAAGAACCCAGAATGCTATAAGCTGCTTCAATGACATATGCCAGATCAAATTCTAAAAAATCAACAAACTCTCTTGCCAAAGTAGAATGAGCACTGAGTTTGGAAACATCAGATTTATTATACCTGCGGGCCAAAAATTTTGTAACCAAAGAAGAATAGATAGCCGAATAGGTTCGGGTGTCTAACCGGTGTCTTATTATTCCGATAACCAGCCATGATAGGTGAACTGCAGACAACAAGATCAGGCCCCGGTAACTACCTTTTATTAAATCATTGACCGCTATACCAAGAAAAAGAGGACGGAGCAGGTTGCCCATCATTTCTATAGAAAAAAGAATGTAGGTTAGTGCCAACCGGTATCGGTGCTGCTTCATTATCTGGCGAAGGATGGCAAAACGGGACATAGTTCATCTTTTATGAAAAATCATCTAAATCCGGAAAAAACCGGGATCAATTAAATATTAATGAATTATAGAAATTTGATAAACTGGGGCTAAAATGAGCAAAATTGAATGATTTTTGACCTAAAATGGACGTTTTAGGGTCATTTATGGCCAATTCTCAAAAAGCTGAAAGTAAGACTTGCGGTTATCTCAGTCGTTTAACCGGAGTAAATTTTGTTCCCGCAAGTTCAAGGAATTAGCGACTGGCCCGGTTATTTCGCCCCGGCAGGAAGCCGAGCCACATCGACATTGAAAGGGCTCCATATTCTCATCCAAAAAATCGGCATAATCCAACGTAAGCTCATCGCCTTTAGCTATGTTTTTTATGGCCAGGACATTCAGGCCGTCAAAAGCAGTGTTGGGGCTGCAACTATGGTTTTGGGGTGCCCACTCAGAAGGATCATCATCCCAAAGAATAAAAAGTTCTTCGCTGACCGGGTATGCATACCTGCGGAAATGAAGTTTTTCGTCCTCATTCCAATTCTTCTCAACAAATCGTTTGGTGATGATTCGTTGTGCCTTTCCTTCCCCGGTAAAAATCACATCTCCCTTTTTAATGTCCCGGTTAGCATAAATACCATAACCGGCTATAGCATTTCCCTTCATGATAAAGGGCTTCATTTTTCGCTTATGCCTTGCAATTCCTTCTTTTATCATATGACGAAGAAACCCTGCCTGACCGATACCATCATATTTCAATACAAAATCAGCCGATCCTTCATACCCATCTTTATAAAAAACGGAACAGGTGAAATTGATCTCTAAAAAAAATATCTCGTTTTTATCATTCACCCTGAAATCCAATCTTGCATACCCAACACCATTGAAGCCTTTAAAGATTTTCTCTGTCGCTGCCCGAAGTTTTATATCCAGTTGCTCATCATTACAAGGAACATTACAGTCTGGATGCAATTCGGATGTTTTAAGTGCATAGGTTTTAAATTCTCTTCCGTTTGGAAACAAATACTCAACCGGCCGGAATACAGTGCAGGTGTGTATGTCTTCATTTGCTGCCACCAAAACAGTAAACTCTCTTCCGGCGATGTATTCTTCTACGAGCAACGGCCCATATTCTTCTATTATACTAATGCACTTTTGCTGTAATTCAATTTTATTATGTACCAACGAATGTTCATCGATACCAAGGCTGTCTCCGGCTTTGGCTGGCTTTACAAATAGCGGAAACGATAAATGCCTGACTGCTTCCTCCACATCATTCAACTCATTGATGATTGCATAGCCCGGTGTTTTTACACCTTCGCAATAAGCCAGGTACTTCATCAACTCTTTGGGTGGGTCGTATAATTTAGTCGTTGGTCCGGTAAAAGGAAGATTTAGTATTTCCAATGTATAAATAACGTCGATGCTTGGAACTTCCCATTCCAGGTAACCTTCACAGAGGTTTACAAAAATATCATAGCCTTGTTTGCTGAGTTCTTTTAGTTGTTTATAGGTGGTCAGCTTATTGAGAAAAACATTGTGTACTTCACATTCAGGGATCAATACAGCTAACTCCCGGGGCGGGTCGTAATTTTTATAATCAACGCCGGTGGTGGAATAATCTGGTTGCAGTACACAAACTTTCATGACAAACTAAGGTAATAACAAGACATATATAAAAAGCAGGAGAGTTATTTAACCGTAATGGTTTTTTTAGTTTTTGAAGCCGGTGCTTTTTTAACCGGGATTGTTGTAACCATACTTCTTCTCAACGCATCTTTCAGTATTTCGCCAATAACTTCAGTAAAAGAAACTTTGGATACTTTTAATATAGCACCGATAGAAGTATAATCTTCATCTTCACTAAGACCACACTGTGCATTGGCCTCCAGCATATAAAGCTTACCAGTTTTTGAATCCTGCCGGATATCAATTCTTGTATAACCCTTTCCGCCACAAGCCTTATATCCATCAAGGCTTAATTGCTTTAATGCAGGAATTAGGGATGGCTCAACAGGACGATACTCATAAAAATTCTCATTTTGAGGCATCGGTGCTTCGTCTTCATATATTTCCCATAGCCGGTCAAACGATAAAAATTTCTCTGCCTCTGGTAATGATTTATGAAACACTCTTTCTACCGGTTCATATACAATACAATTAGCCGGATCATCAGCTGAACCGGTAATAAAAGTGGTGAATTCGGGACCGGTAATGAACTGTTCTACAAATAAGCCATCTACCAGCAAGTTCCAGCCATGATAGCCTTTATAAATTTCTTCAACCCGTTTTGCCAGCTCTTCTTCAGTATGCACTACATTTTTAACTGAAACACCCATACTACCGCCGGAAACGGCCGGCTTGATGATAACAGGTGTCCCAACCCGTTTACAAATTCCTTTAATTGAACCTTTCTTTTCTGTGACCACCCGCCAATTACCCGTAGAGACACCGGCTTTATCAAAAGCCTTCTTCATGGGTATCTTGGATGTAGTTATGTTATAAAAATGTATATCAGAACCTGTATAAATAAGGCCGTATTTTTCTAATTCATGAATAACTGACACACCGGGTGTTCCGTTTACTTCATCGCCATCACAAAGATTTAGTATAAGGGGTGTTTTGCCGTTCTTAGTGTTGGCAATAGATTTAATTACGGATTTGAAATTATCCATAGTAACCGGCTGCCACTTCCATTCTGCTTTCAGTTCTTCAAATACACTGGTATATTCTTTTATACTTTGTGTAAAATCGTAATAGTGTTGAATGTTGGGGTCGTCAGATTCAAGGTGTGGAGCAAGCACCCAAATGGTATAAGGCTTTAGTAACCTGGTGGCTTCAGATATCTTCATCACAGATCAGGCTACTTTTTTCCTGGCGGCCTTCTTAACCAGTTGTTGTTGAATGAAATCAGTAAACCGGTATTGTGATTGTAATTCCGGAGACAAATAAGAAGCTCCTCTTACTTTACCAATACACCTTGGGCTTCCGCAATAACAATCGAATGATTGTGTCATTCTCCATTCGGTAGAAGGATAAAAGAAAGTCATCTCTTCTTCCGGCTGCAGCTCCTTTAATGCTACCAACTGCATAGTAGTGGTATTAAAAAAAACATTGGGATCGCAACTATGATTAATATACTGGAGAAACTCTGGTTGTAGGGTGATATGTTTATCAAGACCAACCTGTACAGTAAGATAAGTTGGCTCGGCGGAGATGGTGCCAGCAGAGAAATCAGCAATTACTTCACCTGGTTGAAATGAACGAAGTGCAAATAATGCATTCTGATCATTGGAAATTTTTTGACGCCGTTCAGCAATCACATGATCGCTTATACTGCGATAAGCAGGGGTTGTAAGTATCTCCATAAAATGTGTTAGTAAGTAATAGGATGAAAAGATATTAATAAACTTTTATTCAACAAATTCATAACAGTTAAATGTGAATAATTAACACTGAATGTGAACTATGATTAATGAATATCAAAATCGTTTAATCAATTATCGAACCAATCATACCCAATTATCTCTTTCATACAATCAATACGATGTACATTTGCTGTTGCTTAATAAATACTATTGGCCAGCGGCCCGATGCAAACTATGATGCTGAGACTTGCCTTGATACTATATATCTTATTGATAGAATTTGCGGAGATAAAGGCACAATGCGTTTCCGGTATCAGCACTTTTCCATACAATGAAGGTTTTGAAACAAGTAACGGCGGGTGGACATCCGGCGGTGCTGGTAACGATTGGGCATGGGGAACACCAGCCAAGCCCGTAATAACCGGAGCTGGTGGCGGAACAAAGTGTTGGATAGTTGGCGGATTAACAGGAAGCTCTTATACCAATTCAGAAGCATCCTGGTTGCAAAGCCCTTGTTTTGATTTCACCAATATAGATAACCCATATATAGAATTCAAAGTGTTTTGGGAAATGGAACAACGTTTTGACGGTGCAAGCCTGCAATACTCTGTTGATAATGGTGGATCCTGGCTATCCGTTGGTTCTTCTTCCGATCCCATTAACTGTTTAAATGATAATTGGTTTAATAATAGCAATATCACTTACCTCTCACCGCTTACTTCTATAAGAAATGGCTGGTCAGGAAATAGTCAACCGTCAGTTGGCAGTTGCAATGGTGGTAGTGGAAGTAATGGTTGGGTGCTGGCAAAACACTGCATGCCTTATCTCGGTAATACTTCCGGGGTTCTCTTTCGTTTTATTTTTGGTGCGGGAACTATCTGTAATAATTATGATGGATTTGCAATAGATGATATAATGATAGGGGAGGCTCCACCCAATGTTGCAAACTTTACATATGCATGTGTAAACAACACCACTGCTAACTTCACCAATACGTCTGCTCTATGTCCCACCGGTTTTAGCTGGAACTTCGGCGACCCTGCATCGGGTACAAATAATACTGCCGCTACAGCAAATCCATCGCATACTTTTTCTGCACCGGGAAATTACACTGTTACACTAACTGTTAGTGGGCCCGGCAATACGCCTTCAACAATAGCAAAAGATATTACCATTTTAGATATAGCAGTATCGATGCTCAGCCCGGCTGACTGCCAGACAAATACCGGTGGCTCATTGATTGCTTCGGTTACAGGCAGTTCTGCACCATTGAATTTAGTATGGAATACAAGCCCGGTACAAACAACCGCTCTTGCCAGCAATCTCGCTGCCGGTCTTTATACAGTTACTGTGTCGGGTACAGATGTGTGTACTGCAACTGCTATTGGCAGGGTGGAAACGGATTTTTCCTGTATTGGTATATATTTTCCTTCGGGGTTTACTCCCAACAACGACGGAAAGAATGATGGCTTTGGTCCGTTAGGTAGCCTCGCTGCATTAACCAGCTACTCGCTAAGTATTTACAACAGATGGGGGGAAAGGGTTTATTATTCTGTCAACCCGTTTGAAAAATGGAATGGAAAAGTAAAAGGATTTGGTACAGACGGAAATGTATTTGTTTGGTTTTCCGAATTTACATTATTGGGAAAACCGAAAGAGTTAAGAAAAGGATCGGTTGTTTTAATCCGTTGATGATGTCTTTTTAAATGCTTCCCAGGCCAGAGCCAGTTTTATTTCACCAAAACTGATATCAGCACCTACCTGTTGCTTTATTTCAGTAATAGAGCCTCCTTTAAAATTCTTCATTCCCTTTTCAAGTAATGATAGCCGGTCCTTGCTAATAAGCTCTTCAATTTTAATACTGCCTTGTTCTACAAAATAAGCGAGGTGCCCTTCAATGGTTTGGATGGTAAAACTTCTTTCTTTTGCAATTTCATTGATGGATTTTCCTTCTTTGAATAACCGGAATGTTTCAGCTTTTGTATCAATTTTTGTTTTCTTTTCACCGGCCGGCTTTTTCTTCATTTCCTTTT
The DNA here is from genome assembly GCA_943371565.1 of Chitinophaga pinensis. Lineage (GTDB taxonomy): Bacteria > Bacteroidota > Bacteroidia > Chitinophagales > Chitinophagaceae > JJ008. Next base: position 48,489 of record CALRVH010000013.1, on the reverse strand, counting down.
TGGGAGATTTTTCATGAATAAGCGATGAGAGGTTGTTCTCCTTGCAATAAGCAACAATAACATCTAAGAATTGCTGTCCATATTGCTGAACCTTGGCATCACCAAAGCCGCTGATCTTTCTGAGCTCTGCTAATGTTTGTGGCAAATACACCGCCATTTCATCAATCGTGTTGCTTCCCGCAACAATATAAATGGGTATATCCTTCTTAGCACAAATGCTTTCTCTTACTTTTCTTAATTGATAGTGTAAGGCCGGATGAGGGCTGTCGGTCTTTTTTTGCGAAGCCCCTGCATAAGCATTAATGTTAATGGATGGCAATACAAACTTCTGCTTGCGAGAATGGAAGGCTTCCATATCAAATTTTCCATGGAACCCTTCCAGCATAAATTTCTTCATGGCCAATTGGGCAAACACTTCCCGCAGGCTTTCATTGTATTCTTTGGAATGAAGACGGCTATCTGTAACTGCCGGGGATTGCTGAATAAAAAGGATCAGTGATCCAATTTCTGTAACAAAATATGTAGCTGCCGCTTTTATTCTTTCTTGTAATGGTTGGTTTTCTTCAGTGGATTCAACCTGCTGAAATAAAAACTGCAGTTGTGCCTGGAATCTCTTTGCTGTTTCCTGTAGCTTTTCCAGTTTTCCAATCAGCTCTTCTGTCCACCCGAATGATTCGGTGTTAAACGAGGAGGTGTGTTCCAGTAAATATTCTAACAGTTCTTTACCGCTGTGAATGGCAACCACAAAGTCAAAAGTGGAAAGCAATACCGATTGCTGGTACTGTTTTTTTGCAATTGCCAGCTCTTGTTGTAATTGTCCGCTGGATGCACTTCGCTGCGAAAATGCTATAATCCTTGCATCGCTGAAAAGGCTTGATGTGTTGACCCGGCTTTGCAACACCATGCCCTCAAGGCTGGTACAACGGCTCAGCGCCACATACACCTGCCCGGGTGCAAAGGCTGCGCCTGCGTCAATGATCGCTTTTTCAAACGTCAACCCCTGGCTTTTATGAATGGTGATAGCCCAGGCTAATCGCAATGGATATTGTGTAAATGACCCCAATACATAGGAATCTAATTGCCGGGTTGATTTATTGAGTGTGTAGCGGATGTTTTCCCATTTCTCCTTTTGCACTTCTATTTCGGTATCATCATCGCATTGTACAACTATTTTATCGGCTTCCAGATTTGATACAGTCCCGATCTTTCCATTGAAATATCGTTTTCCTTTTTCGGCCGCATCATTCCGGATGAACATTACCTGTGCGCCAATTTTTAAATGTAATACTTCATCTGCCGGGTAAGCCCGGTCAGAAAATTCGTCGTTGACCTCTGCATCATAAGAAAACAACTTGCCGCTGAGACTGCTCAGCTCCCTGGCATTGATCTCACTTGCTTTATTATTATGTGTGGTAAGAACGATATATCCATCCTGTTTACTTCGCCGGAAAGTTGGTTGAAACCTGCTTTCTAAAATGCTCCTCCCTTCCTCATCCAGTTGATTATTGCGAACCTGGTTGAGCAACCCTATAAACTGTTCGTCCCGTTGCCGGTAGATCTTGTTGAATTCAATATAGACAGGCGGATCTTCCTGTAATACTTTACTATCGAAGAAATACTGACCGTTGTAATATTCTGACAACAGGTTCCATTCCTGTTCTTTTATGACAGGCGGAAGCTGCAGCATGTCGCCGATAAATAAAAGTTGAACGCCGCCAAACCGTTCGTCGGGTCTTTGCCGGATATGACGCAACACTGTATCAATAGCATCCAAAGTATCACAACGAACCATGCTTATCTCATCAATCACCAGTATTTCTAATTGTTGTAGTACTTTCTTCTTATCAGCATTGAACCGTAAACGACTCAAAAGGTTGTGCTTATTGAAAATTTCCTGGCCCGGTTCAGAAAATCCTGTTCCCGTTGTTTCAGGAATAAAAGGAGCCAGCGGCAATTGAAAGAAAGAATGAATAGTAACACCGCCTGCATTGATAGCGGCCACCCCTGTTGGTGCCACTACCGCCATTTGCTTAGGACAATTTTCCCGGATGTATTTTAAAAAAGTGGTTTTGCCGGTTCCGGCCTTGCCAGTAAGAAATATATTGCGGTTGCTTTGATTGACAAGTTGAATTGCCAGTTGAAACATCTCGTTTCTAGTATCAGGAGTAAATGTTGCCACAGTAGTTTTGTTTTATCTGGCCACGAAAGCACACGAAATAACACGAAAAAGAATTACATAATAAGTCTTTTGTGCTCCATTTTTGTTTTGCCGAAATTAATAATAAGCCCAATCCGGCAGCCTGAGGCTTTCAGGTAATTCAGGGTTTGAGAAACAACAGCATCATTTATACCCTCTTCTCCTGATTTTACCTCAACTATTATATTGTCAAATAAAGTGAAATCAGCCCTAAACCTATGCCTTAATATTTTTCCTTTATAATAAACAGGAAGTTCTTCTTCCCTTATATAAGGAAGCCGATCTTCGATGAATTCTGTTTCCATAGCGTCTTTGTAGACGACCTCGGAAAAACCGAAGCCAAGTGTTTTCCAAACTTCAATACAATAACCTACAATTGTATATACCTCCTCTTTTAACAGCAGCTCCATTTTAAACAATTTACAGCAAATAAAAAAAGGCCACGAATTCACAAACACCTTTCGTGTTATTTTGTGTGATTTCGTGGCCAATATATTCTTACGCTTCGGCTGGATTACCACCCAGCATCAGCAACTCATTCACCTGTATCTCGGTAAAGTATTTTTTATTGCCGTCTTTGTCTGTGTACTGGCGGTTAACCAGTTTACCTTCTACGGCTACTTCTTTACCAACCGTCAAATGCTTTTCAGCAATCTCCGCCAGCTTGCCCCACATCACCAGGTTGTGCCACTGCGTTTCCTTTACTTTTTCGCCTTTAGCATTGCGATAAATCTCGGTGGTGGCCATGCGGAAGTTGGCGACTTTTTTACCACTTTCAAAGGTTTTCACTTCTGGTGCGTTACCCAGGTTACCAATCAATTGAACTTTGTTTTTTAATGCGTACATGATTTTAAGTTTTGTGCCTCCGTTCCGTTATGGTTTTGCGGAAGCGATTTTTGAATTTTGTTATCTCAGCCAACCGGTGACGTCATTTCCGATTGACAACACAAAGATGATAGTGCCGGAAAGCCGTAGCCGGTTTTTACCCGTTTACTCCCGAAGCTAAGCGGGTAGAAACGTTTGCACACGGATAATAAATCCTATATTCATAGCCTGAAACCGTTACTATGACTACATTAGAAGCGAAAACATGCTTAGCCTGTGGCAAAACATTAAAAGGCCGGGCCGATAAGAAATTTTGTGACGATTACTGCCGTAACAATTACAATAACCAGCAAAAAGCGAAGGGCAACCACAGTAATTTCATACGAAATATCAACAATGCCCTGCTGAAAAACTGGAAAGTACTGGAGTCTATTTTGCCCGAAGGAGAAGAAACAGCAAAAGCTAATAAAGACAAACTATTACGACTCGGATTTCAATTCAAATACATCACCCACATATACACCACCAAGACAGGCAAGACCTATTTCTATTGTTATGATTATGGTTACTTACCGCTTGAAAATGACTGGTATTTGATTGTAAAAAAGAAAGAGGAATAAATAAAAAATAATGGGGGGACATATTCATTGAATCTTGCTGCCACAGATAAGGGCACCCGGGAATTGATAGCTGCCGGATATAAGGTTTCAGAGAAAGTTACTATAACATAAAAAGCCGCAAACATCCATATAATGACTGCGGCTTGATGATCGGCTCAATAACGTTTAATTTTTCTTGTTTCCGCCTCCCTTTAACATTGCTACCAGCAAAAGAATAAAAACGGCACCGGCAACCACCCAAACCCAGGGCTGTTGATACCAGGTGCCATCATCTCCTCCTTTATTTAGATCGATATCTACATCAACTTTTTTGGTTTCCTGTGCCAGTAAATAAAACGAGGGCAGAACTGCGAGTACAAGAAGGGTGATTTTTTTTTGTATCCAATATTTCATGCAAATTAATTTTTAGGTGTGATGTTTCTTAAAGGTGAATTCCATGCCAATTGATATCAGCATATCAATAGTCGGAAATCCACCATTTTTGATTAACTAAGCCCTATGATTGTAGACTTTTCTCCCCGGAATAGGTCGCTTTTTTCTCTTTATCATTTATAAAAACAAAAGACACTGCTACATTTGCAACATGTCAAAACCTGTAATCTGCATTGGGGCGGCCCTGGTAGATGAATTATTTCATGCTACCAGTGAGTTACTACTATCAACCACAACGGATGCAACGGTGACCAAAACCGCCGGGGGTGTAAGCCGTAATATCGCCCATCAGTTAGCCTTACTGGATGTTCCGGTTCAACTGATAACTGCTGTTGGAAATGATAGTGATGGCGATTGGTTAAAACAAGTTTGTACTTCCGCAGGCGTTAAATTAGATGCGACAATTACAAGAAACGGGCTGTCCGGAAAATATACAGGTATCCTGAACGTAGATGGTTCCTTATACACGGCCTTTCTTACTAATGCCGCCAATCATTTAATAACACCGGACCATTTATCAAAACACAAAGAGTTGTTGAAGACCGCTTCTTTTTTATTAGCTGATGCAAATATTAATGTGGATACCGCTGAATGGCTGTTAGCATTCAGTAATGAAACGGGGATTCCGTTTGTAATAGAGCCGGTGTCAGTACCACCAGCAAAAAAATACAAGCATGCAAATCTTAACGGTCTGTATCTGATCACTCCTAATGAAGATGAATTACCAGTGCTTTGTACAGAACAGGCGTCTATGACACAAATGCAAATACAGCAATTGCTGGAGAAAGGAGTTCAGAATATCTGGCTACACAATGGCAAAATGGGTTCTGCCCTCTACAATAAAGAAAAGGCGATCACCCTTCATGCTCCGTCTATTGATGTGGTGGATTGCACCGGTGCCGGTGATGGTTCATTGTCGGGTTATATATTGGGCAAACATCTTGGGAAAGAAGATATGGATTGCTTAAAACTGGCCCACACTTTATCGGCAGAAATATTACAGGTGAATGGAGCCATTGCAACCCATCTTACTCAGGAAAAGCTACAACAACTGGTTACAAAATATTATCCCAATTAATTAAAAAAGAACATGTTTACAAAAGAACAAATACAGCAAGCTCAGTCTAAATCAAAAGGGGGTAAAGACTTTCCGCAACTGGTGCAGGATTTTAAAGCCCTGGGAATATTGTCGTATGAACATTGGGTGGGCAACGGAGCAAATATTTATTTAGGTGCAGATGATCATGCTGTAAAAATAGAATCTGGACAAACCCTGCTAAATGTCAGCGATAATTCTTCTGAAGAAAAACTGAAGCATGCATTAAAAATTCACCAGGCAGGACAAACGGATTATCCGACATTCTGTTTACAATCAGCAGAAGCCGGAGTTGAAAAATGGGTGACCGATATAAACAAATTGACAGTGGCTTATTTAGATAAAAACGGAAATACATTGGTACTTGAAAATATTCCAACGCCGTAAAATGAATCCATTTCTTACGATACATCCCGAAGTACAAGAAGCACTAAGAACCGGTAAAGCTGTTGTTGCATTAGAGTCCACTATTATTTCTCATGGTATGCCTTATCCAAAGAATGTAGAAACTGCGTTGGCGGTGGAAGAAGTAGTGAGGGCTAACGGAGCTGTGCCTGCAACGATCGCCATCTTTAACGGTAAATGCTATGTGGGGCTGACCAATGAACAACTGGAGTACTTTGGTAAAGCTAAAGATGTCTGGAAAGTTAGTTTGCGGGATATGCCCTATGTCATCAGTCAAAATTTATACGGCGCAACTACGGTTGCTGCCACCATGCGAATAGCTGATATGGCAGGGATAAAAATATTTGTAACCGGTGGCATCGGTGGTGTACACCGGGGTGCAGAAACGAGTATGGATATTTCTGCTGATCTTACCGAAATGGCACAAACATCAGTAGCTGTTGTGTCAGCCGGAGTAAAATCAATTTTAGATATTGGGCTGACGTTAGAATATTTAGAAACAAAAGGAATACCTGTTATTACTTACGGACAGGATGAATTTCCCAGTTTCTATTCCCGCAAAAGCGGATTTACTTCTCCGTTACGATTGGATTTTGCTTCAGCGATTGCAGCGTTGCTAAATACCAAATGGAAATTAGGATTAACCGGGTCTGTATTAATTGCTAATCCTGTGCCTGCTGAACAGGAAATTGCAACGGACGAAATGGAAGTGTATATTCTGCAGGCATTGAATGCAGCGAAAGAAAAAAATATCAGTGGTAAACATGTAACGCCTTTTATTCTGCAATACATTGCTGAACATACTAAAGGAGAAAGCCTGGAAGCGAATATTGCTTTGATAAAGCATAATGCAAAAGTGGGGGCGGAGATTGCGGTAGCTCATGCTCCTTTAAGATAAAAATCACAAAAACAAAACTCCAAGCAGACCCTGTTGTCTGTTTATGGAATAAACAGTTTTTATATCAGGCCAATATTGTAATATCCAAGCATTCCATAAGTACCTGCAAACTGGTTTGGGGTGGTTGTTACGGCGAGGTAATATTTCCCGGGACTTAATATTGCTGTAACATTCAATCCCGCAGGATTGTCAACAACCGAAATTAAAGCTCCGTTGCTACTATATATTTTTAATAAAAGATCAAGATTAGCTCCCGCATTGTTTGGTCCCATTGAAAATGGCGTCAATAAAATATTTTTTGTTGAATTAATATCTATATAGAAGAAATCAACATCTGTCATATTATTGATTAGACCATCTTCTGAAACGGTTAATGTTTTCGAATTTACCTTGGTATTAGAATAATCATCGCTTTTCATTCCTCCCACAACATTGGAAATTATAGCAACTTCATTCTGCACGGAAGAACAGCTTTCACTATTGAAGCCATTATGCCAAAGTGTTACATTTTGGTATAAGCCCGACCCCATGATAGGTGCCCATCCAAGTTCACCAGACCCCTGCCCATAGTTGTATTCGGATGTATTTATACAGTTTGCATCATAAGTTGATTGGTGAAACAATCCGAGGGTATGGCCTGCTTCATGCGAAGCTGCCTCAGAGATACTTTTTAAATTGTAACTAAACAATGAGGAAAACACAAAACATGGTGTATTGTTTCCCCAGGTGAATGAGCCCATTAAAGCAACGCCCCCGGCCACTCCAAACCATTCATAGGTTTCCGTAATTACTACTCGCATTCTTTTTTGCGGGTTGGCAGCGTCATACACAGATTGGCTGGTTGTGATGGTAACATTAAAAGGGCTATAATCATTGCTAACACGATCAACTATTTCATTACTTTCTTCCGCTGTTAAATTAGCAGGTGCACAACTAATATCGCCATTATAATTCCAGGAAGTACCAGAAACTACATACCCGTCAAAATCCAAAAGAATGACGGCTCCCGGGCTACCCGATGGTGGCAGTTTGGGCGGTCTTTTGTTTGCGCCTACAGTAACGGGTGCCCTTTTGTGTTTATTAAATTGGCTGATACCAAAATCACAACGCTCTGGCTCTTTGGAAATTTTTAATACCGCCGGCTTATCAAAGTTTTTGCTACAGGCAGAAAGAAACAATACTGCAAGGATTAAGGAATTTTTCATAAAATGACTTCTTCTAATTTCAAAATAATTACACTAGAGTTGGTCCGGTATGGATTTTAATCCTTTTAAAGGGGGGAAATTGTTCATGCCGAAAATTCGGGGATAAACAAAATTCAGATCCATTATGAATGGTAGGTTAATTTCTCTGTAGTGGTCGGTCTGCACTATCTGATCATACAACTTGCAAGTATCGCACCTGTTGATAAAGCATCTTTTTCATTGTGTTTGGGGAAAAATAACTACAAAGAGGGGGAAACAGGGTATGAAAAATAAAAGAGACCGTTGATGAAGTCTCTTTAATTCATGGGGTGGGGCGGGATTAAGCCCCCGACTCAAGGTTTGATATTATTTCACCGTCAATGTTTCTTTTAATCGAATATCCCTCGAAGAACCCCCAATCATAATCCTAAACTCTCCCGGCTCCACCACCTCTTTCATAGTTACATCCAGCATAGAAAGCATTTCGGGAGTAATGGCAAAAGAAACATTTTTCGACTCTCCTGCTTTTAAATGAACCCGTTGAAATCCTTTTAATTCCATCACCGGTCTTGCTACAGATGAAAGGATGTCCCGGATGTACAATTGCACTACTTCATCACCATCTCTTATCCCGGTATTTTTTAAAGTACAGGTAACCGTTGTTGATTCTGCTTTGCTGATATTATTCTTGCTAAGCTTAATATCACTGTACTCAAAACTTGTATAACTCAATCCATAACCAAACGGGAAAAGAGGCAAGCCCGATAAATTATTATAATCATCGCCACGGCCGGTGGGCTTATGGTTATATACGAGCGGCAACTGTGCTTCATGTACCGGAAAAGTAATGGGTAATCTTCCGGCAGGGTTGTAATCACCGAGCAGAACATCAGCAACGGCATATCCACCTTCTTCACCAGGATACCATACATCAACAATCGCCGGAACTTTATCAATCCAGTTGTTCATAGTAACAGCACTTCCGCCAACTAATACTACAACAACAGGCTTTCCAGTCGCCGCAACAGCAGCAATCAATTCTTCCTGGTGACCGGGCAGTGATAGCATCGCCCTATCCTGGAACTCTCCTTCATTTATTCCAACAGCAACAATAGCTACATCAGATTGCTTTGCGATAGCTACTGCTTCCTGTATTTTCTTTTTCCACCCGATAGCTATCGGGTCATTGGCTACACCAACATTCCAGATCAGTTTGATTGTAGCGTTTCCATTCGGTTCGAAAAACTCTATTCTTACATCGTAGCTCTTTCCTTTTTCAAAAGAATAATCAGCAAGCGATGTTTGATAGGTCTGTTTCTTCCAATTATCAACGATGATTTTATTGTTGATGTATAACCGGTAACCGTCATTTCCTTCCAATCCAATTTTAAATATTCCTGTTGTTGGTGCAATTATTTTCCCGGTCCAGCGAACAGAATAGAAATCTGCTTGCAGAGCCGGGTCAGGAGCATATAATGTCCAGTGAAAATCAATTGCTTTGTCAATTCTTTTTTTAGTTGGCTCTCCGTTCAGCGTAACGTTATTAAAATATTCTGCCTGCAAACCTTCATTACCGTTATAACTCAGTTGCTTTGATGGAACAATGACATATTCAATAGTTGTGCGCCCACAACCGGGAGCATATAATATTTTGCTATTGCTTCCCGCCTTTTGCTTTATTCCTTCCAGTATGCTGACCTTATTATTACCCGGACCACTATAGCCACCAAGCCTTGCTTCTGTTGCGTCTACACCAATAACAGCGATTGACCGAATGTTTTTAGAAAGCGGTAATGCATTTTTCTCCTGCCCGGGCATGCGGCCATTCTTCAGGAGTACAATTGATTCAAGAGCCGCTTGTTTAGCAATGATCTTCTGTTGTGGTGGATTTGCTGCTTCTTTTTGAATTGTTACATATGGATTTTCAAAAAGTCCCAGTTCAAACTTTGCTTTCAATACTCTTGCTACCGCATCGTTTAGCCGGTTGCTATCAATACTTCCATCCAGGAACGGCGGAATGAATAGTTGGTGATGTTTGTATTCTGTTTGAAAAATAACATCGAGTCCATTATTGATGGCATGTTGTCCGCTTGCAGAATAATCTTTCGCAGTGTTATGCAATACCACTTCTCCGCCGACAGCATTCGCATCCGAAATTACAAAGCCATCAAAGCTCCATTGCTTTTTTAATTTCTCCTGTAGCAACCAACTGTTGGCCGAACAAGCAACCCCATCCAATGAATTATACGATGTCATTACCGACCGGGAACCTCCTTTTTCAAAACAAGCTTTGAACGGGACAAAATATATTTCTTCCAGTAATCTTTCATTGATATGAACGGGATAACTATCTCTGCCGCCATCACCCACATTCGCAATAAAATGTTTGGGGGTGGTGATGATACCTTTCTTTTCAAATGCACTGACAAACGCCACACCCATCGCTGATGTAAGAAACGGATCTTCGCCATAGGTTTCTTCTGTTCTGCCCCAGCGAACATCAGCAGCAATATTTACAACCGGGGAAAGTATTTGCCGGATACCTCTTCGTTTCGCTTCATCGGCAATCACATTCGCCACTTTATTCATCAATACTGTATCCCAGGTAGCAGCCAATGCAATGGCCTGCGGGAAAACAGTAGCACCCTCTCTTACCAAACCATGCAGGGCTTCATCAAACGGAATGATGGGAATGCCGAGTCTTGTTTTTTCAACAAAATATTTTTGAATCACATTTATTTTCAGCGCCAGTGCTTCTGCGTTTTCGTCAGTTCCATAGTTCATCATTTGTCCGGCGGCATCACCTTTTGCTGCTGCACTTACCTGGAAACCGAAAAGGCCATGTTTGTATTGATCAACTGTTGCATTATCCAAATCACCAGGAATCATGAACAGTTGCCAGAATTTTTCTTCCGTGGTCATCCGGCTGAGCAAGTCCTGCACCCTTTTTTCGATTGGTTGTGATTTGTTTTTGTATAAAATGGGGGCTTGAGAAAAGCTTACATAACCGTTGATGATTAATAGGATAAAAACTAGCCGCTTTCTTTTACTCATAAATTATGGTTAATCGGCCAATTCAGCATGTTCATTAATTATTTCAACCTTGGGGTCTCCGGGATTTTTATAACCCATTTTCGCCAATGTGCTTGCCAGCATCAACTTAATTGCTTTTTTACCCATAGTAGTTTTAAAATATAGTTCTCTTTTCCGGGCATCTTCTTCAAAAAGATAAAATTCACAAAATACCAGCTTAAGCGGTCTTCGATGTGCTGTGCTTTTATTTCCACCCGAATTATGCGTTTCAATTCTCTTTTCAAGATTAGCTGAGAAGCCGATATATAGCAAATGGTCTTTTTCACTGAAGAGAATATAAACGCAATATGGTAAAGGTGCTCTCATAAAGGGTAAAATAAAGATACTATAAAATGAAAGTTGTTTAGAAAAAGTGAGCCCCGTAGCAGGTTTCCTTCGTCAACCGCTACAGGGTCTGTGGCTACGGGGCACCATAAAGCGAAATGGCTATAAAAAAGGGCCGATAGAAAAAATTCTATCAGGCCATTTCTGCTTTATGGTGGTGTGGGGCGTCATTGGGGAAGTGCAGAGCCCCATGCAGGAGCAAATGCAACAACAGGGTTACACAACAATGGCTTGTTCTTCGAAACCGGGGCCTACAAACAGGGCCGGGGATTATATAAAGTTTGAGGAAGTGAATGATTATAAATAGCCGGTTATTTCAATTTAAAACTCGTTTCTTTTACATCGTTTGAGTTAGTTCCAATAAACAGGATAAAATCTCCGGGTTCAGAAATAAATTTAAGTTCGCTATTGTAGAATTTCAGGTCGTTTATATTTATAGAAAAGGAAACCTGCTTTGACTCACCTGCTTTTAATTTTATTTTCTGAAACCCCTTCAGTTCTTTCACCGGCCTGGTGATAGATCCAACCAAATCCCGGATGTAAAGTTGCACCACTTCTTCGCCATCATATTTTCCGGTATTTGTAATTGTAACAGAAGCGGTGATGGACTCATTTATTTTCAGGGACGTTTTATTCAACTTGATATCGCTGTAAGAAAATGTAGTATAGCTTAAACCGTAGCCAAAAGGAAATAAGGGTGTATTGGGCGTATCCAGGTAGTTGGATAAAAATTTTGGCGCATCCCCTATAGAAGGTCTGCCTGTATTTTTTTGACTGTAATAAATAGGTATCTGGCCAACATTCCTGGGAAAGGTAACCGATAATTTTCCGGAAGGGTTATAGTTACCGAACAATACATCAGCAATGGCATTACCTGCTTCTGTACCACCATGCCATACCTGTAAAATGGAGGTCGCCAGCATATTTTCTTCCACCAATGCCAAAGGTCTGCCACTCATCATTACCAGTACAACAGGCTTACCTGTGTTTACCAGGGCTCTTATTAATTTTTTCTGGCTTTCCGGAAGGGTAATATCGGTTCGGCTGGCCGATTCACCACTCATCTCTGAAGCTTCACCAACTACAGCGACAACCACATCGGATTTATTGGCTATTTCTAAAGCTTCGTTCAGCATCTCAGCCGGTGTTCGTTTGTCGATATCTATTCTTGTTCCAAACACATTTACTTTTTTGGCAAACAGGGTGTCGTCAGAAATATTGGCTCCTTTGGCATAAAGGATATTGACTTGGCTTCCTGCAACATTTTTTATTCCATCCATTACTGTTACTGAAAGTTTTGAATCACCAGACACTGCCCATGTACCCAGCATATTGCTTTGGTCATTTGCTAAAGGTCCGATAAGTGCAACGGTACCCGATTTTTTCAGCGGTAGTGTACCAACCCCTGCTCCCCCCGGAAGGGGATTATTTTTTAACAACACAAAAGTCCGGGCAGCGATTTCTCTTGCTTCTTTTCTATTTTGTGTTGTTAGTATCTGTGATGCAGGCCTCGTAGGATCAAGATACCGGTAAGGGTCATCAAATAATCCCAATTTATATTTTGCTTCGAGTATACGACGACAAGCCTGTTCTATTTCCTGCCTGGTTACTTTCTTTTCTGATAGAGATTTTTTTAAGGTGGTTAAAAATCCTTCGCCTACCATATCCATATCAAGCCCGGCCTTTAAAGAAAGGGCAGACACTGTTTGTAAATCACCCATACCATGTTCTATCATTTCGTTTAGTGATGTATAATCGGAAACTACAAATCCTTTAAACCCCCATTGCTTTCTTAATAAATCAGTCAACAACCATTTATTACCCGTTGCCGGAATACCATCAACATCATTAAAGGAAGTCATTATACTTCCAACACCGGCATCAATAGCGGCTTTATACGGCGGTAAATATTCGTTATACATTTTTATCCGGCTCATATCCGTGGTATTATAATCTCTGCCTGCTTCCGCAGCGCCATATAAAGCAAAATGTTTTACGCAGGCCATTAATGTGTTGTCTTTACTTAAATCATTTCCCTGGTAACCTTTTACCATCGCTTTCGAAATTTGTGAACCGAGATAAGGATCTTCGCCGGCACCTTCTGCCATCCGGCCCCACCGTGGGTCACGGGCAATATCTACCATGGGTGAAAAATTCCAGCACAACCCATCTGCAGTTGCTTCTATTGCTGCAATTCTTGCACTCTTTTCTATCAATGACATATCCCAGCTGCTGGATAATCCTAAAGGAATCGGAAAAATGGTTTTGTAACCATGAATGATATCAGAACCAAAAATCAATGGAATTTTTAACCGGCTTTGATTAACGGCCATTTCCTGTGCCACTTTTATTTTTTCAACACCGGTTATACCAAACAAACCGCCAACTTTTCCTTCCCTGATTTTCTTTTCTACATCACTGCTTACTACCGAACCGGTTGCCACACCCCCCCCGGGAGTTAGTAAATTCAGCTGACCAATCATTTCATCTACTGTCATTTTTTTCAAAAGGTTGCTGACGAACAGGTTCATCTTCGCATCTGTTGATGTTTGTGCAACAACTGACAGCGATAAAAAAAAAGTTGATAACAGGATAATTTTTTTCATTTCTTGGTTTTTAATCAACGGGGTAAATCAATCGAATTCCATACAATAGAAAATTTTTATTTCTTCAACCAGGGACTTTTAAATCCTAATTTTTTTAATCCCAGCTTTATCTCCGGGCAACTCATAAATAAATTCCATAATAAACCGCTGCGGTAATTCTCCATCATTACAACGCTAGGTCCCTGGTCAATAGCCAGATAATGCGGCAAATACCAATTATCAGTTTCGCTAAAGGCATCATAAAAACCATACTCCCCCCAGATTTTATCTTTTTTATTTTTATACCAATACGTCATGGCTGCCAGCGATTGTTCAGGAGTGTATGGAAAAGAAGAGAGTGCCGCCGTAGGAGCAATTACACCAAGGTCTTTTTCCATGGAAGGGGCATGACCGCTATACCCTGTAATAGAATAACTGGATGTCAGGCCCCAGCTTTCAGTTCCGTATCCTTTAAATTGTTTAGGATTAGTCACACACCACTGGTAATTAATAATGGCCTGGTTTATATTTTCCTTCAAGTAATCTGCATACTGATCTTTCAGCCCCCGGGGGTCTAAGCCGAGATAAGAATAATGCGCCCAAAAAAGAGGCCCCCCGTTTGGTGGATCTCCCTGGTGATTCATTTGCAACTGATGACCTGATTTTTTAGTTGTTGATTTTATTTTTCCATTCTGCGCCCAGCCTTCATGATATACTTCGGCCGGAACGCCATGTGAAGGTGAGGAGGCTGCCAGTATATACATAATTAAACACTCGTTATATCCGTGTACCGGAAAATTCATTTGCCATTCGTATTTTGGACTCCAATGCCAGTACAATACATTTTTCCCGTTCCGATACCAGTCAAATTCTACTTCCTTCCACAGTTGATCGGCTCTTGCCGCTAATTTTATTTCTTCCTCATTACCCTCTTTAAAAAACTGTCTTACACAAAGCAGGGCCTGTATCATGTAAGAAGTTTCCACCAGGTCGCCGCCGTTATCTTTTTTTCCAAATGGTTTTACTTTTCCATTCCCATCATACCACCAGTGCGGCCAGGCCCCATGAAAACGATCTGCTGTTTCTAAAAAAAGAATGATTTTCTGCAACCGCTCCAATCCTTCCTGGCGGGAGATGAACTTTCTTTCAATGCCTGCAAGAATAGCCATCACTCCAAATCCACTGCCGCCGGAGGTAATCACAAGGCTGTCCTTCTGCGGATAATTTCCATCAAGGTGAATTCTTTCACGGGACATGCCGCTGATGGAATCTGCACCTTTCCAAAAATACTGAAACGTTTGCTGCTGCACTTCATCAAAAATTTTTTGATCCTCAACGCTTAATGAAAACGATGCAGGCCCCTGTAATTGTTGTATTTTACAGGAAGCCATGAATAAGAATAACGGTAAAATAAAATATCTCATCTGCTTTTATGCATACATCATAAATACGGTGCAGTAAATCCCAGCCTGCGCATCCCATTCTTTACTTCCGGGCAACTGGTAAATAAATTCCATAATAAACCGCTGCGGTGATTTTCTATCATCACAATAATGGGACCCTGGTCAATAGCCAGGAAGGAATTGGCAAACCAAAGCCGGTGCAAACTAAATGCATCTACAAAACCATATTCCCCCCACAATTTGTCTCCCAATTTATAATAGAAAAATTTTAAGGCCCTCATACTTTCTGTGGGTGTGTAGGGAAAAGATGATAATGCAGCCGTGGGAGATATAACACTGCGGTCATTATTAGGCTCATGTGCGGCATAGCCATCATAAGTATCACTGGCTGTTAATCCCCAGCAGGCATCACTGTAGCCAAAATACTTGCGGGGATTAGCTTTACAATATTCGTAATTAATAAGTGTATGATTTTTTGTTTGCACCTGGTAATTGGCATAGGCATCACTCAGTCCATTGGGGTTTACACCCATAAAACTATAATGCTCAAAAAATAATGGGCCCCCATTGGAAGGTCCTAAGGGCAATTGATACCCATAATAAGTATTATTATTCCGGATACTTCCGTTATTGGCCCATCCATTATCATACACCACTTTTGGTATTGAATCGGTAAGGGAAGAAGAGGCCAGCAGGTAAACGATCAGTGCTTCGTTCCAACCCCTGATTGTTTGATTCTTTATCCAGCCTAAAGTAGGACTCCAGTGCCAGTACAAAACATTTTGATTGTTTTGCCGGAACCAGTTCCATTCCACCCCATTCCAGATAGTATTGATTTTTGTACGAAGTTCTGTTTCAACAGCATCAGCGGTATTAAAATATTGACGGGCTATCAGCAATCCGTTTATTAAATAAGAAGTTTCTACAAGGTCGGCGCCATTATCATTACTGCTGAAAGGTATGGTAGCACCGCTGGCTCCGTTTACCCAATGCGCAAAAGCCCCATGATAACGGGCACAATTATTCAGTAAGAAATTGGTAATTTTTAAAATGCGGTCACGGCCTTCGGATCTCGTTATAAAATTTCTGTTTACTGCGGCTACGATGGACATGATGCCAAAACCAGTGCCGCCGGTAGTAACGAGATCGGCACTTAAATTTCTTTCCCTTGCCATACCACTGACGGGATGGCCAAACTCCCAAAAATAACGGAAGGTCCGGCGTTGTACTGTATCGAGCAACTGGTTGTCGGTAATTACCGGAAATTTATCAGCAGAATCTATTGATGTAATAAATTCTGTATTCAAAGTAGTGCCAACAGCACCCTTTTTTATGGATTGCAGATCCGGAGAGATCCGGAGAAAATACCGGGTTAAATATTTTAGTGATGTCTGTGGTGTAATAACTATAACGCTGTCATTTTTTTCGTAAGTATAATTGACAGGCACAGTAGCAGCGATAACGTTTTCGTTCAACGTAACATTTGCTGCAACGGTCTGCCTGTCCACGGCATTATTAAATGCCAGTTTCAAAACAGGATTAATTTTAATATCGTAGTAAACAGCAGCGGATGGTTTATTATCCACCTGCACAGTTACCAATAGAAGCGGATCTGGCGGCGGGGGGTCTGCATCTTTTTTTTTGCAGGCAATACCCAGCACCAAAACGATTATTATAGAATAAATTTTTCTCGCCACATCTGAAGAATTAACTGTATAACTCACCAATTTATTCATAAAAGAATTAAATGAAGAAAAAAAATATGAATCAGAAAGTGAAAAAAACGGGGCTGGTAACCAGCCCCGTTCTAAAATAATTCAGGAATTATCTGCCTGCTTTTCCTAATTGATATAATGCAATGATCTCTGCGTCTGTTAAGAGTTTATTATAAACCCTGATCTCATCTATTTTACCAGTGAATGGAGTAGTCCAGGTATCAGCAGTAACAGTTTTGCCCGGTATATTGTTATACCAGCCTCCAATAATTACTTCATGAGGCGTATAAGCAAAAGAATTAGAGCCCCTGTTTTCAAAATTAGTATTACTTACCAATGCACTATCGGCATAAATTCTGAAGATACTCTGGGCCCCTGTGCCCCCTGCCGGATTATATGTAGTTACCACATGTATCCATTGACCTGTACCACCTTTTTTTACTACTTTATATTCTGTACCAGCCAGCCCATAATTATTGATATTATCCTGTAATCCGCCTGCATCACTATATACAGATTTTAAAGTCAATGTATCCGAAGCAATTCCGTATTGACCCGCCTCAATCAGAAGATTAATATTTCCGAATAGTTGAGCAGGCCTAGCCATTTGAAAATATTGATAAGGATGGTTATTGGCCGGCGGTGTTCCGCCAGGTATCTGATTATTCGCTGCCTGTATCCATGCACTAACAGTAAAAGGTTGGTTAGATGCCAACGCACCCCCTACAGCACTTGCATAATAAAGATACCCATTTGCAAAGGTTGCCGCCTGTCCTTTTACACCCCCTGCTGCATAAGTCACACCAACACTGGAGGTAGGGGCAGTACCTGCCTTGCTTTCATTTCCATTTCCATCGAGCGGCCAATAAGCCTTGAGATTGGCTGCGCCTACTTCATTAGAATTATTATACCCGCCAATAGGTGGCAATGGGGTATCATCATTTTTGTTGCAATTACCGGCAACAAGTACGGAAAAAATTCCTCCAATTGTAAAAAATTGAAGAATCGATTTAATTGTTCTTTGTTTCATCTTATTTAATTTATGGTTTTTGAAAAAATAGAAATAATTATAGGTTGTCATTTTTTTCAGGGGGCCGCCTCTTATATGTGTAATCAGGTTTTTTTTCATTGTTAAATAAAATTTTTATTCTGTTTAATTAATATCCGGGGTTTTGCATTATCCTGTTACCACTCAGGTCAATCTGCCGTTGCGGTATGGGAAACAAATTATGCTTGGGAGAAATATATGGTTTGCCCAATGCCTGCAATACGGTTGCCGCTCTTCCAGTTCTTCTCAAATCAAACATACGGTCATGTTCAAAAGCCATTTCCACTCTTCTTTCCTTATAAACTTTGTCCCGCATACTTGCCTGGCTGATGGCATTAACGGGTGCTAATCCTGCTCTTTGTCTTAACTGGTTCAGTGCAATTTTGGATGCCGTTGTATCATTTAATTCATTTTCCACTTCCGCTTTTATCAGTAGTATTTCGCCATAACGGCAAACTCTCAGGTTTTTATTGGACTGTCCCCTGTCAAAATAAGATTCCGCCGTACGGCTTACATATGCTTTGTAACTGTAATAAGGATTAGGTAGTGTATTGCTGGTAACAAAGCCATCCCATAAAGTAGAACCCGGTACTAATATAGTAGCCGCTTTTCTAAGGTCGCCCGGTTCATACGCATTCACCAGATCCTGCGAAGGCACATTAAATCCCCAGCCAAAATCACCGGCACCTGAACCCCGCATTCCCTGCACCTCTGTGTATTGTTGTATGCCTTTCGGAGGATTATCGGCAATAGCATTTACTTCCCAGATAGATTCAGAAGAAAATTCTCCTGCTTCCCGCCATATCATCGCATAATTGTTTAATAAAGAAAACTGGCCGGAACCAATTATCGCATCGCACATACTTTTTGACTGTGCCCATTTGCTTTGATATAAATACACTTTGGCAAGTAATGCCTGTGCGGCTGCTTTTGACACTCTCCCTCTTTCATTTACTGAAATAACAACAGGAAGTTTTACAGCAGCTTCTGTCAGATCACTTTCAATAAAAGCATAAATCTCCGCAGCAGATGCACGGATACTGGCCGCTTCAATATCTGCCTGCGAGGTAAGTACTCTATCTATTTTAGGAACGCCCCCATATACTCTTATCAGGTTCCAGTAAAAATAAGCTCTTAAAAATTTTGCTTCGCCAATATACCTGTCTTTATCGCCAGGCGGCAAACTCATTTCATTAATAAATTTAATGGCATAACAGGCACGGCCAATACCTTCAAAATTTCCTTCCCACACTTCATTAAAAGAAATATTCGTAGGCGATATCTGCCAGCCATCTAATTCTATTTTATCGCCACCGCCATCTCCTGCTGAACTTCCTTTATCAGCATCGTCTGAAGTGATACTGGTAATACCTATCCAGGAAAAGGAATGTGTTTCCCAGTCATATAACCTGTTATACACAGCGCCGATAATTCGTTGTGCCCCGTCCTGCGGGTTGTTTAATAAATCATTTATAGTGGCGCCCCGCGGAGGCTCATTCAGAAATTTTTTGCCGCATGAAATAAACATAAGCAGCAGCAAAACAGGCAGTAGTATTTTAGTGGCGGTATGTTTCATAATTTGACAATCATTTAAATTGAACATTGACACCTATTAAATAAGAAGCGGATATTGGATATATATTTAATTCGATACCTGCTTCATTTTGATTTCCCGGTAATTCAGGAGTAAAGCCGGTGTATTTTGTATAAATAAAAGGATTTTGTGCACTGGCAAAAACTCTCATTCTTTCAATCCGTTTCCAAAACTTCGAAGCAGGGAAATTATAACCCGCTGTGATGTTATTTATACGTACAAAAGAACCAGACTCAATGAAGTAATCGGTAGGATAAGGAGTTACATTGCTGGCACCCGGGTAAGTATTATTGTTACTGCCGGGAATCCACCGGTTTTTCGCCACCTCATATTCTACATTGTAATTACTCCCAAACCTGATTCCTTTTTTCCCGTTATAAACTTTATTACCAGCCACCCCAACAATATCCATGCTAAAATCAAATTGTTTCCAGTTAACAGTACTGCTGAACCCATAATATATTTTGGGCTGGTAAGAGCCAACATGCTCCCGGTCAAGATTATCAATGATGCCATCATTATTTTTATCAACAATTTTAAAATCACCGGGTACGGCGCCTATAACATGGGGGTAAGCATTTATTTCCCCGGTATTTTGAAATATCCCGTCGGTACGATACACCCAGAAAGAACCAATTGGCTGGCCCACCAATGTTTGTGTGGCACTTGACCCGTTATTTAAACTTCCAAAATTCAAGGCCCTTCCTATACCTACATTTTTTACTGTGTTTTTATTGTAAGTAATATTTCCCCTGATAGTGTAGTTAAATTTTGTATTTACTTTTTTATTCCATTGCAGGGCAAGCTCTATTCCTGTGTTGGCAATTTCTGCTGCATTGGTAAGAAATGAATTACCAAAACCCAGCGAGGCATAAGGAATGGTAAAGAGAGCATCTTTGGCTACTTTATTATAAAAATCTATTTCGCCGCTCAGTTTATTATCTAATACAGAAAATTCAACCCCCGCATCAAACTCTCTCACCACTTCCCATTGCAGATCGGGATCTGCAATGCCGGTTACTATGGCTCCATCAATGCGGTTAGTGCCAAAATAAGCGTAGAGTCTTTCCTGCGGACGCAAATCAAAAGCTCCGGGACGAATGACATCATTACCCACTAACCCAAAACTGGCTCTTAATTTCAGGTTGTCGAAGAATGACTGATTGGCCATGAATTTTTCATTGCTGATCACCCATCCAATTCCGATTGATGGAAAATTTCCCCAACGTTTATTTTCTGGAAAGTTGCTGTTGGCATCACGGCGAAAAGTCGCATTCAACAGGTATTTGTCTTTAAACTTATAGTTGGCTCTGATAAAATAGGATTCCCGTCTGAAATAATTGCCAATCGGATCTCTGAAATTTTGCTGCCCGTTTGCAGTGTCTTTAAAATTAAGTTGCCAGGCTTCTTTATTGGCTGGAATATTTTTATTTGCTATCAATGCACGGCTTCCCCATCCATTTCTCCGCTCTGCTGTATGGCCTACTGTAACCCGCAAGTCATGGTTAGTTGAAAACTTTTTATCATAAGTGATATAATTATCCCACACCCATTGGAAAATGCTGTCACGATTAAAAGAAAGGTCGGCATCATCATTAAATTGGGCGCCTTCTGCACCACCGGGAAGAAAAGTTTTATATGCCGGTGTGTAATTCCATCCATTATTCTGTTCCAGGTCAATACCGAATTGTGATTTGAAAGTTAGCCCTTTCATCAGTTGATATTCGCCCCACAACGTAGTTTGAAGTCGGTTTCCATAACTGCGGTCGTTAGTTGTTTTTAAGGTAGCATAAGGATTACCAACATTGCTTACACCACTTGATGTATTACCAAAGCTGCCATCAGGATTTACCGCATCAAAAATGGGGGACGCTATATACGCAGTGGTAAATAAACTATAAGGCTTATTCTCAGAAATATAATGAGAATAGCCAATATTGTTTCCAATTTTTAATTTGGGTGTGATGGCAAAATCATGATTAAACCGGGCTGTATATCTTGTATACTTATTATCAAGTAATATTCCGTTTTCATTCAGATATCCGAGTGAAAGAAAATAACGGTATTTATTTTTTCCACCGCTTAGAGAAAGATTGTGGCTGTTAAAAATGGCAGGCCGTGTAATTTCATCGTACCAGTCAGCAGAACCGGTAACATCTCCACCTGTAACTGCAGGTGCACCCGCCGCTTCATTCGAGTAAGCAGCATATAATCCGGGACCGGCCATTTCTACTTTATGCGTTAATAATTTTACGCCAACCTGTGCATTATAATTTATTGAAAACTTTGATTTGCTTCCGGCTTTAGTTGTTATTAGTACAACGCCATTGGCGGCCCTGGCGCCATAAATAGCCGTGGAAGAAGCATCTTTTAAAATATCTATAGAAAGAATATCGGCAGCATTAATATTTCTGATATCGGTTGTTATAATACCGTCTACCACATACAGCGGATCCGCACCACCCAAAACAGATCCAACACCCCTGATTCTAACATTGGGAGCACTGCCGGGAGCTCCGCTGTTGATTATCTGCACCCCTGCAACTTTTCCCTGTATAGCCTGGGTAGCGGTCAATACAGGAATATTAATAATATCTGCGCCTTTAATCGAAACAGATGAACCGGTCAGGTCTTTTTTACGGGCTGATCCATATCCCACCACAACTACCTGGTCCAGCAACTTGCTACTTTGTTTAAGTGATATATTTAGTATGCTTTTTCCTGTTACATTCTCTTCCAGTATTTCATAACCTACAGCAGAAAAAATCAAAATGGCATTATCCGGGACGGTGATACTGAAATTGCCCGTATTATCAGTTGTCGTTCCTTTTGTTGACCCCTTTACTATGATGGATACACCAGCAAGCGCCTCGCCGGATTCTGATAATACCCTGCCGGTTACTTTTATTTCATTTTGCGTGGATATAGCGGGGGGAACGAACTTCCGGAACTCCTTATTTTTTCCTGTTGCTGAAGCTTGCAGACAAATTATAAAAAACAGGATCAGCACAAGCCTGGTCAAAGGGAATTTGTATACTAATTGTCTGATACAAACATGCCTGCCAAAAACAGAATTATTCATTTTTTTACTGCTAAGAGTTTAAAAAATAGACTACGATCATGGACCAGATCAGTCGACTTAAAATGGATGGTTTGGTGGGATTGGTGAACTATAAACAAACTGATCAGTCCGGGAGCTCTCCTTCCTGATTCAACAAGTTAAACAAATACTATCATACAGGCAAGCATTTTTATTATCTACCGCCCTCTGATCTGTCCAATAAATGGATAAGGAAGAATTTATGTCTCAGCCCGAGAGATAGCCTTTTGATAAAAAAGGGAATCCCTTTTTTATCTGGTTATTTTCATTTAGATCACTACACCCGGATGGCCTATACCGATTCTTAAACAGGCAAAACAATTATATGATGCCCTTTATGTACCGTAAATGCATCAGAATAATGTTGTTTAAGCTTCAGCAAGCTCAACTAATGATGAGAATAGGGCATATGATTACCACGATAGTAAATTTTGTGGATTTTCCGTCCGGTGCACAAAGAAATTTTTATGAGTATTAACTATGAAAAAATCTGCCAAAATTGAACTCTGAGAAAGGATAATAATTGTGCACGGTTCTTTGCACTGAAAGACAAAACCCCCTCTGGTAGGGGGTTTTGTTTTTTTAAAGTGGTGTGGGGCGGGATCGAACCGCCGACACAAGGATTTTCAGTCCTTTGCTCTACCGCTATCCATCTCTGTTTCGTGGGTTTTAGACTAATCGGCGTCAGCCGATGCGTCATTAACCTGCAATTTCCATGTACACAGACCCTCAAATCGTTTCTTCAGAGAATCTAGAAACGAGAGCCTACGTCAAAGTCTATATAGACGGCGAGCGGCACAGATTCTACAATGGCAAAGCCTTTGGCATTGCCTGCAATCCCAATCACGCTAAAACCTTGAAAGAAAGAAACAGGGCATTAGCAACACTTATCTACACTTTAACCAAGAAGCTCGAAGCTGGCTGGAGACCTGGCGGTCAACGGGAAGTCAAAACATTACCATATTTACCCAAAGTTTATATCGGTGATCAGTTCTCTTTATTGTTAACAGAAATGGAAGAACAAGACTTAAGCAAGTTATACAAGAGAGATATTGCTCTTGTTGGCAACAACTTCACTAAGTACCTAAGGGAAGCGGATTTGTATGAAACAGACATAAACATGATTGATTCGGCACACATCGACAAGTTCCTTACACAGTATCGTCATTCAGCCACTTACTACATGAATAAGCGCCGTACTTTGGGGGGCATATTCTCTCGATTACTTGCAAAGAAGCTAATCAAGGAGAACCCGGTACTTGAAACCTCACAATTAAAAGAGAAGGCTACTCTACATCAGGCATACATGAGGCCCCAGTTACAAACTGTACTCGCTTACCTGAAGGCACATAACCCAAACCTTCATCTATGTGCGCTATTGATGTATGGTTGTTTATTGCGACCACATCAGGAGATAAGACAACTGTATCGCCGAGACCTCAATGAAACCTGCACAGTCATTGCACTTGCCGGCAACAGCAATAAGAGCGGCAGGATAAGAACCGTTCATATACCTGTATACGTACAGGAATTACTTATGGAGCGGAACATTCATTTGGCTGATCCAGATATGAATCTGTTCACAGGTACTGCATATATCTACAACGATTCATATTTTAATACAATGTGGTCAAGAGTAAAAGAAAAGATGATGCAGGAGAACATGATCGGAGAAAACCATACGCTCTATTCATTCCGGCATACCGCCGCAGTGAACCTTTACATGAAAACCAAAGACTTGTTCAAAGTACAACAAGCACTAGGGCATAGCTCAATGACTGTTACACTGACTTACATGCGCAGCTTAGGGATTATGAACGCCACAACTGCCGATGACGTGCCTGATCTTTAGGAAATATACAGAAGGGGGTTTTTACTCCCTTCTGCTTTAGCCCCCTTCTGAATAAAGGATAACTCTGTCCGCTTTGGTTATAGACAAATTGTTATGGCATTCATATCATGCAGCGGCCCATCCAGCTATACTGTTATCCACATACTCAGACCATGCGATTTCACCCTGAACTTCTTGGTTATGATCAATTATCTTATCAAGAAACACTTTTAGAATTTTTGAATTTTGAAATCGATTCTCTTTAGCTATACTGAGGAATTGTGAGTACTGGGCTAATGTCATTGGGACAATCCTGGTTTTGCCTCCATAATAATCAGTGTGGTTCTTATTCAGATTAAAAAAGTGAGCTAACGCACCATTGCTTATAGCAGGTGCTACAAAAATGCAATAGACTGGGTTTTCCGTATTACGTTGTGCATTGCCAAAATGTCTGGGAACGCTTTCCCCTTCCATATTAAACTGCGTTTGACCGCTTGACGTTGTAACTTCAACAATCAAACTAAAGTCTTCATACTCTGCTTCAATATCGGGCCTGTTTGCTGGAGCGGTGCTCAGTGGCATTCCATCAAGATCGAGCTTAAAATTCCCCTGAATACTTCTCGCATCATTAATCATTACTAATCCACGCCATACATTCCACTCAAGAAATAATGCCGGTGCAGGAATGGCTTTATCCCTAATCTTTTGGAAAACTTCCATCACATCATCAAAATCATTATAATCTTTAAGCGAAACCTCTGCCTCGTGAATTACTTCTTTTGTTTTTTCACCCTCAGCCACCTCTACGAAATCCTTGAAGTCTTCAATATCTAAATCTATGGGCGGTTCAACACCTATTTTTTTAAGTCGCTCATCAAGGTATTGAGTACTATCTGATAAAAGCACAATTGCATCTGGATTAAATAGATACTCTTGAAACTCTGACATACTCGGAAAGTCTGTTGCGCCTCGAGGGATATTTTCAAGGATAAAATCAACTTCCTCAATTCTATCTGGATTTATTATTAACCGGAATGTCCTTTTTTCAAAAGTAACGAGCTGGGTTGAACGCATATACCTCATAAAAGCATCTGCATAGTCCATCTGATTACCCTTTTTTGTGTCAAGGAAATTTTCCAGGCTATCGTCGTTGCTTTCTCTTGTTTCCAAATCCCCTGCTGCAATTTCCGATGCAAATATTTTCTTTAGCTCCTCTTTAAATACTCTCTCCCGGAATATGTCCCTATTAATAGCTGTTGCGCTTATGTCTCTACGATACTTCTCAATTGCCTCTTTTATTCGGTCAAAATTGTTATAGTTTGTGAGCTGTACAAAGAATATAGCAATTTCAGTCTTTGAAAGACTGCCTAATTCACTAATCATCCTCAATAATTCAAGATATGGGCGAACATTAAACCCTCGATCGACTGGAATTTTATGATAATGTGACGGGAGTTGAAATTTTAGTAGCTGTTTGGAAAAAACCTCAGATGTTCTTTTACCGCTTAACAATCTACTACCAGCCTCAGTTAATTGAATGGTGGGTTTAAGATTTACAAAGCCAAGGGCTTTGGGTGCTCTGGTTATTCTGTCCCTGGCTGCAAAAGCTTTGTCTTGTGGTGGTATTCTAGCATTGTAAAAGTCAGATCTGTATAAAGATTCAAAATAGGCCAATTGAGTTTCTTTGTTCCATATACGACCAGCGAATTCCTCTACAAGAATTGCTATTTCTGGGATTATCTTTTCAATCGTTCTTGGCGACGTAACAGCAAAGACAGTTCTTGTTTTACTTAGGTTTGCCATTAGAGAATAGTTTAATCATTGATCCGTCGTCGCTTACGAGCGATGATGGTTGATTCTTATCGACATTCGTTTTAATAAAACCCTCAATTCTATCCTTTGAATAGCTCATTGACTTGTCTGAAATGTCACAACCTAAGAATTTACAATGACTTTTAATTGCTGCAATGGCTGCAGATCCACTTCCCAAAAAAGGATCGCAAACGACAAAATCCTTTTCTGAGCTTCCTTTAAGCATAAGCTCAAAAACTTCCACTGGCTTTTGTGTGGGATAATTTGACCTAGTAACTCTCTTGATCTTCCAAACGTCCGGTATACTCTTTGAGTTTAATGGCCGCTTCCCCTTACTGGCGAAGAGTATAAACTCGTGTCTACGTCGAAAATAATGTCCCAAGCCAATATTTGCTTTGTCCCAACAAAGGAGATTTTTTACTTCAAAGACCTCCCTTGCAATGGGCGCTAAGGTTAAAAGCGAATATGAATCAAACATAATATAAATATGCCGATTGTTCTTTAGCACTCTAAAACACTCTTGCAAGAAAGCTTTATAGTTTTCTTCTGTGTCATGAAACTCCTCGAACCATCGAGCTTCCTCCTTCCCAGCATCTTTATACTTTCCAATAATTTTTCCACTGCCTAGTTTTAGCTTTTGATTCATTCCAGAATAGGCTGGATCTGTTATAATGACATCAACGCTTGCTTCGGGCAAGCTCTTTAAAAAATTGATTGCGTCATCTTTAAAAATTGACACTCGATGATCCTCGCTCTCGTAATATGGCCTCGTTCTAACGGCTATGCGATGGCCATTTAAAACAAACACTGGTTCTTCGACAGGATTGATTTCGCTGACTTTTCGCTTTGATACTTTCACTTTGCTCGCTGAGGTCACACTTCTTTTAACATCCATAATCGGGAATTGTGGAATGATCCAATCCAGAATTTATTGAGCAAAATACGCAAATAATCAACAGGAACGGTTTCACTTTCTGATCAGGAAAATAGGTCTCGGTCTCCTTCCCTTGCCACAAAAACACACGCCAGGTCACGGCAAAGACATGTTCGTGCCTCACATCACTTTGCCTTTGCTCCTTCGTCGCAGACCTGTCATGGTTTTTGGCTGCGGTCAGTCGCCTTCGTCCGGTCGCTCATGTCTGCAGTACCGCAATGCATACGCACAAATCACAGCTTCATTGCAGAACTGCATCCAGCGACCTCCACCATGTAACCGCCACCTGCCGGTCGTAAGCTGCACTGGCACATTACCCATGCTATTGCGATGCTGGCACAAATCAGGGCCTATGTAAACATGCCACGCATCGCAAGCCACGTTGTGGTCGTGCCATCGCCTCCTTCGTCGGCTTCCAGCACTCCCCCAGCTTACTCCATGGCGGGTGGTGGCGGACGGTCGTATTCCTTCAGTCGTTCGTTCCTCACTCCTTCATACATACTCCCTGCCAATGGCTACAGAACAAAGCTCAACAATCAATTATAGCTATGATCATAAATATCACAGATCGGTGAAATCCTCAGGCAATTGAAGTGACGTCGTGATCGGAGACCCGTAACCTGCCGTCGCCGCCGCAATAGTGTTAAAGATCAAAACTTCGCTATGGCGGCTTTGGCTTGCGCAAAGAAGATATACGATTGCAGCCACAAAGAGTACTATCGGTACCTAAAAGAACTGCTGCAATCATATATCTTATTTGCACCGATGATACCCTAAAACAAAAGAGAGGGCTTATTGCTCTCTCTTTGAATCAAATCCACGAACTTCATGGTGCTATATTTTGACTCGATGCAAAGATACACAACAAAGTATGCTTACCCCTTTGTATGTCATTCCCATGACGCCTCAGTATCCATTCGGTACTTGAGAATACCCTACATCTCTATAAAGAGAAAATACAAAAGTCAATACTGGCTTGGGTTTTCACGATTTTTTTTCTTCGAAATAATGAATTTAACATGCTTTTCACCTAAAATCAAACACTTTTAGAATGGATAAGAAACGCTCTGAGGCTTACATCTTGTCTTTAGAATTCCTAAGAAAAGCAGAGGAGGAGGGCATCGTTCAGTCAAGAACAAAACTTGGAAAAAACGGCTTACGTTATAATGTCTACAAAGAAGGTAAAGTTGTAAGCACCAGAGGCAAATTTGCTTATGTAAACACAGAAATATTCGAAGGTTTAAGTCAGAAAGGAATTATAATGGTTTGCAAGATAATGGCCGAATTGAAACATAATAACACATTATGGCATTTTGATTTGAGATTAAACAAAAAGGACTATGCTGTTATCAAAGAGTTGAGAGAAAAGCAGATTTTGTTCAAGGTTGGATCTGTGAACATTCATTATGTAAATCCCTTTTATATAAGAGCGGGTATGATCGTTAATATAATTTTAAGAATGATAGAATTACTCGAGACATCATCCGCAGTAACAACAGATCATTTGAAAAAACTCGCTTGGGAAGGAGAAATAACTGTTAGTGGGATAGATTTAATAGGGTTAACAAAGTGATAGAAATCACTCGAACGTAACACTCCTTCGTATTGTCGCTTGCCAACGTATTTGCCAAGGCATACATGCATCATATAAACATCTTCCTTATATCTGTATAGCTTTAGTACAGTATCGGTAGGTTTACTGAGACACAGACAGACAACATTTGCTGTTAGATTTTCACATCTACTCATTCAATTTGGTATTAGTTTCACGAGCATTTGGACGCCACTTAACAAAAATCACACGATTCTTATCACATCAACCTGATACCACTTCCTTAAAGCCCCCCACTTTGTTTTGGACAGAACGAATATCCCGGCAGCTTTCCTAACAGCAATTTGAATTTTGGCACAAACTCATTATCTCTTGTTCGTTTTTGATGGATAACTGAATTGAAAAAATTCAGCAGGATGCACTTGAAGTGTTTCTGCCAAAACTCTTATCGTAGAAATAGTTGTGTTGATTTGTCCCAACTCAATTTTGGCAACTTGGGTATAAGCAATTTCCGACTCGTCTGCAAGCTCAGCCATACTCTTACCTTTAGCTGTTCGCATCTTTCTCAAATGCTCACCAAAAGCTTTCAAATATGCTGGGTTGCGTATTCTTTTATTCACATAGGCAAAGTGGCATAATTGCTATATTTGACCTATAGCATATATACCATATTTAATACTGGCATCAACCTTTAAACCAAAACCCCAACTATGACAAAGCTTACATCAACAGTACTTTCTATTTTTCTATTCACAGTTTCAAATGCATACAGCCAGAACTACATTTACAAAGGCTCACAACAATATCCTGCAACAAACACATGGAGCTTTCCTACACATACCTTAAACATTCCTTCTTCGTTGGAACTTACTGTTGCTAAGACAAAAACTGGTGGGTTTCTCATGTTAGCTGCAGAAATAATTTTTGACCCTGAAGAATCAATCGCAGGCGCAGTCACATTGATACTTTCTAATGGAAAAATTATCTCGCTTACGCAAAGATTAGTGAAAGACCATGTTGATGGAAAATCGCAAGTTCTTTATTCACTCAGTTCAACAAATTTTAATCTTTTGAAAGAATACGATATTGAAAAGGTGCGATTCTCCATAGTTATGAGCCTTGATAATAGCAAGAAAAGCTTTACAGCAAACAACGACCGAACCCTGGGTTACTCCCCAAATGGAGGAGAAAAGTATTACACAGCTCAAGAAATATCATTGCTTAACGATTAAAACTAGTACATGCCAAAATCAGAAAATCCAAATGACCGTAAGGGACTAACGCCGGGCCAACGATTAGTTGGCTATATCATGATAGGAATAATAGCACTGGTTATATACTTATTCTTTAAAAGCGGTGCTTGGGTATTCTTTTCACCAGCCCGATAGAAAATGCGTCAGCAAATGCGTCACTCAAATACAAGATTATAGGGTTTCTTTAGATGGAAAGGACTCGTATTCTGATGTTAACGTTTCACAATACAAACAATCTTTATTCACCCAAACCCACGATCATAGCGGCTTACAATGGACTAAAACTAAAAACCTCACCATTTCTGTTGAGGTTTTAAAGTGGTGTGGGGCGGGATCGAACCGCCGACACAAGGATTTTCAGTCCTTTGCTCTACCGACTGAGCTACCGCACCATCCGAATTTCGAACAAGGAACAAGGAATGTTGAATGTCGAAATGGGTTGCAAATATAGCGGATTGGCCTAGAAATCGGCAATCTTCAATCAAAAATCTTCAATTTTAGCCCTACATACCATACTCACTTAAGAACTTTATCCTCATAATTTTGAGCTGCTCCCAGTTAAAATTATAGTCGGCAAGCTCTTCCTGGGCCACCTGCAAAGAGGAGGTCTCACAGCTTTTAAAATATTCAATGATCTCATCCTGGTCGTCTTCATCCAGCATTTCATCAATAGCATAGTCAAGATTGAGCTTGGTGCCGCTGGCTGCAATGGTCTCCATTTCTTCCAGCATTTCATCCATTCTCCAGCCTTTATTCTTCGCTATCGTCTCAAGAGAAACTTTCTTATCTGTGTTTTGAATGATATACACTTTGCTGCCGCTTTTATTGACTACACTCTTCATCACAAAATCATCCGGCCTTTCTATTTTATTATCTTCCACATACCGGGCAATCAGGTCCACAAAAGGTTTTCCGTATTTGATAGCCTTTCCCTTACTAACGCCCTGGCATTTTTCCAATCCTTCCATAGTGATTGGATAAAAAGTTGACATATCCTGCAAAGAGGTTTCCAGGAACACAACAAAGGGAGGAAGATTTTTCTTCTTTGCTTCTTTTTGCCGGAGCTCCATGAGCATGTCGTACAATCTTTCATCCAATGCAGCACCACCTGTTGTTTCTGTTACTTCTTCATCATCCGCATTGGCATCTTCATAAAGTTTGTTTAGCACAATCTGAAATGATTTCGGTTTTTTCAGAAACGCTTCTCCTTTCTTGGTGAACTTCAACACACCATATTCTTCAATATCTTTTGTCAACAATCCTTCTAATATCAATTGGCGAATCAATGAATTCCAGAAATGGCTATCCCTGTCATTACCACTTGCAAATGCATCCAGCACATCGTGACGGAACATTTGGTTTTGCGGTGTCAGTCTTCCAATAATTATCTGCACCGTATAATCAGTCGCAAAGCGTTCGTCCAATGCTTTGATCGCTTTTAAAGCAATAACGGCATCGTCTTTGGCTTCTATTCTTTCTTTGGGATGCTTACAGTTGTCGCAATGACCGCAATTCTCTTTCTCATATTCTTCGCCGAAATAACTCATGAGTATTTTGCGGCGGCAAACACCTGTTTCTGCAAAAGCAACTGTTTCGTTTATCAATTGTGCCCCCACTTCTCTTTCGCTGAGCGGCTTATCCCGCATCAGGTGTTCCAGTTTACTTACATCTTTATGCGAATAGTAGAGAACGCATTTTCCTTCCAGTCCATCACGGCCTGCACGACCGGTTTCCTGGTAATAATTTTCTATTGATTTGGGAATATTATAGTGAATAACAAACCGGATATCCGGCTTGTCAATACCCATACCAAATGCAATGGTGGCGCAGATCACCTGCACATCTTCTCCCAGGAACTGGTCTTGTCTTTCGGCCCGTAGCTTACTATCCAGTCCGGCATGATAAGCCACCGCTTTTATTCCATTAGCATTTAAAATATCGGCCAGCTCTTCAGTTGTCTTTCGGTTGAGCGTATAAATAATGCCACTTTTATTCTTCATCCCTTTTACAAAGCGGACAATATGTTCATCCGTTTGCGCCTTCTTTATTTTGGGCAATACTTCATAATAAAGATTCGCCCTGTTAAAGGAAGAAATAAAAATATTCGGCCTCTGCAGGTCAAGATTTTTTTCAATATCACTCTGTACTTTAGGTGTCGCCGTCGCCGTCAATGCAATGACCGGTGCATCGGGATTTATCTGTATCATCATTTCCCGAAGTCGCCTGTACTCGGGACGAAAATCATGTCCCCACTCAGAGATACAATGTGCTTCGTCAACAGCAAAAAAGGAAATCTTTAGGTCTGCAAAAAACTCAAGGTTCTCCTGTTTGGTCAATGTTTCCGGCGCTACATAAAGCAATTTTGTTTTGCCTGAGAGCAAATCATCATGTACTTCCTTTATCTCTTTTTTATTTAAGGTTGAGTTGAGAAAGTGGGCCACTTCATCATTGCTGCTGTAACCACGGACAAGGTCTACCTGGTTTTTCATCAACGCAATCAGCGGAGAAACTACCATGGCGACACCTTCGCTAATCATGGCGGGTAGCTGGTAGCATAAGCTTTTACCGCCACCAGTTGGCATGATAACAAATGTATCATGACCGGCCATTAATGATTCAATAGCTTTTTCCTGTGTGCCTTTAAATTTAGTAAACCCAAAATATTGTTTAAGGGCTTTGTGCAGATCAAATTTTTCTTTGGCAGCAGATGGATCTTTAACCTTAACCGTTTTTCCTGGTTTTGAAGGACTGGATTTAGCCGCTGGCTTCTTAACTGTTGATGTTCCCATTACGCTATAATTTCTTTCTTCCCGACAACTATCGGGGCTACAAATGCAGATTTATTTAAGATACTCATTTTTGTCCGACCAGAATATTTTGCGCAAGTATATTTTTTGCACGGGCCTTATTATCGTCGGATAAATAAGTGTTTTTTCTATCTAATGGCCGGGGGTTCAGTGGGTTGGTGTAAACTAAACCGGGCCCCGCAGAAGCGAGGTCACACAACATCTTCCCCTGTCAATTGAGGACGGCGAATTTACGAATGTTTCGCCGTCCGTTCGGATGCTGAACCGTTAAAATTCAAGTGCAACGATTGCATAACGGGGACTTCATATCAAATCCTCTAAATTTGCGGCTTTCAATGATGCCAATTTCAATAAAACAAGTTGCTCTCCAAACCATCGAACTGGAAGCCCGATCCATTTCCGGGCTGGCTTCCTTTATTAATGATGATTTTGAGAAGGCTGTTCAGGCCATTGCCGGCAGTAAGGGTCGTGTAGTGGTTAGCGGTATCGGTAAAAGTGCTGTGATAGCCCAAAAAATTGTCGCCACCTTCAACTCCACCGGTACTCCGTCTATTTTTATGCATGCAGCAGATGCTATTCATGGCGACCTGGGGATTGTGCAACAGGAAGATGTGGTAATTATTATCAGTAAAAGTGGTGAAAGCCCGGAAATAAAAGTATTGGTTCCCCTGATAAGAAATTTTGGCAACATATTGATCGGCATGGTCGGCAGCATTGATTCATACCTCGCAAAAAACTCTTCGATTATTTTAAATACAACGGTTGAGCAAGAGGCCTGTCCAAATAATCTTGCCCCAACGACCAGTACTACCGCACAACTAGTAATGGGTGATGCCCTGGCAGTTTGTTTGATGGAGTTGAAAGGGTTTCAGTCGGATGATTTTGCCAAATTTCATCCCGGAGGAATGTTGGGCAAGAAATTATACCTGCGGGTTGCTGATCTATATGCCGATAATGAAAAACCCAAAGTGCTTGCCGGTCAATCTTTAAAAGAAGTGATCGTGGAAATGACAACAAAAAGATTGGGTATTACCGCTGTTGTTGATAAGGATAACAATTTACTCGGCATTATTACCGACGGCGACCTTAGAAGGATGCTGGAAAAAAGTGCCGCTATAGATAAAGTAAAAGCAGATGATATAATGACCAAAGACCCGAAAACGATCGGACCAGATGAATTGGCGGTTGATGCGCTGGACCTGTTGCGAAAAAAAGAAATATCACAACTCGCAGTAACAGAGAACGGAAAGTATTTAGGTATTATACATTTGCATGATTTAATAAGAGAGGGGTTGATTTAACCGGTGACAAAAAGTGGGTTTCCCATTCAACATTCACCATTCACTATTCACCATGAACAAACATCACTACGTTGCAATAATGGCCGGGGGAATCGGAAGCAGGTTCTGGCCGATGAGCCGCACTAGTTTTCCGAAACAATTTCTTGATATACTGGGAACAGGAAAAACGCTGATCCAGCAAACTTTTGACCGCTATCGCAAGCTGGTACCTCCGGAAAATGTGTTTGTGGTAACAGCACAGGAATATGTAAGCATTGTAAAAAAACAATTGCCCGATATTCCGGAAGAGAATATTCTGGCTGAGCCGTCCAGGAAAAATACCGCCCCTTGTATTGCTTACATCGCTTTCAAGCTCTTGAAAAAAGACCCTAAAGCCCTGATGATTGCGGCGCCGGCCGATAATCTCATACTCGAAACAGATGAGTTCATTAAGACGGCAAAAAAGGCATTGAATTTTGTTGACCATATTAATGCGTTGGTTACTATTGGTGTGAAGCCAACCTATCCTAACACCGGTTATGGGTATATTCAGCATGATACGACAGAGGCGGCGCCAGATGTTTTTAAGGTAAAAACCTTTACCGAAAAGCCAAACCTGGAGCTGGCAAAAACTTTTATGTCCAGTGGCGACTTTTTATGGAATGCCGGCATTTTTACCTGGAAAGTAAAAAATATTGTTGCCGCCCTTGAAAAATATGAGCCGGAGCTATATGAACTTTTTGCTGCAGAAAAAGACAAGTTCAACACCCCCGAAGAAAAAGAGGTCATTGAAAATATTTATCCTCAATGCACCAATATTTCAATTGATTTTGCGGTCATGGAAAAAGCGGACAATGTCTATCTTATTCCTGCCTCATTCGGCTGGAGCGACCTGGGAACCTGGAACAGTGCCTGGGAAAACAAAGACAAAGATTATTTTGGCAATGCTGTGGTGGGCAAAAATGTAATGGTGGTGGATGCCAATAATTGTATGGTGCATGTTCCCGACAACAAGCTGGTTATGCTACAGGGACTTAAAGATTATATTGTGGTTGACACAAAAGATGTCTTATTGATCTGCAAAAAAGATAAAGAGCAGGAAATAAAAGAGTATGTGGCTGAAGTAAGAAGAAACAAAGGCGATAAATACCTGTAAGTGGTATTGTTTTTTCTTCCAGCTTCTCTATTTTTAGGAAAGAAAAATAGTTATGGCTTCATTCCCTGCAAACAATATTCTCTTTCTTGATATAGAAACGGTACCCCAGTATTCAGGCTACAACGAATTGCCCGAGGGGTGGAAACAGTTGTGGGACGTAAAATCTAACTCTCTTGTAAAATATCACGAAGGGCAAAGCAATGAAACGTTGTATCCCCGTGCCGGCATTTACGCAGAGTTTGGAAAAATAGTTTGTATAAGCTGCGGCATACTGCAGGGCGGGGCTGGCCAGCGGAAAATTATTATCAAAAGTTTTACCGGTGATGATGAAAAGGTTTTGCTCCACCAGTTTAACGAAATGCTGAACAAATGGGCAACCGGTGAGCCCAAATTTCTGTGTGCCCACAATGGTAAAGAGTTTGATTTCCCTTATTTGTGCAGGCGAATGATCATCAACAGTCTTACTATTCCCCCCATCTTAAATATATCGGGCAAAAAACCATGGGAGGTAAATCATTATGATACATTAGAGCTCTGGAAGTTTGGTGACTTTAAAAGTTTCACTTCTTTAAATCTATTGGCGCATACTCTCGGCATTCAAACACCCAAAGACGATATTGACGGAAGTGTGGTCTGGGAAGTATATTGGAAAGAAAAAAATTTACAGCGTATTGTTACCTATTGTCAGAAAGATGTAGTGACGGTAGCACAAATTCTTTTGCGGATGAATGGTGAGGCGCTGATCAAAGAAGAAAACATCGAAATTAAAGGCTAAGGGGTTGGAAGAGAAAACGGAGATACGGGGCTTTCTTTAGGCTTCTGGCCTTTTCGTATTTTTGAATCTTCTCTTTTTAAAATTATTTCTCTTGCTATCTTTCATAAATATTGCAGTAGCTCCTTTTCTCTTTTCGCTCCTTTAAACTCTTAGCTAAATGGATAGAACAAATTACTCCTCCGGCGCCAAATGGGAAGACATTGTTGGTTATAGCCGTGCTGTTAAAGTTGGAAACATTATTGAAGTAACAGGAACAGTAGCTGTTGATGAAAACAGTTTGCTGGTGGGAAAAGATGATGCTTATGCCCAAACAAAATTCATTCTTGAAAAAATTGAGGGGGTTTTAAAACAAGCCGGCGGTTCATTAAAAGATGTGGTTAGAACCCGGATGTTTGTCACCGATATTTCCCGTTGGGAGGAATATGGAAAAGCACATGGCGAGATCTTCTCTACCATCAAGCCCTGCACCTCGATGATTGAAGTAAAAGGCTTAATTGCGCCTGAATATTTAATAGAAATTGAGGCTACGGCGATAATCGCAACGTAATATTTAGTCATTCAAATCACACAAAAATGAAAGTTATTACCCTTTCTCTTCTTCTTGCATTCGGCATTTATAGCTGCGCCAGCAAAGAAAAAAAAGCAACCCCGGTTACTGAAAACCCGGTTATAAAAATTGATTCAACATTAATTACAGATACCAGCTGGGGGTTGGTAACAAAAAGTACAGACTTTGCAGGTCTGCGGGCTATTTATGGAGATTCGAATGTAATAGATCAACGGGTTTGCGGACCCGAATGTGAAGATTCTATTGACGTTACTATTATTTACCCGGAAACAAATAACCAAATTACAGTTTATTGGAAAGACAGCGCCTATCATAAAACCATTATGAGCATGGAAACCTGGTTTCCCGGTAGCACATATCATACTGCTACTGGTTTAAAAATCGGATCTCCATTAAAAGACCTGTTGCAGCTCAACGGACAAAAAATTACATTCTCCGGATTTGGCTGGGACTATAGTGGGGCCATCCAATCATATAATAATGGGACGTTTGAAAAGTCGTCCATTCGTTTTCAGCTAGGCCAAACCGAAGCTGCGGGATCAGAGTTGTCTGGCGACATTGAACTAAACACCGACATGCCGGAAGTAAAAAAGTATATGGATAAAATTGAGATATCCATTATTTCGCTTTCCTTCAACAGAGACCCTTTTTAAATGAATATAGAAACGCTGCAGCATTATTGCTTGTCAAAACCGGGCGCAGAGGAAACGTTACCCTTTGGTCCTGATACGCTGGTGTATAAAGTAAATAACAAGGTCTTCCTGTTAACAGGTCTGGATAGTGAGGACTTGCGTTTCAATGTAAAATGTGAGCCTGACAAAGCCGTTGAATTAAGAGAAGAGTTTTCCTGTGTACTACCCGGCTTCCATATGAACAAAAGGCACTGGAATACCATTGTTGTTGACGGCTCTGTCTCCACCCAACAGCTACAAGAGTGGATCGATCACTCATATGATCTGGTGGCTAATGGTTCGCCAAAGAAAAAGAAATAATTCGCCGTCTTTTCTTTAAGATTCTTTTGGCACCTACACTTTCCTTTCGGGTTAACTTTCAACTAATTTAGCAGCTTCTAAATAGTATAGTATGCAAAAAGTTTTTTCTGTTATTGCTGGTGTGTGTTTTTACTTTTTTTCTTTTTCTCAAACCCCGGCCACATCCTACCGGATGACGCTGGGTGAAGAAATAAAATTAAAAAAGGGAACAGCCGATCTTGATATTGTAGCTGCTGATAATACCGGCCTTTATTTTACTGAAGCCCGGATAAAAATGAAGGGCTATTTTATTATCGGCGCCACTTACGGCACCAGCATCAAGCTCATGAAGCTTGATAAGAATTTTGGTGAAGTGTTCGACAAAGAATATAAAAAAGAGTTGAAGGGGTTGGAGTTTCAAAGCTTTCAGACACTGGGCAATGATCTTTACATGTTTGCAACAGATTATGAAAAGAAAGAAAAACTATTTAAAGTCTACGGCTCCAAAGTAGATAAAACCACCGGGGACCTGGTAGGAGATTTTATAGAACTGGGGAGCTACATGCTGGAAAGCAAAAAAGATGATTATGAAATGAAAGTAAGCCCGGTGCAAAATGGTGCTGCCTTTTTGATGGTCAGCAATATTTCCGGAAAAGAAAAGGTAACACTTGGCGTTCACCTGCTGGATAAAAATCTTAAGCGAAAAGAATCGGCCATTATTGACCTTTCTTTTAATCCCGATAACTATGCGCTGCAAGATGTGCAATTCACAAAAAGCAATAAAATTATTTTACTGGGGAAAGAGTATGAAGAAACCCAGTATGGCAAAAAGAAAAGAAAAAGGTTAGTCTTCAAACAATATTCGATGTCCGTCTATAACAGCGATGGTAAAAAAGAAAGTGATGTAAAGATCGATGCGGATGACCGTTATATTATAAGCGGCCGGTTGATTGAGCAACCAACAGGCGAAATGCTGTTAGCTGGCTTTTACAGCAATGCTGCCAAAAAAGAAGATCTGAATGGCTTTTATATCAATAAGGTTGATCCTGAAAAAGGAACATTACTCCTGAGTTCTTATAAAGAAATAAACTCCGGAATGCTTGGTAAGAGCTTTATTGATGAAACAGACGATGATGACATGTCGAAAGAAGAAAAGAAGCAGGCGAAGAAAGCAAAAGACGACGATGACGAAGAAGAGTTTCCCAACAGCTTTATCATTAAATCCGTTAAT
Organism: Chitinophaga pinensis; assembly: GCA_943371565.1. Lineage (GTDB taxonomy): Bacteria > Bacteroidota > Bacteroidia > Chitinophagales > Chitinophagaceae > JJ008. The sequence continues at coordinate 9,800 of CALRVH010000013.1, read as the reverse complement.
ATAAACCCTGCCGACAATTCTATCGTTATTACAAGTGAGGTTTCTAAATATGCTTATTATACATATACCAATTCATCCTATAACAGTGTTACAAGAACCTATAGCACAACAACCACACATGTGCACCGGTTTACCAACCAGGACATACTGGTCATAAACGCTGATAAAGACGGTAACATTAAATGGCTGAATGCTTTAAATAAATCACAGGTGGAAGAAGTTCGCACCAGCAGCACCAGCCGGGGGTCCGGTATTAGCTTTAGCTCTGATAACAGTGGCTATTTTGCATCAAGGGGTGGCATGCCTTTTTATTCTTCCTATTCCAGTCTTATCAATAACAACAGCCTGGTAATTATTATGAACGATCACACCAGCAACAACGTAAATCCGGAATATGGAGACAAGGTTAAAACCGTTTACAACTTCAGGAAAAGAAGCAACGTATATGGTGTTTCCATTGATTTGGCCACCGGTAAAATGACCAGAAAGATCATCGGCTCCAACAACGATGAAACAATATTGATGCCCCGTCATGCTTTTGTGGTAAAAAATGAATTATTTATCCCGTCATGGCGACAACACCTGATGGCAAAAACAGATTTACGGTTTGCGAAGATAACAGTGAAGTAAGTTTGTTAATAAATACAGAACTTAGCACAGCTTCTTACTATTAAGAAGCTGTTGTTATTTTTACCAAAACCGTTTGTCTTGCATATACAATCCAAACTCCCCAACGTAGGCACTACGATTTTTACCGTAATGAGTGCACTGGCAACAGAACACAATGCAGTAAATCTTGGGCAGGGCTTTCCTGACTTTCCGATGAGTGATGAATTAACCGGCCGGGTGAATGATGCCATGCGAAATAATTTCAACCAATATTCTCCCATGCCTGGTTGGATGCCGCTAAGAGAATCCATTGCGGAGAAAGTAGGGTTTCTTTATGCAACAAAAATCAATCCCGATACAGAGATCACCATAACTCCCGGCGGCACTTATGCAATTTATTCTGCCCTCACTACGATCTTGCAACCGGGTGATGAAGTAATTGTGTTTGAGCCGGCGTATGACAGCTACATACCAAACATTGAGATCAACGGAGCAACGGCGGTACCGATCAGTCTTGTTTATCCTGATTATCATATCGACTGGGTGGCCGTACAAAATGCAATTACCTCAAAAACAAAAGCGATCATCATCAACTCACCTCACAATCCGACCGGCAGTGTGATTAGCGAAAACGATATACAACAGTTGAGGAAGATTGTAGACGGCACCAATATTTTCATCATCAGTGATGAAGTGTATGAGCATTTGATTTTTGATGATATTCCGCACCAGAGCATTCTTCGTTATCCGGATTTGTTGCAAAGAAGTTTTGTCTGCTTCTCTTTTGGCAAAACGTATAATTGTACCGGGTGGAAACTTGGTTACTGTATTGCACCTCCGGATTTAACCAAAGAATTCAGAAAAGTACACCAGTTCAATTGTTTTAGTTGCCACACCCCATCACAGGTGGCCCTGGCCGGCTTTCTAAAAAACAAAGACGCCTTTTTATCGCTGCCCTCTTTCATGCAGGAAAAAAGAGACTATTTCGGCCGGCTGATGCAGGATACAAGATTTACTATGCTGCAGAGCAGTGGCAGTTATTTTATTTGTGCCAAGTATGACCGCATCAGCGAAGAGGGGGATAAGGATTTTGCCATCCGCTTAACGAAAGAAGCCGGCGTAGCCACCATTCCTGTTTCTGTTTTTTATCAAAATGGAAAAGATGATAAGGTGTTGCGATTCTGCTTTTCAAAAAAGAAAGAAACACTGGAAATGGCCGTGGAAAAACTAGCCAGGTTCTGATGCCAATCGATTCCCGATACAAAGGAATATTCTACATGCTGCTGGCAGCTCTCGGTTTTTCATTGATGGGCGGGGCGGCCAAATTATTAAAAGGAAGTTTCGGTGCAGGCCAGTTGGTCTTCTGGAGAAATGCTGTTGGTTTGATTGTGTTGATTGCCGGTTTCCTTATAAAACCTCCGGTTAATAAAGGTGGTAAGTTTCATTTGCTCATCTTCCGGGGAATGATGGGAACAACAGCTCTTTATACGTTGCTGTATTGTATACTGCACATTCCACTTGGTACCGCCATGACGTATAATCTTACCTCTGCTTTATTTATCGCCGTTTTTTCTTTCATGTTGTTCAGGGAATATCATGGTCGCATCGTTTTACTGGCGGTACTGCTTGGTTTTCTCGGCATGTTATTGATCTATAAACCCGCCATGCATTTTCCTTGGTTTTATCATGTGGCGGGATTAATATCTGGTGTTACTTCTGCATTAGCCTATATCACAGTAAACAGGCTGGCCGGATATTATGATTCAAGAATTATTGTACTGGCATTTATAGGGACCGGCGTTTTGGTGCCCACCATCTTCATGATTATCCGCTATCTCTTTAATATGCCAGTGGATGATGTTTTCTTTATCGGCTGGCGTTGGCCGGCGAGTATTGAATGGTTTTATGTAGTATGGCTGGGGCTGGCGGCGTTGTTCGGCCAATACTTTGTAACGAAGGCCTATGGTGCCGACAAGGCAGGCGTTGTTTCTGCTATCGGTTATGCCAATATTATCTTCTCTGTTTTTATCGGCATGGCCCTGGGTGATGCCTTCCCGGACTGGATGTCTTCCCTGGGAATTCTTTGCATAATTGCAAGCGGTGTTATTATCTCCCTGGTAAAAAGGAAAACAAAGCCCGCCTGATTTTTTTTAAAAAAAATAGGTAAAAGATTTGTTCCTTTGATTTACTTAATCGTATATTTGCGATATAAGATTAATCATGAGCCTTAAATCACATTGGGAAAAGATATATACCACGAAAGAGCTAAATGAAGTAAGTTGGTTCGAGCCCACCCCGCAGGTCTCGCTTGATTTTATTGTAGATTTAAACATTCCGAAAGATGCTGCTATTATTGATGTGGGGGGTGGCGACAGCTTGTTGGTTGACCATCTGTTGCTAAACGGTTACACGAATATTACTGTACTGGACATTTCGCCATCCGCAATTAGCCGGGCTAAAAAAAGGCTTGCTGATAAGGCGGATTTTGTTCGCTGGGTTATCAGCGATATCAACGATTTTGTTCCCGATACCATTTATGATTGCTGGCACGACCGGGCTGCTTTTCATTTTTTAACCACAGAAAAACAGGTTAAAAATTACCTGGAAACGGCCAATAGTGCTTTAGCTAAAAACGGAAAAATTATAATTGGTACTTTTTCTGATAATGGTCCGGAAAAATGCAGCGGCCTGCCTGTTAAACAATACAGTGAAAATGGGCTTACCACAGCTATTAAAAAATGGTTTCAGAAAATAAAATGTATTCATACTGATCATCTGACCCCGTTAAATACAATACAGAATTTTCTCTTTTGCAGTTTTAAAAAAGCAACCCCCTAATTATGGCATTTCATAAAAAAGAAGAGTTTACCCAAAAGGAGCAGGATCTGGCCGCTTTTGCCAAAGCAATGGCACACCCGGCCCGTATAGCCATCTTAAAAGTACTGGCGCAGCGAAATGAATGTGTTTGCGGAGAGATTGTTGATATCCTCCCCCTGGCACAATCTACGGTGTCGCAACATTTAAAAGAACTGAAAACGGCGGGGCTTATCACCGGTACTGTTGACGGGCCAAGAAGTTGCTATTGCATCAACTGGAAAGCTTTTTCAACATTCAACAGCGAATTCAATTTCCTTTTTGCAAACCTGAAAATCAAAAATGAAAAAGCCTGCTGCTAATTAATAATCAATAAAAATTATAGTCATGAACAACGATTCACAAATCAAACAGTTAGTAAAAGACAAGTACAGCGAGATTGCCAACCAATCAAAAGACGTAAATGCCGCCTCTTGTTGTGGCGCCACGTCTTCCTGTTGCGGCGATGAAGTATATAATATTATGGCCGATGATTATTCAAAGCTGGAGGGCTATAATCCCGATGCGGACCTTGGTCTTGGTTGCGGCCTGCCCACTGAGTTTGCAAAAATAAAAGAAGGTGACACCGTTATTGATCTCGGCAGCGGTGCCGGTAATGACGCCTTTGTTGCCCGCAAGTTTGTCGGCGAAAAAGGAAAAGTTATCGGTGTTGACTTTACAGACGCTATGATTGCCCGTGCAAGAGATAACGCAGAAAAACTTGGCCTAAACAATGTAGAGTTTCGCCAGGGCGATATTGAAGACATGCCCGTTACGGCCAACAAGGCAGATGTTATTGTTAGCAACTGTGTTTTGAACCTTGTTCCAAATAAACACAAAGTGTTTAGTGAGGTATACCGGGTGCTTAAACCGGGTGGTCACTTTTCCATTTCTGATATTGTGCTGGAAGGAGAACTTCCTGCAAAATGGAAAGAGGTGGCGGAGCTATATGCCGGTTGTGTTTCGGGAGCTATTCAAAGAAAAGAGTACCTGGGCATAATAGAAGAAGCTGGTTTTACAAATATTACTTTACAAAAAGATAAAACCATTATTATCCCCGACGATATATTGGCTAATTATTTAAGTGCTGATGAAATTGCTGCGTATAAAAAAGGAGCCACGAGAATAACCAGTATTACTGTGTATGCAGAAAAGCCGGCAAAGGATGATCGCAATTGCTGTGAACCCGGCAGCGGTTGTTGCTAAGTATTTTTTAACTATAAAAGTATAGCCATGAACACAAACATTCAGAAAGACCCAGCCTGTTGCGAGCCCGGCAGCATCTGCTGTGGAAACGACGGCGGCATTGGTTGTTGCTAAAAATCAAGGAGGGGCTTAAACGCCTCTCCTTCTTTAATTTTAATATCATGAAAAAGAAGCTTCTTTTTGTTTGTATAGAAAATAGTAACCGCAGCCAGATGAGCCAGGCTTTTGCCAACATACTCGGCGGCGATACCGTTGAGGCCTACAGCTCCGGCTCCAAACCTTCAGGAAAAATAAATCCCAAGGCTATTGCCGCTATGAAAGAGTTGGGTTATGATCTAACAACCCATCATTCAAAATCATTGGACGAAGTAAAAGAATATGCGCCATTTGATGCGGTGGTTACAATGGGCTGTGGAGATGCCTGTCCCTGGATGCCGGCCAAACAATTTATTGACTGGCAGATACCAGATCCAAGAGAGATGAACGAAGAAGAGTTTCGAAAGGTTAGAGACCTGGTAAGAGAAAAAGTAAAAAACCTTTTGACCTCACTCCAACAAACTAATTAAGATATTTTTCTGGTATCGGGTTGTCCGGTGTTTCTGCCTGCCAAAAAACTGATACTACCCACCAACGTTTTCCGTCATTCCATAATTGAATGCTATTGATACCCCGCATAAAGGGCTTTTCATCTTCCAACTTTCTTTTAGAATCATACGTACTGAACACATGTACCACACTTCCATATTGCTCCGTCTTTCTTCCTATCTCTCTTTCAAAAAAACCATCTTTCTCTAAGAATGGGCCGGATGTTGCGATATAATCCTCCACCGTCATTACCCTTTTACCCATCGAGCCGTCCTGCCGTTTGCCTGTTGCCATCAATTTTCCTTCAGCGATAAACAGGGTCCGCATCCGGTCCCAGTTTCGTTTTTCTCCTGCCGGACCTGATATTACACTATACAAGGAGCGGATGATGGCATCTATTGATTCAACATCTTTTGAATTAACAGGAATGCTATCGGGTATGTTTGGCACAGCATGAACATTGGTAAGACAAAATAAATTAAGCAGCAAAACGGCGATAATTTTCATACTCTGTATTTAAAGGTAATTTACAGCTATTGCCAGATTATAAAATTCCGTTCATCAAACTGCTGCTTCTTTGCTTACTTTGTCAAAACTTCTGGTTTGAACACCCCGTTTCTTTCTCGCAATACTTATATTTTCCTGTTTTCCTTACTGGGATTAGTATATATTATCGGCCTTTTTGTACCGCTGATGGATAATGATTCGGCACACCATGCCAATATCGCCCTGCATATGCATCTGACCGGTGACTATGTTTCTCTAGTCGATCATGCAGGTGATTACCTGGATAAACCCCATTTACATTTCTGGCTATGCGCTATCAGTTATAAAGTATTTGGTGTTACCTCTTTTGCCTACAAGCTTCCTTCTTTTCTGTTCACCATTTTGGGTACGTATTCTGTTTATCGTCTTGGAAAGTCGCTGTATAATAATGAAGTGGGAAAATTGGCGGCATTAATCGTTGCCTCTTCATTCGCTTATATGCTCGCCAACAACGATGTGCGGATGGATGCCATTCTTACCGCTTCTATCTCTTTTGCCACCTGGCAGCTGGTAGATTTTATCCAACATAAAAAATTATTGCCGGTTGCCGGTGCTGCACTTGGTTTGGCGCTGGGGTTTTCTACCAAGGGTCATATTGCCGTATTTGTTCCGGCTGTAGCCGCATTGTTTTATATCTTATACCGCAAAGATTGGGGCCTCTTTCTCCATTGGAAATGGCTACTGTTGCTTGTACTGTTTGCTTTGTTCATTTCCCCGGTAGTATATTGTTATTACCTGCAATACAACCTGCACCCGGAAATTATAGTGCGGGGTAAAGACCATATAAACGGGGTGAAATTTATTTTATTGAATCAAAGTGTAGAACGGTTTAGCGGCGGGATGGGTAGTGATGCAAAAAATGATTATTTCTTTTTTCTCCATTCGTTTCTCTGGGCTTTTGCGCCCTGGAGCATTTTGGCTTATCTCGCTTTGGCGGAAGGAATTAAGAATTTTGTAAACAGAAAACAGGAGTGGTTAACAACCGGTGTCTTTGCTATCATAGTGCTGATCGTTTCCTTTTCGGGTTTTAAGTTGCCGCATTATTTAAATATCGTTTTTCCAAGTACGGCGGTAATGACTGCTGCGTTTATTATAACTAAACAATCGCAACCGAAGTGGATCAAAAATATTTTTATAATTCAGCTTTTTCTTATCGGGCTTTTGTTGTTAGTGGTAGCCGCTATCAATGGCTGGGCCTTCCCGGTAAAAAGTATAGTAATCATTATTGGTGTTGTGCTGCTGCTGGCTATTGTTTTCTATTTTATAAAAACTGCTGCCTATAATCGTTTACAAAAAGCGGTGACGGCATCTGTTGCCACTATGGCTCTTTGCTTTTTTTTGCTGAACAGTAATTTTTATCCAACACTATTAAAATACCAGGGCGGGAATGGGCTGGCTTTTGCCACTAAAGGCGCCGTAAACCCTGCTGATGTTTATTTCTGGAAAGAAATGCAAAGCTCTTCTTTTAGTTTTTATACCGCTTCTCTGCGCCAACAATTTGCTGATACTATTTTTCAACCCGGAAAAAAAGTGTGGTTGCTGTTTGATATCAGAGAGGAAGAGGAAATTAAAAAAGCTGGTTATCAATTCGGTCAACGATACAGTACCCCGGATTATGAAATAACCAAACTGGATCTAAAATTTGTAAACCCTACCAAGAGAGACAAACAATGCACACAGATGGTGCTGGCTGAGTTAGTTCGGCCGTAAGAATAGTATTTATTGCCGTCCGAAAAATTTAATCCCGATTGTTGCGATCCACTTTCCGTATTCAATCCCGGGTACATATCTTACACCTTCTATTTTATAGTTTTCTTTTCCTACAGGTCTGTTTATACCAGCTTTAAAAAACAACATGTTCCCTCCGAGTTTTTGCGGGTTGTTCCGAATAACAAAATCAAATCCAACTCCTGCCTGGTACCCAAGCTTGCCTGAATAGCCGCTTACCGATTGGCGGTTCTGAATAATATTGGTGATATCAGTAAAAGAAGGATTGATCTGTGCTGGTTTTGAATAATCCAGCTCACTGGACCGCACTGATAAACCGGCATACGGATATATATTAATAGGCTGATTCTTTATTACGTCGTATCCAATATCAATCAAAAGAGCACTTGAAAAATTTGTAACAATACTTTCGCTTCCCTTTGTTGATTTTTTTGCAACGCCGGCGACAAGGCTAAAAATATCAACTATTACACGGTTTGATTTACCGCTAAATCCAAAACCAAATCTTAAAGCCGACCCCTCAAGTGGTGTGAAACCACTTGCAGTTATATTACTATTAAACTTATCATAATCCGCCTGTGCCACATCCATAAATAAAACAAAAGAACCATAACTATCAGACTTCCTTTTGTAATACAAAATCCTTTCCTGTGCTACTTTATACTCTTCTGAATTTCTCAAAGAGTCAAATAGTTTTCTATGCAGCTGAGAAATTTTCTGTTGATAATATCTCACAGAATCAATCGGGGGTTGTTTTACCTCTTGAGCCTCACCGGCAATAGAAATAAGAAGTAATAAAATAATAGTTAGTCTCATAGAGTATTTATTGACTGATAGATAAATTATAATCCTGCCGCCTTACTTATTTCAAGCATCCTGTCTATTGGTTTTTTGGCTGCTAGTCGCAATTCTTCATCCATTTCAATATCCGGTAATTCATATTCCATACACAGATAAATTTTCTCCAGTGTGTTTCTCTTCATATGAGGACAGTCGTTACAAGCACAACTGTTATTTGGAGGAGCAGGGATAAACGTTTTATTGGGAGACGCTTTCATCATCTGGTGCAGGATACCCGTCTCTGTTGCCACTATATATTCCTGTGATGAATCTGTCTGAGAATATTTTAATAAGCCGGTAGTAGAGCCGATATAATCTGCAATACGAAGTATAGGATCTTCACACTCTGGATGGGCAATCAATTTTGCATTCGGGTGGCGCACTTTTAGCTTTGTTATTTTTTCCAAGCTAAAAATTTCATGCACCATACAGGCTCCGTTCCAAAGAAGCATATTTCTTCCTGTTACTTTGTTGATATAAGCCCCCAGGTTTTTATCTGGCGCAAATATTATTTTCTGGTCTTTTGGAAAACTTTCTACAATAATTTTTGCATTACTGCTTGTCACAATCACATCACTCAACGCTTTGATACCGGCACTGCAGTTGATATAACTCACCACCACATGATCAGGGTGTTGTTCCTTAAATTTTTTAAATAATGGCGGTGGACAACTATCGCTAAGGGAGCATCCGGCTTTCAGATCAGGTATAACAACTTTTTTTGATGGGTTTAAAATTTTCGCAGTCTCCGCCATGAAATGCACCCCGGCAAAAACAATCATATCTGCTGTGGTTTTTTCCGCCTGTTGTGCCAGACCCAAACTATCGCCGATATAATCCGCCACATCCTGTATGTCTGGCTCCTGGTAGTAGTGCGCCAGTACTACTGCATTTTTTTCTTTTTTTAACCGCTCAATTTCTGCAAAAAGGTCCAAGGTTGGGTCTAGCTCGATATCGAGAAAACCCGTATTTTCAATTTCGTTCTTTGCGGCAGTAAGTGTTTTGTTGTTCATCCTGATTCTTTTTCGATTCAGCAATATTCCAACAACTCCAACAACTTTTCAAAATAAAAATTTTCAAACCCTGTATTAATACAATAATAGTATTAATATATTTTTATAAAAAAGAGTTTATTATTATTACAGCTGTGGATTAGTGGATAAACTCTTTTTTAAAATTACTCTTTTACAGTAATCCACATAAAAAACAGGGTAATCCACACACACAATCATTGATTCTATTGGTTTTCTTAACCACTATCCACATCAATGTGAACTACAAACCTGAAGAAATAAACGACTCATTTATTTTAAAATAATGTGAATTAGGATAGGAAAGTTGGTTAACATAATGGCTCAACAGCTCACTCTTCGCTAAACCCACAATTTCGTTTCCAATCATTCAGTTCCATATACACGTTTCACACGGGGTTA
>CALRVH010000012.1:0-84246 GCA_943371565.1 Chitinophaga pinensis | reverse complement strand
CCCCTTTTTTATTGCTTCTTTAATGTTTTTCTCACAACGTTTTTTGTTACCCAATCCCGCTGCGGCTCTTGCTATCATATAGTTAGGAATACTGCTGTATACATCAAAACACAACAATACCTCTGCTACAGAAGCTGTGATACGGTATTCACCTGAACCCAATAGCTGGAAAAAATATTCCATGCAGGTCCTTGTACTATGATCATAACAACGCCTGGATGATTGTTTTTTGTATTTGCTTTTATCTTTTCTCATCTGCTCCACTTCCCGGGCTTTCATCAGCCAGACTTCTCTTTCAATACCTGTTGCATCTTTTTGTAACAGCAATTGATTAAACATCAGCGAAAATCCGTTCATATAATTTTGTTCCTGCTCTAACACCTTTTCGAAATCATTTTTATCGGCAATAAAATTTTTTTCTTTCTCAACCTGGCTAATCAGCGAACTGGCTTTTGCTTGCAGAATAGGAATTTTCGCCAGCTGTTTTGCATCCAGCCACGCTGAAAAAAGAAACCCCGAATCAATTTTCATATTAACCGGTTTCCAGATCAAAGAACCGAATTCTTCGGAAATGGTGTTTAATTTATCAGGTTTGTCCGTCATCCATAAAAAAGCGAGGCTCATTTGTGTTATTGGCGGCCATTCATGTCCCCCTGGAAATGTGAGAAGGATATTATTGATTTTTAGCTGCTCTAAATAATTACTGTTATCAACAAGCTCCCCGAAATTCATATCCTCATTTCCAACAATAGCCGCATATGCCTTGAGATTTTCAGAAGAAATATTTTCTGCCCCATCAAAGCCGGCGCCGCAGGCAATTACACCAGCAACTTGCGGATAAGCCATTGCAATCGCTGAAGCAGCTCTTGAACCTCCCGAAAAACCTGCGACCCAAATCATCTGGGTATCTATTGAAAATCGTTGTAATAAATCATTAAAAATTGCAGCAAAAGATTGTACAGAAGATTGCCCTTCAAAATTTCTACTATTAAAAGAACCAGCGATAATTACCCCGTACTCATCAGCCAGTGAAGAATATTTGCCTACAGGAAAATCACCTCTTGCCGCAGGGTCAAGGAAAATAATGACTGGATATTGTCTGTTAACATGATAAGTTGAAGGCAAGCTGAGTGAGTATTGTTGTGCAGAATCGAGAATACACTTAACCCGGAGCAAAGGCTTTCCTTCAGTTTGTTGCGCAGCCATTTGCTGCGAAAAGAAAAGCAAAAAACACAACACTGATGATCTTATCATTCTATTCATTTAAACCTTCACTTTTTGCCCCCCGTACAATTCTTCCTTGAAAGGGCCTTGTAATATTCCTTCTTTCATTCACAGTAATCAAACCCCGTTGCCGCTACTGCAGCCCTGGGTGCTTTACAGGAACCACTAAGTAAAACTTTTGTTAAGAAGAAAAAGTGAAAATATGATGAACAGCTTTTTCATATTAAGAATTTTAACCAATTTAGGCATTAATACATCCCATAAAGGTTACAAAAACATAAAGCATCGTTTTGCTTCTCGAGTTTCGTCTTTTTGTCCCTGGTGGCTTTGTGGGGAATGCAAGTTGGTATTGAATTTGCCCTAAGGGAACGATTGCCTACTTTTACACCTTAAATGGCTGAATCTGAGGAGATTTAAAAAAATATTGAAGTGGTTTTTCCTTACCCTGCTTTTACTCATTGTGGGACTGTATATTTTTATACAAACTCCGTTTGGGCAAAACTGGATTGCCCGGCAGGTAACCAAACGACTGAGCCGTGACCTGCAGACCAAAGTAACGATTGGCCATGTCAACTTTTCCCTGTTCAATAACATGCATCTTGAACAAGTTCTGTTAGAAGACAGAATAGGAGATACTTTATTATATGCCGGTGATGTGAAAGTGAGAATTACCGACTGGTTCTTTTTTAAAAAAGAGGCAGAATTGAAATATATCAGTTTGGAGAATGCTGTCATTAAATTTCAACGCAAAGATTCTACCTGGCAGCAACAATTCATCTTCGATTATTTTTCTTCCCCTTCAACCGGTACGAAGAAGAAAAAAGCAGGCATACAATTCAATCTGAAAAAGATAGAATTAAAAAATGTAACGTTTGTAAAAAAAGATGCGTGGCTCGGGCAAGATATGACCATCCACGTTGCCGCCATGAATATGGACGCCGACAAATTGAGCCTTTCCGGAAATCAATATGAGATCAACTCATTGGTCTTGAAAGATCCGTTGGTGTCGTTATATAATTATTCAATGCTGAAACCAAAAGATTCATTGGAAGTTATTGACCCGGTTGAAGAGATCAAAAGAGCTGTCTCCTGGAATAGCGGGCAGACGATTTTCAAAATCGCTGATCTAAAAATCATTAACGGCACTTTCAAAACTGATAAACAAAACAACCGCCAGCCATTTACTTATTTCGACGGGCAGCATATTCTATTCACAGAAATTAATGGCGAACTTAGTAATGCCAGTTTTATAGGTGATACTATTTTCTCCAAACTGAAATTAACCGCTAAGGAAAGAAGCGGATTGGAATTAAAGAATCTTTCTGCTGATGTTAAGCTGACGCCCCAGGGTATGGCATTCAGCAATATGGACCTGGTTACCAACCGGAGTACTCTTCGCAATTACTTCTCTATGTCGTATACTGACATGAAGGACTTAGGTGATTTTATTCATAAAGTAAAATTAGCGGCCGTCTTCGACGACTCGTACATTGACAGTGATGATATCGCATTTTTTGCACCGGGGATGAAAACCTGGAAAAAGAAAATCAGCCTGAAAGGAAAAATAAGAGGAACGATCGATGATCTCGTTGGTAAAGACCTGGTGGTGCAGGCAGGCAACAGTACTGTATTAAATGGCGATATCACTATGACAGGCCTGCCCAATATCAATGAGACCTTTATTGATTTTAAAGCCAATGATTTCAGGACCACATATAATGATGCGGTTTCAATTGTTCCTGCTTTGCGCCGGGTTACAAATCCCGATTTAAGGAAAATAAAATATGTCAATTTCAAAGGAAGCTTTACCGGATTCATTCGTGACTTTGTAACATTTGGTACCCTTCAGACCAATCTCGGTAACCTTACTACTGATATCAATATGAAATTACCCATCGGCAAGCAACCGATTTACTCCGGCAGTATTGCTACTGATAATTTCAGACTGGGAGAATTTCTTGGAAGTAATAATATTGGCTCAGTATCCCTTACCGGCACACTAAAAGGAAGTGGCTTTAGCGGTAAAAATCTGAACACAACAATCGACGGAACCATTCGCTATGCAGATTATAATAATTACCGTTATAAAAACATAACCGTAAAAGGCAAACTGGACAAACAACTATTTGAAGGCGTTGCTTCGATACGGGATGACAATGCCGACCTTACCCTGAATGGAATTATTGACTTTAATGAAAAATTACCCCGGTTTAATTTGATAGCAGATGTGGTAAGCTCCAATCTCAAAAATCTGAAACTCACCAAAGACAGTATCAGTTTTGCCGGCAAACTCAACATCAATTTTACGGGTAACAGCCTCGATAATTTTTTGGGTGCTGCAAGGATAACCGAAGCTGAAATAACTAAAGATGGCCATCGCCTGCCATTCGACTCACTGATTGTGTCCTCCGAATATGTGGACGGAATAAAAAAATTGACAGCTACTTCGAATGAATTTGAAGCAAAAATCGAAGGCGATTTCAGTATGGCTGATTTACCAAATGCTTTCACCTATTTTCTCAACAAATATTATCCCTCCTATGTAAAAGCTCCGAATCGATATCCTAAAAATCAGGATATTAAATTCAATATCACAACTTACTACGCCGATGAATACCTGCAACTGATTGATTCCAGCCTTACAGGTTTTAATAACAGTCATTTTGAAGGCAATCTTAATCTGGCCCGCAATGAACTGAACTTTACAGCTGAAGTGCCACAGTTTAAATTCAAACAATACAATTTTGACCAGGTAAGATTAACTGCCAAAGGAAACAGTGATAGTCTTGTATTAAACGGTGAAACAAAGAATATAAGAATTAACGACAGCCTGAATATCCCATTTACGCTTTTTAAAATAAATGCAAGGAATGACTCATCTAAAGTGAGTATTAACACTGGTGCAAACCAAACAGTGGAAAAAGCAGATCTGAATGCCCTGGTACTTACCTATAGTGATGGAGTGGAGATTGAATTTGAGCCTTCCAACTTTACTGTTAATGGCAAAGCCTGGACAATTGATGAAGCCGGTGTTTTAAAATTCAGAAGGAATACCGCTGCAAGCGGACAGTTAGTTTTGACGGAAGGCGAACAAAAAATATTATTAAAGACCCAGCAATCAACCAAAGGAAACTGGAACGACTTAAAAGTTGAATTAACAAAAGTAAATCTTGGCGACTTTGCGCCTTTCTTTATGCCAAAGAACAGGCTGGAAGGATTGCTATCGGGCAATATACTGGTTGAAAATCCGACCAATGATCTTAAAATATCTTCGGACGATATAAGGACACAGTACCTGCGGCTGGACAACGATTCATTGGGAGAAGTGAAAACAACGCTGGTATATGATAATAAAACCAAAGAACTGAAAATAAAAGGCAGCACCGTGAACCAGGAAAATTATCTTGGTTTTGATGCACATATTTTCTTAGGTCAGAATGCAAAAGACAACATCATTGCATTGAATGCAAAAAATTTCCAGATCAAAATATTAGAACGTTTTCTTGGCACACTGTTCACCGATATGCAAGGATACCTTACCGGCGATATTCAACTTGGCGGAGAATTTAAAAATCTTGCGGTAAGCGGAAAAGGAAGATTGAAAGATGCAGGGCTGAAAGTAATTTTCACGCAGTGCTTCTATAAGATACAGGATACAGATATTGAAATGTCACCTACAGAAATAAATCTTGACGGTATAGTATTGACGGACACCGTAACTGGTAACCCTGTATATATCACTGGCGGCATAGAGCATCAAGCTTTCAAGAATATGTTTTATAATCTTGACATCTCCACCAGGAAACCCGGAACCAGAGGAGATGAGTTTAATAAAGATGTGTTACTGCTTAACACTACCTATAAAGACAATAAACAATTTTATGGAAGGGTAAAAGGAACAGGGTCGCTGACACTGGCGGGACCACAGGCTGAAATGTTTATGACGATCAATGGCATTGCGTCTGATAAGGACAGCAGCACCATTACTATCCCTTCTGCTTCCGGCCGTGAGTCAGGCATTGCGGATTTCCTTGTAGAGAGAAAGTATGGTCGTGAAATGAACGACAGTGATTTCAACAAGAATACAACGAATATCATTTACGATGTAGAAGTAACAGCTACCCCACTTGTAAATCTGAAAGTAGTATTGGATGAGCTAACCGGTGATGAAATAAAAGGTAGAGGTGCCGGTACATTGAATATGCGTTCTGGCACATCCGAGCCTTTATCATTGCGTGGCCGTTTTGATATTGAAGAAGGTCAATACATATTTACATTCCAGTCTTTTTTTAAAAAACCATTTGAACTTAAAAAAGGGGAAAATAATTTTATCGAATGGACCGGAGACCCCTATGATGCAAAGATCAATCTCACGGCGGTGTATACAGCGACAAACGTAAGCTATGCCCCACTAGCTTCTGCAGAGAAAAATATCAGCCAGAGTATTTCTAATGCAAGAGGTGATGTATATGTTGTGGCCAGGCTTACCGATAAACTATTTCAACCAAAATTTAATTTCAGCCTGGAGTTCCCGACTACCAGTGTGGCTAATAACGACCCGGCTCTTGCCTTCAGTCTGCAACAATTGCAGAAAAATGAGAATGAAATGAACAAGCAAGCCACTTACCTTGTGGTATTGGGAGTTTTCGCCCCAATTGAAAGCGGTGGTGGATTTAGTTTCAGTGAGGTTGCTACAAATAGTATATCAGGAATATTCTTCAATGTAATCAATGAGCAGGTTAAGAAGATCATCTCAGGTATTTTTAAATCCGATAAATGGAATGTGAATTTCAACAGCTCTGTTTATAACCGGAATGTGTTAGACCAGGGCAGCTTAAATCTTGGCAGCAATGTAAATGCATCAATCGGCAGGTCTTTATTCAATAACAGGGTAATATTTACTGCAAGCGGAAGTGTAGAAGGGCTTTTACAAAGTGGTAACGTGCAGCAGTCTGTTCAATTTCTGCCTGATCTGGTGATTGAAATATTGATCAATGCATCAGGAACTTTCAGAGCCACCCTGTTTTACAAAGAAAATATTGATTACCTGACTACGAATCTTTCATCTAAAACACAGAAGAGAACCGGTATAGGCCTTTCTTATCGAAAAGATTTCGATCACATCGGTGACATCTTCAAAAGGAAGAAAAACAAACCTTTATCCGTACCTGTTGAAGTGAAACAAGAAGCTGTAAAAGAAGAAGAGCCCAAAAAAGATCAATAGTTATTCTTCCTGCTCTAATATCTCATGCCCTAACTTATCTCTTTTTGTTTGCAGGTATTTTTCATTGTGTTCATTCGGACAAATCTCAACGGGAATATTTTCCACTATCTCTAATCCATAACCTACCAGGCCTACCCTCTTTTTCGGGTTATTGGTCATCAGCCGCAATTTATTAATACCGAGATGACGCAACATTTGTGCTCCCAACCCATAATCCCGCTGATCCATCTTAAAACCAAGATGCAGATTAGCTTCCACTGTATCCATTCCCTGTTCCTGCAAACGATATGCTTTCAATTTATTCAGCAAGCCAATACCCCTTCCTTCCTGGTTCATATATAATATGGCCCCCTTCCCTTCTTTTTCTACCATCATCATAGCTTTTTGTAATTGTTCACCACAATCACAACGCAATGAGCCAAGGATATCACCTGTAAAACAAGATGAATGGACTCTCACCAAAACAGGTTCATCTTTTTCCCATTTCCCTTTGAGCAGTGCAAGATGTTCATTATTCGAATTCTTTTCTTTAAAGGCTACCAATTGAAAATCGCCATATTTAGTAGGCATATCTACCCTCACTACTTCTTCAATCAAAGAATCACTTTTAATCCGGTATTCGATCAGGTCTTTAATAGAGATGATCTTGAAGTCAAATTTTTTAGCCACTTCAATTAATTGTGGCAATCGGGCCATGGAACCGTCTTCATTCATTATTTCCACCAATACTCCTGCAGGTGCTAATCCAGCCAATCGGGGAAGATCAACAGCAGCCTCAGTATGTCCAGCTCTCCTAAGCACCCCTCCCTTTTTTGCCCGAAGTGGGAAAATATGTCCCGGTTTTCCAAGGTCTGCCGGTTTTGTGAATGGATTTATTAAAGCCTGGATCGTTCTGGCCCTGTCCTGGGCAGATATACCGGTAGTACAACCATGTCCGAGCAAGTCGACAGAAACCGTAAATGCGGTTTCATGCAAAGCGGTATTACTGTTTACCATCAACTCCAATCCTAATTCATCGCATCTCTCTTCGGGTAAAGCGGCACAAATCAGGCCCCTGCCGTGTTTGCTCATAAAATTGATCACTTCCGGGGTAACGGATGATGCAGCCCCGATAAAGTCGCCTTCGTTTTCACGGTCTTCGTCATCGGCAACCACTACCAGTTTTCCACGTTTAATATCTTGTATGGCACTTTCAATTGAATCAAACATTGCATGTAGAATTTGTACAAAAATAGAACAAAGTATCCGGGGTAAGGTTCGGGCCTGTCGGGGCAGCGAAATGTGGGGGAAAGATGTCATTATAAAGCCTTATTTTACAGGCTCAATTTGTTAATATTTGCATATTTTTAATTAGGAAATATTCCCTTTCTTTGCAACCGAAAACCAATCTTTATGCTTAAGAGAATACTCTTTTTGTTTGCTTTCGCCTTAATGGCCAGTCCGTTCTTATTTGCCCAGATTACCACATCCGCTATAACCGGTACGGTAAAAAGCAATGCTGAAGAACCACTGGTAGGTGCATCAGTAGTAGCTACCCATTTACCATCAGGAACTAAATATGCTACTTCCAGCCGTGGTGGTGGCCAGTTTCAGATAGTGAATATGCGGGTTGGCGGCCCTTACCTTATCGAAGTAACTTTCGTGGGGTTTGAAACTGAAAAATATGAAAATGTTTACCTCCAGTTGGCTGAATCATTTGTTTTGACCCCCGCATTAAGAAAGTCAAATACAACATTGGAAAATGTGGTATTGACAACCGGAAGAAGGAGTCAGACATTGAATGCCAACAGAACTGGAGCTGTTACCAATATTGGTCTTCGCCAGATAACACAGTTACCTACGATCAGCAGAAGTTTGAATGATCTTACCCGGGCTACACCGCAATCTAACGGTGCTTCAATTGGTGGTGGTAATTTCCGTCAGAATAACTTCACCATTGACGGTGCTGACTTCAACAATAGTTTTGGTATTGGTGGCAACCTGCCTGCAGGTGGTGCACCAATTTCGTTAGATGCCATCGACGAGATCTCTGTTAACATCACTCCTTACGATATCCGCCAATCTGGTTTTATCGGTAGTGCGATCAATGCAGTAACCCGTTCTGGTACCAATACTTTTACTGGTTCAGTTTATACGTATTTCAGAACGGAAAGGCTTCGTGGCCGCAGAGTTGAGAAAACATATTTCACAAGGCCTCCGGAAGAATTTAATCAAAAAGGTATCAGGATCGGTGGCCCGATCATCAAGAATAAATTGTTTTTCTTTTTGAACTTCGAAACAGAGAAACAACCTAAGACAATTCAAACAAATTTTGCTGCAACAGCTGGTGCGCCTTATGCAAGTGCTAATAACATTACAAGACCAACTGCTGATTCTTTGAACTATATGAGCAATTACTTGCTTAACAACTATGGTTACCTAACTGGCCCTTACGACAACTATACACCTGATATCGAAAGGAAAAAAATAATGGCTCGTATTGACTGGAATATCAGCAATAAACACCGCTTAAACATTCGTTACAGCCAGGTAGAAGGTGGTGAGCCTAATCCTCCAAGTACATCGACTGGTGGTTTGGGTACAGTAGCAGGAAGTACTGCTAGCAGAACAGCTATTACAGCACTCTGGTATAAAAATTCAAATTATTTCCAGGGAGCTAATTTTTATTCCTTCTCCGGCGAGTTGAACTCAAACTTCGGAAAGGTTTCTAATACACTTCGTGGTACTTACACTTACCAGAATGATTCCCGTGAATCAGAAAGCCAGGTATTCCCATTTGTTGACATTATGAGTACCAGTGGTGGTGTTACTCCGCAGGCTGGTTCAGGTGTCGGAGCTGTTTATACCTCCTTTGGCTATGAGCCGTTTAGCTTTGGCAATCTTCGTAAAGTAAAAATGTATTCTTTTGTAGATAACCTTACCTGGAGGACAAATAAACATAGCTGGACAGTTGGTTTCCAATTTGATGAAAGCCAGACTATAAATGGTTTCCAGCGTTTTGCTACCAGCTATTACAGGTATGCAACATGGGCTGATTTTGAAAGTGCTTTGAATCCAAATCCAGCTTTACGCAAACTACCTACAGACTATGCCTTGACTTACTCTTTATCTAAGAATTTTGCACCTGCTTTTTCAGCCTTTAAGTTCAGACAGTATTCTGTTTATGGGCAAGATGAAATAGCTATCAACAGAAATTTCAGATTGACAGTAGGGTTACGCATTGATCTTCCAACTTACCCTGGAGTACCCCAGGTACTTACTCATCCTTTAGTACTGGCTCAGAATTTTCAAGGTGGCGAGAAAGTAAATACTGGTACTCTTCCAGGTAAAAGATTAATGTGGTCTCCAAGAATTGGTTTTAACTGGGATGTATATGGCGACCGTTCTTTACAAATTCGTGGTGGTACAGGTATCTTCACCGGAAAAATTCCATTCGTATGGATAGTTAGCCAATCTGGTGACAATGGTATGCTTCAAATTACACAGGCCTGGAATACATACACATCTACCGGTGCTTTGTCTGGCGTTTTACCTCCTGGTCCATTTAACCCGAACCCTGCAGCCTACCGCCCTACTACAGTTCCGGCAGCTGGAACAATTGTTCCGGGTGCAGTTACTGCAATGGCAGAAAATTTCAAAAATCCACAATCATGGAAATCAAGTATCGCTATGGATACCAAATTACCATGGGGCATCGTTGCTTCATTGGAAGCAATTTTCAACAAAGACCTGAATACATCATTTTTCAGAAGTCCTAATTATATAGCACCACAAAACTTGAATGTAGCAGGCTACCCTGATAACAGACCGATCTATGGTTCTACTGTACCTACCAGGTTTATCAATACAATTAATTCTGCTGGTCAATTTGTACCGGGTGGTACAACAGCATTCGTTCCTACTATCATTGATAATGGTAAGCAAGGTTATTATTTTGCTTTTACGGCTAAATTTGAGAAGCCTTTCAGCAAAGGTTTATTTGCTTCTGTAGCTTATACAAAATCAATGGCAGGCAACCTGCATGATGGTAGTGGCGACCAACCGCTGGGAACTTACCAGGGAACACAACAGGTAAATGGCTTAAATACACCTGACCTTTCTTATGCGCAATATGTAGTACCAGACAGAGTGATCGGTACTTTATCATATCGCAAAGAATACTTTAAACATTTAGCTACAACTGTTTCCTTCCTTTACCAGGGATCGATTGACGGAAGATATTCTTATGTATATAATGGTGATTTTAACAGGGATGGTGTAAATGGTAATGATCTGATTTATATTCCAACAGTGGCACAGCTTCAGCAAATGCAATTCACCAGCCAGACCGTAAATGGTGTTGTGTATGATCAAAATGCCCAGCGTGGATTATTTGAGTCTTTTATTTTACAGGATAAATACCTGAGTAAGCACAGAGGTCAGTATGCAGAACGTAATGGTGCCCAGATCCCATGGCGCAATCAAATGGATTTCAAATTCATGCAGGACATATTTGTAAAAGCAGGTAAAAACCGTAATACCTTACAATTCACTTGCGATATATTTAACTTCGGCAACCTGCTGAACCCAAGCTGGGGTAAAGTAAAAACTATCAATGCAAGCCAGATACTGATACCGCAAAATCAGAATTCACTGATACCGGGTGGTACTGTAATTCCACAATTCAGACTGGCTACTGTACAAAACCAGATGGTAACAAGAACATTCAGGGATAATGTTAGCACAGCGTCTACTTACTCTGTTCAGTTCGGTTTGAGATATATATTCAACTAAGAAATACTCTCACAATAAAAAAATCCCCCTCACTAAAAATGAGGGGGATTTTTTTTATACCTTATTAGATACGCATTTTTATTCCGCTCTTTTTCCCCACCCCCACTTCAAAAATTCTGGCATAGCCCTTCCCCACGTAAAAACGTCATGATGGCCATCTTCCATTTCCATGTAGTATATATCATTCTTCCTGTAATATCCTTTTTCTTCTAATTCTTTGATCAGGTCCAATGTGTCATCTATAGAATCAATAATACCGTTGTGGTTCCTGTCTTTTGTTTCATCCATATTACCGCATTGAAAAAAGAATTTCAACCAGGGAGCATATTTTCCCTGCCGTATCTGCTGATGCATGATGCGGTGCAGATCATCATCATACTCCTCTTCAGTCTGGTCAATACTTCTCCACCATAAAGAAGCGGAAAATAAACCGACTTTGCTAAACTCACCGGGGCGATTCCACACTATATCCAGGGCACTTAAACCACCCAGCGAAAATCCGGCAAATGCTTTTTCCTTAAAAGAAGTAATAGAAAATTTTGTGCGAATGAAAGGTAGCAATTCCTCAAAAATAAAAGAAGTGTAGGCGCCGGCTTTAGCACCCCGGTCTTTATAGTCAGGCTGGTGTTGCGTACCATATTCCATTTTTCTTTCTATGCCGGCATGAATAGCGACGAACAGAAGAGGTTCTATTGTCTTTTCAGCATATAAATGGTCAAGAATAGACTGGAAATGCATTTTCTCCATATCCTGCCCGTCATTAATCAACAGCAGACTAATGGGTGAAGAATCAATAGCATTTCGGGGAAGGTAAATATCAATCAGCACTTCCCTCCCTAAAAATGATGAAACTATAGATGTGTTTTCAACCTGGATACCGGACACGTTTTTCAATTGCATGGTTTCAAAAGTAAGGAATTCGGAATAAAATGAACTTTTACACGATATTCTTCAACAATGCCACAAAAGGCCCCTGTTAATTTGTTTATATGACTGCTAAAAAATAAATTTGATGCAGCCGCTTCAGTAGAATTATATACCTGCACCGGCTTACACTTTAATCATTTAACAAAATTACGTTTATGAAGAAAATCGGAATCCTCCACGGTAAGGAACGTTCATTTCCTGAAGCATTTGTGGCAAGAGTTAATAGTAAAAATGTTCCCGGCATCATTGCTGAGCCGGTTCGCATTGATAAGGCTATGCAGGGTGAACATAGTGGCTATGCCGTTATTATTGATCGTATTTCACAGGATGTACCTTTCTACCGCACCTGGTTAAAGAATGCGGCGGTTACCGGAACGGCTGTTATCAACAACCCCTTTTGGTGGAGTGCGGATGATAAATATTTCAACAATTGCCTGATGACAAAAATCGGAGTGCCTGTCCCAAAAACAGCAATCATTCCATCCAGAGATTTACCAGATGATACGTCGAATGAATCTTTCAGCAATCTTGCCTTCCCCCTAGATTGGGACAGCATTTTCAGTTACACGGGTTTTCCTGTTTATATGAAACCATTTGCAGGCGGTGGCTGGAAAAATGTGTACCGGTTGGATAGCAAAGAAGATTTTTTTACCAAACATGCCGAAACAGGACAATTGGTAATGCTTTTCCAGGAAGAAATTGTTTTCACTGAATACTATCGCTGTTATTGTATTGGTGGCAAACATGTACGCATTATGAGTTATGAGCCCCGAAATCCGCATCATCTCCGCTATGTGGCCGATTTCAAACCTTCTGCAGAAAGGCTCAAGCAAATGACGGATATTGTACTTAAAATAAATGCATACCTCGGTTATGATTTTAATACCGTTGAATTAGCAATACGAGATGGCGTACCCTATGCCATTGACTTCTGTAACCCGGCGCCTGATGCAGAAAGAACCAGTGTTGGTGATGAGAATTTTGAATGGGTGGTAGAAACAGCCGCTAATTATGCTATTGAAAAAGCATTGGAGAATAAAGAAGGCGAAGACAACCTGACCTGGGGTGAATATGTAAGAAGAGGAGCGAATAAAACCAGTTTAATCTAACCCAATTATTAATTTATAATTAATAATTAAATTTCGTTTATGGCAAATCTCAATTATAAATCTTTTACCCTCGGTGTCGAAGAAGAGTACATGGTACTTGATCCCAAAACTTTTGAGCTGAAAAGTCATGAACAGAAAATTGTACAGGAAGGTCAAAAGGTGATTAAGGATAAAGTAAAAGCAGAGATGCACCAGGCCGTGGTAGAAGTTGGTACTGATATTTGCGCTGATATTGATGAAGCATACCTTGATGTAGCCACCCTCCGCAAAACAATTTCCGGTATCGCCGATGGATTAGGACTTGCAATGGGTGCTTCCGGTACCCATCCTTTCAGCCATTGGGAAAGCCAGTTGATAACTGACCATATCCGCTACAGTGAAATAGTAAACGAATTGCAGGAGGCGGCAAGAAGCAATCTGATCTTTGGCCTGCATGTGCATGTCGGAATGGAAAACAGGGAAATGGCCAACCATATTGCCAACAGTACCCGTTACTTTCTGCCGCATGTATTTGCCCTGAGCACCAACTCCCCTTTTTGGGAAGGCCGGATGACAGGTTACAAATCTTTCCGCACCAAAGTATTTGATAAATTTCCCCGTACAGGTATACCCGATTCTTTTGACAGCATTGAAGCATACGATAACTATGTAAAGCTGTTGATAAAAACCAATTGTATTGATAATGCTAAGAAGATCTGGTGGGACCTTCGGGTACATCCCTTCTTTAATACAGTAGAGTTCCGTATTTGCGATATACCACTTACAGTAGATGAAACAATTACTATTGCAGCGTTATTCCAGGCTATTTGCGCAAGGATCTATATGCTCCGTTCCAAAAACCTGAACTTTATACAATACTCAAGGGCATTGCTGAATGAAAATAAATGGCGGGCCAGCCGCTATGGTGTAGATGGATACCTGATAGACTTCGGTAAAGAAGAAGAAGTGAATACAAGGGCCTTGATATATGAGCTTCTCGATTTTCTTGACCCGGTTCTTGATCATCTTGGCAGCCGTCATCGTATTTCCTATGTAAATAAAATGCTGGAGAACGGTACGGGTGCCGACCGCCAGTTAGCCGTATTTGAAGAAACAAAGAATCTGACGGAAGTAGCTAAATATATACAAGGCCAATATTTGGTTGGGATATAACACTCTCCTGCTGAATTTAATTGAAAAATACTTTTTACTTAGAAAGTATAACATTAAATCACCTTAAATAAATTCCTGTATGAGAAATATTTTTATTCTTGTTTCATTCGCTGCATTTATTAGTTGTAATCAGCAAAATGAAAAAAAAGAAACAGGGAAACCGGTTAGTGTAGATTCGCTGACGGCTGTCTTTATGGCCGGATGGAATAATAAAGATTCTGCTGCCATTATGAAAACAATAGCAGCGAATGCAGTCGTCATGAACGACTCTTTGATACAGGTTGGTACAAATGCTATTGCCAACAACTGGATAAGCGGCGGCGTTAAAGTATTAAGCAACATCAGAACAACCTCTTCCATAAAAAATATAGATGGAAATCTGGCTTACGATGCCGGCACCTATACACTTGATCTGACTCCTCCGGGTGGTCCGGTCCTGAAAGAAAGAGGAAACTATAGTTTTGTATGGACCAGACAGGAAAATATGGAATGGAAATTAACACTGGTACATATTGAAGACGTAACAAGACTTCCTGACATCAAATAGAATGAATATTTAATCCGGTGTATTTACGACATCTTTTTATGATCGGTGAACTCGTAATGTTCATTCTTATAATAATCACCCCACTCAATAATGTTCAGTTTTAACTGATGCTTATGCATTTCATAAACAAAACTGTTTTGGTCAAAGTATGACCACAGGGTGTTATCAATGTACCAATCATCAAAGGCTTTATTTACCTTTTCGTTATTCAACCTGGCAAAGCACCCACACCAGTACAAGCCTTTCAATCCTTCCCCATAACTTTTTACTTCATCCATAATTAGGTCGCCTGAATATCTTGCCCGCAGGTACTTGTGCCCTTTTTTTAATTCCGTGTAGATAAAATTAGCTTCTTCATATACAGATGATCGTTCTGAATGATTGGATATGACCACATCACCTCCTTCCAGAGTGTTGACGATGCGGCTGATAAAATTGCCGGCCTTTACCCGGATATTGCCGTCGATCCAAACATAGACATCATATTCCGGCCAAATCTTATGACCTAACATTTTAAATATTTTTGCCTTCATCCTGTTATCAACTTTATAGGCAGGATAAGGACAGTTAGAGTCATCTATATAATACCTGTCAAATGCAATATCCTGCTCAGGCATGGCGTTGCATTTGTCGAACCCCCCAATGTTAGCGGTTATAACTGCTATCTTCATCTATACATTTTTTTCCCGGTTAAAGTAACCAGATACCCGTCAGCAAGTATAAAGTTTTTTTATGATATTTACTCAGCAAAATAATATGAACAAGAACATTCTTTCAGTAAGAGAATTGACAGAAACTGATATCCCCTTTCTAATTAATTACTGGCTTAGTGCCGATGCAGCTTTTTTAGCCGGTATGGGAGCAGATATTGCAAAATTGCCAGCCCGCCAGGATTGGGAAAAAATGTTGGCCAAACAGCTAACCCAATCTTATAAAGAAAAGGAATCGTATTGCATCATCTGGCTTACCAATAACGAGCCTGTAGGCCATTCGAATGTAAACAAAATAAAATTTGGCGAAGAAGCTTATATGCACCTTCATCTGTGGAAGGCTGATAAAAGGCAAAAAGGGATTGGTGCGACGTTTGTAAAAATGACATTGCCCTACTTTTTTGATAACCTGCAACTGAAGAAATTATATTGTGAACCTTATGCATTGAACCCGGCACCTAATAAAACAGTAGAAAAAATTGGCTTCACTTTTATTAAAGAGCATATTTCTGTTCCTGGCTCACTTAATTTTGAACAACTCACTAAACTTTGGGAATTAAGTTATGATGATTTTAAACAATTGAAATGAATACTCAAGAAGCATATAACAAATGGGCTTCCCAATACGATACCAATTTAAACAAGACAAGGGATCTTGAAGCGTTTGCATTGCGTACTATTTTATCTACTATTCCTTTTGAAAGCTGCCTCGAAATCGGTTGTGGTACAGGAAAGAATACCGTTTGGTTTATTGAGAAAGCAAACCAGGTTACTTCTGTTGATCTATCAGAAGAAATGCTGGCAAAGGCTAAAGAGAAAATCAAAAGCGAGAAGGTTCAGTTCGTTCAGGCTGATATTACAACCACCTGGAAATTTCGCAACCAACTCTATGACCTTGTAAGCTTCAGTTTAGTCCTGGAACATATTGAAAACCTTGAGCACATTTTTTCAGAAACTGCAGCAGCTTTAAAATCGGGCGGATATATATACATAGGTGAGCTCCATCCGTTTAAACAATATACGGGCAGTAAAGCAAGATTTGAAACTACAGAAGGAGTACTGATTGTAGATTGTTTCACTCATCATATTTCAGATTTTGTGAAGGCTGCGAAGAACTATAAACTTTCACTCATTGATGTCAATGAATATTTTGATGATGAAAATCGGAATGAAATTCCAAGAATACTTACTATAATATTAAGAAAAGACTGATATATAAAATAGCCCCGTTAAATGAACGGGGCTATTTTCATTTATTTAAAAGTAGTATTACTGCTTTGTCATATGGAATATCTGTCCGCCGCTTTTCTGCATTTCCACCACTAATGTATCGCCATTGAATTTATAGTTATACATAAACTTAAACTCATTGCCATCTGCCTGGAAACTAAATGTGCTATCGGTCACTTCAGTTTTACCGGGGTTTTTAAAATCACCTTTTCCAAATGATAATTTAGTACCCTTGAATTCATACACAGTTCCAACATTCATTTCTGACATACTTCCTTCTGCCCTCTTTATTTCCCAGGCACCATCTAATTTAGTAGCCGGGCTGTTATCGGCAGTGGTATTTTCTGTTTTTGTATCAGTGTCTTTTTTATCTTCTCCCTTCTTGTCTTTACTGCCGCAGGATACAAATATTGATGCAGCGAATAGAATCGTCACGGATGTTTTGAATAAATTCATGATTTGTTGATTTTAGATATCGAAAGATAAAAATTATTTTAAAAAATCCCTTCGTTTACTTCTTTAATAAACTTAATCACACCCTCCATAAATACCTGCTGATCGTCCCACATAGCCAGGTGGCTGCCATTGGGACAATAGAGATAGCGGCCTTTCTGCACCATTTTACTTTGTTCTTCCATTGCTTTCGGATCCATGGTATCATGCTTTGCACCTACCATCAGCGTTGGTACTTTTATTTCCTTCAGCCGGTTCTTAATATCCCAGTTGGCTAGTCTGCCGGAAATACCAAACTCTGATGGCCCCTGCATCATAGTGTATATTTCCCCGTTAGCATGTTTCATCGAACGGTTAAAGCCATCCGGCCATTCTTGCAGCCTGCATAAATGTTCTTTATAGAAATTCGGTATCAGTATTTCCATATACCGTGGATTAATAAAATCCTTTTCCGCTTCAATAGTTCTTATCTCTGCCAGCACTTTCGGATCCATCTGTTTTGCCAATACCTCATCCGCATATTTACCATACTCCGGCGCACTGGCTACCATATTGGCAACAATAAGCCCCTTAATGTTCTGTTGATATTTCAACGCATATTCCATCGCTAATATCCCACCCCATGAATTACCGAGTATGTAAAAATTTGTTGAGTTGGCACCAATTGCCTGCCGCACCTGCTCCACTTCTTCTACAAATCTTTCTGTCGTCCACAGGCTGCTGTCTTTAGGCTGATCGCTATAATAGGAACCAAGCTGGTCGTATTCGTAAAACTCAAATCCTTCCTTTGGGAAAAAACTTTCAAAACATTCCATGTACTCATGCGTCATAGCAGGACCGCCATGCAGTAATAATATTTTGATCCGGGGATTATTCCCAAACCGTTTTGTCCAGACCTTAAAATTGCCGACCGGTGTTTTGATCGGAATCATTCTAACACCGGCAGATTGAACACCGCTGTCGCCATAATTAAAATATTGAGCAACAGATTGACTACCCCCTGCAGTGCTTTTATCAGCATGTTGACAGGATATGAAAACTAAAAAAGTGCTTAAACAAAAAAGAATGGCTCGCATAATCATTGATTTGCGCATAAGGTAAGGAATTTCCTTAATTTCAATTCCTGCAAAAAACTCATTGTATGCGACTACTACTAACTGCTCTTCTTTGCACCACCTTGCTTGCTGTTCAATCCCAAACCAGAAATGATAGCATTCAACAAATCAGGAACAATGCAAAATGGTATGATCTCGAATTCACGGATGCCGAAGCTGATTCAATGCTGGGTAACCTCAACAATTATTTGTTGCTGTATAAATCCATGCACAAAACATTACCGGCGAATGATATCCCCTTCCCTTTTGCTTTTAATCCGGCCCCGATGGGTATGAAAGTTGCTACAAAGAAGGAAAAAATATACTGGGATATCCCTTTACGGGTGGAATTGCCTGCCAATAAAAATGATCTTGCTTTTTATTCTATCCCGGAATTAGCTTCCTTAATACTGAATAAAAAAATCAGTTCGGTAGACCTGACAAAATTTTTTATCGACCGGCTGAAAAAATGGGGCGACACACTAGAGTGTGTAATCACTTTAACAGAAGAACTCGCCATGAAGCAGGCAAAACAGGCTGATGAGGAATTAAAAACGGGTATCTATCGTGGTCCATTACATGGCATACCTTATGGACTAAAAGATCTGTTTGCAGTAAAAGGATATAAGACGACCTGGGGCAGCACTCCCTATAAAGACCAGTTACTGAATATGGATTCATATGTCTATAAAAAACTGAAAGATGCCGGTGCAGTTTTATGTGCCAAACTCTCCATGGGTGCTTTAGCGAATAATAATAAATGGTTTGGCGGTGAAACAAAAAATCCATGGGACCTGAAGCAAG
Organism: Chitinophaga pinensis; assembly: GCA_943371565.1. GTDB lineage: Bacteria > Bacteroidota > Bacteroidia > Chitinophagales > Chitinophagaceae > JJ008. The sequence continues at coordinate 64,999 of CALRVH010000012.1, read as the reverse complement.
GTTCAAGTGGCTCATCTGCAGGTTCAGCTTCTGCTACAGCAGCAGGATTATTACCCTTTGCCATCGGTACCGAAACATTGGGTTCCATCGTATCTCCATCCACCCGTTGCGGTGCCACTGGTCTCCGTCCAACTTTTGGAACAGTAAGCCGCTATGGAGCAATGGTTCTTTGCTGGAGTTTGGATAAAGTGGGGCCTATCTGCCGCAGTGCTGAAGATGCCGCTATCGTTTATGCATTTATTCATGGCACAGATGGTAACGACCCCGGTGCTATCCGGCACAGCTTCAATTATACCGGCAAAGTGGATTGGTCAAAGATCCGCATCGCATACCCTGAAAATTTCTTCAAACGATTAAATACTGATGCTCCTGAGTGGAAAGTAATAGAAACCTACCGTTCACTTGGAGCCACTGTTCAGGCGATCAACTTTCCGGATTCTGCTATGTATCCTGTTAACCTCGTAAGTATTATTCTGAATGCAGAAAGTGCTGCAGCTTTTGATGAGCTGACAAGAACTAACCGGGATGATTTGATTGAGCGGCAGGACAGAAATTTTTGGCCTAACAGCTTTCGTGCCGCCAGAACGATTCCGGCAGTTGAATATATTAATGCCAATCGCTACCGTTCTATTCTTTGCAGCAGAATGAATGATTTTATGAAAAACTATGACGTACTGATAGTTCCCACTTTTTCCGGCCGGCAATTATCCATGACAAACCTTACCGGTCATCCTGTAGTTTGTATGCCTATTGGCTTTAATCAAACCGGTTCACCATTAAGTATCACTCTCATTGGTAATTTATATGATGAAGCTACTATCTTAGCGGCCGCCAAGGGCTTCCAGGATAAAACGGAACATAATAAGAAACACCCCGAGAAATTCCTGAATTAATAATTAAAAAATAATAATGAAGAATTTCATCATTGCTGTAACTGTTCTTTTACTTGCATCATGTAGTGCAAAGAAAAAAGCTGATTTACTTGTCTATAACGCCACCATTTATACAGTTGACTCCTCCTTCTCTACTGCAGAGGCAATGGTTATTGCAGATGGCAAGATATTGGCTGTTGGTAACACAGCAGATCTGGAAAAAGAATACGATGCAAAAGAAAAACTAGATGCAGGTGGCAAGTTTATTTATCCGGGCTTTATAGATGCCCATGCACATTTTGTTGGTTACGGATTAAGCCTGCAAACAGTCAATCTTATGGGCACTGCCAGTTGGGAAGAAGTGATTGAAAAAGTAAAAACTTTTGCGGCAGAAAACCCGGATGGCTGGATCACCGGCCGTGGCTGGGACCAGAACGACTGGACAATTAAAGAGTTTCCAACTAATCAGATGCTGAATGAATTATTTCCTGACAGACCTGTATTGCTGAGAAGAGTTGATGGACATGCTGCTATTGCCAATCAAAAAGCATTGGATCTGGCTGGGGTAAAAGCAGGTGATACATTAACGGGTGGTGAAATAGAAGATAATGAAGGAACACTTACCGGGTTACTGATTGATAAGGCCGTTGGACTTATCCAAAATAAAATCCCTGCTGCTACCGATGATCAGCTGAAAAAAGCATTGCAGGCAGCAGAAAAGAATTGTTTTGCCGTTGGATTAACAACCATTGATGACTGCGGGATAAATTCAACAGTTGTTGAAGCAATAAAAAAACTACAGACTAGCGGTGATTTGAAAATGAGACTGTATGCAATGCTAAGTGATGAAAAAACAAACTATGAATATGCCGAAAAAAATGGAATGATAAAAACTGACCGGCTGAATGTCCGAAGTTTTAAGGTTTATGGTGATGGAGCCCTTGGCTCAAGAGGTGCCTGCCTGCTGGAACCCTATAGCGATAAACCCGGACACCTCGGATTCTTGTTAAGTAATCCATCACATTTTGATTCGGTGGCAAACTGGATCCATGATAAAGGCTGGCAGATGTGTACTCATGCTATTGGCGACAGTGGCAATAGAACGATGCTGAATATTTATGGTAAATACCTGAAAGGCAAAAATGATCTGCGATGGAGAATTGAACATGCACAGGTGGTGAATCAAAATGACTTTGCCTTGTTTGGTGCCAATTCGATTATTCCATCGGTGCAACCTACGCATGCCACATCTGATATGTATTGGGCAGGCGACCGCCTCGGCGCTGAAAGGTTGAAAGGTGCTTATGCCTTTAAACAATTATTACAGCAAAACAATTGGATACCATTGGGTACAGATTTTCCGGTGGAAGATATTTCTACGTTCAAAACATTTTATGCGGCTACCATAAGAAAGGATGCAAAAGGCTGGCCTGATAAGGGATACCAGATGGAGAATGCATTGAGCAGAGAAGAAGCATTGCGAGGCATGACCATCTGGGCTGCCAAAGCCAATTTTGAAGAAAAAGAAAAAGGCAGTTTAGAAAAAGGAAAGCTTGCTGACTTCATTATTCTCGATGCTGATATCATGAAAGAAGCTCCCGGAAAATTATTAGGTGTTAAAGTAGTGAAGACTTTTTTGGGTGGAGAGAAGGTGTATGAAAAGAAGTAAGGTATGCATCTTAAAAGCAAACAAAGTATAAATGTCATTCAAAAAGTATTTTCCCGTTCTAACATGTCTTGTTTTTATAGCCTGCCATAATTCCAGCCAATCACCAGTCCTAATTACCGACTCTTTTAAGTACACTGTTTATTGGTGGAATCCTATAGATTCTTCTGGTACTTTTAATCTACATATTGATCACTATATTGAAATTGACAAAAAAGGTAATGCCCTGGCATATCAAAGAAGTATAGGGGGATATGACAAATTTTACAATGGGCAATTTGACGATTCCCTTAAAGAAAGGCTTACACAGGCATTTATTAACCAACCCTACGATTCGATTTATACTATAAACGAAGGAACATATTGCGGGCCTTCTAATTTTATTGATTATACTTTGAATGGAAAAAGATATACCATAATATTTCCTATTGGGAATGCTCCTGAAAAAATTCTATTATTAGGAAATATGTTGGATTCATTTATTAGTCTAAAAACTAATTATCAAACGACTGCTTTTGACTTGACGCCTTATAAAAATGAGTTGATGCGAATCGATACGGCCAGCAGGGCTTTGCCAAAATTTGAAAATGCCAATGTTGAATTTCAAAATCAATAACAAACACTTCCAATTTACCCAGTAATAAACAGAACCTCGAAGTGTGCGACGCAAGGGACGATGATAGTAGTACTAAGGCTGGCTACATAATTTCCCTTATTTAAGATTCGTTTATTTTACCCAGACGCCACTTAATTATAGTCAATTAATCCACATTTGTGGACAACAACGCAATCGTATGTTTTCCATGAAAATTAAAAAATCATTAAATTTGTAAATGAGTTGGACCGAAAGAAGGACTGTAAAAGTAGCTATCCTCGATCTCTATGAAGGCAAACCCAATCAGGGTATGCGTTGTATCCGAACTATTCTGACCAATTGGGCTGGCGAAAGCGATCTTGAGTTAGAATTCCAGGAATTCGAAGTGCGCCTGAAAAATGAACTTCCCGATACTTCTTTTGATATTTATATTTCAACCGGGGGGCCCGGCGACCCCTTAATAAGCCGTTTTGATGACTGGGATATCAGCTGGTGCCGCTGGCTCGATAAAATGGAACGATGGAATGCTAATCCCTCCAATTCACAAAAAAAATACATCTTCTTTATTTGTCATTCTTTCCAATTAGCAAGCCGTTATTTCAATGCCGGATTGGTTTGTAAACGAAAATCCACCGCTTTTGGTGTTTTTCCAATTCACATGCTGGAAGCCGGACAGGATGAACCTGTTTTTGATGGCTTAAAGGATCCTTTTTATGGCGTTGACAGCCGGGATTACCAGGTCATTCAACCTAATCTTGATATGCTGGAAAAGATCGGTGGTAAAATTCTTTGTATTGAAAAAAGCCGCCCGCATGTTCCCTACGAAAGGGCGTTAATGGGAGTCCGTTTTAATGAATATATGATCGGCACCCAGTTTCATCCTGAAGCCGATGCACCAGGCATGAGTATGTACCTGCAAACAGAAGAAAAAAGAAAAACCGTAATTGAAAGTCACGGTGAAGACAAACTTATCAGTATGTTGGAGCACCTGGAAGATCCTGATAAGATCAGGTGGACATATGCCCATATCCTGCCTAATTTTTTGAATCAGTCTGTTGGACATTTGCAGGAAGTATTCGCTTAGAAATCAGATCAACTTTTTTGCGGCCCGCCCCGCATTCACTAACTTCCGGTTAATAAAATCAGGAACATGATACCGGCTATACGCAAAGCATACAACGAAGCATTTACAAAAGAAAAATACGAGGCATTTTTAGAAGAGCTACATGCAGTACATGCCGGCCAACTGGATTTCAGGGTCGCCGAAACCCCCATCTTTGTCCCGAAAGATTTCACCAAAAAAATGCTTGACGCCTGTGAAAGCATTGTAGATATCATCGTGGACCCGAAATTTAATGAGCTTACAAAGAATGCCATTCCTTCTGAGGTAAAAGTGCCGGGTTCAAATAAGCATACCCAATTTATTGCATTTGATTTTGGCATCTGTATCAACGAGGAAGGTGAATACGAACCACAGTTGATAGAAATGCAGGGCTTTCCTTCCTTGTTTGCCTACGAAGTATTAGTGGATGAAATATTTCTGAAACATTTTTCCGTTCCTGCTAATTTCAGCAGCTACTTGAACGGCCATGATAAAGAGAGTTACCTGCAATTGCTAAAAGAAGTTATACTGGGAACCCATGCTCCTGAAAATGTGATCCTGTTGGAAATTTTTCCAAAGAAACAAAAAACAAGGATAGACTTCTTTTGCACTGAAGCATATACAGGCATCAAAATGGTTTGCCTGACCGAACTTATCAAAGAAGGGAAAAAACTGTACTATATAAATGAAGGAAAGAAAACAGAAGTAAAAAGAATTTATAACCGGATTATTTTCGATGACCTGCACCAGCAAACACCTGAAGTACAGGAACAAGGAAAAATATTATTTGAAGAACTGGATGCAGAGTGGTGCCCACACCCTGATTGGTTTTATCGCATCAGTAAGTATACATTACCATTGATACAGCATCCGTATGTGCCGCAAACTTTTTTCCTCAATGAAATAAAACAAATGCCGGCTGACCTGGAAAATTATGTACTGAAACCCTTGTTCTCCTTTGCCGGACAAGGCGTGGTGATCGATATTAAACCTGTTGATATTGAAAACGTAAAAGACCCGGAAAACTGGATACTGCAACGAAAAGTAAAATATGCTGATGTTATCCTCACCCCGGATATACCGGCTAAGGCAGAGATAAGGATATTCTATTTCTGGAAAGACGGAGAAGTAAGACCTGTAGCTACCAACAATCTCGGAAGATTAAGTAAAGGCAAGATGATAGGTGTAAGATATAACAAGGATAAAGAATGGGTAGGCGGAAGCTTTTGTTTTTTTGAGACCCCATAATTACCAACCCAAAGGATTTGTAGCCTGATAATTTAAAGACGCAATCATATATGCAACTCATAAAAGATATTACTCCTAAGGAATTGATGGCTGGCATTACTGGTTATTATGTCCACGGCGACAGCATGACTTTTGGATATGTAGAACTAAAAGCCGGAAGCAGTGTCCCGCTGCACCAGCATGTGCAGGAACAAATCACTTATATCATCGAAGGGGAACTGAATATGGTAATTGACAATCAGGCTTGTGTACTTACCGCAGGAATGTATCATGTCATCCCCTCAAATATTTTTCATTCAGCCGTTGCCAAAACTGATTGCAAAATAATCGACGCTTTTAGCCCGGTACGGGAAGATTACAAACAATAAAAGACGTCATTCTTCTTTTTCTTTTCCCTTATCTTTGAATAGTTTTTAGTTGAGACTAAAAATTAATTTATATATGACTAAATTAATATTTGCCACTGCCCTCTCTCTTTTCAGCTTCATACAACTTGATGCGCAAGAAAAAGGCAGAATGGAAACAGACAGGCCGGATCAGACTGAATCACCTTACCTGACCAAACATCGCTTTGTGCAGGGTGAGATCGGCTTTAATTATGAAAAGGCTCAAGGATTTAAAACCCTTGTTCATCCAACAGCTTTATGGAAATATGGCATTTCAAAGAAATTTGAATTGCGGCTTATCACCGAACTTGTCAGCGTTGAAACGCCTTTGCTGATTCCAGATGGAAATGATTTTATCAGCGGACTTTTACCTGTACAACTGGGCGGCAAGCTGGCATTGTTCGAGGAGAAAGGTCTTCTTCCAAAAACATCTCTTATTTTTCATATTGCAGCACCTAGAATTTCCAGTAGAAAATTCAGGGCCAGTAAATGGGCACCAAATTTTCGCTTCGTAATGCAGAACACTTTATCGGAAAATATTGGACTTGGATATAATTTTGGTGCGGAATGGGATGGAGAAAGTAATACTCCCTCCTGGATTTATACAATTGCCCCGGGTTTTAACATCGGGAAAAAATGGTATGGTTATGTAGAAGCATTTGGCGCTGTCAGAAAAAATGAAAAACCTGAACATGCCATTGATGGAGGCATCGCTTATTATTTCTCTGATGATACCAAGATTGATTTTTCCGGAGGATATGGTCTCACTGAAAATGCAATTGACTGGTACACGGCTATTGGGTTTTCTTTCCGCTTCAACACAAAAAAGAAATAACCCATTTCTTTTACTTTATTTTAAACCTGAACCCGGTATAAAATAAACTTCCACTCACGGGGCCCCATACCAATGATGCATCGAAGTAAGGACCGAAAGGCTGATCATCTGCCACGATCACATCTTTTTGAAAATAGTTCCCCAGGTTCTCCCCTCCTATGTACAGGTCTATTGGATGTTTCTTACCAACAGTCTTACTTACCTGCGCATTCATTAGTACAAAAGACGGAGAGTAAGTAGCAAGCTGATACGGCGATGGATTAGCAATGGTACCCGGAATTCTTTTGACGCCATTGTAGTTAACGGTGTAATCAAACTTCCAGCCACTGACTTCATAGGCAATGTTTGCAAAAGCCCTGTGTTTGGCAGTAAATGGCTTTTGTAAAAGCTGTCCACTGTAGGTAGTTCTTACATCAAAGAAGCGATACGCCAACCGTAACTCCAATTTGCGGACAGGCTCCAGGTGCATCTCTGCCTGGAAACTATTGGAAAAGGACTTACCCTCCAGGTTATAGAATTTTACTTGCCGTACGTCTTCTAGATCAACCACTACCTGGTTCTCAAAATCATTCCGGAAAAAATCAACACTGAATAAGGCATCACGACCGAGTAATTTAAATTTTTGATCTACACTGATCCCTTTATTCCAGGCAGATTCAGGATTTAAGCCATAGGCCTTACCAACAGCCGCAGAAAGAATATTTACTTGCCTTGAGCTTACAAAAACACTCATGTTCTCTGCGAAGATATTGGCGGTACGCTGGCCTCTTCCAATACTTGCTCTTATCGTGGTTCCTTTTACTGGTTCATAACGAATATGCAACCTGGGTGTAGCAAACCAACCAAATAAACTATTACGATCGGCCCTTATACCCGCCACAATGTTGAATCTCTCTATGGGTGTGAAGGTATACTCGAAAAAACCTCCTGGTATCGCTTCTGTTCTGTTGTAATTATCATTCCTGAAATATTCATTATATGTATCCGAAGTAAAACTTAAACCCGTCCTGAATTTATGGGCTGTTGTACCAATAATAGATTGATAAATTAGATTTGCATAAAAATTTTGTTGCGTGGCATTATAGCGGGTCATTCCAAAATAAGAATCCTGCTGATGATCAAAAACAGATAATTGCAAGCCAATACTTTTATATTTTTTCTCGGGAAACACATAGCCGATCTTGGCAAAACCCTCATACCGCTTTGTTTTAATTCCTAATCCGTAATAATTAGTAGTGAATTTATCGTCCTCGGGACTGAATGCCGTTTCACCACCAGTACGGTTATCTATCAACATCTTAAACCCAAACTGGGTCATAAACCCTTTACCATCTTCATATTTCCAGCGGTTCACTGCGCTGAATAAATTGCCGGTGGGCAGGTCTCTGAAACCATCTTTATTGAAATCAACAGTTTTATTATTTAAAAAATCATCATGCAGCAACAAAGCAGTACTCCATTTCTTCCCTATTTGTTGTGTAAGGTTCAGGTTGAGATCAGTCTTACCCATATTATTCAGATAGGCATTCAGGTACAATCGTTCTGCTTTCTCTGGTTTCTTTAGTTCAATATTTATTTGACCTGCAATACTTTCATATCCATTTACCACAGAACCTACTCCCTTATTGAGCTGAATAGATTCCACCCATGGTCCGGCAATAAAGTTCAATCCCAGTGGAGTGGCAAGCCCCCTTGGACCCGGCAAATTCTCGACTGTTAATTGCGTATAATTTCCACTTAACCCCAGCAATTGTATTTGTTTACTACCTGTTACTGCATCATTATACGACACATCAACTGAAGGATTGGTTTCAAAACTCTCACTTAGATTGCAACAGGCAGCTTTAAAGAGTTCCCGTTCTGTCATTACCTGAATGCGAACAGGACTGATGGCAGAAAGATAAGTGGAGCGTTGCCTTGCAGATACTCTTACTTCATTTAACTGTTGATTACTTGCCAGGATTATTTTCAATTCCTCAGATGGCTGAATAGCTATCGTATCACTGGTGTATCCTGCATAGCTAATAACTAATCGTTGTACTTCATGATGAGGTGTAATCATGAAAACACCAGAAGAATCAGTAAAAGTTCCATGTTTCGTTCCCAGCCAGATAACAGAGGCGCCCTGTAACGGACGAAAATTTCCTTTACTGTCCGCCTCCAGCACTACCCCTTTAATCTGTCCCTGCTCTACAGATTTCATTATCAACGCAGGAATAACTTCATCAATTCTCTTTGTTATACTATCTGAAGACTGTTGCGTTTTATTCTGCTTTTTCAATAACTCTTCCATGGTTCCATGCCGGTAAAGGCAACAACCCGGTAACCCATCATATACAGCATCCTTTGCTTTCTTAAGTTCGGTATCATGTCCGGCATCAGCGATACGTTGCTGAACTTTACCAGGGTTGGTGAGAGAAGGATTGTAAGTAAGTGCCATCATTTTACTGTCAATATTCCAAACAACAGTTTTAACCCCTTTTCCTTTTGCAGCTTCTTCGATTCGTTCCTTACACATTTCACAATTTCCATATACTGTAAACCGGATCGTATCACTTTTCGAAGAGGATGGCTTTTGCGTAAGGCCCACCTCAGTCAATAGCAGCAAAACAACAAGTGGAAGTAAATATTTCATGACATTTGATTAATAGGAAATAAAGCTGCTTGTGAGCAGCATATCAATGGCTGAAAAAACAGCCACCGAAAATCAAAGAGCGGAGGTAAAAAAATTTTACCCTATTTCCTTTTCTTTAATGCATTAAGAAAAGTTCTCTCGAAACTTACCTGCCAGCTGTTGTTTGTCATCCGGCTCATGTTTCCACTAACCTGGAAACGATAACCAACATTCAACTTTGCATTACTATTAAAAATAAGTTGAATAGCAGGTGCAAGGTCGAGGCAATATTTTTTACTATCCAGCGATTGTTCACCCAGCAGTTCTGCATACAGGTTAAGGTTGGTCTGTTTGTAATCAGTGTATTCTTTAGGAAATAATAAATAACCACCGGATAACGAATAATTAATGGATTGATAAAGACGTGTGGGCACATAAATCACTTTATCGTTCCTTGATTTATCCAGAACCTGTGTATGGCTTAGCGTTCCTGACAACGCAAACTTATTCCAAAGCTGCGTAGCAATGATACCGGCTTCAATACCACTCTTATCTCCCATCAAAGTGATCTCATCATAATGAAAAGGCGCTTTGGTAGCCGAAGCATCCACAAAAGCCGCCATGCGAAAATGTTTATGGATATCATCCTTAGAAAGAAACCGGTATTTCGCATAGAACCTGACCGACTCATACCGAAAATCAGGCGTATGCATATTTGCAAATGTGCCGCCGATATTGAACATGAATTTTTTGCTGATTCCAAACTGAACCTGCGGCATCAGGCGATGAGAGAAGCGATTGTAAATATTATCGCTGGTCACAAAATGATCAGTCAGCTTTACGCTGATGGAATTTCCAGGTAAATTAGAGGCCGGCTCACTAAACACATAAAGCTCCTGCCCATACATTTTTACAGCCAGCAGGGAAAGTATAATACAAAATGACTTTTTCATTGATATTTTTTAATCAATCATCCAGCATATCCTTTAACGCTTTCTCCAGGTACTTGCCTTCAAGGTCCATTGCAATTAACCTTCCCTCCTTGTCAATGAGATAAGAAGTCGGTAATGCATAAATATTCCATTTGGCGGCGGTTGGCGTTTCCCATCCACCCCTGTCTATTACCTGCAGCCAGCTTATTTTATCTTTTTTGATCGCTTTGATCCAGTTCTCTTTTTCATCATCAAGGGAAACACTATAGATCTCAAATCCTTTCGATTTGAATTTATCATACAACTTCACCAGGCCCTTATTTGCAACCCTGCAGGGTCCACACCAGGATGCCCAGAAATCCAGCAGCACCACCTTACCTTTTAAAGAAGACAGCCGTACTGTATCTCCTGTAGCTGAAGGCAAAGCGATCTCTGCTGCCAGCTGGCCTTGCTTAGGCTGTGCGTTGAGAGAACTAAAAAGAAATACGCTGAGAGATAGTGTGAAAATTATTTTCCAGTTTATCATAGTGTGAAACTTAAAAAAGCTTCTTCCCAACTATATGCCGGGAAGAAGCCTGTACACATTTAAATAGTAACATGATACACCCTTGCATCGGCTGTGATACCATCTTTCACACAACAGGAAGCGGCTTTACCCGTCTGCAGACAGCTCATCTTTGTAGCGGTGCTATATTTCTTAAATTGTTTCTCCGTTACAAAATTCTTGTCCACCACGGTGATTGTCTGCTCCCCGTTTAATACCTGGCTGCTCACATTCAGAAAATGAAAGTTATCATTACCAATTTTTATATGCTGGTCTTTTTCAACTTTCACTTCGCTGAAGCTCCCGGTCATTTTCAAACTGCCCACCGAAAATCCTGCATCTTCAACCGCATTTTTTAAAGCGTCAATATTAACAGGGATATTGGCCTTAAACACAATACTAAAAGCAGAATTTTTTATATCCGCCTTTACAGACTCTACAAATGAAACATTTTGCAATGCTTTATTTATAGCATTACTGCACATAGCACAGGTAAGACCTGTTGCCTGTAAAGTGGCTTTTGTAAACTGGGCTTCAGATGACACAGCCGAAAGGGCTGTTATCAATATCAATAACAGTTTTTTCATAACAATATGTTCAACTGTTATTTGTCAGATTTCTTGCAGCACTCTTTACCGTCGTGGCCTTCTTTAGTGCACTTACCATCCTTGCAGCAATCCATCTTTTCACCTTCTTTCTTGCAGCAATCTTTACCATCATGGCCTGCTTTTGTGCATTTGCCGTCTTTACAGCAATCTGCTTTTGCCATACCATCATGACTATCCTTATGCTTGCAACTTGCTTCATCACTGCAGCATGATTCTGTTTTTACAGATGCTTCCCTGTCGTATTTGCAACAGCCGTGAAGTTTATCGTAGGCTTCAGATGTAGCTTTAAAACCAACATTATCATAACCAACAACGGCTATCTGCTGCTGAATTTTAGCTGCATTGGTAGTACTGCTCTTATAAGTAACTGTAAGATCCTTGGTATCTGCGCTCCAGGTAGCCGACTTGGCTCCTGCATCTTTAGCAGCCTTTTCAATTTTGGTTTTACACATTCCGCAATTGCCGGATACTTTAAAAGTCTCGGTTTTTGTTTGAGCAGTTGCAACAGAACCTAACGCCACAAATAAAGTAGCAAGAGAAAATATTCTTAATGTTTTCATGATTGTTTATTTAAAATTCAAAAATCAGATTATATAAATAAATAGATAGTTATCCTTAAACTTGTAAGGGTAAAACAAAACCTGTTGAATCTTAAATCCGGAAAACGTTATTCTGCAAGTAAGTATCCTGCTCTGATAAAAGAGGTGGAGAATGATTGTGAAAATGACGTTGCTCGTCATTGTTTTCAAAAGCAGCAACAAGAAATGCTGATGGAGTTATTACCTGAATTTCGAGGGTTGGAAGTTCGTATATAACAACGGGAATCTTATTTTGATCCTGATCCAGTTTTACCACTTTCACCACATCATGACAGCAACCACTTGATTCATGTGTATCCATTCCACATCTGCCACATTTATCTGGCGATGTTTCATACAAATGAACAGACACCAACCTCTTCATGCAAAAATGAGAAGTGATTATTACTCCGCTGGTAACGGCGAAGTAGCAAATAAATGATATGGCAAAGAGTGCCTTTTTCATGAAGCAGTGTAAAGGTAAGTCGGAATTTGCGGAATATGAAGGCCAGTGAAAAAAGTTAACAAGTTGACTATGAGCTTAATTTACAAAACTCCAGTACACCCCCAGCCTGAACTGAAGTCCCGGCAGGGCATAACCGGGTGCCAGGAGGTTATTATTGGTAAACCCGAAACCGCCATCTTCCTGCTTGCGGGCAGTATTCAGGTTCTCCGCCCTTACAAAAGCCTTAAAAGAGCGAATGCGAAAATGCATATAGGCGGCGATATCCGGTAAAGGGTTTCTTATCGTTATCGAATCCTGGTAATAAAACTGCCCCTGCACAGGTGAATAGCCGTCTGCTTTATATGCTGAACGATAGCGAAGTTCCGCCCCCATTGCAATATTTAAATTCTTAAATCCAAGATTACCTTCATAGGCGATCCTGTTGCGGGTATAAATAACAGGTACATTAACGGGGCCATTTCCAATTACCTGTTGAAAATAAACTTCAGCATGCCAATTCCAGCGTTTACCTAATTTGATCGTCTTCTCAGCAGCAATCTGCAACACATTGAACAAAGCATTCTCCTGCTTCAACTGGTAATAATCTTCGATGTAAGTATAATTAGTTGAAAGGTAATAATGACCGGTTAGTCTGAATTTAAAAGAAGGCAAAAAGTAAGCGGCAAAAAGATGAGTATTATTTTCTTTCTTGAAATCTTTTACTGTTTTAAGAAAATAAAAACTGCTCCGGCTGTCAAAAATAAATGAAGGCGTGCGGCTGGTGTTCTCAAAACCTAATTGTATATAGCCAATTTTTTTTCCTAGTAACCGTTGCAAACTGATATGCGCCTGGTAGTCACCTTTGTTAAACCCGGTGAAAAATAGTTTTCCGTTAGCTTCAATATCCCACAGGAGATTGCGGGTCTTATTCCGGTATTCCGCATGTCCAATTGTATTGACAAAACTCTTTTTCCCTGAAGCGAATACACCGGAAATACTTTGCAACTGCAAACCGAGCTTAATAAATTGCTGCAGGTTTTTGGCATCAGGGAACTGGTAAATAGAAAAATCATTGCTGATTATTTTCCACCGGTCCCTTACTATAAATGTATCAACAGGTTTTCGCAGGCTGGTATCATAATAGGTTTGGTAGTAAACAGAGTCTCCCAGGTAATCCTGGAAAATATATTTATGCTGATCCAGTTGAAAAGTGTGCTCAAAGCGGAGGCGCGGGAAAAAAAGTGGTGTCACTGTTGAATCTGTAACAATTGAATCCTTTTTTCCGAGGTCATACTGCTGCCGGAGCAATACGGTAAACTCACTGTACTTATTCCCTGTATTAATTTTTGTTGTAAAAAAATTAGAAGAGAATGGGTCATCGCCTCCAAGTTTGGTAGGAATATTAAAGCGGTCTTTGTAAACGCTGCTGTTCAAATAATTAAATGTATCAACAATACCTCCGTTCTCCCCTGACTGCATTTTGTTAATCACTACGGCAAAATAATTATTGTACCGCTTGTTCACCGACTGGAACTTTGAACTGAGCAGGTAATTATTATGATTGGTTTTTTGGCTTTTAAAATAACCTGGAGAATTGATAAGCCGGTATTGAAGTGCCGCATTCCAGTTTGGTTTCAGGTTTTGGGTATGGGTTAATTCAATTATTTGCTCTACCCGGCTGCCTAACTGGTAGTTGATTTCAGAATAAGGCCTTGTTGTATTAAAGAATCTCACCTTTTCTATTTTCCATTCATAAATATCAAAAGCATGAAGACCCGGATCAAATCCTGCATTGAATCTAGGAGAAAATAGCAATGACCGTGAGGCATTTCCAACATTCCCCAAAAATATATGTGAGGCCGGTATGGGGAACCGCCTGGTAAAATCATCAATAGAAGAATCTAATTTATAAGTACGGGTAGAGTCCAGATACCTGAAAGTTATAGTAACGGAATCTTCATTCTTATCCCGGTGCTGAAGGCTATCAGTACTACTGCCACCGGATCCTGTATTGCCACCTGCTTGTTGTAGCCGGTCTCCCATCCGGCGAATATCTCCGCCCTGTGAAAATGAAGACACAGAAAAAGAAAACAGGAAAATAAGAAGCAGGTATGTATATATATTATTCAGGAAGCCAAGTTTATTTAAATGCCTATAAAAAAACCTTTGCAAAATAGTTCAGCAAAGGTATAATTCAGCAGCAAAACTGTTAATTAAATAGCTGCCACCAGTTCTTTAAAGATAGTAGCCAATTTGGGTTCTGCATGTTTGGCTGCTTCCAGCACTTCTTCATGGGTTATTATATTGTGATCATCCCGAATGCCAATATCAGTTACCACACTCATAGCAAACACTTGCATACCCATGTGGTTGGCCACAATGCATTCCTGCACCGTACTCATGCCTACCACATCCGCCCCAATAACCTTAATAAAATTATATTCAGCCCTTGTCTCAAAAGTCGGTCCTGTTACCGCCACATACACCCCTTCCTTCACATCATAATTATGAACAGCGGCAATAGCTTTTGCTTTTTGAATCAGGTGTTTTTTATAAGGCTCACTCATGTCTGGGAAACGGGGTCCAAAATCAGCTATATTTTTTCCGATCAAAGGGTTGGGAGTAAAAAAACTTATATGGTCGTTGATGATCATGATATCCCCTACTTTATGATTTGGGTTTACAGTTCCTGCCGCATTAGAAAGCAATAATGTTTCGACCCCAAGTAATTTCATAACCCGAACCGGGAAAATGACATCCTGCGCAGAATATCCTTCATAATAATGGAACCGCCCTGCCATGGCAACTACAGTTTTTCCACTCAGTTTTCCAAAGATCAATTTTCCTTTATGTCCTTCTACCGTTGACACAGGAAAGTTGGGAATATCACCATACTCAACTTGCTTTTCAATCTCAATTTCCTCAACGAAATTTCCCAGGCCACTGCCCAGCACTATACCCACCGTTGGAGTTTCTTTGTATTGCTTTCTTAGAAATTTTACCGTCTCGTTAAATTGTTTCAAGGCCTTTTTTCCCATAAAAAATTAATTGAGCCTGCAAACGTACACAAAAAAATTCTGGCTTAATAATTATAGCGGTAAAAATCACAAGCTTCTTCATCACACAAAAGCTTTTGCAGTTTTGCATCTTTCAATACATCAATGTAATCCATCCATTTGCCTTCCACTTTTATTTTGCGGTATATTAATCGAATTCCCTGGCTGTAATCCACCCACCAGTTGATGTGGCCGGTGTATAAAGGTTGTATAGGTTTTCCATCCAGCTTGTGCCAGCCATAAATAGCAACCCTGTTCGGCCTTGTATCTCTTGATATCTTTCCACTAATAACAACATCCTTTTGTATACCCGAAATCAGTCCCTTTCTTTCTTTTCGTTGCCCTTCAATAATAAGATGATGCTGCCACATGGTAGGTGTACTATCCCGGAAGGCATACATTGGCACTGGTTCTAATTTAACTTTTGCAGCTTTATAAATATCATCCACTATCTTTTTGGTTGGTAAAAAACAATCGAACTTATCAGCGATCTGCTGCGCCGCATTCGGTGTAATATTGATCCTTGCCCAATCGTTATCGGCACCAACACTTAAATAATCCGGCGCTGCATAATAAATGGCTTTTATAATGTTACCGGTTGATGAATCAATTATGCTTGTTTTAATTGCAACAAATTTTTTGAGAAACCCGGGGATATTTCCTGCTATTATTTCCTTCAGGACAAATGAATCCCTTTCAGCCCACTTCATGGCAAATGCCTGGTGGTAAAATGCAGTACCCGTAAGCGATGAAGTTCTTTCCGGCCAGTTCATTCTTTTTATAGACTGGCAGGAACTAATAAAAAGCAAGAACAAAAAAATTGGTGCCTTTATCATATCACTCTCAAAAGTAGAGTTTTTACTTCCGATATCCACGGTGCAAAATTTCTTTTGATGGCCATTCGAAAATGAAAATTCAAACTGAGACGATCCCCAATTTCATCCTCATTTTTACCTATTGTCTCTTTCCTTATCTTCGCTGCAAATTTTTACAGCATGAATCTGCATGAATACCAGGCTAAGGAATTATTAAAAAAATATAATGTCCCCGTACAGGAAGGCTTTGCCTGCACAACGGTGCAGGAAGCCGAAGATGCTTACCGCCAGATAAAGACCCAAACCGGTAGCAAATTCGCCATTGTAAAAGCACAGATACATGCCGGGGGAAGGGGCAAAGGAACGGTGAAGGAAAATGGCATCAATGGAGTAAAAGTTGCCAAATCACTGGAAGACATACAAGAGTTCGCCAATAAAATATTAGGGGGCATTTTAGTTACGGTACAAACCGGCCCAGCTGGTAAAGTAGTCAATAAAATATTTGTCGCTGCTGATATGTACTACGACGGGCCCAGTGAAAGAAAAGAGTTTTACCTCTCAATTTTGCTCGACCGCACCAAAGGGCAAAATGTAATTATGTACAGTACCGAAGGTGGCATGAATATAGAAGACGTAGCGCATAATACACCAGAGAAAATATTTAAAGAATGGGTACATCCTTGCGGTGGGTTACAAGGATTCCAGGCAAGAAAGATTGCTTTCAATCTTGGCCTGAGTGGTGAAGCATTTAAAAACTGTACAAAATTTGTCACCAATCTTTACAATGCATATACAGGATTAGACTGTTCCATGCTGGAAATAAATCCACTCTTCAAAGCATCGGATGATAAGATCATTGCGGTTGACTGTAAGATGGGGTTAGATGAAAACTCATTGATGAGACATGCTGATCTTGCATCACTCAGGGATGTAACGGAGGAAGACCCTACCGAAGTAGAAGCAGGTAAACACAATCTGAATTTTGTAAAACTGGATGGTAATGTCGGATGTATGGTGAATGGGGCTGGTTTGGCAATGGCCACTATGGATATGATTAAATTAAGCGGTGGTGAGCCAGCTAACTTCCTTGATGTAGGTGGTACGGCCAATGCACAAACGGTAGAAGCCGGTTTTAAAATCATTCTAAAAGACCCGGCGGTAAAAGCTATCCTTATCAACATTTTTGGCGGTATCGTTCGCTGCGACCGTGTAGCGCAGGGTGTTATTGATGCTTATAAAAATTTGGGCAACATACAAATCCCCATCATCGTTCGTTTGCAGGGTACCAATGCAGTTGAAGCTAAAAAGTTGATTGACGAAAGCGGATTGAAAGTACAGTCTGCCATCTTATTGAGTGAGGCAGCCGAACTGGTAAAAAAGGCGGTAGCATAAAACAATATTAAGAGGTAAACCGATAATGTAATCCCGGCCGGAAGGCTGGGATTTTTTGTATCAATGAATAAGTGGAAAATCACTTCATCACTTCGGGGTACCCCTCCCGGGTTAACGACTTATTGAACAAAGCCTCCGGTTGTCCTGATAAACCCTTTTTAGAAAACATTTCAGGCTTTGAGTACTGATTTACCCTTAATTATGTTGTAACTTTCTATACTAAACCTTTCCTCTTGCCCCGATCACACCAATTGGCTGCTATAATGTTTACCGACGTAGTCGGGTACACGACCCTTATGGGCAGTGATGAAGAAAAAGCTTTTGATCTGCTCACCAAGAACAGGGACATCCAAAAACCACTTATCGAAGAATTTCATGGCCGCTGGATAAAAGAATTGGGAGATGGAGTGTTAGCAAGTTTTTCCAATGTTACAGAAGCGGTGCTTTGTGCTGGTAGAATTCAAAAAGCCGCGGAAGCCATCAATGAACTACAGTTGAGAATCGGCATTCACCTTGGCGATGTGGTGTTTGAGAACAATGACATATTCGGTGACGGGGTAAATATCGCCGCCCGGTTGATGACTCAGGCTCGGGCTGGCGCCATTTGTGTTTCCGAATCTGTTCAAAGCAATGTCAGCAATAAAAAAGGGATCACTATAAATTTTCTCCGGGAAGAAATGTTGAAGAATGTAAAGGCCCCGATTCGCATCTATGAAGTTTTGGTTGACGATTCATTATTTACTTCATCAAATGGCACCACAACTAATTCTCCTCAACAAAATACGATTGCTGAACCTGCAGGGAATGCACCGGGAAAAAGCATTGCGGTGTTACCATTTGTAAACATGAGCAATGACCAGGACCAGGAGTATTTTAGTGATGGCATTACAGAAGAGATACTTAATTCATTGGCGCATGTGCAAGATCTGAGAGTGGCGGGCCGTACCTCCTCCTTCCACTTCAAGGGAAAAAATATTGACCTGCGCAAAATCGGTACTATGCTGAATGTACATACTGTACTGGAAGGAAGTGTCCGAAAACAGGGCAATAAACTCCGCATTACAGCCCAGTTGATCAATGTTGAAAATGGCTTTCACCTCTGGTCAGAAAGATATGACAGGGAGATGGATGATATTTTTGCCATCCAGGATGAGATTGCTTATGCTATTACGGAAAAACTGAAAGTCACTTTGCTTGATAATGAAAGAGCAATCATCAACAGAAACCCCACAGAGAATAAAGAAGCTTATGACCTGTATTTAAAAGGTAGATTTTATTTCAATAAACGGGGTGCCGGAATAATTAAGGGGCTTGAATTCTTTCATGCCACACTGGAAAAAGACCCGAAGTTCACCTTAGCCTATACCGGTATTGCCGATGCCTATTGCATCCTGGCACTTTACTGTGTGATACCCCCGCAACAGGCCATGCCAAAGGCGAGGGAATTTGCAGATAAAGCAATTCAGCTAGACCCTACACATATTGAAGCTTACGCAGCATTAGCTTTTATCAATACATTTTATGACTGGGATTGGCCAGCGGCAGAAAAGAGATTTAAATGGATATTTGAAAAGAATCCTAATTATGCGCCATCCCATTACTGGTATAGCTATTACCTGTCTTTTGCCTGCGGCAGATTTGAAGAATCCATTGCTGAAGCAAAAAAAGCAGCCGAGATACTCGAACCGCTTGTAGCGATCTCTCACCATGTACTAGCTACTATGTATATTAATGCCGGGCAACATGAAGAAGCGGTGAAGTCAAGCCTGCTGGCCATTGAACTGGACGCTAACTCATACCCCGGATTCAGAAGTTTGGGATTAGGCTATGGCGGGTTAAAACAATTTCCTGAAGCTATCCGGGCCTTTAATAGGGCCGTCGAAATTTCATCAAGACAACCATTGTCACTTGTAGAATTATGTTGGGCTAATTATTTAGCCGGCAATGAGGAGGAGGTTCAAAAGATCGTGGATGAACTTCTGATGCGTTCTAAAACAGAATATGTCGCAGCCACTTTTTTAAGTTGTGTGTCATACTACTCAAAAAAATATGACATGGCCGCTGAATATTTAGAAAAGGCCTTTGAACAAAGAGATAGTGTACTCGCCTGCATCAAACGTTCTCCACTCAGTGAGTTTGTAAGAACTGATCCCCGGTTCCATAAGTATATAGAAAGAATGAATTTTCCCGGCTGATCGTATAGTCTCCGTTTGAAAATTATAATCTCCTGTACAACTATTAAGGCCTCGCCTAGAGCGGAAAGAGGGCAGGGGAATAGAAAAGATCAAGTGAAACGCAGTTTCGATTAACTCTTTACCTCTTTTTCCTCTGTGCGAAATTTCATTGATGACCTTTCGGAAAAAAAATATGCAATCCTTTAACAATTTGCATCCCTGCTATTGGCTGCACCAGGCAGTGGTTTCATATTCATGATTTATCCGCCCCGTAACTTGTATTTATCCCAGGTCGGGGCGGTTTTTTTATCTTTATTGCATGAACAATATTTTCATCCGCAACATACAGCCCGCTGACAATCCTTTTCTTTCAAAAATTGTAAAAGACACATTGGCTGAATTTGGTGCCAACAGACCCGGTACCGTTTATTATGACCCGACTACAGATGCGTTGTATGAATTATTTCAAGAAAAAGGAGCCGCTTATTTTGTTGCGGAACTGAATGGGACTATAGTTGGTGGTGGCGGGATTTATCCTACTGACGGTTTGCCTGCTGATACTTGCGAATTAGTAAAGATGTATTTGTTGCCACAGGCAAGAGGCACAGGTCTCGGAAGAACATTAATTGAGAAAAATTTGGTCTTTGCAAAAGAAGCTGGTTATAAACAAGTGTACCTTGAAACAATGCCGGAACTTAAACAGGCATTAAATACCTATGCAAAATTTGGTTTTGAATACCTGAAACAGCCGATGGGCAACAGCGGACATACGGGTTGCAGTTTGTGGATGCTAAAGAGTCTGTAGTCAATAGTCTTTAGTCAGGAGTCAGCCACTGTTAACTCAAGACTACTAACTCATCTTCTCTACTTCGTACACCGGACTGAATAAATAAAATTTTCCTGTAGCTACTTCTTTGCATTTAAATCGTTTCCGAAGCTTCTCCCCTTTTTGAAAAACCCTGCCGTCTTTTATACGAAACAAACTGTTGGGTAAAAGTTCTTCTACTAAAAGATGATGACTTTCTTTAGCATCATACTTTCGCAGTACCCGCAGTAAACCATCTTCAGCACAGCTGCTTGCCGCCGGATTTTTCAGCGATTGCAATAATTCTGTTTCAATATCAGCAGGAAAAATCTTATGCTGTACAAACTGTTGCAGTAACTGTCCGAAAATCATTTTCCATTCTTTACCATGCGCCTGTACTTTATTGCTATGTTGCTCAAATGTAAGCAGGTGTGCCAGCTCATGCAGCAATGTGATCAGGAAAGAAAATTTATTAAGATTACCATTCACACTGATGCGGTGATTGGCATGATGTGTACGATGTCGATAATCGCCTAAAATACTTTTTCGTTCCCTGGCAATGGTCAAATGTATTTTATACGCATGCAGGTAAGTCATCACTGCATCAGCGGTGCCGGGTGGCAGATAGTTTTGCAGCTGATCAAGCGGAACTTCTTTTTTAGGCATTCTTTTTTTGCTTCAATAACTTTTGCAGGGATGAAACTTCAAGGAAAGTATAAACAAGGTATAGCCCCATGCAGATCATAAGTGCAGGCTTATTTACATTTTTCTTTACCGCCATAATGTATACAAAAGCTGCTATCGCAAGCAGAAAGAACTTGATCATAAAACTGCCATACAACGATCTGACGGAGGAGTTGGGATTGGTCGAATTCATTGACCGCTGAGAAACCCAAAACGATAGAGCAGTTGCAATAAAAATAATGAAATTTCCAACCAGGAGTACCGTACCATCTATCCCGTTCTTATCAAAAATATTTTTCCTGTCAAGAAACAGAATAATAAAGTTTGAGATAATCCAAAAAATAGTGAAGGACTGTCTCAGCACCAGCTTATATATCATCTTTCGGTGGTTTTGCGGTTTCCCTTGTCAGCTTGTAAAAAATTGCAAAAAGGGTGAGCAAAGGTAATACACAAGACAGCAATGGTAATGTATTCAGCCATTTATCTGCTTTCAGTCCTATGAAAACTGACAGACCGATAGCTATCAACAACTGCGTACCCAAACTGGCATAGCGCAGTAAAAATTGCTTATTACTATTTGATGGCGGCTTGCTGTTCATTGTTATTCATCTCCACAATATTGGCCCCCATATGGCATTGACCGTTGAAAGTAGCGCTGGGTTCTACCTGCAATTTTCCAGCATACAGGTTACCGGTAACCACACATTCACCCCGCAATTGCAGCAATTCTTTTGCCCGCACATTGCCGGAAACTTTACCAACAATATCTGACTGGTTGCAGGAAATATCACCTTCCACCACCCCGCTACTGCCAACAATAATTTTAGCGGCGCTGTGAATGTTACCCAGAACAGTGCCATCAATCCGCAAGTCACTGTTACTGCTGATGTCGCCTTTCAGCGTTGTGCCGGCACCAATCAATGTGGCGCCTCCACCATTTGTTTTTTCTTGTTGCATGTCGGTTTTGTTTTTGGTATTAAACATAATGATATCAGATTAATCGTCAGATGCTTCAACTTTGGGTACATTAATTCTTGTTGTATCCAGTACTACGGTGCTGGTTCCTTTTAATGGCCCTTTGTTGAGGCCATCATAATATTGTTGCAATAATTTATTATCCCGTTCTGTTTCATCCACTTTATACTTCAATTGCCTTAACTCAGTTGCTGATTTATAATCTGTGGTGGCACCAGGAATGTAATATTTCAAGGGTGTAAAAACGATCAGCGCTACTGTAAGACCTACCAATAATACAAATATTGTGCTCAACATGATGTAAACACTCAAACGGGACAATTTAAAGGTCACCACTTCTTCATAGGTGTCGTCATTCATCACCACCAGCCGGTATCGGTTCCGGAGGCGTTTCAGAGTGGACCCGGCATCTAATTTTACCATAACCCAATTTTAGTAAATTAAAGGTAAGGAAAGGGGGTTGGTTTTGCCAGTTTCCGCTCATCAAAATAGCGTCAAAAAAATGGCCTATTTTTATACTAAATTATTTGAAATTCAGTTAATAAGACTTTAGATTGCGACGGAAAATGCGACCCACCCGATATACTATCACTGCTGCTCTCCTCCTTATCCTCTGCCAGGTCACTCTGCCGGCTTTTAGCCAGTTGGGGATATCTTTTGATATTAAAAAGCCAAAGGAGTATGATGACCGTGTTTTACGGTCAGAACGGTCAGATGAAAAGAAATTTACCCTGCCTAAACGTTTCATTCAAAACACAGTAACCCATTACAACTACTACTTTAACGCCAATAATAAGCTGAATGAAGTACTGGAAAAGGCAAAAACTGCCTTTAAGGACGATTATTCTGAATTGCTCCCTTTCTACAATTACACATTGGATGCTACGGCCGGGGACTCCATCCAGCTTGATTCCATAACCTATAAAGCTTCTACAGGTATTGCCCTGCATGATCTACGGAACGATTGGGTCGATAATCTATACCTGCTTTGGGGAGCCTCATATTACCTCCAGAAAAAATTTGATTCGGCTTACCTGATGTTCCAGTTCATCAATTACGCTTTTGCACCAAAAGAAAAAGATGGCTATTATCTCGCCATTGGTAGTGCAAGAGATGGTAATTCAGCTTACAGTATTTCAACAAAAGAAAAAAACAGCCTGCCCCGCCGGATATTTTCCGAACCACCCAGCCGTAATGATGCATTCATATGGCAAATAAGAACTTTTTTAGTACAGGATCAACTGGCCGAAGCCGCCAGCCTGATTGTAACCCTGCGAAATGATCCCAAATTTCCAAAACGATTGGAAAACGACTTGCATGAAGTGCAGGCTTTTTGGTTTTACAAACAAAATATGTGGGACAGCGCTGCTTCACATCTTATAAATGCATTGAGCAACGCTACCAACCTGCAGGAAAAAGCCCGTTGGGAATACCTTGCTGCACAGCTTTATGAAATGTCAGGCAAGTACAAAGAATCAGAGAAGTATTATGTAAAAGTAAGCAGCCATACCACAGACCCTATATTGGATATCTATGCAAGGCTGTATGCTATCCGGGCAAATAAAGACGGTGGTGAAAAAACAATTGAAAAGAATGTGGCCGAATTAGTAAAAATGGCCAAACGGGATAAATACGAAGAGTACCAGGATATCATTTACTACATGGCCGCCCAAATGCAATTGGAAGGAAACAATATTGATGAGGCCCTGAAACTTTTACAAAAGAGCACTCAATTTGCCAGTAACGATCCCGCATTGCGAAACAAAGTTTTTCTGCAACTGGCAGAACTATCCTTTGCGAAAAAACAATACCGGCAGGCTTCTAATTTTTATGACAGCCTTCGTTTAGACGATCCGGCTTTGAAAGATGTGGATGCATTAAGGTCAAGGAAAACAATGCTAAACAATCTTGCCACCAATTTTGAAATAGCGGAAAGACAAGACAGCCTGCAACGTATTGCTGCCATGTCAGAAGATGAACGAAAAGAATATGTAAAGAAAATTGTGAAGGATATCCGTAAAACACAGGGGCTTAGAGATGAACCCATATCTGCAGGACCGGCCTTTACTGCACCAACTCTTTTCCCGGCTGTACAACCAAAAGGTGAATGGTATTTTTATAACGCAACATCGAAATCAAGAGGGCTCAGTGAGTTTAAATCAAAATGGGGGAACCGCCCTAATATTGATAACTGGCGCAGGAGCTCTACTATTAATGCAGCTTTACTAAGTAACCAACAGGCTAATAACCTGACCGGTACCAACCAGCAGACTGGTGATAAAGCTGGCGGTGTAACTTTCGATGACTTATATGCCAATATTCCTGTTACGCCGGAGCAAATGAAAAAATCAAATGACTCATTACAAGCAGCCATGTTTGCCCTTGGTAAAATATATGCCCAGGAAATTGAAGATTGCAATGCCGGTACAGAAACTTTAGAAGAACTCCGTCGCCGTTTCCCACAGTTTGAAAAAATGGACGAGGTCCTATTCAACCTTTATTACTGCTATAATAAAAATGGAGAAACAGCAAAAGCAGCTGCCATAAAAAAATTGATGAGTGAGAATCACGGCAGCAGCAATTTCACAACTATTGTAACCACGGGGAAAAATCCAAATGGAACTGGTAACACAGAAGCGACTAAAGCTTACGAAAACATCTACGACCTCTTTATAGAAGGAAAATTTGAACAAGCCCTTGCAGAAAAGAAAGCTGCTGACAACAAGTATGGTAAAAATTACTGGACTCCTCAACTGCTTTACATTGAGGCTGTTTATCATATCAAACAAAGAAATGACAGTACAGCGGTTACCGTATTGAATTCAATTATCAAACAATTTCCTAATACGCCATTGGCGGGAAGGGCTTCTACCCTGCTGGATGTTTTAAGCAGAAGAGCACAGATTGAAGAAGAACTGAGAAATATGGTTGTTACCCGCAACCAGGGAAATGCTCCTGCCAATAAACCGGTAGTAATTACACAGCCCAAACCTGTGACTGACACGGTAAGGACACAGCCAGTAGTAATAATTACTCCAAAACCTGTAACAGATACTGTAAAGTCAAAGCCGGTAAACCCGAATGCTCCATACAAGTTTAATGCGAATGAACCTTACTACGTTGTACTGGTACTTAATAAAGTTGACCCTGTATTTTGCAACGAGGCAAAGAATGCTTTTGCCCGTTTTAACAGGGAAACATTTTATAATAAGCAGATGACGGCTGACCTTTTTGAGATAAACCCGGAAAACCGGGTACTGCTGATGTCGCCATTTAAAGATGCACAGGATGCTATTACTTATATTGAAAGCGTAAAACCAAGAACTCCGGCTGACATTCTACCCTGGCTGAAGGGTGGTAAATACAGTTTTATCATCATTACAGATACCAATTATGATTTACTGAAAGTGTATAAGGATCTGGATCTTTATAAGGCGTTCCTGGATCAGCACTTACCTGGTAAGTTCTGATAAACGACTTCTTTACTGCGGAAAATGTTTTGGCAAAAAATTAATGAACACCATACCTTCAACCGCAAGGGATTTTCTTAATTTCGACAATCAATTAACCGCTTGCTGTTCTTCGCAATAACTACAACCATGTATCTGATATGAAAAAAGCAGTTCGTATTTTCTGGCGCATTTTTTTAGTAGGTTTTGCTGCATTCATCGGAATGGTGTTGCTGGCAAACTTCGGCGTGTTTGGCAAAATGCCCTCTTTGGCCGAACTGGAGAATCCTTCAATATTACAAGCTTCTGAAGTATATGCCGAAGATGGCACCCTGATGGGGAAATATTATACGGAGAGAGGCAACCGCAGCAATGTAAAATACAGGGATATTTCAAAACATGTAATTGATGCATTGATTGCCACTGAAGATGAACGTTTTTATAATCATAGCGGTGTAGATTTAAAATCAACCATGCGGGCCATACTTACGGCCGGCACATCTGGTGGCGGCAGCACTATCACCCAGCAATTAGCTAAAGCCTTATTAGACCAGGGAAGCAAGAACAGGGCCTGGCGGGTTGTTGAAAAATTGAAAGAATGGATTATTGCGGTAAAATTGGAAAAGAATTTTACTAAAGAAGAAATCATTACTCTTTATCTGAATGCGGTACCATTTGGCAATAATATTTATGGTATCCGGAATGCAGCCCGTAGCTTTTTTCAGAAAGAACCTGACAGGTTGAATGTAGAAGAAGCAGCATTGCTTGTTGGTATGCTGAAAGGAAATAGTATTTATAATCCCGTCCGTAACCCCAAAGCGGCTTTGGAACGCCGCAATATTGTTCTCCGCCAGATGGAAGTCAATAAAAAAATAACGCCGGCTGTTGCTGCAAAATTAAAAGCCACCCCGATAAAGCTCAATTATAAAAAGCTGGATGAAAACACAGGCTATGCCCCCTACTTCCGTGAAGTATTGAAAACTGAAATAAAAGAAGCATTGAAAGGGGTAGAAAAACCAAACGGCGGGACATACAATATTTACGATGATGGATTGAAGATCTATACTACCATTAATACACAGATGCAGCAATATGCTGAAGAAGGTATGGCCGTACAAATGACAGCCCTGCAAAGAGGTATTAATGCAAGAGGAGATTTTAAGTCCGGATCTATTTGGAAAGGTCATGAAAAGATCATCGAAAAAGCAATCAGGGAATCTGACCGCTGGAAAAATCTTGAGGAAGATGGTTTGAGTGATAAAGAGATCCGGGCTTCTTTTGATGTAAAAGTTCCTATGAGAGTATTTGCATGGAATACAAAAAGGGAAAAAGACACGACGATGAGCCCGGTTGATTCCATTAAATATTCCCTGCAAATGGAACAGGCCAGTTTTATGGCGATGGATCCGGTTACTGGTGAAGTAAGAGCCTGGGTAGGCGGCATCAATTTCAAAACATATAAAAATGACCACGTCAATCTGAAAACAAAAAGACAGGTTGGCTCTACCATCAAACCATTTCTTTATACACAGGCTATGGAAGAAAGGGGGTTTACTCCCGAAACTGAATGTGAGAATGTGGCCCAAAATTTTGGTGGTGGTGCCTGGGTACCTTCTGGTAAAAAATGCGGTGGTGGTTCTATGAGTATGGCCAATGCACTGGCTTTTTCTAAAAACTGTGCTACTGCGTATATTATGAAACAAGTAGGGCCCAAACAGTTTGCTGATTTTCTAAGTCGTATCAGTATACCGACGCCTGTCAAACCTTATCCTTCTATTTGCCTGGGCACCTGTGATCTTTCCATGTATGAAATGCTTTGGGGCTATACCATATTCGCAGGTCGAGGATTTTCTACCAAACCATACAGTATCAGTCGTATTGAAGACAGGAACGGAAATGTTATTAAACGTTTCGATTTTAGTGTAAACCGTAAAGAAGCCGTAAGCGAAGTAACAGCTTATACCATGGCCAGAATGATGCAGGGAACAGTTGATAAAGGAACAGCAAGAGGCTTGAGAAGCCGTGTTGGTGCTGCGGAAATGGGCGGTAAAACAGGAACAACAGATGATAATGCTGATGCATGGTTTCTGGGATATACTCCCCAGCTTTTAGCCGGTTCATGGGTAGGTTTTGAATATACATTTATGCGGAATCAGGCTGATGGTAACACGATTGCCCGGCCTATCACTGAATATTTTTTCAAAAAAGTGTTGGCTGATAAAAAACTCGGAATTGAAAAAGACGCCAAATTTGTAAAACCGGCCGAACTGGAAAATGAGATCAACAGCGCCGATATCATTATTAGTGATTCAGACCCAAGTCCTGCCGGTGAAGGTGTAGACCAGGGGGTTGGCAACGCTGAAGATTATAACATCTATAATGCCGATACCATCGGTTACGAGTCAAAAGACTATTCAGAAGATGATACAAAAAAACCAACTACACCTAAAAAAGATACTGCTACAAAAGCTCCGATAAAAAAAGAGGAAGAAAATAAAACAGGAAGCAAAAAAGATAATTGATAAATAAATTGTTGAATAATTTAAAGAACCGGCTGCCCAAAAAGTAGCCGGTTTTCTTTTATCTTTCCCTGTCAAAAAAAATGAATGGAATATATTGCTATAGCGCTGGCTCCTGGTATTGCTATCTGCCTGTTTATCTTTTATAGAGATGGCTACAACAGGGAGCCGAAACTAAACCTCTTCGTTAGTTTTTTCCTGGGCTGTTTTGCAATTTTGCCGGCTATCTGGTTTGAAAAAACATTTACCTACACTATTGACGGTAGCCTGACTGGTGTAGCCATTTTTTCGTATGCAGTAGTTGGCTTTAGTGAAGAAGCCAGTAAGTTTCTGGGACTTCGTTTTTATTCTTATCCCAAAAAGAGTTTTGATGAACCACTGGATGGCATTGTTTACAGTGTGATGGTGAGTATGGGTTTTGCAACGCTGGAAAATATAATGTATGTAATGAATTATGCCCAGGTAGGCCGTGGATTTGAAGTTGGCATTCAGCGGATGTTCCTGAGTGTGCCAGCCCATGGTTCCTTTGCTGTTGTGATGGGTTATTTTGTTGGAAAAGCAAAATTCAATTCTGGCAACAGCTTACTACTGATGCTTACAGGTTTACTTATTGCTATCTTCTTTCATGGCACTTACGATTTCTTCCTTTTCTTACCGAAGTATTCACATATAGGAAAAAATCTGAGTGAAGGATTACTGGCAGGTGGTGCTATTGGTTCATATATAATTTGCCTGGTACTCAGCCGGAAATTGATCCGTTATCACCGGAATATTTCACAGGAAATGTTTAAAGATAAAAATCGAAATACCAGTGTATAATATCCGTAAAGCAAACAGTAACGATATTCCGCTTATCCGGGAGCTGGCTTTTAAGGTTTGGCCACAGACATATGCCGATATCCTTTCCATAGAACAGATTGATTATATGCTGGAGATGATGTACAGCGAATCATCATTACAAAAACAAATGAGTGATGGCTGCCAGTTCATTATTATTAATGATGATGCTGCACCGCTTGGCTTTGCATCATACCAGGAAGTTGAACCTTCCCTCTTTAAGTTGCATAAAATTTATGTTCTCCGATCACAACAAGGCAAAGGAGCCGGCAGATTTTTAATTAATCATATTATCAGCAATCTTCAGCAGAGGGGAAATACATCCTTACAATTGCAGGTAAACAGGAATAACAGCGCAATAATTTTCTACAAAAAACTGGGATTTACAGTTCTTAAAGAAGCCGACTTCGATATCGGCAATGGTTATTTCATGAGAGATTATGTGATGGAGAAAAAATTATAATTTGTTTGATTAGTTATTTAAGACTCCTTTACAATCAAGAAATTTTGTCGGGTCTACCGGTGTTTCAAATTCATACATCAACAGTTCTATTCTTTCACCCTGCCCGACATAACCAAGAGCCTGACCAAGTTTCACTACTTCATTTCTTCTAACCAGTACTTTACTCATGCCGGTGTACCAGAAATAGTAATCCTTGCCATTGATCTTTACAAAAAGCACCACCCCGCCTTTCGATTCCTCCGTAAATTCTGTATTGGTCACCCTACCGGTTCCAACGGACTTAACCACCGTGTCGGGAATACTCTGTAACACCACGCAAAGATCCGGCTCTTCATAATGAATTACATTTTTTGGTGGGGGTACTACTACTGCCTCATTCAGCGGGCATATCAAACGGATGCTATCTTTTTGTGCCATTAAGTTACCCGGTTGCAGAAAAGCAATTAACAGGCTTAGTTTAAACAATCGTTTCATATGTTACTTTATTCAGGGTTTTTGAATACTCAACTTCTTTGCCATCTCGGCACTCATACCCTCTGCAGAAATACCATAACCGCTTACAAGTATTCCCTTCATACCGTTTACTGATTCAATAGCATAAACAACAGCTTCATCCGATGGATCGGTATTGCCCTCAAACCGGTAAACTTCGACAATCTCAAAGTCATTGACATTAAACTTGTCGCCATGACAGACGAGACAATTCTCTTCAAGGTTGAAATCAACACTAAAATCTCTTTTCTTCAACCCATTTACTGCTTCCGAAACGGTATCATATACAATCATACTTCATCTTTTACCTGTTTCAAAGTTATTCTTATTTGTTTAAAATCAACTGATAACAGCCACCCTATACCTAAACAATTTCATTTTTGCATCCTCTTTATCAGATGTAACAAGTTGTGTAAAATAACTATGGCAAAAGCCCTAAGTATCGCCTTTTATAAGTCAATAAACAGTACCTTTGCCGCCTAAAATAAAGCTATAAAAATGTCTACAGTAACTAAATCCATTGATTTTAGCCTGCCCTATAAAGTGGCAGATATTTCACTTGCTGAATGGGGTCGTAAAGAAATCCGTTTAGCTGAGGCAGAAATGCCCGGTTTGATGTCCATCCGTAAAGAATATGGACCTTCTCAACCATTGAAAGGTGCAAGAGTTGCAGGTTGCCTGCACATGACCATTCAAACAGCTGTGTTGATTGAAACCTTAGCAGCCCTCGGTGCTGAAGTAAAATGGAGTTCCTGCAATATTTTCTCCACTCAGGATCATGCCGCTGCTGCTATTGCTGCTGCAGGTATTGGTGTTTTTGCCTGGAAAGGACAAACACAGGAAGAAGCTGACTGGTGCATCGAACAAACATTGTTCTTTGGCAGCAAAGACAAACCTTTGAATATGATTTTGGATGATGGTGGTGACCTTACCAATATGGTACTGGATACTTATCCTGAACTGATTCAACATGTTAAAGGAATTTCCGAAGAAACTACAACTGGTGTACACCGTTTATATGAAAGAGTAGCAAAAGGTACATTACCGATGCCTGCAATTAATGTAAACGATTCTGTTACCAAATCTAAATTCGATAACAAGTATGGCTGCAAAGAATCATTGGTAGATTCTATTCGCCGTGCTACTGATGTAATGCTGGCTGGTAAAGTTGCTGTGGTTGGTGGTTATGGTGATGTGGGTAAGGGTTCTGCGGCTTCATTAGCCGGAGCTGGATGCCGTGTTATTGTTACAGAGATCGATCCTATCTGTGCTTTACAGGCTGCGATGGATGGATTTGAAGTAAAGAAAATGATTGATGCAGTGAAAGAAGCTGATATCGTTGTTACAGCAAGTGGTTGCCGTGATTTGATTCGTGGTGAGCATTTTAAATTAATGAAGGATAAAGTAATCGTTTGTAATATCGGTCACTTCGATATTGAAATTGATATTGCCTGGTTAAATACAAATTATGGCGATACCAAAGACACTATCAAACCACAGGTTGATATTTATAATGTAGATGGACATGATGTTATCATCCTGGCAGAAGGCCGCTTGGTGAACCTTGGTTGCGCTACCGGTCACCCATCTTTTGTAATGAGTAATTCTTTTAGTAACCAAACGCTGGCACAGATAGAATTATGGTTAAACCATAAGAACTATGAGAACAAAGTATATGTGTTGCCAAAGCATTTAGATGAAAAAGTAGCCCGTTTACACCTTTCCAAAATTGGCGTGGTGCTGGATGAACTGACAGATGCACAGGCTGAATACCTCGGCATTAGCAAAGAAGGTCCGTTTAAGTCTGACTTGTACAGGTATTAATTAATATCTCTCAATAACAAACCCGTCTTGTTCTAAACAGGACGGGTTTTTTGTTGCCGTTAGTAACGCTACCATATTTTCTATCGGCTATACATTCGATTCAAATACACGCCTATGTTGATATTGAATTAATCTGAAAATAATTTGAAACAAATCAGAAAGCATTGCCATGATTTAGAATATGATGGCTTTCAAAAAACTGACCCTGAATGTGTTTCCAGGTGTAATAAATTATTTGATCAGTGTCTTCGCCTCATTGACAAGGCAGGTGGCTAATGCAAGGAGGGCTTCCTGCTCTGCCGGTCCAATATTGATTGTAGATTCTTTCTTATTATTCCCGGTAAAAACAATGCGGTTGATTTTCTGTGTCATGATTTTTTGAAGCAATGTAGGAGTTGTAGCTGTATTCTTAAACACAAAATGGAAAAGTCCTTCGCAGTTCATAGTTCCTCCGTTGCGGGAACTCAGCTTTGTTTTCACTCCTTCAAAAAAGATAGCGGCCATTGAATTATTATCATAGCATTTATCAGCCCCTTCTATGGAAAACAGCACATCGATCTCTTTGCTGTCAGCATCGATCGTTACGGAACCGCCATCAAAGAAGATAAACCCCGTAGATAGTTTGGTTTCCTTGGTAAAGGGATCTGTTTCCCGGGTCAGTTTACATTCCTGCGCCGCCGAAAAAAGAGGTAACAGGAATAAGATCGCTAAAATGTTTTTCATGAAGCTAAAATTAATATTTATTGCCTTTACAGCAGGAAGAAGATTGTTAAACCTCCTGATGCGTTGCACCTGCCGGCAGCAACATTTATCGGGAAAATACCTGCTCTGAAACAAGGCAACCACCCTTTCCGGCTGTCCGTTTATATACGTATCTTTAAAGACACCCATTAGGTTTTTAAAAGAATTTAATGAAAAGACTTTCGTTCGTTTCTCTTTTACTCATTGCCCTCTCTTTTGCCGTAAAAGCCAGTCATATAACTGGCGGTGAAATGTATTACACGTACATAGGGATGAATAATGGGCTCTACCAATACCAGGTTACCCTCAAGCTATTTCAACGCTGCGGCAGTGGCCGCCAATTCCCCAATCCTACTATTATTTCCATTTTTGATAAGACCACGAATGCACGGGTAACAGATCTGGCTATTCCTATTACCAATACGGATAATATCAGTATTACCAATCCTGACCCCTGTATTACAAATCCGCCTACTGTTTGCTATGATGTAGCCTATTATTCTTTTCCTGTTTCATTGCCTGCTTCAGCAGCTGGTTATGTATTAGCCAGCCAGGTGAATTTTCGTATTAACGGTATTAATAATCTTGCGTCCGGCTATAATAATATTGGTGCAACTTATACAGCAGAAATTCCGGGAACAAGTGCTGTTACTAATGGCCCTGAAAACAATAGTGCCACTTTTGTTGGTAATGACCTTGTAATAGTATGCGCCAATAACGATTTTACCTACAGTTTTGCTGCACAGGATACTGATGGAGATGAACTCCGTTATACTTTCTGCGAAGCTTATGCAAGCACTTCTGCCTCTGGTGGTGGTGCGCAGCCAACAGCTCCACCGCC
The DNA here is from genome assembly GCA_943371565.1 of Chitinophaga pinensis. GTDB lineage: Bacteria > Bacteroidota > Bacteroidia > Chitinophagales > Chitinophagaceae > JJ008. Next base: position 31,507 of record CALRVH010000012.1, on the reverse strand, counting down.
TTTTCCGGCAGTTCCTTATGGGGCACCCTTTAGTGATGCTGCACCATTGGGCCCCGCTGTACAGGTTAATGCAACTACAGGTCTTATAACGGGGATTGCACCTGTTGGTGGAATTTATGTAGTAACGGTTTGTGTTGATGAGATCAGGAACGGAATTGTAATTGCACGACAACGTAAAGATGTACAGATCAATATTGCGGATTGCAGCATTGCTTCGGCTTTATTACTTCCTGAGTATCTTCTTTGTCGCAATACACAAACGATAACCATCGCCAACCAGTCTACCAGCCCTTTAATCATTTCTACTGACTGGGAATTTTTTGATAACTCAAACAATCTCATTTATAGTACATCCGGCCTGTCGGCTACATATACATTTCCTGCTATCGGACTTTATACGGTGAAACTAGTGATCAACCGTGGCCAGCCTTGTAATGACTCTACAACTGCCCCTATCAGGGTGTTTCCCGGGTTTGTTCCAGATTTTTCTTCAACAGGAATTTGTTTAAGTCGCCCAACACTTTTTTCAGATAATACAACTTCGGTCTATGGCACACCCAATTCATGGGCATGGGATTTTGGGGAAGCGGCTTCAACTACTGATATTTCCTCCATCCAAAACCCTTCTTACACCTACCCATTTATGGGAACAAAAAATGTAAGGTTGATTGTCAGCGATACAAGAGGATGCCGTGATACTGTTTCAAAAGATATAACCATCATTGATAAGCCACCGCTAAGTCTAGCTTTCCGAGATACATTGATCTGTGTAAATGACAACTTGTTATTACAGGCCATTGGCACCGGTAATTTTAGCTGGACACCCCCGGTTAATATCATTAATGCGAACACTGCTACACCGACTGTTTCGCCGCCCACTACCACCACCTATTATGTGGAACTTGAAGACAATGGCTGCCGTAACCGTGACTCAGTAAAAGTGAATGTTGTAAATTTTGTAACCCTGCAGGCAATGGCAGATACCATTATTTGCCGGACGGATACCATACAACTTCGTATTAACTCAAATGGATTACAATATGCCTGGACGCCTGCATCGCAGCTTATTGATGCAACGGTGAAAACCCCATTTGCTTTTACGAATAATGCGATGACAAATTACCAGGTCACCGCTACTATTGGTGGATGTTCTGCAACAGAGAACATAATAGTAACAACCGTACCGTATCCGGCGGTAAATGCGGGAGCTGATTTTTCCATTTGCTATAATGCGAGAGCACAACTGAATGGGATAACTGATGCCAGTTCCTGGCAATGGACACCTGCTAATCTTGTAAGCAATCCGAATCTTTTGAACCCGGTAAGTTATCCGCCACGAACAACTGACTATATACTCACTGCATTTGATACAAGAGGTTGCCCCAAGCCGGGCCGTGACACCGTTAAAGTAACTGTATTGTCTAAAATGAAAGTTTCTGCAGGAAGAGATACATCAGTTGTAGTCGGTCAGCCGTTGCAATTAATGGCTACCGGTGGAATAAACTATGAATGGACACCCGCCACTTATTTATCCGCCGCAGATATTTCAAACCCGGTTGCGGTTTTTCTAAACCCAACAACTGGCATCCAGTACAAGGTAATAGCGTATAGTCCGCAAGGCTGCAAAGATTCTGCCTATATAACCATCAAAGTTTTTAAAACACAACCAACCATTTTTGTTCCATCGGCTTTTACCCCAAATAATGATGGAAAGAATGACCTGCTGCGGCCGATTGCCGTGGGCATAAAGGATATTGACTACTTTAATATCTATAACCGCTGGGGACAATTACTATTTTCTACCAAAACAAATGGCCAGGGCTGGGATGGAAGGATAAGCGGGGTTTTACAATCCACTGGCACATTTGTGTGGACCGTAAAAGCAACTGACTACACCGGCAAAGCTTATTTCCAGAAAGGGATTGTAACCCTGATACGATAACTGTATTTGTCCTACGCATTTTTCCAGCATTAGAATTTTGTCTGCAATCAATTTTGTGAACAACTTTTGTTACTCTAAAAACCACTTATAGCACAAAAATTGATAACAGTACAGATACAAAATTCAACCTATGCATATGCGCTTCGTGAAACTGATACAGTTTACCCGGCTGGTAAAAGCCGAAGGCCGGCTGAGAGAATTTAATTTCAGAAAAGTAAAAACGCCGGATGAAGAAGTTTTTAGCGTAAATGTCTGTAATGAACGGGGCGACCGGATTGTATTTACCATGCAAAAACAAGAGAAAGACTGGAGGATCACACCCAGCCAGCTTCCGCAATGGATATTAAAAAATGAAAATAGCCTGAACGAAGCAATAGACGATGAATTAAGAAACTGGTGATCTCTGCAACAATTTATTTATCATTTTCCCTGAACCTGCTCCTGATGATCTCGAGCTGATCACTATTCAGCCTTGATGTCTTTTTCAACACTTCAACAAAAAAATCTACTTCCTTTTCTGTAGCAGGACAACCTGCATTTTCGCCTTTCTCCGGGCCCTCACCTACTTTCCTCATTTTAGAATCTGAAAGTAGGTTTCCCTCTTTATCCAACACTAACCAAAAAGGGATACCGAGCCCTTCTCCATTATATTTTATTTTCATTTCCGCTGCACCGGGGTTCTCCAGGTATTCTTTATCCTTTGTCTCATCGGTAACAAGGTGACAAATGACATAATTATCATCAAAGAATTTTTTGCAGGCCGCATCATTCATGCTTTTATCCATCTTATGGCACCAGCCACACCAGGAAGCATGAAACATGAGAAATACATTTTTGTTTTCTTTGGCTGCCTGCTGATAAGCCTTGTTAAGTATATCACTGGCTGAAGGCGGAGTTGGTTGTTGTGCCCTTATTGCAACAACAACTAATACCATAAAAAAACACAATAAGGTACGCTTCATAGGGAAATTTTAAGAAACAGTTTATAAGCGAACAGCTGTGCCGGTGGCTATCACCATCAGCATACTACCACCACTTCCGATCGTTTCAAAATCAAGGTCCACTCCAAGTATGCCATTGGCACCAAGAGCCTGTGCTTTTTGTGTTAACTCACGCAGTGCATCTTCCTTAGCCTGCTCCAATACTTTTTCATATGTTTTACTTCTGCCACCAAACACATCCCTCAGACCGGCAAAAATGTCTTTAAAGATATTGGCACCGATAATACTTTGTGCATTGATTACTCCGAGGTATTCCTGTACGGGTTGGCCGTCAACGGCACTGGTAGTGGTAATGAGCATATAGTTTTATTTTAGTTTTTCAAATATAGCTTTTAGTTGTACATCTTCCTTTACAGCCGCATTTTGCGAAGCTTCCTGTATATAGGCAATGCGTTTGTCAACATCAGGATGGCTGCCAAGAAATTCGGGCATACTGTTCACGGGGGCGGCTTCTTTTAAATGATTGAATAGATCAGTAAACCCCTTAGGATCAATTCCTCTTTTGGTCAATATTGCCAGGCCATCCTTATCCGCTTCCTTTTCCAGGCTGCGGGAATACTTGAGTGATTTCAAATTATCTGCATGATTTACAACAACCGAAGTCACTGTTCCAAATCGTCCGAATAATAACCCAAGAAAAACTTTGGAACCCAGTTGTCTGAATATCCGTTTGGTAGAATGTTTGTTATTGATATGTGTAAACTCATGACTCAGTAAAGCAGCCAGTTCGGGGTAAGAAGTAATTTCTTTCAGCAAAGCACTATAGACCACAATGCGGCCACCCGGTAACGCAAATGCATTTACCACATTATCATTCACGACCGTTATTTGAATATTGTAAGCTGTTGGCACTTCCAATGCAGCAAAAAATTCATTGAGTACATACGTTTTGGCAGAATCCTCCTGACCTGTTAAACCTAATGCATCATATACTGCATCACCTAATTGCTTTTCAGTTTTGATAGATACTTTAGAAGCCAGCTTCTGCGATAACCAGGGAACAATTAACAGGTAAAGCAAAAATAATATACCGAGTATACCGAGAAAAAGAAGACTATTCCGTATCCACTCTTTGCCACTGCTTTTTTTATGCCATGCCTTTTGTTGTTCGGCCTGCATCTCTTTTACAAAATTGGACGCATCGTTTCCTTTTATCAATAACTCACCGCCCGGCGGTTGATTATGCCGCAGCCTTGTATGTTGAGAAGGAAAATCAAAAGAAACGTCGACATTTTTCAGTAGCCAGTTCACCATAACATTGCTGCCATCAGGGTTACGAAAGCCGATGCTCAGATTTTTGTCAAATACCAGTACGGTGGATTCTATCGGTGCTGCACCGGGAGTAGTATGATAAGTGGCAAAATAACTTTTCATTGCTGGTTGGTTTCCGGGAATAAAGATAGCCGATAATTTCATTTTGACTTGTTAAGGAACAGGTTAAACAAAACAACTTATACTTTGTTATATGCAGGGAAAACAAAATCTTTGCACCGTTCCCGGCTAACTAACAAAACAACATGGTTCAAGCATATAATTTCCTGGCTTCCTGGCAATTGTTCCCTGAAAAAGGAACCTATGAGAATGGCGAACGGCCAAAGAGCGGTATTTATAAAATAGAACCTGTAGCAGATAAAAAGGAGCTTATCATCCATCATAACTGGGTAACACTGGAGAATAAGGCTTTTATGGCCAGTTATACGATCAATGCGGATGGCGATTTGAATGACTTTGACAATCATGAACTGGCGGATAAAGTACAGGCCATTTTTCCTGATGGCATCAGTTTTGAAATTCATTTTTATAAAAAAGGAGAAGTATCGCTGCATGTGGTGCATGAAATATTACCCAACGGCTATTTAAAAATAACGCAGCAGGGAGCCAAAGAAGATGGGACCGCTTATACCAATTCAGAGATCTATCATAAGCAATTAAGTGTGTTGCCTTATTCTGCTTCTGTTTCCGGTGCTGTTATTAAAGCCACCGAAGAAGGGGTGATAAAACACAAGGCCCTGACGGCGATGGAAGAACAGACCAATATGCAACTGGAGCAGATCCGCAAACAAATTGAACTGCTGGCTTTACAGGCACATGAGATACAAAAAAGGAAAGACCTTTCTTTAACGATCTACAGTGCCAAACTTTCCTTCAAACCCAATATTGGCCAGACCTATTATCTCTATGAAAAAAATGATGCGAGTTTTATCCTCTCATTAATATCTCCAAAAGAATGGGGTAAGAACGGGCCGTTCAAAAAATTCGTAGCAGCCGTACAACTGCTGGCCGACCACACATGGAAAGAGCTGTAGGAATTGTATTTTTGATGCATGACAAAGCTCTCCGTCAACATCAACAAGTTTGCAACATTACGTAACTCAAGAGGCGGCACTAACCCCGATGTGGTAAAAGCAGCGATCGATGCACAACGCTTTGGAGCGGATGGTGTAACGGTGCACCCCCGCCCCGATGAACGGCATATCCGCTATGAAGATGTGCGGCAGGTTAAAAAGATCATTACCACCGAGTTCAACATTGAAGGCAACTGCACCGAACAAAAATTTGTTGACCTGGTGCTGGAAACAAAACCTGAACAGGTGACCTTAGTGCCCGATACATTGGGCCAGCTAACCAGCGACCATGGCTGGGATACGATAAAGAACAAAGACTACCTGGAAAATATGATAGCGGTGTTTAAAAAAGCAGGCATCCGTGTCAGCATTTTTGTTGACCCGGATATTAAAATGGTGGAAGGTGCAGCAGCTACCGGCACCAACAGGATTGAATTATATACAGAAGGCTATGCAAAGCAGTTCGCAGCCGGAAGCGGGGAGTTTGCAGTGAAACCCTATATTGATGCGGCTCTTAAAGCAAAAGAATTAGGTCTTGGTATCAATGCCGGTCATGACCTTGATCTGCACAACCTGCAATTCTTTAAACAACAAATTCCCTGGTTGGATGAAGTAAGTATTGGCCATGCCCTTGTCTGCGATGCGCTGTATGTGGGTTTTGAGAATGCGGTGCAGTTGTATAAGCGTCAGTTGGTGTAGGATGGTATAAATTGGCGTTGATTAACAGTGGTTGGGAATACCTGATTTATCGTAAATTAGTTTGTTAGCTGTAACTTTTAAATCAACCACCATGCAAACCACAACAGTTAAAAACATTCTTACTGCAGGCCTTGTCCTTTTCATCATTGCCTGCAATAGTACAGACAAAAAAGTTAAAACACCAGATAAAACGGCTGATACAGCTGTTGCCGATATACCCACCACTCCTGCTGAAAATCCTGCCGATGTAACAACGGTGCCTGCCAGCAAATGCTTTTCCAATGATGGCTTGAAGTACAGCGTTGTTATTAAATTGTTCTATTCGTCAACCACCCAACTAACCGGCACTGTGGTAAGCAAGCATCTGGAGAGTGGTGAAAGCGAAATAGCCAAGTTTACCGGGACGATTGTAGGCGATCAGCTAACTACGCAGTTCAGGGGGAACCCGCCAACTGTTGGTGATGCTTCCGAATGGACGAGCAAACCCTGGACAATTGACAACAAACCGGGCAAAGAGAAGATTCGAATAGTTTTCAATGCTAAAAACTACGAGACCAATAAATGGGCAGAAACTGATTACGAATTTGCAGCAACGACTTGTCAATAACAGGCTTATTGCTTCTCATACCGGAACGAAGTCCCTTCCAGCAATGGATGGCGACCTGTTAATGCCGCCCCGTTGATTTGCAGGGAGAAATTTTCGAGGAATACTTCTACCAACGATGGTTCAACCCGGAGAAGAAATTCATTATGGTTCTTTTCAGTAATTGGTATCACTGTAAAACGTTCCGGGCAAAATTCAAACTGTAACGTCAATGTGTTGACTTCCTGTAGCGGAAACTGGACATCACCCCGCTGATCAAAATGTGTCCATGTTTCTGCTGCCCCATTTTGCAAACTGCAATAGGTATGGCGAATCAGCATGGGGTTGGTATGATCAATGACGATATTAATAAAATCGTTATCCGTTTTCCTGCTTTCTACCAGTGAAAAATCCTTCCCGGACCAGGCAGCACTGTTAAAGAGAATGGATTCGCCATTGATTGACCATTTACCGGAACCCATGCGGTCTAATGCACCATAAGCAAAAAAGAACTGGAAAGTATTATCCGGCTTTATTAAAAAACCGGATACCATTTCTCTTACTCTTGTTAAATAATATTCTCCTGTTATTGTTGCTGCTTCCATAGTGCCCCGACTTTTGTTTTCCCTGCTACTAGTTTTCCATCATCACAAAAGCTCCCCAGAAATAAGGTTCTTTAAATTTTGTCATCAGTTGTAGCTGTGCCTGTTTGAATGCTTTTTGTTTATCGCCTGATTTTACGAGGTTACTGTAAAAATTATTCATCAGTTGTTGCGTAGCAGCGTCGTCGACTTTCCAGAGACTCATAACGATCGCTTCTGCACCGGCCACTAAAAAGGCCCGTTGCAATCCATACACACCTTCCCCGGCTTTTATTTCACCCAGGCCTGTTTCGCAGGCACTGAGCACCACGAGGTTGGTTCCTTTCAAATCCAGGTTCATCGCTTCATAGGAAGTGATGATGCCATTATTACTGCTGTCTAATCCTGCTTTTGATTTATCGGATTCAGACGCACCGGTCAGCATCAACCCTGAACGAAGAAGTACATTGTCTTTGGCATTGTCTGCATGCACCCCTATCGGCCAGCTTGCTTTCTCTACATCCTTTAAAAAATATCCGTGTGTAGCAATATGCAAAATAGAAACTTCACTGGAAGATTTCAGGTTGGTTTCCGTTGCATTTTTTTGGGTGAGTTCTGATACCTGGTAGCCGGATGATTTCAGCACTTTGTTGATGCCATCTACTTCTACTTTAGTGCCGGGCAACTGAACAATTAACCCTTTTCCATAATCCGGAAAACCGATCAGGGTGGCATTTTTGACGGCTGTTCCGTTTCCTTTGCTTTTATTAACCACCAGGTCACGGGGATTACCGATCAAAGTAATATCAACCTGGTTGATAAGATAATCACCGGCAGCTTTCTTCAGTGTATAAAGATTTAGCTGATTATACACTCCATCCAGTGATACATAAATATTCTTCTTTCCTTTTACTTCTGCTTCAAACGGCTCCCAGTATTGTTTATAAGATTGATCATCATTCAATTTATTCTTAATGGACAACCGGTACGTTTTTGAATATTTATTCTCCAGGTCATTGCCATTTTCCAGCATGATCAATTTAGGCTGCGGATTATTTTTGGTAATAACGAGGCCGAGATACCGGCAACCATCTGTAAACACCTGGTCATAATTCCGGAGGCGGATAATTTCTATCAACGCTTCATCTGCTTTTAATTCCTTCTGTACTTCTGAAACTTTTGTTTTTCCCGAAAAATAGAAATTGGCAAAGTCCTTTGAATTCTCCGATAATTTTTTCTCCATCCTGTTAACCGCCGTTTCCATTGAGTCAATATTTACGCTTTGCTCTTTCAATTCTTCTTTTGAATACGCATAGTAAGCCGTCAGTTGCTCTTTGTGGTCAATCCAATCGGAATAATCTTTTACCAATTGCTGATTACCGCCAGATAAAATGGCCTGGCTTATTTTACGGGTTGAATTCAACAATAAGCCCTTTGTAGCAGCCCTGTATTCAAACAGATCATTGATGATATCCTTATTCACTGCATTGGCTTCGATTGCAAAATTGTAAAAGCGTTGAAACCTCGGTGAAAGCATGTCCCAGTATTTTGTTTTCTCCGCTTCACTCATCGGTGGAAAATAACGGTTAATGAAGTCCAGTGTTTTTTCCATGGCATCATGATATAACGGGTAGGCTTTTGCCAGGTCCTTCTTCTTCCATAACAGGATGGCCATATCTTCCAGCGACTGTACATAGAGCGGATGTACATTGCCGAGTGCCTGTTCTCGTATGACTAACACCTTTTGTAACAGTAGTTCGGCTTCTGCATAACGGCCTTTATAGCGATAGTAATTACCAAGGTCGCTGATAGCTTTAGCATAGGCAGGGCTGCTTTCTGTAAGAGTGGTTTTATAAATTTCAGCAGAACGTTTCAGCATATCCTCTACCCTGTCTTCTCTTTTCATCAGCATGGCGAGAATAGCAACATTGTTGAGCATATTGGCAAATTCCGGCTTACCTCTTTCCAACCGGCTTTCAAGTCCCTGGTAAATTTTTTCAGCCTCTGTATATTTTTCCATTTGCTGATACAGCAAAGCGAGGTTGGAGAAAAACTTTAGGTGATTTTTTGCTTTGCTTACTTCTACTTTACCGGCGATCTGTAATGCCTGCTGTAACAATTTAACAGCCGCTTCATATCGTCCCATCGACTGGAAAAGTATAGCCTGGTTATTCAGCACAATGGCATATGACATCCCCTCCTGCAATTTATTCGCCTGTATGACGGACAAAGCAGCTGTAAATTCTTTTTCCGATTCATTATACTGTCCGAGACTGTAATGAAGCACTGCATAATTATTCAACGATGCAGCCACTGCCATATTTGTTTTACCAAGTTTTGATTCCCGCAGCTCTAATGCTTGTGCTGTAAATTTTTCAGCCTGTGCAAAACGGCCGGTTGTAGTAAAAAGCAACCCCTGGCTGGCAATCGTTTTCATATAAGGGATGTTACTGGTCTGGTAAGATTTTTCAAAGAAAAACTGTGCCGCCTTTAATCTTTTCTCAGCAAATACATAACGCCCCATTGCATAAGCTGACTGTCCCATTTGCAGGTTAAGGGTTGCTGTTTCTTCATCATCAATATCAACATCCCGGTATAATGAATTGGCAATGCTGCCCAACTTCAAAAATTTTGCACCGAACTCACCTTTACCACGGCCACCGAACAATCCTGAATTATCACTGAACAGAATAGCATAATCAATGTCGGTGGAATCGAAATCCGCTTTTATACCATCCAGTTCGTTACGCACTGAATTACGGGCTTTCATTTTTGCATCATACTTGGCTTCATTCACTTCACTCTTGCCTTTACCGACTACTTTGTCTTTTACTCTTTTTAAAATCTGGGCGGGTGAATGCAGGGAAAGGAATAATAAGGTGAGGGCAAACAGAATTTTCATAAAACGAATTTTTAGGAGGGTTTATAGAGTTCTAAATTACATTATTAATTGCGAATTTGCATATCCGGGCCCTGGCTACCTTATATCCCTCGCATTGACGTTCTATCCGTTACATTTAACACTTATAAATAATACGGCCGCACAATTGATTTTCTTGATTAGCTTGTCTCTTCTAAAACCACAGGTTATGAAACAGATGATACTATGCTTGCTGGCAGTTGCATACACCACATCGTCAATTGCCCAAATTCCGCTGACTGTGTTACCAAGCGGTGGTAATAAAAAAGCCGCTGTTAGTGAACGAATCGGCCTTACTGATGTCATTATTACTTATGACCGGCCCGGCGTAAAAGGCAGGGAAGGAAAGATCTGGGGACAATTGGTGCATGTTGGTTTTATTGATCAGCAGTTTGGAAGTTCTAAAGCGGCACCATGGAGAGCCGGCTCTAATGAAAACACCACTTTCAAATTTTCTACCGATGTAAAAATTGAAGGCCAACCTTTACCGGCAGGTAAATACGGTTTCTTTATTGCTTACGGACCAGCAGAATGCATTCTTATATTTTCAAAAAACAGCAGTTCGTGGGGAAGCTATTACTACAACGAATCCGAAGATGTATTGAGAGTGAAAGTAAAACCACAGGCATTGGACAAAACTGTAGAATGGCTGAAATATGAATTTTCAAATCAGACAGAAAATACAGCTACTATTTCCTTGCAATGGGAAAAATTATCTATCCCTTTTACAATAGAAGTGGATTATATAAAAGACCAGATTGAATCATTTCGTAAAGAATTAAGAACGGACAAAGGATTTATCTGGCAAAGCTGGAACCAGGCGGCACAATGGTGTGTACAGCACAACACCAACCTGGAGCAGGCCCTGGCATGGACAGATTCAGCAACTGGTGCCGGGTTTGGTGGCGACAGAAGTTTTCCGGCCTGGAGCACTAAAGCACAGGTGCTGCAAAAATTGGGGAAGAATGCAGAAGCTGCTGTCATTATGCAAAAAGCATTACCCTTCGGCACTATGAACGATGTACATCAATATGCTAGACAATTATTAGTATTAAAATTTACCAAAACAGCGTTTGATGTTTTCAAGCAAAATTTTGATAAATACCCTAATCAATTTACCACAACGATGGGTATGACCAGGGCTTATTCTGCAACAGGTGATTTTAAAAATGCCTTAAAATATGCTGCCCTTGCTTTAACATTGGCGCCTGACCAGCAAAACAAAACGTATGTACAGGGATTAATTGATAAACTAAAAGCAGGACAAGACATCAACTAATCATTCCATTCCCGTATAGCCATAAAAAACCATCCTTAGCCGCGGGATGGTTTTTTTATTCATTCCATTCTAAAAAATCAATGTAATTTGATTTCAAATTAGCACTACATGAAAAAGATCCTGGTAGCCCTTTGTATGCTGGCCATATCATCAACTGGTTTTACTCAAACCTGTGAAGAAAGAGAAGACAAACTACTTGTTTTAATGGGCAGCCTTTCAGCCGGTTTCTTGTATAATACCTATGGTCTCATCGGCAGTATTGCTGATGGCTACGGGCATGATGCATATAATGCAACAACTGTAACCGACCTGTTGAATGCACAAAAGAAACTGGCGGATAATATGATTGGACTATTGGAACAAAAAGTGAATGACAATACTTTTAAAGCGGAGACTGATAAAAACTATATCGCTTCTATTGTAGGCATAATGAAAGGGCTTAAAATACAGATAGACCAATTCCTTAAGCTGGTAAAAAATAGAAACCAGGACAACCTGGATGCCTATGATGCACAGCGTACAAAAAACTGGAAAGACCTCAGTAAGCTGATGGGCATTGAAGAATAACCATCAATTAAAAACCCTTTGTTTCACATCCGAGCAATTCGCAGAGTTTTTCCTCCAGTGCCGGCCCCCGGAGATTCTTGGCTACTATTTTTCCCTGTGGATCTACTAAAATATTTTGTGGAATACCTTTTATATTATACAATACTGCGGCAGCATTATTCCAGAATTGCAGGTCACTTACATGGGTCCAGGTAAGATTATCCTCTTTGATCGCTTCTAACCATTTTGCTTTTTGTCCCGGCCTGTCTAATGATACACCCAATACCGTAAAATTTTTAGCACTGAATTTTTTGAAATTATCTACTACATTGGGGTTCTCGCTGCGGCAAGGACCACACCAGCTTGCCCAGAAATCAACCAGTACATACTTTCCTCGGAAAGATGAAAGCGATACAAGATTACCAGTAGTGTCTGCTTGAGAAAAATCGAGAGCATCAGTTCCTACAGCCCCAATTTTACTCTCCGCAATAAAAGCTTCCAGCTCTTTTCCGGATGCTGAATTTTTAATGGTGGCATCCAGCTGCTTATACCTGTTCTCTAATAATACAATATCCTCTTTGAACTGGTAAGTGGCTCTTAATAAAAAAGCTGTTACAAATGAACCGGGTTTTGCTTTTACAAATTTGTCTATTTCTGCCTGTATATCATCCTGCAGTTTATTATGAGTTACCAGCAATGCATCCCGCTCTGCCCCGGGCACAGTCATATTAATAGTGGCAGCAAGTGAACTGGACTTTTGTGCTAATGGCATAAAGCCTTTTAAAAATTCAGCAAAGTCCTTGTGAGAAGATGATCCTGATATTTCAAACACCGGAGGTTGTACTTTTTTGCCTTTAATGCTGATAATAGCATTTTCAACATACACTTCAACCGGTTTGTCATTTCCGATAATCAGAAAGCAAAGTACAGGCTCCTCTACAGTTCCTTTTAATGTAAATTTTGTTTTCAGCACTTTTGCGGTAGCTGATTCTATATTCTCACCATTTTTATACAGTTTGATTTCTGTACCATCCGGATAGCCATCTAATTTACCTTCAATGGTAAATCCTTTTGCATTGGTTTGCGCAATCACTAAAAGCGGAGATAACATTAAAATAAGGAGCAATCTTTTCATACTAATCAGTATTATTTTTCATGAACGATACGGGAAACCGAATCAGCATACAAATTTAGACAATCAAACTGAATGGCAAAAGCCCTGTCAGCCCAATATGGACGAGAGGAAAGATTTTGTGGCTGCATTAACATCTGTACTGTTTTCCAGGGCTTTAATATAGGCGCTGCCGATAATGGCACCCTCAGCCAACTGACAAACGGCATCGAAGGACTCTTTATCGCTAATACCAAAGCCTACAAGGATGGGGTTGTTAAGTCCCAATTGCTTTAATCTTTCTAAGTATTGACCGGCATCAATAACTTGCCTATTACTTCCCGTAGTAGAAGAAGAAGACACCGCATACAAAAACCCGCTGCTCAGACTATCCAGTTTCTTAATTCGTTCCTCCGATGTCTCCGGTGTTACGAGGAAAATAAAATCGAGACCATATTTTTTGATGATAGTGCCATACTCTGTTTCAAATTCATACTCAGGTAGATCCGGCAGAATTAAACCATCGATACCAACGGCAGCCGCATCGGCACAAAATTTTTCAAAGCCGTATTGCAAAACCGGATTCATGTAGCCCATCAGGATGACAGGAATCGAAATTTCCTTCCTGAAATCTTTTAGCTGTTCAAATAACCGGGTAATGGTCATTCCATTAGCTAACGCAATACTGCTGCTCTGCTGTATCACTGGTCCATCCGCTAACGGGTCGCTATAAGGCATACCGAGCTCGATGATGCTGACCCCATTTTGCTGCAGGGCTTTCATAACTTCTATTGTACTGTCCGGCTTTGGATATCCGGCAGTGCAATAGATATTGAGTATTTTCTTCGGGTGCTCGTTGAAGGTATGTTGAAGTCTGCTCATATTTTTTTGAACCACAGTGACACAGTGTACACAGAGTTACACGAAGAAAATCACTGTACTTCTTCGTGTCTTCGTGACTCAGTGATTATAAATTTTTCATATAAGTATCCAAATCCTTATCTCCTCTCCCACTCAAACAAACCACTATAACATCACTCTTTTTAAAATTGATCATTTTCAACGCATGTAGCGCATGGGCGGATTCCAGCGCAGGAATAATTCCCTCTGTTTTGCTCAATTCGAATGCGGCATTCAATGCTTTTTTATCCGTGGCACTCATAAAAATAGCCCGGCCACTTTCAAATAAATGTGCATGCAAAGGACCGATCCCCGGGTAATCCAACCCCGCAGAAATACTATGCGGCTCTACCACCTGCCCGTCTTCTGTCTGCATCAATAAACTTTTACTTCCGTGCAAAATGCCCGGCTTGCCGAGTTGTGTGGTCGCTGCACTTTTGCCGCTGTTCACTCCTTCACCTGCTGCTTCCACAGCGATCAGTTGGACCGAAGGTTCATCCAGGTAATGATAAAAAGCACCCGCTGCATTACTGCCGCCACCTACACAGGCAATCACATGCGTAGGTAATTCGCTGCCCGTTTTCTCCAGTAATTGTTTCCGCATCTCTTCACTGATCACACTCTGAAACCTCGCCACCATATCAGGATAAGGATGCGGCCCAACTACTGAACCAATAATATAATGCGTATCATCAGGATGATTGATCCAATCCCGTATCGCTTCATTAGTGGCATCTTTCAAAGTCTTACTACCACTGGTGGCTGGTATTACTGTAGCACCGAGCATTTTCATCCTCGCAACATTCGGTGCCTGCCGTTCAATATCTTTTTCTCCCATGTACACAATGCACTCTACTCCTTTCAATGCACAAACCGTAGCCGTGGCCACACCATGCTGTCCTGCTCCTGTTTCTGCAATGATCCTTTTCTTACCCAATCTTTCTGCTAATAAAATCTGTCCGACCGTATTATTAATCTTATGCGCCCCGGTATGACAAAGGTCTTCCCGTTTCAAGTAAATGGTTACTCCATATCTTTTACTCATCCGCTCCGCTAAATACAATGGAGTTGGCCGGCCTACATAATCCCGCAACAATTGCTGGTATTCTTGTTGAAAAGATTCTTCGTAAATAATTTCCAGGTACTTTGTCCGCAGTTCTTCCACATTGCGGTGCAGCATCTCCGGAATGTAGGCGCCACCAAACGAGCCGTAATAACCTTGTTCATTGGGAAGCCCCTCCAAACCTCCCCGAAGGGGAGGCTTCTGGTCATTTATATCAGATGATTTCATTTTTTATTTTTTATGTACACTAAAGTGAAAACCAGCGAAGCGATATTCTACTTTAGTGTTACCCAACTTTAGTTTTTCATGGCATCGCCTCTTGCGTCGCACTCTTGTACGTTCCGTTTTCATGGCAGCAGAACCCACCCCGGTTTCTTAAAGTAATATGCTTTCCTCAATTCGCCCCTCCAGGGAGGGGATGTGAACTACAGTATTTATCTTCTTTCATTCTCTATATCCTATAAATGAAACATTGACCTAAGCCTCCCTTTAGGGGACAGGGGCCTCTTACTTCTTCAATCCCTGTCTGAAATGCAACACTTTCCCCATATCCTTCACCCCCGGTTCTTTTTCAAACAAACTATTTATATCCACTCCAAAAAAGTCGGGATGGGTAAAGGCTTTCACCTTCGCTGCATCATCCGGGGCAACACCACCGCTTAAGAAAAATGGTTTTTCAATTTTTGCGTTCGTCAAAATACTCCAGTCAAACTGCTTGCCGGTACCACCAAAACTTTCTTTTAATCCACCCGTATCAAATAAATAATAATCACAGACCGCATCATAGGGGGCTACCAGTTTATCTATATCCACCCCATCTGTTACCCGGAAAGCTTTTATCACTTCCACTTCACTGCTCAGGTCTTCACACATTTCAGGACTTTCGTCGCCGTGCAGTTGTACTGCATCCAGGCCGTAATCGTCTATTGCATCTAACACATCGATCATCTCCGGGTTCACAAATACTCCTACTTTCTTCAGATCAAAATCTGCTTTCTTTAATTCCTTTTTAGAAATTTTATCCCCGATATAACGGGGAGATTCTTTATAAAATATCAATCCTGCAAAATCAATATCAAGCCCGTCGAGCTGTTGCAGTTGTTTCATTTCAGTGATGCCACATACTTTTATATTCATATAGTTTGGTTTTGTTTTGCCACGAAATCACACTAATTAACACGAAAAAATACAAAGAGAAGTTTTGTGTGTTTTCGTGTCATTTCGTGGCTATTCTTTTACTTTATTTATAAATTCTTCAAACGCCTTCCCCGGATGTTCTTCCTTCATAAAATTCTCCCCGATCAAAAATCCTTTGAAACCGGCATTGCGCAAAGTTACGATTGCATCAACGCTGTTGATACCACTTTCTGCAATCGCAGTTTTACCCGATGGAATCTTACCCACCAGTTGCAGTGAGGTATCAATATTCACTTCAAATGTTTTCAAGTTGCGGTTGTTAATCCCTACCATGTCCACATCATCACAAAGATGATCCAGTTCTTCGCCGTTATGTATTTCCAGAATTGATTCAAGACCGATACTTTTTGTATAAGCCGCCAGTTCTTTCACTTCTACAGGAGATAAACAGGCGGCTATTAACAGGATCACATCTGCACCAAATGCTTTGGCTTCTGCGATCTGCCATTTATCAATGATAAAATCTTTGCGTAACACCGGAATATCCGTTACTACTTTGGTCTGGATCAAATCATCCATATCACCACCAAAAAATTCACCATCTGTCAATATTGAAATACCGGCAGCACTTTTATTATAAGCTGTTACCACAGGCTCCACTTCCAGTTCTTTGGTCTTGAACCAGCCCTTACTGGGGCTTCTTCTTTTAAATTCTGCAATTACACCGGTGCTTCCGGGCAACAATAAACTCTGCACCAGCGACCGGTTTCTTATCTGCCAGAAAAAACCTTCCCGTTCAAACCTTTCAATACTGCTTAAAGGTTTGAATCTCTCAATCTCCTTTCGTTTTGCGGCGACTATTTTTTCTAAAATATTGTTCATCTTTTATCCGACATTTTTTTTGCCCGTAAAAAAACCGGGGTAATTCATTGTAGTGTTATCAATTTTTGTAAGGACTGGTTGGCTTCACCGCTTTCCAAACTTACTACTGCTTTGTTATACGCCTCATCATAAGTTTTGAAATGCCCGGTGCAATGTAACGCCATTGCGGCATTAGCCAAAACAACAGCATTCTGTGCCCAGGTACCTTCACCTTTTAAGATGCTGGTAAAAATTTTAGCCGCTTCCTCCACACTATTACCTCCGCTGATATCCTGAGCAGCAACCATCCGCTTGCCCAACTGCTCCGGGGTCATAATTCTTTCCCCTTCATTTGTTATCACTTTTGTATCATTGGTCAGGGATATTTCATCATAGCCATCTAAACTATGAATGATGGTAAATGGTTTATCACTCAATTGCAACAGGTAATTATAAATTCTCGCCATTTCTAAACTATATACTCCAACCAATTGACAAGAAGGATTAGCAGGATTTGCCATTGGTCCCAGCATGTTAAAGAAAGTCCGCATGGCCAGGTTCTTTCGTATGGGTCCTACTGTTTTTAATGCCGGGTGAAATAATGGCGCATGTAAGAAACAGATATTAGCTTGCTCAATTTCATTTTTCAGTTTATTATTATCATTACTGAATGTATAGCCCAGTTGCTCCATCACATTGCTTGAACCACTAATGGAGGAAGCGCCATAGTTACCGTGCTTGGCTACTTTTTGTCCTGTACCTGCTACAATAAAGCAAGCCAGTGTAGAAATATTGAAAGTGTTCTTCCCATCACCACCTGTTCCAACAATGTCTATTGTATCAAATTCACTCAGATCTGCTTTTACACATAACTCCAGCAACGCATCCCGGAAGCCCTGTAATTCTTCAATAGTAATACTCCGCATCAGGTACACCGTCATAAAGGCGGTTACTTCATGTTCGTTGTAAATGCCTTTACCAATGTTCACTAACACGTCTTTTGCAAAATCTCTTGTCAGTGTTTTGTGTTCGAATAAATATTGCAAAATCTTTTTCATGGTTCGTTCTTTTTTGAAACACAGAGACACAAAATTCACTGAGATACACAGAGACTAGCACCGTGCTACTCCCTGTCGCTGTGTCTTCGGGTTATTTCTTCAACCAGTTTCTCAAAATCTTTTCTCCATCCGGTGTCAGCACACTTTCCGGATGAAACTGCACTCCCTGCACATCATATTGCTTATGCTGCAATGCCATGATATAATTATTTTCATCCCTTGCAGTTACTTCCAGTTCAGCAGGAAAATTTTCCTCCGCAATGATCCAGCTATGATAACGCCCCACTTCCAATGTATCAGGTAATCCTTCAAACAATTGAGATTTCTTTGTATGATCAATGTTTATGGGCGTTGCTACGCCATGATAAACCGTTGAAAGATTAATCAATTTTCCGTCAAAAGCCTCACCAATTGCCTGGTGCCCCAAACAAACACCTAAGATAGATTTGGTGGCAGCATATTTTTTTATCAATGGCAGTAATAAACCTGCTTCTTCCGGAATACCAGGACCGGGAGATAAAATAATTTTATCATACTCATTAACTTTCTCCATTGGTATCTGGTCGTTGCGATACACATCCACTTTTATATGTGTGATCTTCTCCACCAGGTGCACAAGATTATAAGTGAACGAATCGTAATTATCGAAAACAAGAATTCGCATAGTTCATAGTTAATAGTTGATAGTTCATGGTAAGCGACCCGCTATGAACCATGAACTATGAACCTGTAATTAAATTTCTTTTGCCAGGTCAATCGCTTTTTTCAATGCCCCTAATTTATTATTTACTTCCTGTAATTCACTTTCCGGGTTACTGGCCGCTACCACACCAGCACCTGCCTGGCAGGTCAATGTATTATGCTGACTTAAAAATGTTCGTATCATAATTGCATGATTACAACTGCCGTCAAATCCAATAAAACCGATAGCGCCGCCATAATAACTTCTTGAAGTTGGCTCATACGAGTCAATCAGTTCCATGGCTTTAAATTTCGGAGCCCCGCTTAATGTTCCGGCAGGAAATGTTTTGGCCACCAATTCAAATGGGTTGGCATCCGTTCTCACATCGCCTGTTACTTCACTCACCAGGTGAATAACATGAGAGAAGTATTGCACCTGCCGGTAATGTGCCACTTCAACATTATCACAAACACGGCTCAGATCATTTCTCGCAAGGTCGACCAGCATTACATGCTCAGCATTTTCTTTGGCATCTTTTAATAATCGTTCCGTTGCCAGTTTATCAGCTTCATCATCACCCGTTCTCTTGTAGGTGCCGGCAATTGGATGTACAACAGCTTTCCCATTCTGGATCAGCAACTGTGCTTCCGGAGAAGAACCCATCAGTTTATAGTCACCATAATCAAAGAAAAATAAATACGGAGAAGGATTAATACTCCGCAAAGCCCTGTACACATTGAATTCATCACCAATAAATTTTTGCTGAAACCTCCTGCTCAATACGATCTGGAAGACATCACCCCGATGACAGCTTGCAATTCCTTTTTTCACCATCTCCCGGTACGCTTCGTCATCCATATTTGAACTTTCTTCGCCCTTTGTATTGAATGGATACACCGGAACATCTTTACTTCGTATTAATGATTCTACTGTCTCCGCATTACTTTCAACACCTTCCATTTTATTTTCACAGATGAATAATTCATCTTTAAAATGATTGATCGCAATCACATACTGGTAAAGCCTGTATCGCATCAGCGGGATGCCTGCAGATTGGGCACCACGGGATTTGAGACTGACCGTATCAAAAAACTGTACTGCATCGTAAGTGGTATAGCCAAACAAACCTTGCGCAAACTTCGCTTCTTTGACTTTTCCTTTTTTAATATCAAATTTTTGCATAAAGTTCCATAGCAGCTGTGGCACTTCATTTTTATTTTTCGGAATGATTCTCTCTGGTTTTTGTCCCGGTAATTTAAATTCAATACTCTCGGTCGTACTTATTTCAATCCCGCCGATGGCATTGATACAAATAAACGAGTAGCTGTTTTCCGAAGAGTGATGATCCGTGCTTTCCAGCAAGATGGTATCCCGGAACCTGTCCCGCAGCCGCAGGTAGATACCCACCGGTGTAAACACATCGGCCAGCATTTTTTTACAGGTAGTATTGATTTCCATTTTCCTCATATCACCAAAAATTAAAAACCCCGAACACTTCTGTCGGGGCCTGAATATAATTGAACAATTAAAGTTATAACATTACAGCCCCTTTAGAGTTGTATGCCACCACCATGTATTGTTATATTTGTTTCGCATTGCACGACAAATATAATGGCAAAAAGACCAGTTTCACCAATTATTTTTAGATTTATACCATGAAACTTTTCGGAACCTCAATTCTCTCTTTTATCAGCCTCTTTGTATTTGGAAAGAATACCCCTGCTGATACAACTATCAAGGGGGTACAGGTATTATTCACCTATTCAACGTCTATTTTCCCGGAATCATGGCAGGCAGCTCCCATCAGTGCATCGGGGAAACAGATTGCAAATTCGGAGATCCACCGCTGCAAAACAGCCATGATAAAAGCACTGGAAAAATATCCTGTAACGGCATTAGCCAATGAATTAACCGCTGTCTATTTCCTGAAAACGATGGCTTTCTATAATGTTGGATATGGCGGCACCAACTCAACAAATAACTTATACCTGACCAATAATGGCATATCAAAAGGCTATACTGACTTTTACCTGGAGCAGACTTTTCACCATGAATACTCCAGTATTCTTTACCGCAATCACCGGACATACTTAAATGAGACAGCATGGAAAAATGCAAATATTGACGGCTTTGATTATAACGATCCCGAAAATGGTGTAGGCGCTATCCGCAACAATGAATCTTCGCAGGACCTTGATACAGTATTGTGCAATAAAGGGTTTCTTACTCAATACTCCTTATCCGGATTAGAAAACGACATCAACACTTTTGCACAAAATATGTTTAGCCCCTCTCCCGGTTTTTGGGAAATAGTTGACCGTTTTCCCCGAATCAATAAAAAATTAAAATTGCTAATCGCCTTTTATAACAAGATCGACCCCTTGTTTACAGAAGAATATTTCAGGAAACTATCTAACTAATTTTTATGCTGGTGCAACACAAACAAAACAATGGTAAAGGTTTTTTTTACATCGGGGATGAAGATAACAGGCTCGCTGAGATGATCTATACCATGCCCTCACCGTTCAAAATGATCATTGAACATACCGAAGTAAGTGATGAACTCAGGGGAAAGAATGCCGGGTATCAAATGGTGGATGCCGCAGTTGAATACGCAAGGACAAATAACATAAAAATAATTCCACTCTGCCCTTTTGCCAATTCCGTATTTAAAAAGAAACCGGAATTTCACGATGTATTGTCTCACCCTTAAATTTTTATATGAGAAAAATATTTCTTCTTACAACGTTAGTATTCACCGTATTCTTTTCTACTGCGCAGACAGCCGACAACTACATTCTGTTGAAACCGGACAGGGTTTTTGACGGTACTGCAATGCAAACCGGGTGGGTGGTGCTGGTAAAAAATAATATCATTGAACAGGTAGGAGCCATGACGTTTAAGCTACCCGCCGGTACACAAATAATAGAATTAAAAGGGTATACATTATTACCCGGTTTGATCGAAGGCCATTCACATCTTTTTCTTCATCCTTACAATGAAACTTCCTGGGATGACCAGGTATTGAAAGAATCAAGAGCAGAAAGAACGGCAAGGGCCGCTAATCATGCCAAAGCAACATTGATGGCTGGTTTTACAACGGTAAGAGATCTGGGAACAGAAGGTGCAATGTATGATGATGCAGGATTGAAAAAAGCCATTGAAAAAGGAGTCATACCCGGACCAAGAATGATCGTGGCCACCAGAGCTATTGTTGCCAAAGGAAGCTACGGCCCAAAAAGTGAGAGTCCCGATGTTGAATTACCGCAAGGTGCAGAAGAAGTAGCAGGGCTCGAAGAATTAAGCAAAGCAATAAGAGGACAAATAGGACACGGGGCCGACCTCATTAAAGTATATGCTGACTATAGCTTTGGTCCCAATCATGAAGTACAACCGGCTTTTAGTGAACTTGAATTGACCTGGCTTGTCGGCAATACGGTAAGTAGTGGAAGAAAAGCAGTGGCTCATGCTACCTCACCGGAAGGAATGAAAAGAGCCATTAATGCCGGTGTAACTACTATTGAACATGGCGACAATGGTACAGAGGAGGTATTTAAACTGATGAAAGAAAAAGGAGTGGCTCTCTGCCCTACCCTGGCAGCCGGTGATGCAATTTCACAATACAAAGGCTGGCGAAAAGGGATTGATCCCGACCCAGAACGTATCACCAGCAAGAAAAAAACGTTTGCCCTTGCACTAAAAGCCGGTGTTACCATTTGTATGGGTGGCGACGTAGGAGTTTATACTCACGGAGATAATGCAAGGGAACTGGAACTGATGGTGGAATATGGTATGAAGCCAACGGAAGTTTTACAATCTGCCACATCGGTTAATGCAACGGTGTTTGGATATGCTGATAAAATCGGGAGCATCAAAAAGGGAATGCTGGCAGATTTGATTGCTGTAGAAGGTGATCCTTCTCTCGATATTAAAAATACCCGGAAGATAAAAATGGTGATGAAAAATGGGAAGGTTTATTCAAAGCCATAATTAATATTCTTGTCCATCGGATCTATTCATATCAGCTTTACTTTTAATACCAGGGGGTCGGAGGCTTGCAACTGGTTTGCATCACAGTTCCCGTAAAAGTTCGGTAGCATCGTACCAAACAATTTTTTCCATCAACGGTTTTACAAACAGCCATTACTTGCTTAACTTGAACAACTAAAATTTCTGTTATGTCAATCAAACGCTTCCACCTGCTTATTACTGTATGCTTTGTCTTTTCTTTCGTTACTGTTGTTGCCCAGAACGATGGTGGTTATAAAACACCGCCAAAAGATATTACTGATATGTTGCTGGCCAAAGCATCACCTAATGTAAGTGTGGATGATAAAGGCGAATGGATGTTATTTATTCAAAGCAACAGTTATCCGTCTGTCGAAGAACTGGCAAGGCCTGAACTTAAAATCGCTGGTCTTCGTATCAATCCTGCCAACTATTCACCCAGCCGGCAGAATTTTGTTAACAGCCTTGTATTAAGAAATATCGCTTCCGGCAAAGACTATAAAATTTCCGGGTTGCCTGCTTCCTTATCGGCAAGCAATATAAGCTGGAGTCCTAATGATAAAAAAATTGCATTCACTCAAACCAGCAATAGTCGTGTTGATCTTTATGTAATTGATGTGGCTGCACAAAAAGCAATGCAGGTAAATAAAACAGCATTGAATGTAATAACAGGCGGCTATCAGTGGTATGATGACAATACACTCATGTACCGTACCGCTATAAAACCTGCTACTGCTGCACCACCCAAACCAGCGGTACCAACCGGACCAACCACCCAGGAAAATTATGGTAAAGCTACTCCCCGCCCTACTTTCCAGGATTTGATCAAAAGCCCTTACGATGAGCAGCTATATGAATTTTATGCTACCACACAACTTGTAAAGAATGTGAATGGTGTGGAAACAAAGATTGGTTCTCCTGCTATTTACAGCAGTATCAATATTTCGCCGGATAAAAAATATATGCTTGTCCGCACTTTAAAAAAACCATTCTCTTATACAGTGCCGGCCGGCGGCTTTCCTTCGAATGTATTTATTGCTGACATGAATGGCAAACCGGTAAAACAATTAGCGGATCTGCCTTCTGCGGAAACAGCACCAAGTGGCAATGACAATGTGCAATTGGCACCCCGCAGTTTCGACTGGAGAGATGATGAGGCGGCCACTGTTACCTGGTGTATGCCATTAGACAGCGGACTTATTAAAAAGAATGTAGATTATCATGATGCTGTGTATGCATTAGCTGCTCCATTCAATACCGAATCAAAACTTCTTTTTAAAACAAAAATGCGTTATCAGGCGGTAGCCTGGGGCAATCCCACTTTTGCATTGGTATACGAAGCCTTACGGGGAAAACAGCAGATACAGGTAAACAGGTATAATCCTGCTTCGGGTGATATGGAAAACATAATGGAAAGAAATACAACGGATGCTTATTCTAATCCCGGAAATCCGGTTACAGAAAAAAATCAATGGGGCCGTGAAGTAGTTAAGCTGATCGATAACGGCAATAAGCTGCTGATGAATAACACAACCGGCAGCTCTACAAAAGGTGATCTTCCTTTTCTCGCCACTTTTGATTTAAGTTCTAAAAAAACGGATATTATCTGGCGCAGCAATGAAGGCTATTTTGAATCGGTAATAAGTATTTTGAATGCCGATAGATTAGAATTGCTTACAAGAAAGGAAAGTGAAAAAGAAGTGCCTAACTACTGGATCAAAAACTTAAAAGCAAAAATTGCCGACAGGCAGATAACACAGTTTACCAATCCTTATCCGCAATTAGACGGTGTTACCAAAGAAAAAGTAAGATACAAAAGAGCCGATGGCGTTGACCTTACCGGCGATCTTTATTTACCAAAGGGATATAATAAAACAAAAGATGGCAAGCTGCCAGTTTTTATCTGGGCTTACCCGGCTGAATATAATTCTGCTGCTGATGCTGCACAGATCCGTGGCAGCGAACATAAGTTTACCTTACTCAACTGGGGTTCGGCTATCTATTATGTTACGCAAGGCTATGCAGTATTGAATAATGCAGAAATGCCAATTGTAGCAACCAGCAAAGACAAAAAACCAAACGATAATTTCATCGAACAACTTACGATGAACGCAGAGGCAGCTATTAACATGCTGGATTCGATAGGCGTAGGTGATAAGAACCGGGTAGCAGTTGGCGGACATAGTTATGGAGCTTTTATGACAGCCAACTTATTAGCCCATACTAAATTGTTTAAGGCAGGTATTGCAAGAAGCGGTGCCTATAACCGTTCTCTTACGCCATTTGGTTTTCAGAATGAAGACCGTACCTACTGGCAGGCCCCTGACCTCTATAATGCCATGAGCCCTTTCAGCTATGCAGATAAAATTAAAACACCCATTTTATTGGTGCATGGTGAAATGGATAACAACACCGGCACTTTTCCTATACAAAGCGAAAGAATGTTCAATGCCATTAAAGGAAATGGTGGCACTGTAAAATATGTAAGCCTGCCGTACGAGAGCCATGGCTACCAGGGCCGTGAAAATATTCTGCACATGCTGAACGAACAATTTACCTGGTTAGAAAAATATGTGAAGAATGCGGGGAAGAAAGATGAGAAGAAAGGGTTTTAATTTTTTGGCAGCCATTTTATATCGTCAATAGAAGGCAATAAAGAAAGCCTTACTACTACTTTTTGCTTTACCAGGGTTGTTTTCAGTTTCTTGTAACTGATACGTTGCCGGTAGCAGGAATTCTATATACTAATGCGCCACGATGTACTTTCGGATACAATGCCATCGATTTTTCAGTTAACAAATAAACAGTTTGCCAATCGGCAAATGCAATATTAAAAGCCAGGCTGTAGGAAGTACATTCTTTTATAAACATGGTACGTAAACCTATTAAAATTCAGAGTATTAAAGTACCAGGATGTCGTATATTCAAGTGTTGCCTGCAAGGCGTTCGCCGTTAAATAAATTCTTATCATGAATAAACTTCTAAAGAGAATACTGCACCTAATCATTTTTACAACATGCCTTCATTTTTCAGTTTTTGGTCAAGAATTAAGTTATGAAAGTAAAAACAAGCAATTAGATGATATGGTATCTGAAAGGATGACAAAATTTAATATTCCTGGAGCAAGTGTCGTCATATTAAAAGATAAAAAAATTATTTATTCAAAAGGATATGGTTTCGCCAATTTGGAATTGAAATCCCCTTCAAAAGTGGAAACGAATTACCTCATTGGTTCAATAACAAAAACATTTACAGCAACTGCAGTGATGATGCTATGGGAAGAAGGCAAATTAAGGCTGGAAGATAGCATTGGTTCTTATATTCCAACACTTCCTGAACATTGGAAGCCTATTACCATAAGACAATTATTAAATCATACATCAGGAATTGTTACTAATCTTGGGAGTGCAACTTCCAAATGTAAATTTGAATTTGACTGTGATAATTACACACAAGCAAATTTAATTCAAGAAACCGCTTGCTTACCCCTCAATTTTGAACCGGGAACAAAATTTGAATATAGCGGTCGCAATTACTATGTACTAGGAATGTTGATTGAGAAGTTAAGTAAAAAAACGTTTGGTGAATTTCTCAATGAAAGAATATTTATTCCTTTGGGAATGACCGAAACAGCAATGATTGACTATAAAATAATTTTGCCAACCAGAGCTGATGGTTATGTTCTGGAAAATGAAATACTATCAAATAGCGGACAAATGGATGCGGTAGTTGAATTGTCAGACGGTGGATTAATGTCTACAACCCTTGATTTAGTCAAATGGATATCTTCCTTTGACACGGAGAAACTGCTAAAACGGAAAACAATTGAAATGATGTGGGCAAATGCCAGATTGACCAATGGAAATATAGTGACACAGTATGGAATGGGCTTTGGATTAACTCCATATAAAGGACTTAAACGTATTGGCCATACAGGAGGTATTCCAGGGTTTTCAAGTTGTTTAACCCACTTTTCAAGCCAAAACGTAACGGTTATTGTACTGACAAATGTGACCAATTCAAAACTAAATATTGGTCTATTAAGTAATGAAATGGCGGAGATTTATTTAAAGTAGAGTATAGACAGACGAGATGCCCAGCAGGCAACAGGCGGTTTGGCAATATAGCGGAGCGATGAATATATTCTAAGCTTTTTGTTCGCTAATCAGCTTCAGTTCCAGCCGACGAATAACACCTAGCAATAGAATAAACAATGAACTTTTAGTTATAAATTTAGCAGCAGTTACAGACTGACGATTTTTCAAATTCCGCCACTTCGCCAAGCCTGCACGTTAGCGGCAAGTATTGACAGACTCATAATTTTGTAAATAATATATTACAATGAAAAAAAACTTACTTCTTATCTTATTGCTTAGTTCTTTTTTCTGCAAAATTTATGCACAAACTGACTCTCTCTCTTCTTATACCAAGAATACATATATGATACCAATGAGAGATGGTGTAAAACTCTTTACAGTTGTACTTGCTCCTGCACAACAAACGGCCCCCGGCCCTTTCTTAATACAACGGACCCCTTATGGTGCTGATTTTCCATTACCTGAAAATGCAACAATACCTGTAAAAGAAATGGGGTCTTTTCGCCCAATGGCTGAAGAGGGATATATTTTCGTATTCCAGGATTTGAGAGGAAAATTCAAAAGCGAAGGCAGTTTTGAAATGACCCGCCCCCTGTATCATCTGATTGATAAAACCAAAACGGATGAAAGTACCGATGCGTATGATGCTATAGACTGGCTTGTAAAAAATATTAAGAACAATAATGGAAAGGCGGGTATCAATGGTGTGTCTTATGCCGGTTATCTTGCGCTGGATGCATCTGTTGATCCTCACCCTGCCCTTAAAGCAAGCTCGCCGCAGGCCTCACCTGCTGATATGTTTTTAGGGGATGATTTTCATCATAATGGTGCATTCCGTTTAAGCTATGGCTTTGAATACAGTTATCTTGTAGAGAATGATAAATTGACCAATAGTAATTTTCCTTTTCCCCAGTATGATCTCTATAACTGGTATCTGCAATTAGGTTCTTTAAAAAATGTAAATGATAAATATTATAAAGGCCGCATTAATGCTTGGAACGATTTTACTAAACATCCGAATTATGATGCTTACTGGATAAAAAACTCGACACTCACTTATATACATACACCGCAACTACCCATTTTACATGTAGGTGGATACTTTGATCAGGAAGATCTGAATGGGCCGCAGCTTATGTACCGGCATCTTGAAAAGAAAGATAGTTTTAACCGCAACTTTATCGTACTCGGCCCCTGGAACCATGGCGGATGGGAAAGGAGAAAAGCAGATAGCCTTGGCGAGATAAACTTTGGCAGTAATACATCAGCATGGTTTCAGGCATTACAAAAGCGATGGTTTGATTACTGGCTCAAAGGTATAGGCGATGGTAAGTTTGTTGAAGCCAATTGTTTCCAGACAGGCAGCAATACATGGAAAACATACGATTCGTGGCCTCCCAAAAATGCGGTAATGAAAAAACTATATGCTGCCGCGGATCATAAAGCAGGCTTTACCAGGCCATCATCTGTAACAGGTGCTGTAAGCTATGTAAGTGACCCGGCAAAACCTGTGCCTTACCGTAGCTTACCTATTGAAGCTACTTATGGTGAAGGCAGTCGCTGGTACACCTGGCAGGTGGAAGATCAGCGGTTTGTAACCACAAGGCCTGATGTTGTAAGTTTTATTATGGACAGCCTTACAGAGGATGTTACCGTTACCGGCAAAGTAACGGCGCATCTCTTTGCATCAACTACTGGCACCGATGCAGATTTTGTGGTAAAACTTATTGATGTATATCCGGCTTTTGATGCTGCCAACAGGAAGATGAGTGGCTACCAGTTGCCTGTTGCGATGGAAGTGATAAGGGGCCGTTTCCGTAAGAGTTTTAGTCAACCCTCGCCACTTGTGCCGGGTAAAGCAGAAGAATTTGTTATTGACCTGCACGATATCAATCATACCTTTTTAAAGGGCCATCACATGATGATACAGATACAAAGCACATGGTTTCCCATTATTGATCGTAATCCGCAGAAATATGTTCCCAATATTTTTGAAGCTAAAGAAAGTGATTTTATAAAAGCAACTGAAACGATTTATTGTAATAAACAATATGCAAGCTATGTGGAGTTGCCTGTTATTAAATAATAAAACAATCACTTAAACCTGCCCCTAACATAGGATTGGGTTTTGTGCAAGTTGCACAGACGGAATGCTATTTCCCAACCTGCACGAAGCCCTAACCGTTACCTTCCCTGTATAGCCCCTCCCCACTAACAGACAATTCACAAAAAAGATTAGGAAAATTTAAAAAAAAATCGCAAAATAAATTTGCGAAACCGAAAAGTTGCACATATGTTTGCAACCGATTAGTTTCATAAATAAATCTTCAGACAAATGAGACGAGATGTTTTTCAAGCCATCGCAGACCCCACAAGGCGGGCTATTATTGCCTTAATTGCCTTACAGGCAATGACCCCTAACGCCATTGCCGACAACTTCAACACGACACGACAAGCGGTGTCAAAACATTTACGCATTCTCACCGAATGTGAACTTGTAAAACAAGAACACCAAGGCAGAGAGATCTACTACTCTCTTGAAATTAATAAAATGAAAGAAATTGACAAATGGTTAGAGCAATACCGAAAGATTTGGGAAACCCGGTTTAATCAACTCGACCAGGTATTATCAACCATTAAAAAACAAAAAAAATGAACAATAATCTATTATTTGATTTTACAGTTGACAAAGCAGCAAAAACGGTATACATAACCAGGGAATTTGCTGCCGAACTTCCGCTGGTATGGGATGCTTTTACCAAAGCCGAAATTCTTGACCAATGGGTCGCACCTAAACCCTGGACATCAAAAACAAAATATATGAATTTTGTAGTTGGTGGAAAAAGATTTTATGCAATGGTAAGCCCTGAAGGACTAGAACGTTGGTCAATTCAGGAATACACGGCCATTACTCCAAAAACCAATTTCAAAATGTCTAATGCTTTTGCAGACGCAGCTGAAAATCCTGAATTGCCAGGTTCTGATTGGGATTACACTTTTAGCGAACAAAACGGAAAGACAAAAGTCAGTATTGTTATTTACAATGAATCCCTTGCCCGTTTGGAGAAGATGATTGAAATGGGTTTCACAGAAGGATTTAAGATGTCAATGAACAATTTGGAAAACCTATTAGCATCCCGATAACTATCGGGATTATCGCAAAAATGATCTTCGTTTTCAAAACATCTGTAAAAACCAAGATGCAGATAAAGAAACTCAAACCGCATATTGACAAAATACTGCCAAAAGCAAAATGGAATTTTGATCTTCAGGACAGAGACAAGATTTTGCGTATTGACAGCGAAGAAAATATCGCTTTGCTAATAATAGGTTTGCTAAATACTCATAACTATAGCTGTGAAGAATTAGAGTGAAAAACAGCAAAAAAAAAGTAACCAATTCAACAATCAAAAAAATAAAACACATGGCACAAATCAATCCTTACATTCACTTCAACGGGAATGCCGAAGAAGCCTTTACATTTTACAAATCAGTATTTGGGGGAGAGTTCGCAACGATAGCCCGGTTTAAAGACTTTTCTAACCCCGAACATCCTGTTTCAGAAAATGAAGCCAATAAAATTATGCATATTGCTTTGCCTATTGGTAAAAGCAATGTTTTAATGGGAAGCGACACCCCGGAGTTTATGGGAAAGCATAATGAAAATGAAACAAGAAGTAAAATTTCAATTAGTGCAGAAAGCAAAGAAGAAGCAGACAAATTATTTACTGGACTCTCTGCAGGTGGAAAAGTTGAAATGCCTATTGCTGACAGCCCCTGGGGTGCCTATTTTGGTATGCTTAGAGACAAATATGGTATTGAATGGATGGTGAGCTTTGAATGATGCAGCCATCACAGCAACCACTTCTTTCAAATCCCGATCCATTCTTCTTTGTGCCCTATCGGGCAATCCCAATAACTCACTACGATCCAATTTTGTAACCAGGATCTTGTTTTATTTACAGCCAAAAACTCAATAGCCGTAAAACAAAAAGCCATTCGTTGAAAAACGAATGGCTTTCAGGATTGTGTTCTTGTATCTTTTAGATCCTAAAGTGAGCAAAAGCCTTATTGGCTTCAGCCATACGATGGGTGTCTTCTTTCTTCTTGAATGCTGCGCCTTCACCTTTTGAAGCAGCAACGATTTCACCGGCTAATTTATCAGCCATGCTGCGGCCATTCCTGTCACGACTGTAACGGATCAACCATTTGATGCTTAAAGAAACTTTCCTGTCAGGACGAACCTCAGCAGGAATCTGGAAGGTAGCACCACCAATACGGCGGCTACGTACTTCTACACCAGGCGTTACATTTGTCAAAGCTCTTTTCCAAACCTCATATCCATCCTCACTTGTTTGCTTGGCTACTTTGTCCAATGCATCATAGAAAATATTGAATGCTCCGCTTTTCTTTCCTTCCCACATCAGGTTATTTACAAAACGGGTAACCAGTTTGTCATTAAACTTTGGGTCTGGTGCTAAAGGGAGTTTCTTGGCTTGTGCTTTCCGCATGACTTAAAAATTACTTTATAACTTATTACTTAAACTAATTATTTCTTTGCTTTTTCTTTCTTCGTTCCGTATTTAGAACGGCTCTTCTTACGGTCTTTTACACCGGCAGTATCCAAAGAACCACGAACGATATGATAACGAACACCTGGTAAGTCTTTCACCCTTCCGCCACGGATCAACACG